>CAZYGG010000022.1:0-54579 GCA_964647585.1 uncultured Desulfobacterales bacterium
CTTTTGCGTTTCGGTCCTGGCGAATGAGATGACAGATGACCGGCTTCAACTGCTGTCGTTATCGCGACATGCCTGATGCGTTCTTGTTTTTTTCCAAACCGGTAAGTTTTTGCATGATGATGACCACTGCGAACAGGGCCGTTCCGCCAAAATCGGCCCAATAAGCGGGCCAGAAAAGGCCGGCTGCTGCCACCCACAGTAAAGTGGTTTCCAGCCAGGTGGCTTTACGGAATAGATAGCGCTCAAGGGCCGCGGCAAAGGCCACCAGACCCAGGGTGGTGATCCCCATGGTCAACCCCACTTCCCAGTGCATCATTTCGTAACCCTTGCCCATGCCCAGCAGCGGCCGGTAAGCCATGATAATCGGGATGATGTACAGCCCCTTGGCCAGCTTCCAGGAAGTGAACGCCGTCCGCATGGGGTTGGCCCCGGCCACGCCGGCTCCGGCAAAACTGGCCAGACTCACCGGCGGGGTAACGTTGGCATCCTGGGAATACCAGAAAACGATCATGTGCGACACCAGCAGGGGCACCCCCATGTCCAGCAGGGCCGGTCCGGCCAGGGTGGCCAGGACGATATAGCTGGCCGTTACCGGCAACCCCATGCCGAGAACCAGCGAAGCGGCCCCGATCAGCAGGATTGCCAGGGCTTTGATCCCCAGGCTCAACTCAAGCACCAGGCTGGAAAACTTCAAGCCCATCCCGGTCAGGGTGACCATGCCCACGATGATACCAGCCGCGGCACAAGCTACCGACACCATCACCGCGTTCTTGGCCCCCTGTTCGAGGGCCTGGACAATCAAGCGCGATTCACTGAGAACAAAGCTTCCGGCCGGTTGGCGCCCCGTGCCCTGGAGAGCCCATTTCACGGCATTGGCCGCCAGGCTTGCCATCAGCGTACTGACCACGGCCACAAAACCGGCCATCATGGGGGAGTAATTTGACACCAGGACGTAGATCAGGATCAAGACGGGGATAATGAAATGCAGGCCCTCCTTGACAACGCCGGCAATTTTCGGCAGGTTTTCTTTAGGCTGCCCCTCCAGGCCGAATTTCTTGGCTTCAAAATGGACGAAAAACAGGACGGTCACGTAGTACATGATGGCCGGTACCAGGGCCACCTTGATGATGGTCAGGTAGCTGGTGTTGGTAAACTCGGCCATGAGAAAGGCACCGGCCCCCATAATCGGCGGCATGAGCTGTCCGCCAGTTGAGGCCGCCGCCTCGATGGCCCCGGCAACGTGGGGTCGATACCCCACTTTTTTCATCATGGGAATGGTGAACGACCCCGTGGCCACCACATTGCCCACGGCGGAGCCGGAAACAGATCCCATAAAGCCCGAGGCCACCACCGAAGTCTTGGCCGGCCCGCCGGAAAAACGGCCGGTCAGGGCATAGGCCAGGTCTATAAAAAAACTGCCGCCGCCGGTGACTTCCAGAAAAGCCCCGAACAGGACAAAAACAAAGACAAAGGTGGATGCCACCCCGATGGGCAGTCCGAAAATCCCCTCTGTGGTCAGCCAGAGTGTCGTGGCAATGCGTTCTATGCTGTACCCTTTGTGGATGATCAATTCGGGCATATAGGGGCCATACATGGCGTAGAGCATGCCCACGATGCAGATTCCAGACATGATATAGCCGATGACCCGGCGGCAGGCCTCCAAAACCAGCAGCGTGCCGATGATACTCACCGTCAGGTCCTGGGGCAGCCAGTCCCCCTGGCGTTCGAATATCTCAGTCAGGTTGAAACAGATATAACCGGTGCAGTAGAGGCCGGCTGCAATCAACAACCAGTCGAGAACCACCCAGACATTCAGGTGGTCTTTGCGGACCTTTTTAAACGCGGGCCGTAAAAGGAAGGTCAGGGTTAAAATAGCCCCCAGATGAATCGAGCGCTGGATCAGGGCGGTCAGGGCGGTAATGCCGGCCGTGTATAGCTGGTAGAGGCTCAGACTCACCGCCACGACCATGACCACTTTGGCGGTGATCAGGGCCAGCGTGGTTAGCTGCTTGTTATCTGGGCGACTGTCGTCCGATGTTGATGCTTTCATTGAAAAACCTTTGAGACTCTACTTTTCGCGATTTGCCGTCATGCCGGAATAGATCCGGCACCCAACGGCATTCAATAGCGATATTTAGCGCGCTTTCGCGCGAAACGGACTCTGATTTTGCCCTTTCAGCGCAGCTGACAACAGTTGGTTTTAGCCCTTCTTGGCGCCTTGGCGTCTTTGCGCGATGCATGCTCGTGCTTTTACTTAATCCATGGCAGGTGTAGCCGCATGGGGCTGCAGCTGCCGCCACATTTTCTGCAACCGACTGATCGGGCGCGCGGAAAATTTCACGGCCGTATGGGGTGCCATGGCGGACAGGTTGGTCCGGGTGTCGCGCCAGATGATGGTGTGATCCACCCCGGGGCTGCCGATCCTCAAAACAAAATCACCGGTGGGCATATGCATGTCCGTGATCACCTCGTAGGGGCCCCTTTTGAGCATGCGCCCTACCCCCGGCATGCGCCCCATTCCGGCGCCGAATTTTTCATAGCGCTCCTCCTCGATGAAGATCCGGCCGGTGGCATCCAGACTGTGCTCCTCCCAGATGGGCGCGTTTTCCACGGAATGGATGTAGTGCAGCGTAAAACGTTCTCCGGCTTCCAGGGGCAGGACCAGCAGCGGTGGTCCGCCTTTTACCGGAACCACGCTCAATTCCAAGCCCCCCGGGGTCCGGGCGGTCGTCACTATAAACGCAAAGACCAGACCGGCAATTATCCCCATCGTTGTACGCGCCGGTCCGGTCATCCTCTCTCTCCGCTATTCACTGAACCCCGCAAAATAGCAGCATCTTGCCGCGAACAGCACGACCTTGTGATAAGTTATTAAACTGGCGTTAAATACTAAACGTTTTGTCATTCAGGCGAAGGCCGGAACCCAGCTTGAGGACTGGATGCCGGATCAAGTCCGGCATGACGAATTTCGCCTGTTTAGTCGCCGAATTAATATCGCAGCAATGCAGACTTCGCCAAAGTAGCCTTTGGCTTCGACGGCTGAAATGCCGCTCCCACAAGGAGCACTTTCACGGTTTCATGCAGAACCGAACGCTGTACTTCGATAATAATCATCACCCAAGCACTCTATAATATCCTCGCACCAGCAAATGCCCGAGATCTTCCCAGCGACGCTGAGCGTTGTCGCTGATTATTATTAAGGCACCAGCTTGGCGGGAACCGTGATCCCCTTTTCTTTCAGATACTTGATAGTACCCGGATGCAGCGGAATCGGGCAGTATTTCACCGCATTTTCCGGCGTGGTGTAACCAGCCGACGGGTGAATTTTCATCAGGTAGTCATTGTTCTCATAAAGCGCTTTCACCAGGCTGTAGACCAGGTCCGTATCCAGGGAAGCCTGACAGATCATGACATTCCAGACCCCGATGGTGGATACCGGCTTGTCCACGCCCCGGTAAACGCCGCCGGCCAGGTCGACACTGGAATAGGTGGCATTGGCTGCCAGGATCTTCTGGGTCTGCTCCGGGGAAAAACCGAGAATATTGATCTCATGGGTGGTGGCCAGATCCAGTATGGAACTGGTCCCCGGCCCCACCGACCAGGTCCCGATCTCTATGTTGCCGTCCCGCAGGGCATTGGCGCTTTCGGTAAATGAAAGCCGGCTGTCTTTGTAATCCCCCTTGGCAATCCCCAAAGCTCCCAGGACCGCCTCAGCCATAAAATTGGTGCCGCTGCCCGGGCTGCCGGTACTGATGCTTTTCCCCCTGGCCTGTTCCATATTGGTGATGCCGCTTTTCTTGAGGGTGACCACCTGCAGCAGGTTCGGGTACATGATGGCCATGCCCAGGATCTTATGCTTTTTGCCCTTGAACTTGGAAAGACCCTGGAAACCGGCCACGGCGACATCGCCCATGACCTCACCGATGACGGTTTCACCCTTGTGGGCCAGTTTGACGTTTTCCACGCTGGCACCGGTCACCTCCGCCACGGCCTTGACACCCGGTACGTACTTGGACCAGATTTCGGCAACGCCGCCGCCGTAGGGATAATAAATGCCGCCGGTGCCGCCGGTGCCGATGCTGACAAACGTCGTCTTGGCCGCCGCCGGACCTGCCATCATAAATATAAGACAAAGGCTCAGTATAATGGTTGTACGTTTCATAT
Source organism: uncultured Desulfobacterales bacterium (assembly GCA_964647585.1). GTDB lineage: Bacteria > Desulfobacterota > Desulfobacteria > Desulfobacterales > CAJINA01 > CAJINA01. The sequence continues at coordinate 4,165 of CAZYGG010000022.1, forward strand.
GGAGTACCTCCCTATCAGATAAGTTGGAAGTGTCTACTTGCTCATGGTCCGGACGTTGAGCGTAATGCCCTTGGGCTCCTTGGTCATGTCTTTGACCGGGTAGACGAAGCTGGCCGTCTGCCCCGGCTGGACCAGGCCCTTTTTGGTTTTGCGCGGGATAAGCCCGCCGACGGCCTTGCCGTTATCCAGGAAAATGTTCACTTTGTATCGCTGGGGTTCGCTGCTGACATTTTTCAGTGCCACCTTAAAATGCAAGGTGTCGCTGCCCTCCCATTTTTTGAAGACACAGGAGAATTCCTCCAGGGACGCCTCGTCGGCGATGGTTTTATCCAGTTTGCCATCCGCGACACATGGAAAAACCTCACCGGGCTTGTGCTGCGGGCCGAGACATCCGGCCAGGGCCACAGCGGCTATCACCAGTAATACCCATAACCATTTTGACATCCTGCTTGCATTCTGCATGTTCAATCCTCCTTGTTATGGTCCGGGGAAAAACAGTTAAAAACGATCTCAAATATTAAATAGCTGCATTAAAAAAAAGGTTGTTGATACCTTCGGACTGAGGTTTTGCAGCGACGGGGCCGATCGCCTTCCGTCCGCTTTTTTGATTTAGAAATATGTACTGTATGAGGATACAAACAAAGACCACAGTCATCAGAATTTGTCAAGATTCAAGACCGCTCAGTCCCATTCTTTCTGAAGGCATTCAAGGGATGTCATCAGATGCTTTTTTGAAAAGACTTCCAGGGAGACAACGCCTGTAAACATTTTCAACTCATTGAAAAGCGCCCGGCGCCATTTTGGCGACAACCGGTCCAGACTCCGGTGGTCACGGCCTTCCGCGACCCCGTGGATATGCACAAGCTTAATCCGCTTGTTGAACCTCTCAAATGCCGCTGAAAGGGAGGCCCCGCTGATCAGCAGGTGACCGATATCCAGGCAGACCTCCAGACCAAAGGCGTCGATCAGCGGCAATGCCATCTCCAGGGGGTAATCCGGTATGTTTTCAATCGTCAGACTGCTGCCGGGAATGCCGGTGTCAATGACGTCTCCCAGGGTGGCCTGCAGATTGCCCTGCCATTGCTGCACAGTCTCTTCATCCGGTCGTCCCATGATACCGGGCAGGTGTAACGTATGGGTGGTGGGAGCCAGTGGTGCTGCCAGGTCCATCGTTCGTTTAATGACGTCCACAGCCTGCTGCCGCACTTCCCGGTCCGGGTGGCCCGGATGAATATCAATAGGCAGGTGGACATTCCAGGTGAAATCCAGTTCGCCGGCCAAACCGGCAAGTTCGCGAACCGCTTCCGGAGTCGGCAGGCTATCCGGTCGGCCGCTCTCAAACAGCAGCAGCTCCAATTCGTCAAAAGAGCGCCCCAGTGCCCGGGCGTTGGTTACCCAGTCCGCCGGATAAATGAAGGTCGTGGTGCAGAGCTTGAAAGGGAAATCTGGTTTATCGAATATGATTTCTTTAAAAGGCAAAGTTATAAAACCGTTTTAAGTGTTAACTCAACTTTCAGGGTTCATGAAAGTTGAGGGGCATTATCGGTATCGGGATCGAAATCGCTATCGAAATCGTGGTCGAAACGGCATTTCCAGAACCGATTTCGATACCGATTTCGATTTCGATTTCGATTTAAACTGAAACCCGAAAGTTGAGGTGTTAAGAAAAAGCGAACCATTCTTTTAACACGCATTCGGTTTTAAGTGGAAGCATCATTTTGTCACGAATAAGGCATTGACTATCAATCAATCGAGGCAGAATGTCGCTCCCACAAAAGCATTCAAACCCGGAACGGCTGCGGCTCGTGTCAAGTTTTAGGTTTTACTTTTTAAGACCCTGTTTTTTTAAGGCTTTTAGTCTTAACACCTAACACTTAAAACATAAAACGGGTAGTCGAAAACTTAAAACATCATGGCTATGGACATGATTTGAGTCGCAGCCATCCACAGCAGGCTCGTGACAACCATCAGCCGGCAGGCGCTCTGGATATCATCTGGTCCGGCCGGATCGTGTTCTGCCCCTAGATACGGTTTTTCAACCTTCCGGCCATGATACGTCCCCGGACCGCCCAGCCGTACCCCCAGAGCCCCGGCAAAAGCCGCTTCCGGGAACCCGGCGTTGGGGCTGGTGTGCTTGCAGCCGTCACGAAAACCAGTTCGCAACGCGGATTTGCCGTTTTTGCCGATCAGCTGTGCAGCGGCAGATATAAACAATACCGACAGCCGGGCCGGAAGATAGTTGGCCACATCATCGAGCCGTGCCGCAGCTGTGCCGAAATACCGGTATTTCTCATTTTTATAACCCACCATGGAATCCAGGGTGTTGGCCATTTTAAAAGCCAGTGCCAGGGGGGCGCCACCCAGGAGCGCGTAAAACAGAGGCGAAAAAACCCCGTCCACCAGATTTTCGGCCACAGTCTCCACGGTTGCCCGGGCTACTTCCGGTTCATCCAACCCGTCTGTTTCCCGCCCGACAATCATGGCCACGGCTGCCCGGCCCTGGGGCAGGCCCTCTTCCCGCAGGGCGACCAGGACACCCAGAGCCGCTTTTTCCAGGGAACGGACACTGATACAATAAAACAGCAGGATCACCTCCACGGCGATCCCGGCAACCGGATGAAACGACCAGGCCAGAAAGATAAACAGCCATGCCAGCAGGAACGTGCCGGTGGTCATACTTAAGGCGAAGAGGGTTCCGGCCCACCGCGGGTTTGACGACAGTTTTCTGAATTCAGGTTCAAAACGCTCGATGGCGCGGCCCATCCAGCGAATGGGATGGGGCCAGCCTTCCGGATCGCCGATGAGCAGGTCCAGTATAAACGCCGCCGCAATGAGGGTCCCGCCAACTTCCATCAGGTCACTTCCAGAAATTCTGAGAGAATGTCACGGAAACGTTGATTCGCCTCACTGTTCTTCAGGGATACGCGGAGGTAACTGTCGGAAAGTCCCAGAAAATTTGAACAGTTGCGAATAAGAATCTGTCGGTCAGCCAGGGCGCGCCACACGCCGGCCGCAGTATGCGGCCCTTTGAGTCTCCCCAGCATAAAAGAGGTACAACTCGGAAACCAGTGTATGTACGGGCTATCTTTAAAGCGGGTCGCGATGGCTTCCCGTTCGCGTGTCAGAAATTCCCGGGTCTTCCCTATAAACCGATCTGCCCTGGCGCTGTTCTGAAAGATGTAGGCCACCGCATCGCAGGCCAGGCTGTTGACGCTCCAGGGCATGGCAAAATTCTTCAGTCGGGCAATCAATTCGGCCCGGGCAATGGCAAACCCGATACGCAAACCGGGGATTTTAAAAATTTTGGACAGGGAGGTCATCCGGACCACGTTGGGCAGGTCTCCATAATGATGCAGTGACGTTTGTTCAGATTTATCAGCAAACGGCAGATAGGATTCGTCGACACAAAAGACGGTATCCGGGCAGGCAGTAAAAAGTCCGGACAGTGAAAACGGGGATGACATGACCCCGGTGGGATTGTTCGGATTACAGATGAATACCGTATCATACCGCCCGGCCAGGGATGCCAGGCGTTCAAGATCCGGTCTGAACCCGTCTGCCTCTGCGGCAATCAGGAAATCGGGGGTAATGCCCTGCTGCCGGCAGGCGCTGGCGTAATCGGCGTAAGTAGGCCCGACAATCAATGCCTTGCGGGTACCCAGGGCCCGCGGAAGGGCGTAGAGTAGCTGAGTTGAGCCGTTTCCAGGGGTGACATTTTCCGGACCAACACCATAATGGCGGGCAAACAGCCCGGTGATCGTCCCGGCATCAACCTCAGGCAGCGATTCGATTGCTGCGATTCTCTGCGCCAGGTGCGCCTTTATCCCCGGCAGTGTCCCGCACGGGTTGACATTGCTGCTCATGTCAGTGATATCAGTCGGATCACAACCCTGTGTCCGGGCCAGTTCGTAGATATTGCCGCCATGTCCATTGATCATCTTGTCACCCTGTTGATACCGCCAGAAAAAGGCCGACTTCGAGCACTTCCGTCATACAGCCCAGCATATCGCCGGTGATACACCCCATGCGTTTTCCAAAATAACCGATCAGAACGGTTGTCAGGATGAAAAACGTCAGCAGCAGGCCAATCCCCGACCGGCCGGTGACAAGGGTTAAAATCAGAAGGGGCAGCAGCCACCTGAAATCGATCCATTGGAGCGGTTCATTAAACAATGCGTGGCCGGTGCCGCCCTCCGGCCGCCCATAGGGCAGGACCTTTATACCGAAAAGCATGCCCGCTCGGGCCCAGGCAGGGACCAGCAGCAGAAACAAAAAACGATTTTCGGTAATCCCGCTGATACCGGCCCCTTTCATCGCCAGGCAGGCGATGACGGCCACCAGCCCCATGGCCCCGATGCGGCTGTCCTTCATGATCTCCAGCGCTTTTTCGCGTGGTCGATGGCCCAGCAGGCCGTCGGCGGTATCGCCCAGGCCGTCAAGGTGCAGTGCGCCGGTCAGGACCGCCAGCAGGACGGTATCCAGGACTGCCGCAACAGCCGGGGACCAGGCCCGGCTGACGAGGGCATCGAAAAGGGCCAGCAATATCCCGATCAACAATCCCGTCAGCGGGAAGTAAGCGATCATCTCCCGGGGTTTGTAACGGGGGGTTTTGCCGGCCGGCAGGATGGTGATGAATTGGATCGCTGCCAGGAAATTCTCACAAAAATTTTTCACCTTTTTTGATTTCATGAAATTACTTATTATAATTGCAGCGACATTTTGGGCGAATGGAATTTTCTAATTCCGAAATTCGAATATCGAAATCCGAAACAAATCCAAAATTCAAATGACAAAAACAAATGCATGCCCTTGCAATGACTGGGTATTTGAGTTTTTGGTCATTATGATTTGCCTTTTTGTTTCGGATTTCGATATTCGAATTTCGAATTTTGCCACACCCAAAGTCGATACAATGGCAGCGACTTTGGATAGCAAGCTTACTAGACGGATAATTAGTTTCCTTTAATCTCAACCGGTATCCCCGCCACCATCCAGATAACCTGATCCGCAGCCTTTGCGACCTGCTGGTTAACCCGACCGGCTTCATCCCGGTAGAGCCGGGCCAGTTCATTTTCGGGTACGATGCCCGTCCCCACTTCATTGGAAACCAGGATCACCGGGCAACCGGGCCCCGTCAGACTGTCCATCAAGGCCGCACACTCTTTTTCCAGGCCTGGCTTTCCAGCGCTGGAAAGCAGGATGTTGGATGTCCACAATGTCAGGCAATCCACCAGGATGACCCCGTACTTTTCACAATTGGACTGGATGGCCGCGCCTAGCTGTACCGGTTCTTCCAGGGTCTCCCAATCAGCCCCACGCTGCTGTTGATGCTGCTCGGCCCGGGCGCGCATCTCAGCGTCCATAGGGACACAGGTGGCGACATAGAGTTTTTGTCCGGGCACTTTCTCCGCCAGGGATTGGGCGTGACTGCTTTTACCGCTGCGGCAGCCGCCGATCACGAAAGTCGTCTCCATCAATTCACCTTCTTTTGGGCGAGTTCTTTAACTTTCTCCATATCGATGTACTTTCTGAAATGCCTGGCAAGCTTTCCGTATTCTTTTTGTCTGGCCGGCAGGCCGCAGTCGTTAGCCACGCTTAAACCCGCCAGTCCTATTAAAGCCAGCCAGCGCCGGGTGATGCCGGCAGAGTCAAAAAGACCGTGGATATAGGTGCCCATGTACCGGTTGTGGTCGGCCACACAGCCCTCCCGGCCCGTGGCCGCTACACCGTTTTTGGAAGTAATGTCGAAAAGTGACCGGCCACCTGAACGGACAGTTGCGCCCATATGGATCTCATAACCGCTGCCGGTTTCCCCCTCCCAGGCAAACCCCGTCAGGGTAGTTGTTTTGGGTGCTTTCAGCTCCGTTTCCACCGGCAGCAGGTTGAGTCCCGGTGTTTGACCGGGCTTGCCCTCCAGTCCGCCGGGATCTTTCACGACCGTGCCCATCATCTGGTAGCCGCCGCACACGCCCAGGATATGCCCACCCTGTTCGCCATAGTCCGCCAGTTGTCGTTTCCAGCCGCTGGTGTGCAGCCAGTCCAGGTCAAACCGGGTGTTTTTTGAACCGGGCAAGATCACCGCGGAAAAGCGATTGAGGGTAACCGGGTCCTCGATGAAATGCAAGCTAAGCCCGTTTATCGCGGCCAGGGCATCAAAATCCGTAAAATTCGATATGTGCGGAATCCGGACTACCGCTATGGCCGACGTCTTATCCTTAATGGGGAGTGCACTGACGGGTTTTTCAATGACGACTGAATCCTCCGCCTCAATCCGGATGTGATCATACCACGGCAGAACACCGAAGACCGGTTTGCCGGTTCTTTCTTCAATCCAGTCCACGCCAGCTTTAAAAAGCGAAATATCCCCCCTGAACCGGTTGATGATAAATCCCGCGATATATTTTTTCAGGTGGCCGGGAAGGCATGCCAGGGTTCCGACGATCTGGGCGAAAACGCCGCCTTTGTGGATGTCCGCCACCAGGATAACCGGTGCGCGGGCATATTGCGCCATACGCATATTCACAATATCATGGGCCATGAGGTTGACTTCCGCGCACGAACCCGCGCCTTCTATCACGACCAGGTCATGGGCGGCTTTGAGCCGGTCAAGCGATCGGCAGGCCGCGGAAAACAGCGCTTCCTTGCCGAGATGGTATTCGCTGGCTGTGCTGTTTTTATGCACCTTTCCCAGGAGCACCACCTGGGCGCCGATGTCGCTGGTGGGTTTGAGCAGGATGGGATTCATGTCCACCGCCGGCGTCAGGCCGGCGGCTTCGGCCTGGACGATCTGGGCCCGGCCCATTTCCAAACCTTCAGGCGTCACGCCGGAATTGTTCGACATGTTTTGAGCCTTGTAAGGCGCGACCTTTAAGCCGTCTTCCTTTAAGACCCGGCAGAGCGCGGTGGCCACAACACTTTTACCCACATCCGACCCGGTGCCGAATACAGCTATACATGGGGTTTCCGGCGTATCTTTACTTTTCAATTCCAACCCTGGCTACGACCCCCTGTTCATAATAGTGTTTGACAGCCAGCATCTCGGTAACCAGGTCTGCCTGGGCCATAACTTCAGGAGCCGCACCCCGTCCGGTGATAACCAGCTCGACGGCTTCCGGCCGGTTTTTTATAAGGTCCAGCAGGGTTTCCACGGGAAATACACCACAGGCGGCGGCGGTGTTGCCCTCTTCCACGATGACAACATCGTGTCGCCCTTCGGCGAGCACCTGTTTTATCTTCGCAATGCCAGCCGCGCCGGCCTGGATGTCCGCTGCGGACGGCCGTCCCTTGATAAATTGCCCGAGCCCGAACTGCTCAATGCGAATCAGGTCCTCAAACCGCTTGAGAGCCTTGATTTCACTGTAATCCCCGGATTTCATAAACTGGGCGATATAAACCCGCAGGCCGGCCCCGGCCGCCCGGAGGCTCAAGCCCAGGCTTGCCGTGGTCTTCCCCTTGCCGTCACCGGTATAAACCTGTACATACCCTTTCATACGCCCTCTCCCTGCCCGGCTCTCAGTGGCAGGGAGACAATGAATTCCGCGCCTTCTTCCGATGCCGGGTTAAATTCTATGGACCCGTGGTGATCTTCGACAATGCCATAACATATTGAGAGACCAACGCCCATCCCCATTGTTTTTTTCCGGGTAAAAAAAGGATCGAACACCTTGTCGGCATCGGCTTGCTTGAGCCCGGGTCCATCGTCGGATACCGTTATGACGATCATCTCCTTTTCAACGGCCGTCCCTATTTGGATAATGCCCTGGTAGGCCGGCAGGTCTTTCAGGGAAACGGCTGGCCGGGAAACGCTCAGGATCGCCTCAACCGAATTGTTGATAAGGTTCATCAGCACCTGCCCCATCTGCTGCGGAGACGCGTTGACAGAAGGCAGGCCCGGGGAAAGATCCGTTTCGATGTGAATCCTTTTCAACTTTAAATAATTCTTGATCAGGGACGCGGTGTTTTCCACAACCCGGTTCATGTTTACCGGCTGTTTTTTCTCCTTGCCGGGCCGGTTCAGGTCCATGAGGTTCCTGACCGTGCTGCCGATCCGGTCAAAAGCATCTTCAATCAGGTCGATATTCCTGAGCAACTTTTCATCCTGGTATCCAGCCCTTTTAATGGCAGCCAGTAAAGACGAGATTCCCTGCAGCGGCGAATTAATCTCATGAGCGATGGATGCCGCCAGTTGGCCGGTGGCTGCCATTCTTTCCGATCTTATGAGCCGGTCCTGCAAAAACAGACGCTCTTCATTTTCCTCATGCAGCTTCGTATTGACCGCTTCCAGGGCTTTGGTTCTTTCCCTGACGCTTTCTTCCATCGAGTGGTACGCTTTTACCAGGGCGTCGCTGTTCCTCTTCTTTTCGATGGCCGTGGCCACCTGTTCCGATACCGCCATGAAGAGATCCATATCCGCCTTGTCCACGAACCCGGGATCTGTATAGCTCTGGATAGCCATGGCGCCGATGACGTCATCTCCCACTTTCAGCGGCACCCCCAGCAAGCCTTCCGCCGGGGTGCCGATCTCTTCTCTTTCAGCCGCATCCAACCGCTTTAGAATCTGTTGCCGATTGACGAAAAGGGGGTTTCCGGTCCGGATAATTTCACCCGTCAGAGAGGCTGTCCGGCTGACATCTTTTATGGGCGGGTATTTTCCGTCTACCTCGTCCTGGTTGTAAGGGAAAATTATCCGGTCCTTTTCCCGGTCATGGATGGCAATATAAAAATTCGGCAGGTCCATGACCTTTTTCAAGGCCGTGTGGATAGAGCCATAGAGCTCATCCAGATTGCGCGTCTGGTTGACAGCGTTGGATATTTGAAAAAGGGCGCGATTGATATTCTCGGCCTTCTTGTGCTCGGTCACATCCATCGCCAGGATCCAGGAGTGCCAATCCGGGATCGGAAACGCCCGGCGGACGTTTGACCACGATATGGTCTTGCGGGTTTCGTCTTTGCAGATAATATGCATCTCACCTCTGGTGATTTGCCCGATTGGTTTAGACGTGTCAATGCCAACGCAATTCGGCCCGTCGCTGTCGGTGCATATTTTCGCCAGTCCGCTGCCGGCCCCCACCATCTCTGCTGAGCTGAAACCGGTTATATTTTCACTCTCGTTGTTCCAGAATACCAGCACTCCCCGGGCGTCAAAAACCCAGATCATCACCGGCATGTACTTCACGATCTGGCGAAAGCGCTTCTCATTTTCCTTTATGAGACTATAGAGCTCACTTTCGTCCATGAGGCTGTCCTGATTGGCCATATTGTCCGTATCCGTTTCTATTTATTTACGATTCAGGCCCTAGTAGAAGCGAATAAAGTTTAGGCCATGCAGCGGTAATCTGTCAAATTTTAACTAGTGTCCATCCATGATTGAAAACCATGGTTGAAAGGTGTTAGCTTTTGGCCATCAGGTATTAGATAAACCGGTTAAAACACAGGGCATCACCTAATTGCTAACTGCTAAGCGCCAATGGCTCCATCCTGAAATCCTGGTTTTACGGATGGACACTAACTATTAATCATACACGGCAAACACGGGTTGATCCAGATCGCCGTCCGGATGGTGGCTGGTACGGTAGATCAATCGATCCTGCCTGAATTCATAATCCGGCTTCCCGCTGGTGCCGCGCGGGTGATGCCGGGTCCGATAGAGACACCCGTCAGCATGCATTTCATAGTCCGGGTCCGCAGACCAGCCCTGATTGTGGTTGACGGTCCGGTACAGCTTGCCGTCGGTAATTACGTAAATCGGTTCCATGCCATTTTGAGCCTGATCCTCACCCACTGCGTAAAGTTGAACCATGATTTCCTCCCTTTTTCCCATGCAGGCAGTTTTCTAATTGTCTGCAGCAGTTAAAAAACGGTTTCCGAGGCGACGGCGGTGGGTAAGCAGCGGGGCAAAGAAGCTGGCGGCCCTCCCGAAGGAGACAGAATCGGGAGGTCCGCCGGAAGAGAGAGCCACCTCTCTTGTATCAGGATGCGGCTGCCGCTGCCGGTATCAGCGGCACAAAAAACAAAAGCCCTTCAAGCCGTATCGGCTTGAAGGGCTGCACCCAGTTTTCTTGGCCCTTGCATTTACCCTGACCGCCGTTCGCCGCAGAGACCAGGTATGTGACCATTGCCTGAGGTTATCCTCAATGGCAGGGTCTTTTTTTCCAAGGCAGGTCTTCTGACTCCCTCCCCTGCCGGCGGCCTTCCCATAACGGTCATCCGTTACAGTGGCTTGGTTACCGATCAGGTTCCCGGCTTTTATGTATGCCGGAAGAGGTTACAGCGGCGGGACCGTTCCCGATTTACACGGGATTCCCTATTATGCCCAGCGGCACCTTGAATGGTGTGGTAGTATAAGCATTGGGTCTGTTTGTCAATGCAATATACAATATCCCGGGGCAGTTAATTTTGGATTGCCCCGGGGTATCAGTACATTTTCTTTTAGAATTCTACCGCCAACTGCAGTGTCAGCGCGTCCTCGGTTTTGAAATCATCCAGGTAATTGGCACGCATGTACTCGAGGGCCAGGTTGGTGGCATCGAATACGCCCCAGTTTACCACCGCCCCATATCGGTTTTCGGCAAAACCGTCACCCGTGCCGATATCCGCGTCCGTGTCGGTCGAAGCTTCGTAGCGGCCGGCCACTTCCCAGGCATCGGTAATGGCGTAGCCGATCTCCGCGTTCCACGCCGAGGGCTGCTTCTTCTTGGTATCGATCCCGTTGGCATCGAAGACTTCACCGACCTCAAATTCATCGGCAGCCGTGACGTATTCACCGATCACCTTGAAATTCATGAACGTATAGGAGACAAACGCGCTCCAGCCGCCGACATAGTCATTCAAATCGGCGTTACCGTCCAGGTCCCGGTCCATGGTCAGGTTGTCGGCCAGACCGCCGGCCGCTGCGATGTTCGAGGTATAGGCCGCACCGAACACCAGGCCTTCGATGGGCTCGCCCGAGAAACTGGCCATATAGTTGGAGATTGTGGAATCTTCGTTAAATTTGGGCGCACTGCCGTTGCCGTTGAAAACACCCAAAGAGAGATCGAACATGCCGCCGCCGAATCTGTAGCCGGCCACGACCGCGCCCTCAATGGTCTCGCCCAGGTCCAGGGTCATGGGATCGCTTAAAAAGTGGCTGTCGAAGTTGCCGAACGGAATGTACTGCCGCCCAGCGATCAGGTAGGCCGGAAAACTTTCCGATCCCACCAGCGTGATGAAACCTTCATCCACGAACACATCCGTGTCGGTTTCGTACTTGAACAGGACATGCCCGCTCACGTGCTTGGCAATATTGGCATCCAGACCCAGTTCGACGGTGGCCAGATCGACATCGCTCTCGGACGTATCATCGGTGGCCGCGTTGTCGAAATCGGTGTTCAGGTGACCGGCTTCCACTTCGACCACTCCGCTGAACTGGAGGCGGTCAAACCACTTGTCGCTTTCCGGCACCCGACCAACGGCCTCTTCCAGTTTTTTGATCCGGTCTTCCATGCTTGTCACACCACCAGCTTTTCCAGCGTCCTGGGCAAAGCCGGGGACCACTGAAAATGTTAGAATCAATACAGCTGACATTAAAATACGAATACATGTTTTCTTCACTTTCTCCTCCTAATAATTTAAAATGGTTTATCTGTTTTCCTACAGCAATACAGCAACAACTGAAGTTTTACAGCTGGTTGCAGCGTTTATGGTTCAGTCCTTCTGTTACAAATAAAAAAGGCGCAACCGAACGTGTTTCCACGCCTTAAGTTGCGCCTTCACTTGCCCCGCCGTTTATCGGAGCCCGTAAGACATTCCTTATTTATTTTTTCTAATGTGGGGTGAAGACCAAAAACCTCTATGGCCTTCCCCGTTTACAGGACAGAAGCCCTGCAGGTATTAAGCGGTTTCAACCAATACATCCGTGAGGCGTTTGCGCAGCAGGCCCAACCTTTTGGACTTGAAGGCCTTGCGGCTCTCTTCCAGGACCGCAATGGCCTCTTTAATGGCCTGCTCCAGAGCCACTTCCCTGGAACGTTTAGGGCAGCGTTGCAGAACCCGATTGAAATTGCGTTCGTCCACCGGCTCCTCCAGAAGAGAGCTTACCAGGCAGCAGTGGGTGTCGATGCCCTGCTGCAAGTCCTTTACGCTCTGGTTCAGAACATGAAGCAGGGCCTGTTTATTCATTTGCATTCTGTCAAACACTCCGTTTCTCTTTTGGGCAATTGATCGCATGCGGCAGACTGTCCGCAGCCACTGCAGCCGCAACCGCAGGCGTTGTCTTCTTCCGGCTTGAAACTTCGGTAGAGACCGCGCGCAAAGAAGAAAACCGCAAGCCCGACAATTGTCCCGACAATCAGATTTTCCATAATAATTCTCCCTAAAAGCCCAATGCGCTGCCTATTTGATAAGCCACAACCGACAGAGTAAAGGCCAGGGCCGTATTAAAAATCATCGAAAAAGCGCCCCATTTCCACGAGCCGGCTTCCCGGGCGATACAAACCACCGCCACGAAGCAGGGTGCGTAAAAGATCGTGAAAATGATCAAAGCGAAAGCCACTGCCGGGCTCCAGCCAGGTGCGGCGGCCAACCGGTCACCCAGGCTCCCGGTCTCCTCCGGATCGACTTCACCCAGAGAATAAGCGGTACCTAAAGTGGAAACCACGACTTCCTTGGCGGCAAACCCGCCCACCAGGGCGATATTGGTGCGCCAATCAAATCCTGCCAACTTGCTGATGGGTTCCAGCACACCGCCGATCCGGCCGGCAATTGAATTCCGTAGCCCGGCCTCGGCTTCCTGTCCATCAACGGTCAGCAGCGCGTCCTGGACTTCCATTGCGGCAGCCGACAGTTCGGCACTCTCTTCGGCATTTTTAAGCTCTGCCTGGACGGCCGGTGATACGCTGCTCAGGATGTGGGTCCGTTGGCTTTCATAAACAGCACCCCGCTCTTCCGGCAGTCCCGGAAAGCTCATCATGGCCCAGAGGATCACGGAAACCGCCAGAATGATGGTGCCGGCTTTCTTGATGTACTGCCAGGTACGTTCCCAGGTGTGGATCGCCAGCCCTTTGAAGGTGGGCAGCCGGTAAGGCGGCAGTTCCATGACAAAGGGGGTTGACTCACCTTTGATGGCGGTTGAGCGCAGCAGCCGGGCCACCAGCAGGGCGCCGCCCCAGGCGATCAGAGTGATAATCAACATCATCGTGGCTTCGTTCTTGGGAAAGAAGGCGGCCACAAGCAGGGCGAATACCGGCAGTTTGGCACCGCAATTCATGAACGGAACAGTCAGCAGGGTTGCCAGTCTCTCCCGGGGTGATTTCAGGGTCCTGGTGGCCATGACCCCAGGCACCGCGCACCCGCCTGCGATACCACCGGAGACGATAAAAGCCATGACGGAGCTGCCGTGCAGTCCGAAGATCCGGAAGACACGATCAAGCATAAAGGCCACGCGGGCCAGGTAGCCGGAATCTTCCAGAACCGAGATACCCAGGAACATGAACATGATCAGGGGCACAAATCCCATGACACCGCCCACACCATCGATAATTCCGGAAATGACAAGTGATTTGAGAAGACCATCTGGCAGGGCTGCATCCGCAGTCTCGCCCAGCCAGCCGAAAAAGTTCTCCACCCAACCCACCGGCATTTCACTGTAGGTAAAGGTAAATTGGTACAGGGTCAGGATGACCCCGATCATGATCAAGGGACCGAAAAAGCGATTGGTGACCACCTGATCGATTCGGTCGCTCATGAACAGGCGATCCATGTTGGGCTTCTTGGTGATAACGCCATTTTTCATGACGGATCTGATGTACCCATAGCGATAGTCGGCAATGACGGCCTCCGGGGTATCCCCGATGGTTTTCTGGAGGTGTGCGGCGGTCCGATCAGCAATTTCGGCAAGCTTGGCATTGGCGGCCCTATCGGTTTCGAAACCAAGCGCAAGGATTTTTTCATCTTTTTCGAGGTACTTCATGGCAACCCAGCGCCGTGGATAGCGGCCTTGCCCCAGAGGGCTGTCTTTCAGAACCGCTTCCATTTCGTCCAGGGCCCGGTCGATATCTTCCCCATAAGAAATATGGAGCGGGCCGGACTGGGCACCCTCATCAATACTGCCGACGACTGCCTCCATGAGGGCTTCCTTACCTTCGCCTTTCCGGGCAACCGTCGGTACGACCGGGACCCCCATCAAATCGGCCAGTCGACGGTCATCGATTCCGATGCCCCGGTTTTTAGCCACGTCGATCATATTCAAGGAGATACAAACCGGAGCCCCCATCTCCATGAACTGCAGGGTGAGGTAGAGGTTACGCTCCAGGTTGGAGGCATCCACGATGTTGACCACCATGTTGGGTTTTTCATTGACGATATAATCACGGGCCACCACCTCTTCCAGGGAATAGGCGGTCAGGGAATAGGTCCCCGGCAGATCGACCACGTGAAATTTGCTGTTCTTGTCAAAATAGGTCCCCTCTTTTTTCTCCACAGTCACGCCCGGGTAGTTGCCGATATGCTGCCTGGCACCGGTCAGTGCATTAAAGAGGGTTGTTTTCCCCGAGTTGGGGTTTCCGGCGAGTGCAATTGTCGCTTCCATATTAGTCTTCAACCTCCACTGTGATGTAATCTGCTTCCTTGTTGCGCAGCGTCAGGGTATATCCCGAAAGCCTGAGGGCCACAGGGTCATATAGCGGCGCACGTCCCTGTATTTTGACAGGGGTCCCGGTCACAAGGCCCATGTCCCGAATTCGCCGGCCGAGTTCTCCATCCGCTTTTACCGCGGTGATAATGCCTGACTGGTTCTTTTTCATCTGCCTGAGGTTTAATCGTACCACGCGCTTGCCTCCTTTTGTTGTAAACCGCCTGTTAAGTTTTCTGGAAAGTGCAAAGTTAGGTATACCTTACTTTTGCAGCTGTCAACATATTTGTACAATATTTCTATTATTGTCTTGTTTGACTTATTAATTTTAGATTGTTATATAAAGATTGCCAAAGGGGGATATATGAAAAAAGGACAACCGCTCTCCGAAAGCCTGGAAGACTACCTGGAAATAATCCTGCAGCTCGAAAAAGAGCAGAAAGTGGCCCGGGCCAAGGATATAGCCGATAAGATGGGGGTCAAGCGCGGCTCGGTCACCGGGGCCCTGAAAGCCCTTGGCGAAAAAGGCCTGATCAACTACGAGCCATACAGCTTCATTACCCTGACCCCTGCCGGTAAAAAGATTGCCCGGGAAATAAAACGGCGTCACGGGATTTTGGAAGATTTCCTGATCCGCGTCCTGGGGGTTGAACAGTCACAGGCTGAAGAGACCGCCTGCCGCATGGAGCACGCCATTGATAAGCAATCTGTCGACAAACTGGTCGAATTCATCAATTTCATTGACCGCTGCCCACGCACAGGCCGGGACTGGGTGCTGGCCTTCGAAAAGTTTTGCGGCACCGAAGTTCCTATCGAAAAAGATTGCAGGACATGTATGGAAAGCTGCAACGACCGTTACCTGGAAGAAGTATCTTAGATCCTAATTCGCAGGTAAGTTAGCCGGCTGCAAAACCTCACCTCCTACGTTATAATTTTTATTCAGTTGCTTATCCTTTTTGGAACAGGGGCAATTGCGGCAATTACCATTGCAGCCGCAGCCATCTTTATGGGAAGACGCGATGACTGTGCTTCCTTCCGGGGCCATCTCTAATCCCTTTTGCCCTTTGAAATACAACCGCTCCACCGGCAATTTGTGTTTGTCCAGACGGCACTGGAAGGTGCGACAGCCGAATGGGCAGATTTCGCGCAGGTGGTTCGTTTCGATAAACACCTTGCCCCGGCCGTTGTACTTTTCATGCAGGGTATGGATGAGCTGCATAGCAGAGCTGCCGTTAAAGTCTCCCCGTGTCTGCACGTGCAGGTCGCCATCGCGCTGTTGGGTTTCAATATTAAAATTCGTCTGCATGATTTCTCCTGGCTGCCGGAAACCATCCGGCATCATTTGCGTGTTTGGTTGCCTAATTTTGACTGATACCCGGATTGATCGTTCCCCTGGCAGAGTTACCGCCGGCCAGGATACGCGACACCGCATTGAGGCTGAAATTCGCCAGCATGTGAACCTTTTTTCTATGCTTTTTGGCCAGGTTCTTGACTGCACTACAAGCTGCGTGACTGTTGCAGCTGACCGGACAGAGCACCACGTCGGCCCGTTTGAGGCGCCCTTCCAGTCCCCGGGTGCCCTTGCGCATATAGCCGTCGTGATACTCGAATACGCCCCCGCTTCCCTCGATCAGCTCGCGATAGAGGGATTCCATGCGGGTGATACCGCCCACAATCAGGACGCGCTTTTCACACAGATCAAAGGACGGACAATTCTTGTCACAACGATTCACTGCAAAAAAGTCTTCCATGGCGCTGCGGGCTTCCTGTTTAAAATGCAGGGCGGACGCCCGCTGGTTGTCAAGCTCCCTGGACAGTCGTCCATTTTCCTCACCCAACAGCGTCAGTTGGTGCTGTTGCCTGGCATTCAATTCCCGCTCGCTTTGCAGGTTGGCCTGCAAGTACCGGTTTTCCCGCGCCAGTTCCGCTACGCGCGGCGAACTGCTTAATTCGGTGATGGCGTCCTGCATATTTACTTTTTCATTTTGCGTGGCCTCCAGGGCAGATTGAAGACCGGCCACTTCCCGCTTGAGCACCCTTAATGCCTTTAGCTGCTCACGCTTGATCCGTAAAGCTTCCTGGCAACCCTGGTGCGCCTTCTCAAGATCGGCGGCCTGCAGGGTCAGTTTGCGCTTAAACCGGATGCTCTCCTCACCACTCCAGTGCATGGTCATGTGAATTTCGCCGAAAATCTCCTTTTTCATTTCCAGGGGCAGATCTGGACTAATGGCCGTGGCCCATAAACCCGGTAGATAGTCGCCAGCTTTGAAAGATTTCAGGCAATGCTCCACAAACAGCCGGGGTTTTAGCATGAGCAGCTTCATTGCGGCTTTGCCTAACTTACGATTCAGCAGGGTATCGATACGCCGCGAAATCTTATTTTCGCTCTCGGCACTGCTTACCAGGACCTCATGCAGTTCGAATGGGCTCATTTTTTTTATTTTCGGGCCCACCTTTTTCAGGATCTGCTTCTGCTCGGCCGGTGTCAGGCACATGCCTACCACCGGACATTTAAAGAAGTGGTCGACTTCCCAGTATTTGAGCCGGCTGCCGCGCCGGGGAATGGATTTCTTCGCGCAGCACAAACATTTGTCACCATTGGGCAACGCATTCATTTTATGTGGTAGCATGTCACCTCCGCCTACATTTTTATCTCCGTCTCCATCGGGGTACTGTAAAGCAGAAAAGGCGCAACTCGCTCTCAGAACCTTTCGAGTTGCGCCTTCACTTTTTCCACCCTGCAACAGTATGGAAACCGTAAGACATTCCAGTTAGGCAAGCCCTATATTAGTTAGGCTGTCCTAATTTTGTTGTGTATACACATAGCCGGAGTTCAACCGCCTGTCAAGTTTTTTTTGACCATTGCCATTCTCCCTGATATATATGGCGGCCACCTGACAAAGTTAATTTAATTATAGTGGAGAGTATAGATTGTTAACCAGACTGATAGCCGGCACCCTGTTCCTGTTCCTGTTCACCCCCGGACTGCCGGCAGTGCAGGCGCATCCACACACCTTTATCGTCCAGCGTTTGCAGGTGGTGTTTGACGACAAAGGGGTTGCCGGAATCAAGGTCCGCTGGAAATTCGACGACATGTTTGCCAGCATGATCGCCGAGGATCACGATATCAATCGCAACGGGACCCTGGAGGCCAACGAGGTCAAACGGATAAAAGAAAAAGCCTTTGCCTTCATTGGCGCGCACAGCTATTTTACTTTCATCAAGATCAACGACAAGCCCTTTCAGGTAAAGTTCATTCAGAATTTTAACGCAATCCTAAGCAACGGAAAACTGGTTTATGAATTCCTGATTCCCTGCCACGTCACAGCCATATCTCAGGTTAAGAAGATGACCGTCGCCAGCTACGATCCTACCTATTACTCTGCTATCTTCTATGCCCGGGACGCATCGGTCATACTGGTCGACGATGACAGCTTTAATGTACAATTTTCCCTCAAGGAAGACCCAGACACGACGATCTATTTCGATATGATCCACCCCTGGACACTCTTCATGGAGTTCCGGACGAAATGAGAACCGGTGGCCTCCTCTTATTGATCTGCCTTTGTTTGTTGTTTACCGGCGCCCAATCTGCCTGGTCGCACAACCCGTTTACCTCCAGACCGGAAATCCAGCATCAAGCCCCGGAACCCCTTTTCAAAAGCAAAATATTCGTAAAGATCATCGTCTGGCAGAACCAACTGAAACAGGAGATGTCCGAACTCATCCGGACAGCTAAAAATGAAGGTCGCATAGGCCCCCTGCTCGTTCTTTTCGGCATCGCTTTCTTGTACGGCCTGATCCATGCAGCCGGACCGGGCCACGGCAAGGTCGTAGCCATGAGTTACGTTTTGTCACACCGGGCCAGCATCCCGGGGGGTGTTCTATTCGGAACCAGTTTCGCCCTCATCCATGCACTCTCCGGCGTCGTCGGGGTTCTGGGTCTGCGGGCCATCATCCAGAGCAGCGTCAGCGATACCCTCACATCCGCAACAAACGCCACTCAAATCATCAGTTTTACCCTCATTACCCTGCTGGGATTATGGATCCTCGTGAAACACGTCAAGTCGTTCTTCTTGACACCGGCAAACAAAAATGGGGCTCATGACGCGCACACTCACGGCAGCGGCAAAGGTGTGCTGCCCTGGGCTGCTGCAGTTGGGTTGGTCCCCTGTCCAGCCGTGGTGATGGTGATGCTCTTTTGCCTCACCATGGACCTGCTGCTGCTGGGGTTTCTACTGGCACTGTTGATTTCGGCAGGAATGGCTACGACCATTTCAGGTGTGGTTATCGCAACACTTCTGGGAAAAAGGGGGCTCCTGAAAACGTTGCCATCACATTATGCCGCCAGTATCGAACGCGTCGTTGGCGTTCTCTCCGGAAGCGCCATCATGATTTTAGGCGTCCTTTTTCTGATGGCAGCTATCAACACCACTTTCTACTAGTTGCTGACGACAAAAAGACGCCCCTTCCCCAACATTGTAACTGATCTTCGATACAATCTGTACTGTTGTTATCTCGCCATACCAGGAATCATTCAAATTTTCTTCCTTGTAAAAATATCCGGGTCGCAGAATTGGGCGGCATCCTGTGACCGACCCTGTCGCTTCAGGCCGGTAACATGAAGTGATTTCTATACTTATTGCTATACTAAATAATTGTTTAGCATTTGCTCAACACCCCCCTTGACATTGCGTAACAGTTGTTACATATTTATTGTAACAATAGAATAGGAATCAAAATGCTGTCTGAAAAACTGAACACATGGCTGGTGTTGATTCATCAGATTCCCCCCAAACCGGACGCCCTCAGGGTAAGTATATGGCGGAGACTGCAGCAGATAGGGGCGGTGGCCATCAAGCAGTCGGTCTATGTGATGCCCCTTTCAGAGCAATCACGGGAAGATCTGAGCTGGACACTGAAAAAGATCGTTGATGGCGGTGGTGACGGGTCAATTTCCGAAGTGCGGTTCGTGGAGGGGCTGACCGACGAAAAAGTCATCTCACTGTTTCAGTCCGCTCGAAAATCGGACTACGAAAAAATAATTCGGGACGCAAACCAGCAGCTTGCAGATTGGACTTCCGGGAATATTGATCACAAAGATCGGGCGGTAAAGGCCCATGCACAGGTGGAAAAACTACAGCGGCAGTTTGACAGCATTGCCGCCATCGATTTTTTTAAGGCACCTGAAAAGGGAACGGCAAACCTGTTGATAAAGGATCTGGCTGTGCGTTCAACCGGTAAAGTAACAGATGTCGTCGCCCCGGCAAACGGACTGGATATACTGAAAGCCAAGGTCTGGGTAACGCGCCGGAATATTTTTGTGGACCGCATTGCCTGCGGCTGGTTGATCCGTCGCTTTGTGGATGAAACCGCCAGGTTTAAATATGTCGATTCCGATACCTACGCCCCCGGCCCGGATGAAATCCGATTTGACATGTTCGAGGGGGAATACACGCATGCAGGGGATCTGTGCACTTTTGAAGTCATGACCAGGCGCCTTAACCTGCAGGACTCAGGAGTTGCCGCCCTTGCCGAGGTCATTCACGACATCGATCTCAAAGACAGCAAGTACAATCGCGGCCAAACGGAAGGACTCGCCGCTTTGTTGAGTGGCCTGGCAGCGGCGGAGCCCGACGATGAAAAACGGATGACGCAGGGCGCACAGCTCATGGAAAATCTGTATGCCTTTTTCCGGAGGCAGAAAGGAAGTTAGTTAGCCACTAATGTCCAACCAGAACAATAAGACCAAAACAGTAAGAATAGAGGAGATGACCCATGCCATCAATCGAAAAGCACGTTGAAATAAGCAAGCAGCGGACAAACCAATCTTATCGCGAAGTGCATGAATGGATCGATGATCCGCAACACAAGGACGAGCGCCACGATATCACAAAGATTCCGGATACGTTCCAGATGTTCAAGGAAAAGTATGGCGAACAGGCTGCCCGGGAATATGTCCAGCACCTTGCAGATGATCTAAACGGAAAATTCAATCACTTTATTGAGGATATACAGGCCCTGCTCGACAAGAATTTAACTTATTTTGGAGCCAAGAAATAGGTTCTGGCAGCGGCGCGTAAGGAGAATACAAATGAAATGGATTACCCGATCGCATGTTCACGTTGACCGTGTGGCATGCCCCTGGCTGATTACCCGGTTTATTGATTCTGAATCCGAATTTATGTTCGCACCCAAAAGCAAAGTGATGGAAATCGCGGAGCAGACTGGCGCAATTCCCTTTGATACACCTGGAGCCGAACTTCATCATCGTGAAAACGGTTGCACATTTGATGCAATTATTGCGGACTACGAATTGACGGATGCAGCCCTGCTGCGAATGGCTAAAGTAATTAATGCCGCAGACACAAACAACCCTGATGCTGACCCCCTGGCGTACGGTTTCGAGGCAATCGCGGTGGGATACAGCCTACGTTTTCCGGATGATTTGGAAAATATCGAAAGACAGTTCGAGGTGTATGACGCTTTATATGCCTGGTGCAGGCTCGATGTAGCCAGTAATGCAGGGTAAGGGCATGCATTACTGGCTAACGCAGAAACCTTAAAGCCCAAAACGCCGAAGCTTTCCAGCTTTCGCGATCACTTGAAACAAATAAGGAGCACAATAGTATGGCAACAATTGGCGGCCCAAAATACTCTATCTCCTCGGAGGATATAAATACTTTACGCGTCAGTGGTGTCTCTGAAGATGATATCTCCCATAGCGTTAAGGTTGCTGAAAAGGCGCTTGAAATTGCATATCGCACAAACAGCGACCTGGATTTTGAGTTTATCGGGCGCGGGGCACTGTTTCACGATCTGGGTAAAGCTAAAACCCATGGGATCGAGCATGGCAAAATTGGAGCTGAAATGGGAAAAGCCTTAGACCTGCCGGATAATATCAATGCAGTTATGGAAAAACATATTCGTGGCGGTCTTACTGATGAAGAAGCCGTAGAGCTAAATCTCCCGGCTAAAGACTATACATTGCATACCCTGGAAGAACGGATCATAATTTATGCGGATCGCCTCGTGGACATCATCACTGAGGATATAGTCGCGATTGAAGAGGAAATAGAGGCTGAGGAACAATTTGAAGAGATTTTACGGACGATTCCAAAATACGGAAAAAATGACATAACCCTTACTCGCTACCTGGGTTATCATCGGGAAATACAGAATATGGTAAAGTAAAGCATCCTGGCCCGGAGGACCAGGCTCTGGGTTGCCCCTGTCGAAGATCCCGGCTTTTCACGGGGAAATACGAAATCCAAATATCGAAATTCGTATTTTTAGTTTACACAAAACTGCCATTGCTGCCGGATAATTTACAAGGAACTTATAGGACTCAACACCAGGTAGAAAGCGACTACCCCCGGTATAGCCTCAGGCTGTTAGATACCACGGAAACGCTGCTCAGGGACATGGCCAGGGCCGCAAAGATAGGGTGCAGGCTGCGCAAAAAATCGGGGGCTGCTTCGACGGGGTACAGAACCCCGGCAGCGACCGGGATTAAAATAATATTGTAGAAAAAGGCCCAGAACAGGTTCTGGCGAATGGTGCGCAAGGTGGCCCGGCTTAACTCGATGGCCGCCGGAACGCCCATCAGGCTGCCGCCGGAAAGAATGACGCCGGCGGTCTCAATGGCCACATCCGTACCGCTGCCGATGGCAATGCCCACGTCCGCCTGGGCCAGGGCCGGTGCATCGTTAATACCATCCCCCACCATGGCCACTTTGCGGCCTTGATCCTGAAGCGCTTTGACACTCGCCGACTTGTCCTCCGGCCGGACTTCAGCCAAAATCGAATCCACCCCTACCTGGCCACCAATCGCCCGGGCCGTTTTTTCATTGTCGCCGGTGATCATCATAACTATTAGCCCCAGTTGCCTAAGGCGCTGTATCGCTTTCCCCGAATCGGGTTTAACGGTGTCCGCCACGGCAATGACCCCGATGGCCGCGTTGTCCCGCGCAACAACCATGGCAGTCTTGCCGTCGGCCTGAAACTTATCGATTGCCGGGGTGATGCCGGCAAGGTCCACGTCGATCGTCTGGAACCAGCCGGGTTTACCGACCCGGATCTGTTGCCCGGCAACGAGCGCTTCAACTCCCAAGCCGCTGTAAGACCGGAATTTATCAATTCCATAGCTGCCGGCACCCTTCCGGGCGGCTGCCCCCACGATGGCTTTTCCCAGGGGGTGTTCCGAGCCGGCCTCCACCGAAGCGGCAATTTTAAGCAGTTCGGCCGGATCCAGGGCCTCCGCCTCAACCTCTATATCGGTTACAACCGGTTTGCCCGCGGTAAGGGTGCCGGTCTTGTCCAAGACAACATCCTGCAGCCGGGATGCTGTTTCCAGGGCTGCGCTGTTTTTAAACAGAATCCCCTTCTCCGCGCCCTTGCCGGTTCCGGCCATGATGGCGGTGGGGGTCGCCAGACCCAGGGCGCAGGGACAGGCAATCACCAGGACCGCCACCAGGCGCAGCATGGCCGGCACAAACTCGCCGCCGACCGCCCACCAGATGACAAAGGTGGTGAATGCAATCACGATCACAACCGGAACGAACACAGCGGCGACCCGATCGGCCAGGGCCTGGATAGGCGCCTTACTGCCCTGGGCCTCCTGGACCAGTTTTATGATCTGGGCCAGGGCTGTCTCGCGCCCCACCTTCCGGGCCTCCACCTGCAGCAGTCCGTAACCGTTAACGGTTCCGCCCACAACCGGATCATCCGGATGTTTATCAACCGGAACTGACTCCCCGGTGAGCATGGATTCATCCACGGCGGATTCGCCGGAAACGACCACGCCGTCCACGGGTATACTCTGGCCAGGCCGGACGAGCAGCGTATCGCCCACATGCACTTTTTCCAGGGGGATTTCGGATTCGACGCCGTCAATCAAAACGACAGCCGTCTTCGGGCTCAGGTCCATCAATTTGCGGATGGCCGCGCCGGTGCGCCCCTTGGTCCGGGACTCCAGCATCTTGCCGAGTTTGATAAGAGTGATGATAACCGCGGAGGTTTCAAAATAGACATGTTGTCCTGAAACCGAAAAAAAGAGGAGTGCCAGGGAGTAAAAATAGGCCACCGAAGAGCCCATGGCCACCAGGACATCCATGTTGGCGGTGAAATTTTTGAGGCTTTTCCAGGCACCGGTGTAAAAATCCCACCCCGTGTAAAACTGGACCGGCGTGGCCAGTCCCCAGAAAAGCCAGTTTACCCAGGACGCATGGCTCCAGGGGCCGGTTATTCCAAAATCCCGGGCCATGCTCAGAACGAAAAGCGGCAGGGTGAACGCAACCCCGGTTATGAATTTCAGGGTCTGTAATTTAATCTCCGCCGCCCGGGCTCTGGCTTCGGCATCTTCCATTTCACCATTCTCTTCGGGCAGGATAGCCTCAAATCCGATCTTCTGGATCCCGGCTGCAATCTGGTCCAGGGAGGTCTCGGACGGCAGGAACTCAACCCGGACCCTTTCGCTGGCAAAATTGACCGACGCATCCACAACCCCGGCGACCTTCCTTTTCAATGTTCTTTCGATGTTCAGGGCGCAATTGGCGCAGGTCATGCCGGTGACGGGAAATTCGGTGGACAAGGTGCGGGCCGCAAAGCCCGCCTTGTTGATTGCGCCGACAATCTCCGGGACAGAGACAGACGCATCATCGAAGGTCACGCCGGCCTGTTCCGAAGCAAAATTGACCGCAGCTGTGTTGATCCCCGGAAGTTTCTTCAGGGTTCTTTCGATATTCATGGCACAGTTGGCGCAGGTCATGCCGGACACCGGTATGGTGATGTTTTTTTGCATATCTTATAGCTGGTTGCATCACGTCCCCCTCCCTCAATCCCTCCCGCCAGGGGAGGGAAGCTTTTCTCCTCCCCCTTGACGGGGGAGGCCGGGTGGGGGTGCAATATCGTTTAGTCGTAGGTTGGGTTAAGCGGAGCGAACCCAACGCTTGCTTACATAGCGCCGCTGATGTTGGGTTTCATTACATTCAACCCAACCTACGTTTCTTATGGTTTCAGGTTCAAGGTTGATGAACTCGTAAAAAGTCAAAAAACAACTTTTACGAGTGTTTTAAGTTTTAGGTCTTAAGTTTTAAGTATCTGTTTTGATGCTGTTTTATTTTTCCTAACACCTAAGACCGAACACGTAAAACTGATGAATTCGGCTTTTTACGAATTCGTCAACCTTGACCATTTATTCAGCCGGATAGTTGATCTCGGCCAAAACATTTCTGATCTGATCCTCGGTCACGGGGGGATCCCATTTGACGGTCACTGCTTTGGCGCCGGGTTCTGCCTCCACGGCCACCACCCCATCGACATCGCTAAGCTCACCTTTTATGGAATTGGTGCAGTGTCCACAGGAAATATTATTTATCGTAAATATTTTTTCTTCCATTGTATTGTCTCCTTTACGCTTTATTTCCAGTTATTACATCATAGAGTAAGTAGAATTTTTCGGTACGCAAGTCGGGACTCAAATTCATTCGGAGCTGGTAATTGCGCATGTTCCCAGCCCTAAGTTCCAACCCATTAGCCGGGGAGGGCATTTTTCTCCTCCCCCTTGACGAGGGAGGCACGGGTGGGGGTGCTGTCGGGGGTGTCTTGATGTTAGTCGCAAAACTTGCTTCACGGGCTCGTCACCCTCCCCCGGCCCCTCCCGTCGAGGGAGGGGCGTTTTAATTCATAAGGCACGCGGACGGCAGGGGGAAAATATGGCTCTTGACTTGCACGATAGCTTCATTGACAATTGCTGAAATGATCCTGCATGATTCAACGCACAATCGGAGGTATCTTTGAAAAACGTCCTGGAGCACCGCATCGAAAACGTCCGGAAAGCACTGGTCGCTGCCGAAATTGATACATTCATGGTTCTTGTGGCTGAAAACCGGTTCTACCTTAGCGGTTACACCGGTGAAGACAGTCAGTTCGACGAAACCGCGGGCGCCCTGTTTATCACCCGGGATGACCTGATCCTGGCCACCGATCCCCGCTTTGACACCCAGGCCGAACTGGAAGCCCCGCTGTATGATATTGTCTGCTATAAAAAAGGGCTGTCCCAGGAACTTCCTGACATTGTAAAGCGCCTCGGTTCACGTCGAATGGGGTTTGAGAGTGTGCGCCTTGCCTGCCTGCAGTACAACAAGATGAAAGCAGCCCTTCTGTCGGCCGACCTGACCACAACCCTGGTGCCGGTTGAGGATATTGTTGAAAACCTGCGGGTGATCAAAACCGATGACGAGATCGAAGCCACCCGCAAGGCGCTGGCCATCGCCGAAGATGCCTTCGAGGCCGTCGTGGCTGAACTTACACCGGGGATGACGGAAGCGGAAGGTGCCTGGAAACTGGAAATCGCTGTCCGGGAAAAAGGCGGCGACGGCCTGAGTTTTCCAATCATCTGTGCAACGGGCCGCAACAGCGCCCTGCCCCACGCCATACCGGGCGATAAAGAATTCCGGGAAGGCGAACCGCTCCTTTTCGACTGGGGCGTTTTTGCCGGGCATTATTGCTCGGATACGACCCGCACGGTGGTCTTGGGAAAACCGACCGGGCAGTTTAAAAAAGTCTACGAAACCGTGCTTGAAGCCCAGCAGCGGGCTATCGCCGAGATCAGAGACGGCGTCAGTTCCATGGCTGTGGATGCAGCCGCCCGGGAATTCATTGACGGGACTGAATTCGAAGGAAAATTCGCCCACGGTCTCGGGCACGGTACCGGACTGGCCGTCCATGAAGCCCCCCGGTTGAATACCCTCCGCGATGAAACGCTGAAAGCGGGCATGATCGTCACCGTGGAACCCGGCATCTATCTGCCTGAATGGGGCGGCATCCGCCTGGAGAACCAGGTGGTCGTCCGACCGGACGGGGCCGAAGTGCTTAATCGATTAGAATTCATGGAATTCTAATATGGATTCAAAGGTTCAAGATCGATGAATTCGTAAAAAATCGAATTTGCCCTATTTTGTCATCCCGGCGAAGGCCGGGATCCAGTGATTTCAAACACTTCTGGACTCCGGCCTTCGCCGGAGTGACGGGCTTTGGCACTTTTTACGAATTCATCGGGTTTTAAGGTCCATGTTTCAGGTCTGGGCTTTGGTCTTCGGTTTTGTCTTAACACTTAAAACATAAAACCTAACACTAATTGAACCATCTATACCTTAACAAGTAGGAGTTTAAGTGCATCAACTCGAATTCCTCGCCGATCAATATTTAAACTACCTCCTGGTTGAAAAGGGGCTCGGTAATAAAACTCTGGATGCCTACAGCCGTGACCTTGGCCGCTATTTTGAGTTTATGCAACAGGAAGCTGTTGAGAACGTCGGTGAACATGATACCGCCTTGATCCTGAAGCACCTTATAGACATGAAAGCCAAAGGACTCGGGGCCCGCTCCCGGGCCCGCCACCTGGTGGCCATAAGGGGATTTTACCGGTTCCTGGTCCAGGAAAAAGTGATCCGTTCAGATCCCTCCCGGACAATCGATCTGCCCAAAAGCGGCCTGAAGCTTCCGGAAGTGCTTTCGGCGCAAGAGATAGTGAGCCTGCTTGAAACACCGGGGACAGACACGCCGCGCGGTCTCAGGAACACGGCCATGCTCGAGCTCTTGTACGCATCGGGTTTGCGGGTCTCGGAGTTGATCAACCTGAAAATTCTGGATATCAACCTGGAGGCAGGCTTTGTCCGGGTTTTCGGCAAAGGCTCCAAGGAACGCATCGTTCCCATGGGGTCAGGGGCCATGAACGCCCTGCGGGCATACCTTGAAACCGGCCGCCCCAAATTGTTGAAAGCCGACCTGACCAGTCCCTACCTGTTTGTGGCCCGGGCCGGTAAACCCATGACCCGCCAGGGATTCTGGAAGCTCCTGCGCAAATACGCCCTGGAAGCCGGACTCAAAAAGAAGATATCCCCCCACAGCCTCCGTCACAGCTTCGCCACTCATCTTCTCGAGGGAGGGGCCGACCTCAGGTCCGTGCAGGTAATGCTGGGGCACGTGGACATCACCACAACCCAGATCTACACCCATGTGGCTACGGAAAGACTCAGGGAAATCCATGACAAGTTTCACCCGCGCGGGTAAGGTTAATAACAATTTCCATAAATATGTTCAGATTGGTTTATCCTGTCATTCTGAGGAGTGAAATCAGGCTTCGCTGGAAGCTACGCCCGACAGGCGACGAAGAATCCCTACGATGAAAGATAACCTTGGCATGCGGGGGACTCTTCGCTGTGCTCAGAGTGACAAGATAACGGAACGTATTTATAAAAATCGGTATAATTGGCAGAATACCTTAACCCTGGCCCAGACCGATTACCGATACTGTTGGCGATAAAGCAAGGGTGGGAATAATTTGCCTGCCATCACTACAAATATTACAGTCGCACCAGGGCGGGCTTTAGATCACTTGAGTCACTTCAACATGTTTTGCCGGCATCACAAAGACTTCTGGATTTCACGAGAAACCAGCCGATGTGAGTATGCCGGCGTTCTGTTTTTGACGTAATTCTTAACGTTTACGTAACACTGAAGCTGCCTGTAGCAAACACGTCGACAGTTGACAGCTTTTCAAAATTGGATTATCTAACGCGGTTCAAAATATAGCGTTTGCAGGAATTTGCTTTCGGCCAGAGCCAGCTTTTGGGTTCTTTTGCAACTTTTCCTGAGATTTATTCATACAGGTGCAAACGTTATAGAAAGTTTTTCATTTGGGTCTGCTATGTGATTGGATCATGGTTTCTTGTTTTGTTAAACAAAAGCCTTGCACAAAATGAAAATTCATAGAGCGTTTGATTTAATCTGTTTGTATAGATAGATTGCAGACCCATGCAATACACAACGATCTTAAACGAAACAGTTTCTCTATAAACGCTCTATCAGGAGTCTATAGTCTTGTCGTCCACCGAAAAAGCAAAAGAGGCCCTGGGTAGCTGGTCCGGCGATCCACAATCCCTCGTCTCTGAAAAAGAAGATCCGGTAAAACTTTTCCACCGGCTGGACGATCCCCTGTTCGTTGTGGAAAAAAAGGATGGAACGGTCGCGACAACCACCAGCGGTAACGCCAGCCTGGGTACCGCGCTACCGTCCGGCGAGTCCGCTTTGCCCCTGGTCGGCTACGTGCCGCCGCTGACACCCACGGACCTGGGTGATTCCTATTTCAAGAGACAATATGGCTTGAAATACGCTTACATTGCCGGCGCCATGGCCAACGGCATCACCTCGGTTGAAATGGTGGTGGCAGCCGGCAAAGCCGGCATGCTCGGCTTTTTCGGCTCGGCCGGACTTGATCCGGCAACAGTCGAAAACGCCATAGGCCGCCTGCAGACTGTACCGGGTGGTGTTCCTTTTGGTTCCAACCTGATCCACAGTCCCAATGATCCTGCCCTTGAACAGGGAATCGTGGATCTTTATCTGCGAAAAGGGGTCACCCTGGTCAGCGCCTCGGCCTACTTGCGCATGACCCTGCCCCTGGTTCAGTACCGGGTAACGGGTATCCATCGCAATCCTGACGGGCGCATTGTCTGTCCCAACCGGATTTTTGCCAAAATTTCCAGGGTGGAAATTGCGGAAAAGTTTTTCTCCCCGCCACCGGCCAAGCTGCTCACCCAGCTGGTCTCCCAGGGTAAAATTTCCAGCGAAGAGGCTGACCTGGCCGCCCGGGTACCCATGGCGGAAGTGATAACCGCCGAGGCCGATTCCGGCGGCCACACCGACAACCGCCCGGCCCTGGCCCTTTTCCCGACCATTGTCGCCCTGAAAAACCGTATGGCTGACAAATACAGCTATCCACACCCGCTGGTGGTCGGCCTCGGCGGGGGCATCGCAACCCCGGAATCCGCAGCCGCCGCTTTTGCCATGGGGGCGGCCTACGTTCTCACCGGCACCATCAACCAGGCCTGCATTGAATCCGGCACCTCCGACATCGTGCGACGGATGCTCTGCGAAGCCGGCCAGGCCGATGTGGTCATGGCCCCGGCCGCGGATATGTTCGAAATGGGCGTCAAAGTCCAGGTGCTTAAAAGGGGCACCATGTTTTCAGTCCGGGCCGCCAAACTCTACGACTTCTACCGGACCTATGGCGATTACCTGGAAATCCCGGAAACCCAGCGGACCCTGCTGGAACGGGACTTCTTCCGGTCCAGCTTCGAACAGGAGTGGCAGCAGACCCGGGCCTTTTTTGAACAGCGGGACCCGTCCCAAATCGAACGGGCGGAAAGGGACCCGCGGCACAAGATGGCGCTGGTGTTCCGCAGCTATCTGGGCAGATCTTCGCGCTGGTCCGTCACCGGCGAGGCCGACCGCCAGCTTGACTACCAGATCTGGTGCGGACCGGCCATGGGTGCCTTCAATGAGTGGGTGCGGGGAACTTTCCTGGAGGAGCAGGCAAACCGTGAAACGGTAACCGTGGGGTTAAATCTCCTTTACGGCGCGTGTGTGGTCCTGCGGGCCGGGCAGCTGCGAAATCAAGGTGTGTCCTTGCCGCCCGGTGCAGATGGATTCGTCCCCCGACCAGTTGAAGAGTTGGAGGCCCGCTGTTTTAAGTCTTAAGTTTTAGGTCTTAGGATAAGAACAAAAGCTACTGTACATATACTTAAAACTTAAAACCTAACACTTAAAACACACTAAAATTAAGGTTACCTCATGCCCTACAATATCATTGTCACCGTCAAACAGGTTCCGGATACGAAGAACATTTCCGGAGAGGCCATGAAACCAGACGGTACCGTTAACCGGGCCGCCCTGCCGGCAATTTTCAACCCTGAAGACCTGAATGCCCTGGAAGAGGCTCTGTCTATTAAGGAAACGTACGGGGGGCATGTGACCGCGCTGTCCATGGGACCGCCTTCGGCCGAAACCGTTTTGAAAGAGTGCCTTTTTCGCGGCGCGGATGAGGCCGTCCTATTATCGGATCGTAAATTTGCAGGTGCCGACACTCTGGCAACTTCCTATGCCCTGTCCTGCGCCATCCGCCGGATTGGCACATTCGACATGATTTTCTGTGGTCGCCAGGCCATCGATGGAGATACTGCCCAGGTCGGCCCCCAGATAGCCGAAAAACTGAATATCAACCAGGTTACCTGCGCCACGCAAATCGTGGATCTTACCCCGGAAGCCGTTACGACGGTACGTTCCATAGAAAACGGCGCGGAGACGGTCCAGGCCGCCCTGCCGCTTCTCATGACGATTTCATCCCAGGCCAATGAGCCGCGTTCGTTTTCTGCCAAACGGGTTATGGCGCTAAAATCCCTGGAGTGCCTGCACTGCCAGGCTGAACTGGAACTGGGTGACGATAACGAAGCAACCTGCGCCCTGCCCTCCCATATTCGCCGCTGGGATATTGAAGTCATCGGTGCAGATCCCGATCGTTGCGGTCTTTCCGGATCACCGACAAAAGTAAAGAAAGTGGAAAATGTGGTCTTGAAAGCAACCGACATGAAGAAAATACCGGATACACCGGCAGACATCGCCTGTCTGGTGAAAGAATTGATAGACGATAATATACTGGGCTGACGCCCGGTTTTAAGTCTTATGTTTTATGTTTTAAGTTTTTTAAGATTTTTCCTAACACTTAAAACATAAAACTTAAAACCGATGAATTCGGCATTTTAGAATTCATCGACATGGAGATCTTGATATATGCGTTCTACCACCAACGTATTGGTTTATCTTGAGCAGAACGACGGCATCATCGCGGATGTCAGCCTCGAACTCATCTGCAAAGCCACCGAGCTTGCCGGCGATACCGGCGGCGAGGTTCAGGCCATTGTGCTCGGCCAGGGTCTGGCCGCTGAACTCGAGCGTCCCGGGCACTTTGGCTGCGACACCCTTTATTACATCGCAGATGAACGGCTGCACCACTTCACTTCAGTGCCATACGCCAAACTGGTGGTTCGGCAGATTGAAAAACTGGCGCCCCAGATCGTTCTTTTCGGCGCCACCACCCAGGGCCGGGACATTGCCCCCCGGGTGGCCTCGAGCCTGCGTTGCGGGCTGACCGCCGACTGTACCGATCTGAAAATCGGCAGCCACAAGTACAAAAAGAAAATCTACGAGAAAACCCTGCTGCAGATCCGCCCGGCCTTCGGCGGGAATATCGTGGCCACCATCGTCTCTCCGGAAAGCTCTCCCAGCATGGCGACCGTGCGCGAAGGGGTTATGAAAATGGCCCCGCCTGATCCCGCCCGCAAAGCGCAGATTGTAAAAGAAGCGTGCGACCTGCCCCCGGAAGAATTTCCAACCCGCGTGGTGGATATCATCCGAACCATTAAGGACGTGGATCTCAAATCCGCCCGAATCATCGTTGCCGCCGGAATGGGGGCCGCCACCCCCGAAGGCATTGCCCTGGTCAAAGAGCTGGCGGCCACCATCGGCGCGGAAGTCGGTGCCTCCCGGCCGGTGGTGGATGCCGGCCTGATGCCGGGGGATCACCAGGTAGGTCAGACCGGGACCACTGTGAGGCCGAATCTGTACATTGCCTGCGGGATTTCGGGCCAGATTCAGCACCGGGCCGGTATGAGTGAATCCATGCGCATCATTGCCATCAACAGCGACCCCGATGCGCCGATTTTTGAAATCGCCCATTATGGAATTGTCGGTGATGTGATGAAAGTCCTCCCGGAGATGATCAAAGCCTATAAATCCGGAGGAGATCGTTTGTAGACGTGGCGAGCGAAACCCTGAGGCAATCTGATAAGCAGGATCGCAAACCAAAACCAGTGCATCGCGCGACCTCCCTTAGAAACCTAAATCAGGACAGGGAGTGCCGCTTCGCGGCCCAAGACGCCAAGACGCCAAGAAGGGCAAAACCAGAAAGTGGGGCGCACTTCGTGCGTAAAACCATAGAACCCGATTGTTTTAGGGGGGGGTTGTATCAACCGGCGAAGCCGGGCACGTAGTGCCGATTTTCAAGCCGAACGGCGCAACCGTAGCGCTAAATATTTGTGTTTTCTTTGCGTCTTGGCGTCTTGGCGCGATGCATAGGTTTTTAAGGGTTTAAAGGTCTTGTTTTTGAAAAAATCAGGAAAAGGTACTATCGGAAGAGCGTTGTTACAAACGCTATAACGGAGGAATGAAGTGGAGAATTTTTATCGTGATAATCCGGATATCGAGTTCCATCTGAACCATATGGACCTCGCCCGGGTGGTGGCTTCTAAAGAAGACAATTTTTCCGGGAAAGATAAATTTGCAGAAGCGCCGCGGGACCATGCCGATGCCCTGGACAATTATCAACGCATCCTGGATATTGCCGGAGAGATTGCCGGCCGGATCATAAAACCGCGAGCCGCTGAGGTCGATCGGACCGGGGCTACCTTTGCCGACGGTGAGGTCTGCCTGGCACCGGGAACGGTTGAGTCGCTGGATCGACTCAGAAAAGCCGACCTCATGGGCTTTACGCTGCCCCGGGAATACGGCGGCCTGAATGTTCCGAAAACCATCTATGCCATGGCCATCGAAATCATATCCCGGGCGGATGCTTCCCTGATGAACCTGTTCGGGCTCCAGGAGATCGCCGATACGATCTGCAAGTTCGGCTCCGAAGAACAAAAACAGCAATTTCTGCCCCGCTTCAGTTCCGGTGAGATATCCGGCGCCATGGCGCTGACCGAACCGGATGCGGGCTCTGACCTGCAGACTGTCATGCTCAAGGCCCGGCAGGATGAGGCCGGGAACTGGTTCTTGAACGGTGTGAAACGCTTCATTACCAACGGCTGTGCGGATGTCTCCCTAGTCATGGCCCGGTCTGAGGAAGGTACCGCCGGCGGCCGCGGACTGTCGCTCTTTATTTATGAACGGGACGAACATCTCAAAATCCGCCGGATTGAACACAAACTCGGCATCCACGGTTCGCCCACGTGCGAACTCCAGTTCAACGACGCACCGGCCCAACTGCTGGGACGCCGGAAGTTCGGACTGGTCAAGTACACCATGTCCCTGATGAACGGTGCCCGGTCCGGTGTGGCTGCCCAGGCCGTCGGCATTGCCGAGGCCGCCTATCGCGAAGCGGATCGCTACGCCCGGGACCGGGTCCAGTTCGGCCAGCCGATCCGGCGCTTTTCCGCCATCTTCGAAATGCTGACCCAGATGAAAACCAGCATCGAAGCGGCCCGGTCGCTTTTGTATGAAGCGTCTAAGCTGGTGGACATCAAAGAAGGCCTTGAAGAAAAGGGGGAAAAACATCTTGAAAAAACTGCCGATCTAAAGGATGAACTCAAACGGTATACCCGCCTGGCAGCCCTTTTCACGCCGATTGTAAAAGCGTTTGCCAGCGAACTGGCCAATGATGTTGCTTACCGGGCAATTCAGATTCATGGCGGTGTGGGTTACACCTGCGAATTTGAAGTAGAACGCCTCTATCGCGATGCCCGCATTACAAATATCTATGAAGGGACAACCCAGTTGCAGGTCGTGGCGGCCATCGGCGGCGTTATGGGGGGGGTGGCCACCGACTGGCTGGAACTTTGTGAAGCTGAGAATGATTTTTCAGCGGTGACAGATCTGTTTCAGCAGGCCCGGAAAGGCCGGCAAATGCTCGCGGATGCCATTGACCATGTAAAAACCAGGCGAGATAAAGCTTTTCAGGAATTTCACGCCGCCCGGTTGGTGTCCCTGGCCACGGATACCATTTTGGGCTACCTGTTATGTCGGGATGCCTGCTTTGCGGACCGCAAGCAGAAAGTCGCCCGGGTTTTTCTTGTTGAAGCCCTGCAGAGGATGGAAGCCAACCGCGCGTATATCCTGTCGAACGAGGATGCGGTTTTGGAACATCACCTTGATATAATAGATTAAAAGCCATCTAAATCCGAAATTTGAAGCACGAAATTCGAAACAAATTCAAATGACCAAATGACCAAAATAGATGCCTATCCGCTGTAATGAAAGGTTTTGGTTATCACTTTTGGTCATTGTGATTTGCCTTTTTGTTTCGAATTTCGTGCTTCGGATTTCGGATTTTTCCATATTTCCAAGAGCGATAGCTGCACCGTTATTTGATAAGAAACTTATGGAACGCAACACTGAATAATTTCACCTTACGCCTGAATACCAGAATCGGCAGGCTCGGCCAACCCTGGGAAAAAATCCCCCCCCGGGTCCAAAGTTTTTCTAAAATACGCCAACAGTTCTGAAATAAGCAGAACCTTTTTGCTCCCCACGCCCGTGGCGTGGTTGGCAGCACCGTTCGCAGGACTGATCGGCTGGTCCACATAAACTGCTTTCGTAACGGGAAAATTTTCGTAATCGTAATCAATGCGGCCAATGGTCCCCCGGGCAAAGATTAAAAACGGGTGCTCGCGGGAGGCCCGGATATGAATGGCGTAGCTCTTTATGTGACGATCGATCCCTTTTCTGGTTTTTCGATTCCCCCGGGGATCGAAATGGAACCCCCGGGATTTCATCCAGCCCTGGGATTCATTCAGAATCTGCCTGGCTTCCGGTATTGAAAAGCCGAGATCAGCCACCAGGTGACCGCCAATGAATACCGTAAAGGCATGATCCACGTAATATTGCCGCGCGTACCCGGCCTGTTGGCCTGCCAGAGGATCCGGCGGCAAGAATTCACGTGACCACCGTTTCCAACGGGCAAGATTAACCTTGAATTTTTCTGCCAACTCCCTGTTATTATAAAATTTTACCA
The DNA here is from genome assembly GCA_964647585.1 of uncultured Desulfobacterales bacterium. Classification (GTDB taxonomy): domain Bacteria; phylum Desulfobacterota; class Desulfobacteria; order Desulfobacterales; family CAJINA01; genus CAJINA01. The sequence continues at coordinate 39,396 of CAZYGG010000022.1, forward strand.
CGACTTCTCCTTGATTGGTTGATATACCGACTTAACAACTCCATTTTTTTTTGTCAACCCTTGCAAATATCCAGAATTAGATATATGTTTATGCTCTTAAAGAAGAGGAATTCGTAAAAAGACGAATTCATCGGTTTTAGGTTTTATGTTTTAAGTGTTATGTCAAAATAAAATACCATCAAAATAGATACTTAAAACTTAACACCTAAAACATAAAACACGAGAAAAAGTTAACTTTTTACGAGTCTATCAACCTTTTCAGACATATAAGCAGCTGAACAGGCTGCATAGAGGATAACCGTGAGCACTCATAAAAATACCAACAAACCCGTTCCGGTGGCCATTATCGGCATGTCCGGCATGTTTGCAAAATCTTCGGACCTCAAAGAATACTGGCGTCTTTTGTCCCGGGCGGAAGACGGCATCACCGAAGTCCCCCCAACCCACTGGTCCACCGAAGATTTTTTTAATGATGATCCTAAAAAACCGGATCATGTCTACTGTAAACGCGGCGGCTTTTTGCCGGGCACCTCATTCGATCCGGCCGAATTCGGTATTCCGCCCTCTTCTCTCGAAGCCACCGATACGTCCCAGCTGCTGGGCCTGGTAGCCGCCCGGCGCGCCTTGCAAGATGCCGGTTATGATGCCGAAAAACAGTTTGACCGGGACCGGGCCAGTGTCATTATCGGCGTTACCGGAACACAGGAGCTGGTCATCCCCCTGGGAGCCCGCCTGGGGCACCCGCTCTGGCGCAAGGCCCTGGTCGCCGAGGGTGTGGATCCCCAGACCACCGAGGCCGTCATTGCACGCATCTCTGACGGCTACGTTCCCTGGCAGGAAAATTCTTTCCCCGGCCTGCTCGGCAACGTGGTGGCCGGCCGTATCTGCAACCGACTCGATTTCGGCGGAACCAATTGTGTTGTCGACGCAGCCTGCGCCAGTTCCATGAGCGCCATCAACCTGGCCATTCTTGAACTCGAAGCCGGTCGCAGCGATATGGTCATTACCGGCGGCATTGATACCCTGAATGATATTTTTATGCATATGTGCTTTGCCAAGACCCAGATTCTTTCGCCGACCGGGGACGCAAAACCCTTTTCCAGCCAGGCCGACGGAACGGTTCTGGGAGAAGGCGTCGGCCTGCTGGTTTTGAAAAGGCTGTCGGATGCCGAAAGGGACCAGGACCGCATATACGCCGTTATTAAAGCCCTCCGCTCGTCAAGCGACGGTAAATCGCAAAGCATCTACGCACCCTGCGCGGGAGGACAGAAAAAGGCCCTGAAGCGCGCCTACCGGGCAGCGGATGTGGATCCGGCTACCGTCGGGCTCATTGAAGCGCACGGCACCGGTACCCGGGTAGGCGATGCCGTTGAATTTTCAGCATTAAAAAGTATATACGGCGGGAAAGGTTCCCCCCAGGGCGCCTGCGCCATCGGATCGGTCAAATCCAACATCGGCCATACCAAGGCGGCCGCCGGGGCCGCAGGATTGATCAAGGCCGCCCTGGCCATCCATCACAAAGTTCTGCTGCCCACCATCAAGGCCGATGACCCCGATCCGAAACTGGAGATCGAGAAGAGCCCGTTCTACCTGAACACCACTGCGCGACCGTGGCTTTTGAATAACGGCCACCCCAGGCGTTCCGCGGTCAGTGCGTTCGGGTTTGGCGGCAGCAATTTTCATATGGTCATCGAAGAACACGCGTCTAAGAAAACAGGCGTCGCCTGGGATGGTTCTATCCAGATCGCCGCCTTTTCGGGCCCGGACAGCGAAGCGCTAAAGAACCAACTGGAGACCTTTACGCAGGAACTGGGAAACGCGGCCAATCCCGAAACCGTTGCCCGGGTGTGCTTTGAGACCCGGCGCGCATTTGATTGTGCCGACACTTGCCGCCTGCTTATAGTCATAGACCGTGAAGCCGACCATCCCGGTCTGCTGGCGGATGCCGCCCTGGCCCTGGAAGATAACCGGGACAAAGACCAGTGGCAATCCGGTGACGTTTTTTTCAGCAGCCGGCCAAAAAACGGAAAGCTCGCCTTTCTATTTCCCGGCCAGGGAAGCCAGTATGTCAACATGGCCCGCGATCTCGCCTGCTGTTTCCCGGAAGCTCACGCTGCGTTTGAAGCCGCCAATGCCATCGATATCGAGGGTACCCCGCTGGGCCAGCTGATTTTCCCCAAACCCGCTGCATCCCGTAAAGAAACCGCCCAACAGGAAGAAAACCTGCGGCGGACCGACGCGGCCCAGCCGGCCATCGGCGCCGCCAGCCTCGGCATGTTAAAAGTCCTGGACCGTTTCAACGTTAAGCCTGAAGCCGCCGCCGGGCACAGCTATGGTGAGCTGACCGCCCTTTACGCCGCCGGACGCCTGGACGAAGAGACCTTCTTCAGCCTGTCGTCAGACCGGGGCCGCTTCATGGCCGCCGCCGGTAATAATCCCTCCGGTGAAAGCGGAACCATGCTGGCGGTGAAAGCCCCCCTGAAGGAGATTGAAAACCTGCTGGCCACGCTGGATACCGACGTCATTCTGGCGAACCGCAACAGCCCCAACCAGGGCGTCCTGTCCGGTTCTTCCAAGGGTATTGAGACCGCGTTGCAAGCCTGCCGGGAGAAAGGTTTTCGGGCTGTAAAACTGCCGGTGGCCGCGGCTTTTCACAGTCACCTTGTTGAAAACTCCCGCAAGCCCTTTGAAAAATCACTGGCCAGGGCGTCTTTCGCCCCGGCCGGCATTCCGGTTTTCGCCAATACCACCGGTGAGGCCTACCCGGAAAGTGAAGCTGAAGCCCGCGCGACCCTGGGCGCCCAACTGGTCAGCCCGGTTCGTTTCAACGAAGAGATCGACAATCTCTACCAGGCCGAAGCCCGGACATTTCTGGAAGTAGGCCCCAAACCCGTTCTCACCGGTCTGGTGCGCCAGATTCTGAAAGGCCGGGAATATGATGCCATTGCCCTGGATCCATCCGCCGGCAAAACCTTTGGCTTGAAGGACCTGGCCAGAGCTCTTTGCCGCCTGGCGGCCGGGGGCCACACCGTTGACCTGACCCAGTGGGAACCCGTGGAAAAGGCTGACGGCAAACCCCTGATGAATGTTCCCATATCCGGCGCGAACTACAAGAATTCCAACTCTAAGAAAGAGACTGATGGCGGCAGCCGCAGTGAGGCCCCGGCTTCTAACAAGGCACCCACTTCCAATAAGGCTTTGGCCGCACAAGCAGACAACAAGTCTGTAACCGAAAAAACCTCACCGGGGAAGCCGCCTGTACCCCTGAATACACCGCCAACTGAAAGTGTTATGAAAGCGACCCGGAATAATCCGCAACAAATGTCCCTGGCCCTGAAAACCGTCCAGGAAGGGATGCAGACCCTGCAGTCCCTGCAGATGAAAACCGCTGAAACCCACCAGAAATTTCTGGAAACCCAGGCACAGGCCAGCAAAGCCCTGCAGCAGATGATGCGCGCCACCGGCCGCCTGGCGGGCTTTTCCGATGACTCTGAAATCAAGCTGCCGGATTTTTCCACCAAAGCCGAAGGGGAAAGCGAACGTGTGACCGTGTCGCCGGCCGACAGTGTCCCGCTGACATCACCGGCTGCTTCTCCCGTGGCCGCAGAACCGGAAACCAATGTCCCAGACACGCCGGCCCCGACGCAGACAGACACCGAAAACCAGATTCCCGCAGCGCTCCTGGCAGTGGTCAGCCGGCTTACCGGCTATCCCGTGGAGATGTTAAGCCTGGACATGGATATCGAAGCGGACCTGGGCATTGACAGTATCAAACGGGTTGAGATCCTCTCCACCCTGGAAGAAGAACTGCCCGGCCTGCCGTCGGTCGGACCGGAGATGATGGGCAGCCTCAAGACCCTGGGCCAGATCGTGGCATACCTGTCAGAAACAGACAGTACGCCCGGTGTGCCGGCGGACCCTGGGCCTTCCGCGACTTCTATCAAGACCGTTTCAAATGAACCTGATGAGATACTGGCAACCCTCCTGGAGGTTGTCAGCGAATTGACCGGTTATCCGGTTGAAATGCTGCAAGCGGACATGGACATTGAATCAGACCTGGGCATCGACAGCATCAAACGGGTTGAAATCCTCTCCACGCTCGAAGAAAAGATGCCCGGCCTGCCTGCGGTCGGACCGGAGATGATGGGCAGCCTGAAGACCCTGGGCCAGATAGCCGACTATCTTTCAACCGATGACGCTCCCGGCGCACCTGCCGCCCCGAGCCCTTCGAAAACCAACCCCGCGTGCGCGGCCGGTTCCCCCGGGGCGGCGCCTGCCATCCAGGACGTCCTGATCGAAACCGTGAGCCAGCTCACCGGGTATCCACAGGAGATGCTGAACCTGGATATGGACATCGAAGCGGATCTCGGGATTGACAGCATCAAACGCGTTGAAATCCTCTCCACCATGGAGGCGAAAATGCCCGGTCTGCCGCAAATCGGCCCGGAAATGATGGGCAGCCTGAAAACCCTGGGACAGATCGTTGATTTTCTCGCCGGGACCGGCCAGGCGGCAGCCGCACCACCCCGTATTGAGCCCGCGGCGAACGAACCCGCGACGGGCCAAGATATGTCCGTGCTGCCGGCAAGAAGCATCATGCGGCCGGTAAACACCCCTTTTAATCGCGGGACCGCCATTTCTTTGCCGGACGGGAAAAAAGTATGGATAACCAGCGATAACGCTGAACTTGCCGCTGAACTTGCAAAGCAATTTACATCCCGGGGAATCCCCGCCGGCCTGATCGACGCTGAAAAACGAAACGACATCATCGCCGGGCATCAAGATGCCGCGGCTTGCGGCAGCCTGATTCTCACAGCCGGCGGGACCGGCGCCGACCAGGCCCAGGTTGCAGTGACTGAATTGATAGAGACAAATTTCCGGCTGGCCAAAGCGGTTGCACCGCATCTGCCAACCGATGGTAAAGGGACATCCGGCTTCTTTGCCACCCTAACCGATCTTGACGGCGCGTTCGGATTTCTAAACGACCGGATCCACAACCCGGCCACCGGTGGCCTGGCTGCCCTGGCCAAAACCGCCGGCCTCGAGTGGCCGCACATCCATTGCGTCGCCTTTGACATCGCCCCGGACTGGCGGGACACGACCGCCATCGCTGAAACGGTGTCAGCTGAACTGCTGACGCCCGACCCGAACCGGCCCGCTGAAATCGGACTGGCGGAAGGTGCCCGCTACACCCTTGCAGCTGAATTCTGTGAACCGGACCCGGGACAGCTGCGCCTGGCGGCTGCAGACGTGGCCGTGATTACCGGCGGCGCCCGCGGCGTTACCGCTGCTGCGGCCGTTGCCCTGGCCGAACAGACCGGCTGCACGACCATCCTGCTCGGTCGTTCTGCGCCCTTGCCGATCGAACCGGACTGGATTGAATCCCTGACCGATGAAGCTGCCATGAAGAAGGCGATTCTTGCAAACAGGTTCAAAGGAAAAGCCAGCCCCCGGGAAATCGAAGATGAATTCAAATCGATTGCTTCCGGGCGGTCAATCAAGCAAACCCTCCAGGCAATCGAACGGGCCGGCGGACGCGCGGTCTACTTCCCGACCGATGTACGGGATAAAAAACAGATCCATGCATTGATGCAACGTATCCGAACGGATTACGGCCCCGTCCGCGCCATCATACACGGTGCCGGGGTTCTCGAAGATCGTCTAATTATAGACAAGACCGGGGAGCAATTCCGGAAAGTGTACGGCACCAAAGTCTTCGGGCTGACATCCCTGCTGGAAGCTGTTGACACAGATGCCTTGAAATATCTGGTCCTTTTTTCATCCGTCAGCGCCCGGACCGGTAACCGGGGCCAGGTCGACTACGCCATTGCCAACGAAGTGCTCAACAAGCTTGCCCGCGCATACGCTCTTGAGAATACGAACTGCAAAGTGGCCGCCATCAATTGGGGCCCCTGGGACGGTGGTATGGTTTCCCCGGCCCTGAAAAAGGAATTTCAGCGGGAAGGCATTGACCTTATTCCCATTGCAGGCGGCGTCAAAAGAATGCTGCAGGAAATGGCCGCCCCGCAGGATAGCCCCGTTGAAACAATCATCGGCGCCACCCTGGAACAGGCAGCCGCCCCAAACACCCCGGAGATGAAACCGGAGCAACCCCAGGATGATCTGGCCCTGCTGGTCAAACACCAGGTCGATACCGAAGGCTATCCGGTCCTCGACTCCCATGTCCTGGCCGGTCGACCGGTGGTCCCCTTTGCCCTCATAGCCGAATGGCTCGGCCACGGCGCGCTGCACGACAACCCCGGTCTCTACCTGCACGGCCTGGATGATATGCGCCTGCTCAACGGCATTAAACTGGACAAAGAGAAGAAAACCATCCGCCTGCTGGCTGGCAAGGCCGTCAAAGCCGACAATGCCTTCGCGGTGAATGTTCAGATCCGCAATGGCCGCCACCCGGATGGATCCGAATTCATCCACTCCAGTGCCCGGGCGATTCTCACCGACCAGTGGGTATCACCGCCGCAGTTAAACGGCGAAGCAGAGATAGCGGTGCAGCCCTATCACCGCGATCTGGCCGAAGTCTATGAGAAGATCCTGTTTCACGGCAACGATCTGCGCGGTATCACCCGCATCACCGGGTACTCCGACCAGGGCATCATTGCAGATGTATCGTCCGCCCCCAGCCCCATGGCCTGGATTACCCGGCCCCTGCGCAGCCGTTGGATTGCCGATCCACTGGTCCTTGATTCGGCCTTCCAGCTGGCCATTATCTGGTGCTACGAAACCAAAGGAACCGTGTCGCTGCCCAGTTATGCCGCCTCCTATCGCCAATACCGCGACCGGTTTCCCAACCAGGGGGTCCGGGCCATATTGAAGGTGAACCATGCCACCGCCAGCAAGATGACCGGCGACTTCACCTTCGTTGATGCCAACGATGAAATTATAGCCAAATTAAGCGGGTATGAAGCGGTAATGGACACCGGGCTGCAAAGCGCGTTTAAGAACAGAACCCGCACTGCGGCCTGATACCGAAGTTGTTTAAAGGTGAATCTGGATCTTGAACCGACCCCGCCCCCATACCGAAAGCCTGCTGCTTGAAAACAGTCCGGATGTACTCTGGGCGACGGACCGGCATCTGAAACTCACCTTTGTCAGCCCCGGCATTGGTCTGCTAACCGGACACACCGCCCCAGAGATCATCGGCCGCCCCATTTATGAACTGGTCACCCCGTCCTCAGCCCGCTTGATAAACACCGAATTTAAAAAATTGCGTGTCGGCCGCAAGCCGGCGGGCAAACTAAAGAAGCGCCTTGAGCTTGAACTCGTGCGCAAGAATGGTTCCCGGGTCTGGGGTGAAACCACCGTCATCCAGGTGTCGCTGAATTTCGGACTGCCGGCCGGTTTTTCCGGTATCATTCGTAATATAGATAAGTGGAAAAGGACGGAGTCAAAGCTCACCCGTCATCGCGATGATCTCGAGCAATTCGTTCAGGAAAGCACCGAAGATATCTGGGCTATAAACGCCAAACTCCAGCGGGAGATCGAAGAGCACCAAAAGCTTGAGATCGAACTGGAAGCCAAAAAGACACTCTACCGCAATCTCTACAATAATTCGCTGGTGGGACTGCTCCGCACGCGGATTACGGACGGCAAAGTGCTCAACGCAAATAAAAGCACAGCCGACATCCTCGGGTTTGATAACGTGCAGAGCCTGCTGGCTACCGGGAAACTATCAGATTTCCATGCCCCCGACCGCCGGGCCGACCTGCTGAAACAACTGGAAGCGGATGGGGAGGTTTCCGATTTTGATTCGCGTATTTCTCTGGCCGACGGCACCAAACGGGACATCTCGATTTCCGCCCGAATTTTTAAAGAAGGCGAATTTATCGAAGGCGTTATAGTTGATGTAACCCATCAGAAACGGGTAGAAAAAGCATTGCTGGCCTCCATGGAAGCGGCCGAGGCGGCCAACGTGGCCAAAAGCGAGTTCCTCGCCAATATGAGCCATGAAATCAGGACCCCGATGAACGGCATCATCGGCATGTGCGATCTTGTCATGGAAACCGAGCTTGACCCGAAACAGCAAGAATACCTTGAGATCATACACGCTTCCGGCAAATCGCTGCTGGAGCTTATTAATGATATTCTCGATTTGTCGAAAATTGAAGCCGGAAAGCTGGAACTTGAGAACATCCCTTTTTCACTGCGCAGGGTCGTGGAGGAAGTATCCGACATCTTCCTGGACAAAATTACCGCAAAAAATCTGGAGCTGATCCTGGATGTCCCCGTGGATTTACCAGAATCACTCGTGGCAGACCCCCTCAGGGTCCGACAGGTTCTGATCAACCTGCTGTCCAATGCCATCAAATTTACCGAAAAAGGCAGTATCAGCATTTCGGTCAGACAGGAAACCACCGGACCGGATGCGGTTAAACTTTCATTCCGGGTCCGTGACTCCGGTATCGGCATCCCCGCTGATATCAAGGCGAACCTGTTCGACGTGTTTACCCAGGCGGACGGAACTGTCACCCGTAAATATGGCGGGTCCGGCCTGGGCCTGGCCATCTGCAAGCGGATTGTCAACATGATGTCGGGCGAAATCTGGGTTGAGAGCGAAGTCGGACTGGGCAGCAGTTTCTTCTTCACGACCCCCTTCCAGATTGATCGTACCGGATCCGGTATGGCGGTTTTCGACTGTGAAGCCGAGCGGGTTGCGCCGATATCGGGAGACGCCGACTATGTTGAGGCTTTTGCAGATGTCTCCATTCTGCTGGTCGAAGACAACCCGATCAACCAGCGGGTTGCCACCGAGATGCTGTCCCGGGCCGGAATCCGGGTTGACGCGGCGGACAATGGGCTGTCCGCAATATCCGCCATCAAAAAGAAACGCTATGATGTCGTCCTGATGGATGTGCAGATGCCCGAGATGGACGGGATCGAGGTAACCCGGATCGTCCGCAGTGAACTGAACATGCAGGACCTGCCTATCATCGCCCTCACAGCCCACACGATGGTCGGCGACCGGGACCGATGCCTGGATGCCGGCATGAATGATTATCTCTCCAAGCCCATCGACCGCGCTTCTCTTCTCAATATCCTGAAAAAAAACATCGGGTTAAAAAGCGGCCAGTTTGACCATATGCCGGGTGCTTGTGACTCTGCAGATACACAGATGCCTGCTTTTGCGAGGAAAGTCCCGGGTCTGGATGTGGCCGATGGATTGACCCGCCTGGGAAATGATTGGGATCTATATGTGGATGTGCTGCAAGAGTATTGCGAACACTACCGCGATTTTTTGCCTGAAATCAAAAAGCTGGTCACGAAAAAAGAATTCGCAACCGCCCGGCAGAAAGCGCATGCGTTGAAGGGGGCCGCCGCGAATGTGTCGGCGGGCAATCTAAGTGAGGCTGCCCACCAGATGGAAATGGCCTGCGCGGATGAAAATGCGCAGAAAGCTTCACGCCTGCTGCCTGAAATCGAAGCGGCCCTTTCCGAAATTTTCACCGCCTATGAAAACATTTCAACCGAGATGGTGAATCCGAAGAGCTAGAAAAAACCGAACATCAAACATTGAACATCGAACTTCCAACATCGAATATGGTGCAGCTTCGCTGCGCTGTTTCAATTCTTATGCCTCCAATACCACTGGAAGCCAATCAGCTTGGTTAAGGGATGGCGTCATGCCGGATTCGATCCGGCACCCAGTACAACTACCTGGATCCCGGATCGAGTCCGGGATGACAATATTGCCAGCTACTTGATTTTGGCAATTGCGACACAGCCTCTTTCGCCAGGATGACACCCTATAGCTTTACAGAATGTTCTTCTACTTCAAAATGGTCGCCAAAGGCACCACAGTTCGAAGTTCAAAGTTGAGCGTTGGATGTTCACTGTTCAGCTCCTACAGTTTGCTGTACACCCTTTCCCGCGCCCTGGCAGCTGAAACCAGAACATCGACATTGATATCAATATAGTCGACAATCTTTGCTTTTTTCTTACCGGGGGCCGGCCGCAGAACCCGGCCAATGTACTGCAGCACTCTTCCGCTGAACCGCACGGGCGTTGCCAGGAAAAGGGTCGCCAGATTGGGGCAATCAAACCCTTCGCCGATCAGCTGGCCCGTCGCCACCAGGATTTTGATATCTCCCTGATTCAGGCGCTGGATGATCTCTTTGCGCTCCTGATCAGACCGGTCTCCCGTGAGAAACTCGCAGGAAGCGTCGTTGCGGTATTTGATCAGGGACCACAGGGCCTCACAGTGTTTCTTCCGGTCGGAAAGAACCAGGGTCGTGCCCGGACTGTTCCGGGCTTCCCGGGCAACATCATCGGCGATCAACCGGTTCCTTTCGTCATCCGCAGTTAATTCCGACAACATCCGGCTGTAATCATTGACCGGGTCAAAATAAGGCGTAAAGGTCGTCTCGCGCAAGTGAACCTCGGCCGCGAGGACATCGCCACTGTCCACCAGCTGCCGGCTCTCGATTTCATGGTGCACATCCCCCAGGTGCCAGAAAATCAGTTTTGACAGCTTGTCCCGCCGGAAAGGTGTCGCTGACAATCCCAGCATGTAGCGACTGTCAAAATTGGTAACCGCTTCCGTAAAGGTGCGACTGGGGCAGCGGTGGCATTCGTCAACGATGATAAATCCGGTCTTTAAAGCGATATCCGCGGCAATCTTGTATAGGGACTGGACCAGGGCGACGGTCACTGCGGCCCCCACCCTCTTTTTGCCGCCGCCGATAATGCCTATCTCTTTTTCCGGTATCCCCAGAAACGTCTCAATCCGGCTCACCCACTGGTAAGCCAGATCCCGGGTATGGACGACAATTAATCCCGGTTGTCTTCGTTGGGCCAGCATATACAGGCCCATGACCGTTTTGCCGCTGCCCGTCGGTGCGTTCAAGGTCCCGAAATCCTTCTGAAGCATCTTTTTAACGGCAATATCCTGGAATGGCTTGAGTTCACCCGCAAAGCTGAAGTCAACTTCCGGCTGAGTCCGCCGATGGTCCTCCAGGGCGTACGGGAGGCCGCTTTTCCGGCAAAACAGAATCAACTGCCGGATGTACCCCCGTGGTATCCGCAGGCCGCATTTGGGCAGTTTGCGATAATAGCGCAGGGTGCGGGGCGTTCCCCGGTTCCACCGCCCCATACGGGCATTTTCCAGGTATTTGGGATTGGGAATAGTGAGTTTTTCTATCAGCAGATTTCGGACTTCTTCGTCCAGGCCCCGTAAGGTCAGGTTGTTTTTCAGAACGATCTGAATCGGGGTCATAAAATAGATCTCAGTTGAGATATGCGGGTTAAGAAAAATAGAATCGGTCCAATTGATCCGCGGCCGGTTGCTAAAAGAATGCTCGGGTATTCTGTCACTCTGAGCGTAGCGAAGAGTCCCTACCCGGTAAAGGTTGTGTTATTTTGGAAGGGATTCTTCGTCGCTGTACTCCTCAGAATGACAGGATATAACAAATATTTCACAAGAGCGAAAACGCCGCCCCGGGCCAAAAGATGCCCCTCAAACCGCAAGTGTCCGTTCACAAGGGGTAGATTTTGGTTCGGGGCAAGGCTTGAACGTTTTTGAAACCGCAGGCATAGCAGACGCTATGTTGAGGATTTCAAAAAAGTGAAAACGCCGCCCCGGGCCAAAAGATGCCCCTTGTGGACGGACACTAGTGGGCGCACCCGCCATCCTTCCCATGCCCCCCGCAATCATGGTTCGACGGGAACTCCGGCAGTTTGCCTGATTTGAACAGATCCAGGTTTTCGCTGACGTTGCCCTCCACGCCCTTGTAACATTTGATGCCCGCACCGAGGAGTTTCTTCAACGCGCCTTTGCCGATACCACCCACCACGATGGCATCCACAACCGCCCCGTTCAGCGCTGCCAGGGGCTGGCACTGGCCGTGGATGTGGTTGAGGTCCGCATTTTGGTACGCTTCCCCGGCACCGGTTTCGCTGTCAACAATGAAAAACGTATTGGCCGAACCGAAATGGTTATAGACCTTGCTTGCCACGCCCTGATCGTCATTTATTGGAAATGCTATTTTCATGTCGCCTCCTGATCACTTTTATAATCATTTTTGCTAAACGCCAAATTGCAACAGATGTTAATGCCTGTAAAGCGGTTAGTCAATGTATAGCGTTTGCCATAATAATAATAAAATTGATAGGCTCCGGGTATCGTCTTAGGTGCCCCGTACGCTTTGTTATAATCTGCGCAAACGCTATGTATTGATCTGATTGCTGGTTCATCACTGCTTTTGGTGTACTTGATAAATTGTGTCATCGCGGGCTCTTAAATACAACAAACCGTGGAAATTACAATACGAAACACCTTTGATATCGGTTGCTGGATTTCAAGCTTCCTGGGGCGTTATGCCACCCTAAAATATTTTTCGTTAACCCATGTCAGTCATATATATTTGTGGCAAGCGATATAGGTATTGTCTCTTGCCTAATATACTGTAAATAGTGTATGTTTTTTAGTTTAAACAGGAAAAGGTTCCCGTTTCAAAGGTTCACAGGTTCAAAGGTTCTTTTGTTTGGCCTTTTAGCCTATAGATTTTTCAGTTTTTCACCCTTGGACCCTTGAATCCTCGACTCCTCGAACCCTTGGATTTATTATCGATGATCGTGAATAAACCCATCGCAGTGGTTGGCATGGGAGGTGTTTTCCCCGGCGCATCCGATATTGATCAATTCTGGAAAAATGTGATCGCCGGGGTCGATACATGTGACACGGTTCCGGCCGAAAGATGGATCGCGCCCGCCGCGGCCATGGTATCGGCGCACTTTAGCCCGGATACCGCGCTCTGCGATAGAGCCTGCCTGATTAAAGATTTTAAATTCGAGGCAGACGGCTGGCCGTTTGAACCTGATTTTCTCATGGCGCTCGATCCGCTGTACCATCTTGTGCTGGAAGCCGGCAGACAGGCGATGCAGGCTTGCCACCGGCAAACTGTTGACAACGGGCGTATCGGCACCATCCTGGCGGCGATCGCCCTGCCCACGGATGCGTCATCCACCCTCACCCGGGAAACTTTCGGGCGGGCATTCGAAAACAGACTCCTGGAGAGCCTCAACCTGAAAAAGGCAGCGGACCTCTCGCGCAACGATTGCCACGCGGCAACCGTCACCAGCTTGCCGGCCGCCCTGCTGGCCGAGGCATTTGGTTTCCAGGGCGGCGCCTATACGCTGGATGCCGCCTGCGCGTCTTCCCTTTACGCCATCAAGCTGGCCTGTGACGAACTGGCTGCCCACCGGACCGACATGATGCTGGCCGGGGGTGTGTCCCGGCCGGAATGTCTTTACACCCAGGTTGGTTTCAGCCAACTGCGGGCGTTGTCACCGACCGGTCACTGTGCGCCTTTTGATGCTGCGGCCGACGGCCTGGTGGTCGGTGAAGGGGCCGGTATTCTCGTACTAAAACGTCTTGAAGATGCACTTGAACAAAATGATACTATCTATGCGGTTATAAAAGGCATCGGCCTCTCAAACGATATGCGCGGGAACCTGCTCGCCCCGGATACCGAAGGCCAGCTCAGGGCCATGCGCGCCGCCTACGTCCAGGCCGGCTGGCATCCGGCGGATATCGATCTTATTGAGTGTCACGGGGCGGGAACGCCGGTGGGTGACGCCACCGAGATCAACAGCCTGGTCAACCTGTGGCAGGATGAAAAGTGGGACCCGGGCCAGTGCGCCATCGGTTCAATAAAATCCATGACCGGCCACCTGCTCACCGCCGCCGGAGCCGCCGGATCTATTAAAACCCTGCTGGCCCTGCACCACCGGACCCTGCCGCCGTCACTCAATTTTTCAAAGCCATCCGCAACCAGCCCGCTGGGGAACAGCCCCTTCCGCGTGCAGGTAAAACCTGAGCCCTGGCCCCAGTCAGAGTCCTCGCATCCGGCCCGGGCCGCGGTGAGCGCTTTCGGTTTTGGCGGCATCAACGCCCACATGCTCCTGGAAGCGTGGCTCCCGGAAAGTGCATCCCCGGTTACAACAGCAACCGCAACGGAGCAATCCCCGGCCATCACGCTGTCACCGTCAGATTCTGTCCCCAAGGTTGCGATTGTGGGCATGGAAACCATACTGGGCGGGGTTGGATCCCTGGCGCAATTCAATCAACTGCTCCTTGACGGAAAAAGCGTCATCGCCACACGTCCCGAACAGCGCTGGTCCGGCGCCGATGCGATCTTCCGTGATCAGACCGGACTTGACGATATTGCCGGCGCTTTTCTGGAGGGTATTTCCATTCGGCCGGGAGAGTTTCGGATACCACCGGCCGAAATCCCCGATATCCTCATTCAGCATCTGCTCATGCTCAAGGCCGCCCGGGGTGCGCTGCTGGATGCCGGCCTGTCCCTGGACGAAGAACGGCCCGATATGGGCGGCGTGATCGGCATTGAATTTGACTACGAGGCCACCGGGTTTCACCTGCGCTGGAATCTGGTCAACCAGGTCAACCGGTGGCAGCGCAAACTGGGTCTGAAAACCCAAACACCAGCCGACACCAAGAAATGGCTGGCCGACCTCAAAGCGGCCCTGGGCCCGCCGCTGACCGCGTCCCGTACGCTGGGCGCCCTGGGCGGCATTGTTGCCAGCCGGGTGGCCCGGGAATTCCGCTTTGGCGGACCGAGTTTCGTGGTTTCGCAGGAAGCGGTTTCCGGCCTGCGCGCCCTGGAAATCGGGGTGCGTTCCCTGCAGAATAAGGAAACCCGGGCCATGCTGGTGGGCGCGGTAGACCTTCCCGGTGATCTGCGCCGAGTAATTGCGGCCGGCAAACTGGGCAGCCTTTCCCCGAATGCCGCCCTGCACCCTTTTGACGCGGCCTCCCCGGGAACCCTGCCCGGCGAGGGTGCGGCGGCCCTTGTTCTCAAGCGTCTGGACAGCGCCCTGGCCGACAACGACCGTGTGTACGCCGTGATTACCGGTATCGGGTCCGCCGGCGGGAATGCCGCCGCATCCGCCGACACGTATGGCCGGTCTTTTAAACGGGCCCTGCGCGAGGCCGGCCGGGAACCGGCCGCGGTTACCCTGATCGAAACCCATGGCAGCGGCGACCCCCGGGAAGACAGGGCCGAAGCCGAGGCCCTGCAGTTCCTTTTTAAAAACGCGCCTGATAGTACAAGCGGCGTTGCGATCAGCGCCCTCAAACGAGCCATTGGCCATACCGGCGCCGTGGCCGGTCTTGCCTCTGTTGTCAAAACAGGCTGCTGCCTTTTAAACC
>CAZYGG010000023.1:0-24631 GCA_964647585.1 uncultured Desulfobacterales bacterium
AACCAGCGATCTTCAGCTCCGGAGGCTGACGCCCTATCCCCTGGGCTACGGGCGCATGGTGTCCGTACACAGGTGGCATCTTTTGGCCCAGAGCGGCGTTTTCGCTCTTGTGAAATCCTCAACATAGCGTCTGCTATGCCTGCGGTTTCAAAAGTGCTCAGGCCTTGCTCTGAACCAAAATCTACCACCTGTGAACGGACACCGGCTATTTGCTGCATTTTCCTGCCCGGCATAGCCGATGGGCGACGCCGGGTTGGCCCTGGCCCGCGTTCTCGCCTTATGGCAATCCTCAACGTAGATCGACTACGCCTGCGGTTGCCAGAATGGCTGCGGCCTTGGCCAGAACCAAAACCTACCACTTGTGAGCGAACAACAAACGGTTTTATGTGGCATTTGCAGCTTTTGGTAATTTTTTAGAACCGAAACCTGCGGTCTGTGAACGAAATCTATCTGTATTTGTTTCGCGTTTTACAGTAATGCGACCTATTAGTTTATCCTTCCTGTTATGTCAAGCATCTGTCGTGCTTCGCCGACTACGTACAGTGAGCCGGCTACGCAGATGACCGCGTCCCGGCCGGCTGTATCGATGGCGTGGTTGACGGCTTCTGTAACACCGGGAATGATCGTGGTCTCTTTCCCGTAGGGCGCCACAACCGGCAGGAGCGCTTCCGGTTCCAGGGCCCGGTCGATGATGGGCCGGGTGAGGATCAGTTTTTTACAGGTCGGCACCAGCAGGTCCAGCATTTTTTCGTAGGGCTTGTCGTCCAGGATACCCACCACCAGCGTAATGTCACGGTTGGCAAACCGGGTTTCCAGGAAATGGGCCAGGGTTTCACAGGCTACCAGGTTGTGGGCCCCATCCAGGAGAATGGTCGGCGATTCAGCGACAATTTCAAGCCTCCCGGGCCAGCTGTTTTCCTTCAGGCCATAACGCATGTCCGCCTTGCCGATCTTTACCTTTCCAGTCTGGTTCAGGGTTTCGCACGCTGCGAGAACCAGTGCGGCGTTTTCCAGTTGATGATCTCCGGAAAGGCCGGCTTCAACCGCCTCCAGATCTGTGGCAATGCCGCTGTAGTCAAATGTGTTGCCTGACAGTTGCCGGATGTTAAACGCCTCGGGGAACCGGTACAGGGGGGCGTCCTTTTCCACGGCCAGCGCCGCGATTGTCCGGATGGCTTCGGGCTGCCGAACCCCGGTAACAACCGGGGTGTCTTTTTTAATGATCCCGCCTTTTTCGCCGGCGATCTGCGCAATGGTATCACCGAGGTAAGACTGGTGTTCGAGCGAAATGTTGGTGATGATACAAAGGTCCGGGTTAAGGACGTTGGTGGCATCCAGGCGTCCGCCCATACCGGTTTCAATGATTGCCCAGTCCACGTTCCGGCGTCCGAATTCATACAGGGCCATGGCCGTGGTCAGTTCAAAAAAGGTGTTTTCCCGGTCTCCCTGAAAGGCATCGGTCACCATCGCGTGGGCGGCCACAATGTCATCATTGGAGATGGGTTCATTGTTGATACAGATTCTTTCATTGAAACTCACCAGGTGCGGGGAGGTGTACAGGCCCGTCCGGTAGCCGGCCCGGTGCAGGATCGTGGAGAGCGCCGAAGCCACCGAGCCTTTGCCGTTGGTCCCGGCGATGTGGATGCAGTTGAACGTTTCCTGGGGGTTGCCCAGGCCGCTGAGCATCCCGCTGATGATGTCCAGGCCGAGTTTGATGCCGAACCGGTGCAGGCCATACATGGCCTCAAGGCATTTTTCGTAGGCGTCAGAGTCGGTCATAAGAAATGGGGTGTTAAGTGTTAAGTTTTAAGTGTTAGGATAAAACTATCAGCCGTTGTCGTGGCTGTGTACTTAACACATAACACCTAAAACATAAAACACCCGAAAAGGCCTTTTTGGTCTTTTCGGGTATCAAAAAAAATGCCCGGCAATAAGGTTAATTGCCGGGCAGGGTGTTTCTTTTACGGACTACGTTAGTAACGCCGACTTCTGGAAGCCGCAATGCGTTGCCGACGAAGTGCTTCACGTTGTTTGCGTCGTTTAAATTCGCTTGGTTTTTCGTAGCTTTTCTTCAGTTTCAACCGTTTAAAAAGGCCATCGTTTTGAATCTTCTTTTTCAAAATGCGCATGGCTTTTTCGAGGTCATTGTCGTAAACCTTGACTTCGATTTCTTTCAACCGTCTCCCCCCCTCCATTTACATCGGCCCGGGTCCATACCAGGTTGACGCGATGCATTATCATATTTTGTAGATCGAAACGCCTTGCATAAATAAATAACTTACTAAATGCAAGGAAAAAATGCAAGCAATGAGACAGCTTCCCAAAAAAGGCCCCGACTGCCTGGGCAGTCGGGGCCTTTTCAGGTTGTTCGGATTCTTTATAGGCTTACAGCTTGGAAACCAGTTCCGCCGTTACGTCCTTCACGCTGGGCTTGCCGTCCAGTTCGATGTATTTGATGGAGCCATCTGCGGCAAGATCTTTAAAATAGTAAGCGGCCGCCAGGGTACCGGTATCCGCGTCGTAGTAGATGCCGTGGCGTTTGCCGATGGCGTCTTCGTCCTGGTCATCGCTGCGCATGGAGAGCTCGCCCCCGCAGACCCGGCATTTATCGCCGTCCGGCTTGATAACATCGATATAGATGTTGTTGGGGTGGTTGGGATCGTTGGCGCACAGGCGGCGGCCCATGATCCGGTTTTTCGCGATTTCGCGGTCCAGCAGGATCTCAATGACAATGTCCAGTTTCATGCCGGCGGCCTTAAGCGCCTCATCCAGCTTGATGGACTGGTTTTTGTTTCTCGGGAAACCGTCCAGCAGCCAGCCGCCCTTGCAGTCGTCCTGCTGCAGACGATCGAGGATCATGGGAATGGTAATCTCATCCGGTACCAGATCGCCCTTGTCGATATAGGCTTTTGCCTGGGCGCCCAGTTCGGTCCCGCCTTTTATATTGTCACGAAAGATCGCGCCGGATTCGATATGGGCGGTATTGTATTTGCCCTTCAAAATGGATCCCTGGGTACCCTTGCCGCTGCCGTTAGGCCCAAAAAACAGAATGTTCATCTGGAGCTCCTTTTTTACTGATTTATAATAATATCGGTGTCTGTAACCAGTCAGGGGGAATTGACCCTGATTTTTTATAACCCCGTGTTTATCGCAAAACGTCCCGGCCTTGTCAAGTCCTGCCATTCGGCAAGAACGGTGCCGCTAATGCGTCGGGGGCTGGTCGGTCCGGTTGAGCAATCGACGGACCAATGCGAGGGCCTGTTGTTTTTCGGAAATCTCTCCCGCCAGGCGCGCGGTTTCCACCCGGGTAAGGAGTTTTTTAAACAGTGGGGAAGGGGACAGGCCGAAAGCGGTCATGAGGTCATGGCCGGTAAGCAGGGCGTGTCCGGCAACCCGACGGGTATGCGTGTTGAGGTAACGATCGAGCAGGGATTCGATAAAACTGGTAAAATCGGAAAGATCCGTTCCCGGCGTGTGCCGTTTGCCGGCGAAATCAGGCGCCGCATGTCGTTTGCCGGCGAAATCAGGCGCCGCATGTCGTTTGCCGGCGAAATCAGCCGCCGCGTGCAGCAGGATGTCCGGCGTCATCTCACCGCACTGGATGAAAAAACGGGTTACCGCCCTGTCACTCAGACGGTTTTCCGCATGCAGTTGAAACAGAAAGAGGGGGCGGTTGTGATTTTTTATGATCCCGCTGATGTAGTCGGTTTCACGCCGGGAACATTTAAGCCGGCGGCAGACCTCCGCGGCAATTTTAACCCCCCGGCGGCCGTGACCATAAAAATGGACCTGCCCCTTTGCGTCCGTTGAACGGGTGGCCGGTTTACCGATGTCGTGCAGCAACAGGGCCAACTTCAGCAAACCGACCCGGTTGCTGTCTTTCATTTGTGCGGCCGCACGGCGAATCAGGGCATAGTTTCCGTCCGGATTGACCGGCTCGATGATGGCTTCCATTTGGCGGCAGGCGGCCAGGGTGTGTGTCCAGGCATCGAAACTGTGATGAACGTTCTGCCGGCAACCCGCCAGCGGTGCGAGTTCCGGGATGATGTCGAACAGAAGGCCGCAGTCCACCATCTGCATCAGGGTATCTGCTGCCCCCGAGAACATAAGCAATTTCAGAAGTTCAGCCCGGATCCGTTCCCCCGCGCAGGTTTTAAGCAAACCCGCGCTGGTTTTTATGGCCAGGCGGGTTTGTGCTTCAATCCGACACTGGAACTGGGCTGCCAGTCGGAAGGCCCGCAGCTGCCTCAGGGGGTCATCGGTAAAGGCGTTGGGCGAAACCATTTTAATAATTCGGCTTTTCAGATCGGCAAGCCCGTTTTCCGGATCGATCAATACCTGTCCGGCCAGGTCAAAAGCCATGGCGTTGATGGTGAAATCGCGATTTTTAAGATCTGCCTCGATTGAGTCGCCCACCAGGGGGGAGATATCGAAAACCCGATCGAAAGCCACGATTCTGAAAATCTGGTGCCGTGCGGGGCCGATGGCCACCGGCCGCCCGCCATGTTTGTCGGCCAGCTGCCGGGCGTAGGCTTCCGGCCGGCCCGACACGGCCAGATCATAATCGGCCGGCTGCTTGTCGGCCAGCAGGTCCCGGACGCAGCCACCCACCAGGAAAGCGCCGTGTGTGGATGGAAACAGCCGGGCAGCTTTCAACAGCCGGCTGGGTGTTTGGATGTCGTTTTCAGTTGACTGCAAAATGTTCCGTTGCTCGTTGGTTGAAGTTTCGGTTTAAAGATCATAGCCATTTATAAGCCTGTAACGTATTCATTCTTATTGTAATATCGCAATGAACGTCAGTCCCCTTTGAGGGGCTTCCTAATGCCTCCCGCTCTGCGGGGGGAGCATAGCTGGTTAAGACCCTCGCCCCCTCGAATCCTTGGCCCCTTGAATCCTATTGGAGCGATGTTACCAGGGGGACCTTTGTTTTTGAATTTGAGAACTAACCGGGAGAGGACCCCTGCCTGTTTATCCCATGAAACTTTAAATTTTTCAACCAGATGGGAATGAAGCAACTCTAAAACGGCCGGATGCCTTCACAGGACCGGGACGCGCGCATGTGGATTTCGCGGAGCCGGACCGGTTCTCCGAGCATGCATTCGAAATCGAAATTGCTGTCCACATCGTAATCGAGCACCAATCGCGATAGCGATTTCAATCCCGAGATGGCCGCATTGATCAACCGGTTGGCGAACCGACGGTTCCCATATCCATGAGGCCGTTAAGGTGCCATGGTTATGTACGATTCAACTGCCTGGAGAAACTGCTTGACAGGCAAAAAAACATGATATATTTTTATTTCGCGACAAAAAAATGATCAGGGCCCGCCCCGTGGAGAGATAACACCCGGAAATTCTTCTAACTAAAATCACATAACATTCCGTCACTCTCGGTATCATGAAACAGGCCGCCCATCACTAAAGCATGATGCTGAATTAACCATATGCTAAAATAAAAACTATCCGGATAAACCCTGTCCCCTACTTCAGGCAGACACTCACCCAGGTTGTTGATCAGGTTCTATTTACCCGGCCAACATTATTAGCGCGGCTCCATACGAGATGCCGGTATAACCAACTGTATTTTGGCATGATATGACAATAAACATGAAAGGTGGAGAGTAAGTTAAATGAATATCGTCGAACTTAAAGACATGAAAATCAACGCGTTGACCCAGATGGCCAAGGAGTTCAAAATTGAAGGAGCTGTCGGGATGCGCAAGCAGGAGCTGATTTTTTCACTTCTCCAGGCCCAGATTGAACAAAACGGGCTGATCTACGGGGAAGGCACTCTTGAGATCCTGCCCGACGGTTTTGGCTTTTTGCGGGCCCCCGATTGCAACTACCTTCCGGGACCGGATGATATTTACGTATCCCCTTCGCAGATAAGAAGATTCAACCTCAGGACCGGCGATACGGTTTCCGGTCAGATCCGGCAACCCAAGGATACCGAGCGCTATTTTGCGCTGCTTAAAGTTGAGGCGGTCAATTACGAGGATCCGGAAGAAGCCCGGGAAAAGATCCTGTTTGACAATCTTACCCCGCTCTATCCGGAACGCAAGATGACGCTCCAGAAAGACCCGGAAAATTACTCCACCCGGATTATGGATCTGCTGACCCCGATTGGATTTGGTCAGCGCGGTCTGATCGTTTCGCCGCCCCGCTCCGGTAAAACCATGCTGCTGCAGGCGATTGCCAACAGCTTGAGCGCCAACCACAAGAATATCGTCCTCTTTGTTCTGCTGATCGATGAGCGTCCGGAAGAAGTGACCGACATGGAGCGTTCCGTCGATGGCGAAGTGATCAGTTCAACATTCGATGAACCGGCCGAACGGCATGTCCAGGTAGCTGAAATGGTGATTGAAAAGGCCAAGCGCCTGGTGGAGCATAAAAAAGACGTGATTATCCTGCTTGATAGTATCACCCGTCTGGCCCGGGCTTATAACAGCGTAATGCCGCCCAGCGGAAAAATTCTCTCGGGCGGGGTTGACTCAAATGCCCTGCAGCGCCCGAAACGGTTTTTCGGCGCCGCGCGGAATATTGAAGAAGGCGGCAGCCTGTCCATTATTGCCACTGCCCTGGTGGATACCGGCAGCCGCATGGATGAGGTGATCTTCGAAGAGTTCAAGGGTACCGGCAACATGGAGATCCAGCTTGACAGACGACTGGCCGACAAGCGGGTTTTTCCGGCTATCGACATCAAGAAATCCGGGACCCGTAAAGAGGAATTGCTGCTGCCTGAAGAGACGCTCAACAGGGTCTGGATATTGAGAAAATTGCTCAGTTCATTAAATCCTGTCGACAGTTTAGAATTTTTACTTGAAAAAATGAACGGAACGAGTAATAATCAGGAGTTTCTAGATTCGATGAATTCGTAACATTTAGCAAGAGGGCCGGTAGAAACAACTTAAGGCCTTAAAATTACAGGGAGAACTTTAAATGAAGCCAGAAATACATCCGGATTATGCGGATACAACTATCAGGTGTGCCTGTGGTGCCGAGGTGCAGGCGGGATCGACCAAAAAGGATATCAGCGTTGAAATCTGTTCACAATGTCATCCGTTTTACACCGGTAAGCAGAAACTGGTCGACACGGCCGGTCGCATTGAGCGCTTTCGTAAAAAATACGAAAAATTCAACAAGGAACAGGCCAAAAGCTAGCCTGTTTGGGGTAACACCACCGAGGCCTTTGTGTAAATTCCCGTTTGCGGGATTTTCCAAAGGTCTCATGCTTTGTGAGCGATTAGTTTTTAGCATTTAGCTGTTAGCACTTTTAGACCTTGTATCACCTGGTTTTCCCTGCACTTGCTTGGTCTATCTATCATTAATTCTATGGATTGAAATGGTTAGACGAACGTCTAACACCCAACGGCTAATAGCTTATTCGGGGTTGTACTTAAAGTCAGCCTGCCTTGGCAGGCGCTACAGGGTTTTTACTTCGGACTAAACGCCTACAGCCTAACTACCTGATAAAATGATAGACAAACTTAAAAGCATCGAGAAAAGATTCCTGGAACTCGAAGGGCTGCTCAGCAATCCCGAGATTATCAAAGACCGCAACGCCTACCAGGCTTACAGTCGGGAACACGCTGAACTCAGTCCGGTTGTGACCGCTTTTCGTGAATACGAAGAGGTCCTGACCGAACTTGAGAACAGTCGGGAGCTTCTAAAAGACAACGACCCTGAAATGAAGGCGCTGGCCCGGGAAGAGGTGGATCGTCTTAACGCCGAGCAGGAACGCCTCGAATCTGATCTGAAAACCCTCATGATCCCCAAGGATCCGCTGGACGATAAAAACGTTATAGTCGAAATCCGGGCCGGGACAGGCGGGGACGAGGCCGCCCTTTTTGCCGGGGACCTGTTCAGAATGTACACCCGCTACGCCGAGAATCGTGGCTGGAAGGTTGAAGTGATGACCCATCACGCCACCGGAGTCGGCGGCTTCAAGGAAGTCATCGCCCTGGTCAATGGGAAAGGGGCCTACAGCTGCTTCAAATATGAAAGCGGCACCCATCGGGTTCAGCGGGTTCCAACCACGGAAACCCAGGGCCGGATCCATACTTCCGCTGTGACGGTGGCCGTGCTCCCCGAAGCGGAAGAAGTTGAACTCGATATAGATCCCAACGAATTGAAAATAGATGTCTACCGGTCATCCGGGCCTGGCGGCCAGAGCGTTAATACAACTGATTCAGCGGTCCGGATCACCCATTTGCCCACCGGGGTTGTGGTTATCTGCCAGGATGAAAAGTCGCAGCATAAAAACAAGGCCAAGGCTATGAAAGTGCTGCGGTCCAGACTGCTGGACACCATGGTTCGGGAGCAGAACGAGGCAAGGTCCGCGGATCGTAAAAATCAGATCGGCAGCGGGGACCGCAGCGGTCGTATCCGGACCTACAATTTTCCCCAGGGGCGTGTGTCGGATCACCGGATAGGTCTGACCCTTTATAAGCTTGATGCCGTCATTGAAGGTGATCTGGATGAGGTTATAAGCTCGCTGGTCACCTATTACCAGGCCCAGGCGATGCAAAATGAAAACGCCGTCTAACCCTGCCAGGTCCGACTGGACAATCCTGGGCCTGCTGAAATGGACCACCGATTATTTCCGGCAATACGCGGTTGACAGCCCGCGATCCACCGCAGAAATCCTGCTTGCCCACACCCTGGCGGTAAAACGTATCGACCTCTACCTCAGGTACGACCAACCCCTGAATCCCGGTGAACTGAAAAGCTTCAAGTCATTTATAAAAAGAAGGATTTCACGGGAGCCGGTGGCCTATATCGTTGGCGGCAAAGAGTTTTGGGGGCTCGATTTCGAGGTTGAACCCGGTACATTGATACCCCGTCCGGAAACCGAATGCCTGGTTGAGAGGGCCCTTGCGGTCATCGACGCCGGCGTTTTCCAAAAACCAATGAAAATTATGGAACTCGGGACCGGCTCCGGCGCGGTCATAACAGCCCTGGCCAAGGAGCGGCCCGGCCAGTACTATTTCGCCTCCGACCGTTCCTGCCAGACCCTGGGGCTGGCGCACCGGAACGCGCATGCCAACGGACTGGACGGAGTGATCCGTTTTTTCGCCGGTGACTGGTTCGCTCCGGTTGGCGGCCGGCTGGATATGGTCGTATCGAATCCGCCCTATATCAACTCGGATGTCATTGAGACGCTTCAGCCCGAAATCAGCCGGTTTGAACCTGTGGCAGCCCTCGACGGGGGCGCGGACGGCCTGGCCTGTATCCATCAGATTATCAAACAAGCCCCCGATTATGTGGTTCCGGGGGGCTGCCTGTTGCTTGAAACCGGCCATGACCAGCACCCTGCCATCGTGGAACTGGTTACCCGGAATCCTGCCTATATCCGGGTTGATTTTTCAAAGGATTACAGCGGCTACGACCGCATTGCCTGCTTAACGCTTGCCGGTTGAAGTGCTGTCCGGTTGCGCTGACCCGAAATCGTTGAGCACCTCTATCAGTTAAATAAGGGCAAACCGCAATAGCGGCGTATGGAATTTGGCTCCTGGTGAGGTCCTTTTTAGAGAAAAATAAATAAAGTCAAAATCAATGCATCGCGCCAAGACGCCAAGACGCCAAGAAAATCAAAACCAGGATTAGGCGCACTGGCGTGCGTAAAATCGTTTTGAGGCTTTTAGTGCTCATGGCCCTATGGTTCTAAACAGCGGAGCCGGGCACGAAGTGGCGCGTAGCGCTAAAAACTACGGTTTCCTTTGCGTCTTTGCGTCTTTGGCAGCGAGGCTGCACTCCCCGCCTATTTAATTCTCCATTGTGGGGCGCGCGATGCATCGATTTTGGTTTTCCAAAAAACCGGGGAATGCGGTTTTTTGCGAATTCCTCCAAAAATTCCTTGCGAAATATAAAAGTTATTGGTAATAAAAATGCCAAGAAAATCAAAACCAGGATTAGGCGCACTGGCGTGCGTAAAATCGTTTTGAGGCTTTTAGTGCTCATGGCCCTATGGTTCTAAACAGCGGAGCCGGGCACGAAGTGGCGCGTAGCGCTAAAAACTACGGTTTCCTTTGCGTCTTTGCGTCTTTGGCAGCGAGGCTGCACTCCCCGCCTATTTAATTCTCCATTGTGGGGCGCGCGATGCATCGATTTTGGTTTTCCAAAAAACCGGGGAATGCGGTTTTTTGCGAATTCCTCCAAAAATTCCTTGCGAAATATAAAAGTTATTGGTAATAAAAATCGTTTTTATAACCCACACGTCTCTGGACCCGGTTCCCGGTGTCCCGCACAGGGCGGGATTGGACCCGGGGGAGAAAGAGACGAAGGTCAAACCAAATCCAGGAGGAAATAGAGATGGCCTACATTACAATGAAGCAACTGCTTGAAGCCGGCGTACATTTTGGTCACCAGACCAAGCGCTGGAACCCCAAGATGAAACCTTATATCTTTGGGGCCCGGAACGGGATCTACATTATAGACCTTTCCAAAACCGTCAAGATGTTCCGCAACGCCTATTCTTTTATCGCTGACACGGCCGCCGCGGGCAAAACGGTCCTGTTCGTGGGGACCAAGAAACAGGCCCGGGAATCGATTTACGAAGAGGCCAACCGTGCGGAGATGTTTTATGTGCACAATCGGTGGCTGGGCGGCATGCTGACGAATTTCCAGACGGTCAAAAAGAGTGTGGACCGGCTGCTCTACCTGAACAATATCGAAAATGACGGCACGATTGAACTCTTTCCTAAAAAGGAGAGACTGAAACTGGGTAAAGAGCGGGTAAAACTCGACAGTACCCTGGGCGGCATCAAAGACATGAAAAAACTGCCCGGCGCGATATTTATCGTGGATCCTAAAAACGAAGCCATCGCGGTGCGGGAAGGCCGTCGGCTGGGTATCCCGATTGTCGCCGTGGTTGACACCAACTGTGATCCGGATGACATCGATTACGTCATCCCCGGAAACGACGACGCGATCCGGTCCATTCGCCTGATTGCTTCAAAGATGGCGGAAGCCTGCATCGAAGGCAAGCAGCGTTACGAGGAGAAGAAGCGTGCCGACGCGGACAAAGCGGTCGAAGAAGTTGAATCGGAAGTCACCGCGGCCACTTCGGAACTCAAACCCGGTGAGCGGAAGGTCATCTCCGATGGCACCGATGGACCCGTCGTGGAAATTATCAAAAAAGGCACCGCTGAAACTGCGGATGCCGACGCGAAAACAGACACTGCCGACAAGGCTGCAGAGACAGGAGAAGAATAATGGCTGAAATTAGTGCAGCGTTGGTGAAACAGCTCAGGGAAAAATCCGGCGCCGGTATCATGGACTGCAAAAGCGCACTGAAAGAGTGCGACGGTGATATTGAAAAGGCTTCAGACTTCCTCAGGAAAAAAGGCCTGGCAACCGCGGCCAAGCGGGCGGGCCGGGCCATGTCCGAGGGCGTCATCGAATCCTATATTCACATGGGCGGCAAACTGGGTGTTCTCGTGGAAGTGAACTGCGAGACCGATTTTGTGGCCAAGAACGATGACTTCAAAGAGTTTGCCAAAAACGTGGCAATGCATATCGCCGCGACCGGGCCGGTGGGCATCAAGGAAGAAGATGTTCCGGAGGAAGTTGTCAGCCGGGAGAAAGACGTCTACCGGGGACAGGCCCTGGAGTTGGGCAAGCCGGAAAAGATGATTGAAAAGATCGTCGCGGGCAAGCTGAACAAGTTCTTCAAAGAGAACTGCCTGATGAACCAGGCTTACGTGCGTAATCCGGACCTGACGATTGCCGATCTCATCAATGAACTGATTGCCAAAATTGGCGAGAATATCACCATAAAAAGGTTTGAACGTTTTCAGATAGGAGACTAAGATACCCTTGATACGATCACGGTACAAACGCATCCTCTTGAAACTAAGCGGTGAAGCCCTGATGGGAGACCAGGGCTTCGGTATCAGTCCCGATGTCATCAAGTATGTGGCCGACGAGATTCGTTCGGTTTTTGACCTCGGGGTCGAGATTGCGATCGTGGTCGGTGGAGGTAACATTTTTCGGGGCATAGCAGCCAGTTCCTACGACATGGACCGGGCATCCGCCGACCATATGGGTATGCTGGCCACCATGATCAACAGCCTGGCCCTCCAGGATGCCCTGGAGAAAAAAGGGATGCAGACGCGCGTCCAGTCCGCCATCTCCATGCATGAGGTGGCCGAGCCGTATATCCTGCGCAGGGCAGTCCGGCATCTGGAAAAAGGGCGGGTGGTGATTTTCGGCGCCGGTACCGGCAGCCCCTACTTTACAACCGATACGGCCGCGGTTTTACGGGGACAGGAAATTCACGCGGAAGTCCTGCTCAAAGCCACCAAGGTAGACGGGCTTTACACCGCTGATCCCACAACGGACGCCGATGCCGAGTTTATCGAAAATACCACCTACATGTCGGTCCTCGAAAAGCAATTGAAGGTTATGGACATGACCGCTATCTCACTGGCCATGGATAACAATCTGCCCCTGGTGGTGTTCAACCTGAAAAACAGGGGGAATATTCGCCAGGTTGTGATTGGGGAGACGGTAGGCACCAAGATCAGCAATTAATTCAAAAGAAGGTGAGACCATGTTAAATTCGACTTACAGTGAAACCAGAGAACGGATGGGGAAATCCATTGATGCCCTGGAAAATGAGCTGAAACGAGTTCGTACCGGTCGGGCTTCATTGAATATTCTGGATGGCATCCGGGTGGATTACTACGGTACGCAGACACCTTTAAACCAGATGGCTTCGCTTAGCGTACCCGAAAGCCGGCTGATAGTCATTCAGCCCTGGGACGCCACCGTTATCAAAGATATCGAAAAGGCGTTGCTCAAATCCGACCTGGGGCTGACACCCTCCAGTGACGGCAAACTGATTCGCCTGGCCATACCCCCGCTCACCGAAGATCGCCGGAAAGAGCTGGTAAAAGTTATCAGCAAAATGTGCGAAGATTACAAGGTGGCAGTGCGCAATATTCGCCGCGATTCGAATGAATTTCTAAAAATGGCTAAAAAGGAAGGCGATATTTCCGAAGACGATCTGTTCAAGGGGCAGGACCAGGTTCAGGAGATTACGGATGAGTTTGTAAAACGCATTGACGACATCTTCAAAGAAAAAGAGAAGGAAATCCTTGAGTTCTAAGCCCGGTGAGACAACGTCATCCTCCGGGGATGAAAAACCGCTGCCGGCCCATGTGGCGATTATCATGGACGGCAACGGCCGCTGGGCCAGAAAAAGACTGCTCAACCGGGTAAAGGGGCACGAGAGAGGCACCGCAACGGTGCGGACCATTGTAAAGGCCAGCCGCGAACTCGGCATCCGCTATCTCACCCTTTACGCTTTTTCCACTGAAAACTGGCAGCGGCCCAAGGCCGAAGTCACCGCCCTCATGGCCATCCTGAAGAACTTTCTCAAATCCGAAAAACAAGAGATGCTGGACCAGAATATCCGGCTGAATACGATCGGCGATACCCAAAAACTGCCGGATGCGGTGCGGACTTTGCTGCTGCATACGATAGACGCCACGGCCGGCAACACCGGACTGACCCTGACTCTGGCGTTGAGCTATGGCGGCCGGACAGAGATTGTAAACATGGTCAGGGAGATCGCCGGCCGCGTCAGCCGCGGTGAGTCCGAAGCGGCCGCCATCTCCGAACAGGTAATTGACGGGATGCTTGATACCCGTGGCATGCCGGACCCCGACCTCATGATCCGGACCAGTGGTGAAATGCGGATCAGCAATTTTATGCTCTGGCAGCTGGCTTACGCGGAGCTGTTTTTCACGGATACCCTCTGGCCTGATTTTACGCGGGATGAGTTTGAGCAGATTCTGCAAGCCTACCAGAAAAGGGACAGGCGATACGGTAAAGTGTAGTGTCCATTCACAGGCGGCATCTTTTGGCCCGGAGCGGCGTTTTCACGTTTTCAAAATCCTCGACGTAGATGGTCTACGCCTCCGGTTTCAAAAGCGTTCAAGCCTTGCTCCGAACCAAAAGCTACCACCTGTGAACGGACACCGATTACGAATAAACCCCAGGCGGCATCTTTTGGCCAGTTTTTCAATCCCTTTAAATTATAGAATTGTTTGTTGATTTTATTGGTTTTTTTGGTTTAAATGGGTTTTCATCAACCCAGCGGCCAAAGATACCGGCAAAGTCGGTCGAATCGATTGCCGCCAACCGACCGTGAAGGAAACATGCATCTGAAACGGATCATTACCGGGCTCGTAGCGTTACCCTTCCTGATCTACCTGATTGTCAAAGGCGGTCTGGCTTTCTTTGTCCTGGTACTCATTGCTGGTCTGCTGGCCCTGTGGGAGTATCTGAAAATCGTGTGCGCGGTGCCCCCTCGACCGGTTTTGTCATTTTTAAGTGTCCTGGCTATGATTATGGCGGCGTTGATTTTCTGGGCGGCTTTCGAGGCCCGGTTTGATCTTGTCGTCCTGATCCTATCCATCGATGTGATTCTGGCTGGAATAACGGCCATTGTTAAATATTCGCAAGATAAAACGATATTCGATGCAGTCCTCAAACAGCTGGCCGGACTACTGTATGTGCCGGTACTCCTGGCTCACATCCTGCTGCTGCGCAACGGCGCTGATGGCATGATCTGGGTTTTCCTCCTCATTTGCCTGGTGTTTTCAAACGACATCGGGGCGTTCTATGCCGGGACATTCTTAGGCAAGCATAAATTGTGTCCGTCCGTCAGTCCCGGTAAAACCATCGAAGGGTCGATAGGGGGCCTGATCGCCTGTTTCACTGTGGGGATCGCGTTTCGGATTTTCCTGCTCCCCGGGCTTGCGTGGGGCTGGTTTTTACTGTCGATTCTATGCATTGCTGTCGCCGGACCGGTCGGTGATCTTTTTGAATCGATCATAAAACGCGGCGGTAACATAAAGGACTCAGGCAATATCCTGCCAGGTCATGGCGGTCTGCTAGACCGGATCGACGCACTCCTGTTTGCTTCGCCGGTGGCGTATATGTGTAAAACCTTCTTGTTTTAAGTTTTAGGTGTTAGGTCTGATGAACTCTTGAAAAGTCAAAAACAATTTTTAAGAGTGTTTTAGGCCTTAAGTTTTAAGTATCTGTTTTGATAATGTTATTTCCTAAGACCTAAGACCTAACACTTAAAACATAACCCTTAACACGATGGATTCACCCCGTGAATTCATCAGGATTTTTCATGAAACATCTCAGCATCCTGGGTTCCACCGGTTCCATCGGTACAAATGCCCTTGAAGTTGTCAGAAGATTTCCGGAGACCTTCAATGTGGCGGCGCTTTGCGCAAAGACCAGCGTGGAAGCCCTTGCTGCGCAGATAGTGGAATTTGAACCGGAACTGGCCGCTGTTTTTGATAGCGACGGCGCTGACCGGCTTAAAGCACTGCTGCCGGCCAAGTGTGCCACTGAAATTGTCAGCGGCCCGTCGGGATATCGGCAAACCGCCGAGTGCCCCGCTGCCGATACAGTGGTAACGGCCATGGTTGGAGCAGCGGGTCTGGAGCCGACCATTGCCGCCATAAATAGCGGAAAGACCATCTGTCTGGCCAACAAGGAGACGCTGGTGATGGCCGGGGAGGTTGTCATGGCCCTGGCCCGGGAAAAGGGTGTTCCCATTTTGCCCATAGACAGTGAGCACAGTGCCATATTTCAGTGTCTGGAAGGCAACCGGCGGGAAGATCTCGACCGGATTCTGCTAACCGCTTCGGGCGGACCTTTCCGGACACGTCCCCGGGACGCCTTTGGGGAGATAACCGTTGAAGACGCCCTGGATCATCCGAACTGGTCCATGGGACCGAAAATCACCATTGATTCGGCGACGTTGATGAACAAGGGCCTGGAAGTTATAGAGGCCAGGCATCTTTTTGATGTGTCCCTGGAACAGATCGAGGTGGTTGTCCATCCCCAGAGTATCATCCACTCAATGGTGGCCTACCGGGACGGCAGTGTCATCGCTCAACTGGGGGTCCCGGACATGAAGGGGGCCATTGCCTATGCGCTGAGCTATCCCGAACGCCTGGCCCTGGGGCAACCTCTTCCTGATTTCGCTGGGATTGGCCGGTTCGATTTTGAGAAACCGGACCTCGACCGGTTCCCCTGTTTGGCTCTGGCCTTTGAGGCCGTCCGCCAGGGCGGTACGCTCCCGGCCGTGCTCAATGCCGCCAATGAAGAGGCTGTGGCGGCATTTTTAGATAAGCAGATTGAATTTATAGATATACCTGTAATCATAGAAAAAACCATGCAAAACCATGTTGCGGTTGCCTCCCCCGACCTGGACGAGATCATGGCCGCGGACCGGTGGGCCAGGGAGGCTGCTGCGGATTCAATATGATCGAACTGCTGGTGGTGATCGCCGATATACTGAAAAGCTGAAAAGCAACAACATGGCATCGCGCCAAGAAAGGAAAAAGCACAGTCTATACGATCTATTGCGCGATGCAAACTTGAAAATAACCGATTAGGTGCTTATGATTTCGGCAAATGGATGATAGGGTTCAGAGGTTCCGGTCTTCGCTCTGCGAGCTACGTCCGGCAGGCAAGGGTTCAAAGGTTGATGGACTCGTAAAAAGTCAAAAATTGACTTTTTCTCGCGTTCTATGTTTTACGCGTTAAGTTTTAAGTATTTGTTTAGATATGGTTTTGACTTATCTTAACACGTAACACATAAAACCTAACACCGATGAATTCGGTTTTTTACGAATTCATCAAAGGTAGAAAGAAGATAATATGGGTATCAGTTTAATATCCCTTGTGGTGGTTTTAGGTGTTCTGATTTTTGTTCACGAGGCCGGCCACTTTCTGGTGGCCCGGTTTTTCGGCGTGGGGGTCGAAAAATTTTCGCTGGGATTCGGGCCCCGTATTTTCGGGAAAACCGTGGGACGTACCGATTACCGGATTTCTGCAATTCCCCTGGGGGGGTTTGTGAAAATGGTGGGCGAAGATCCGGACAGTGAACTGCCGCCCGAGGACCTGCCGGTTTCCTTTACCCATAAAAACGTCTACAAACGCATGGCGATCGTGGCGGCCGGGCCGGCCTTCAACCTTCTGCTGGCTGTTTTCATATTCCTGGTATTTTTCGCGATTGTTGGTGTCGAGGACATTCGGTCGGTGGTCAAGAGTGTGGCCAAAGAAAGCCCGGCCGCCCGGGCCGGTTTCCAGCTCGAGGACCGGATCGTGGCTGTTAATACCAAAGATACCGAATCTTGGTACGATATCAAAAAGGCGGTTACGGCCAGTAACGGAGCACCGTTGTTATTCACCGTTGAAAGAGGCGGGGAGCTGCTTGATATCCAGGCCGCTCCGGAGATGCGGACCGGGCGCGACATCCTTGGGGATGAAATCGAGTACTATGACGTGGGCCTGTCGGGCCTTCCGGTAATCCAGGCGATTATCGGGGAAGTCACCAAGGGGTTTCCCGCTGAAAGGGCCGGCCTGAAAAAGGGCGACCGCATTATCGGCATCAACGACGTCCCGGTGCAAAACTGGGAGGAGATGCGGACAGAAATTACCGCTTCCGGCGGCAACCGGATGCGGCTGAAAATCCAGAGGGGCAACGACGTTTTTCAGGCTGAGATCGTTCCCGAACTTACCGTTGAGAAAGACCGGGTCGGGAACAAGGTTGAGCGCTACCTGATCGGTATCTCGACCGGCGGCATCAGCATTCCGGAAGACCTCCGGTTCCGGAAAAGACTGGGACCGGCCGCGGCGTTTACCGAGAGTATCAAGCAGACCTGGTTTGTCATCGATATTACCCTCAGGGGCATCATCAAGATGATAAACGGCTCCATCTCCCGCGACAACCTGGGCGGACCGATCATGATTGCCCAGATGGCCGGGCAGCAGGCCAAGGCCGGCATCGGCAAACTGATCCAGTTCATCGCTTTTATCAGCATCAACCTGGCGATCCTCAATTTCCTGCCGATTCCCATCCTGGACGGCGGGCATCTGATGTTTTTTTCAATTGAAGCGGTCAGAGGCAAACCGGTGAGTATCCGGGTACGGGAAATTGCCCAGCAGGCCGGCATGTTCATTCTGCTTTTGTTGATGGTGTTCGTTTTTTACAACGACATCGCCAGAATATTCTCAAGTTAGCGTAGTTTCGAAATCGAACAATCCCAGAGTGCAGAATTCCGAGGTCATCATCAAGTTTTTATCGAAATTGGGTGTTTGCACATCGTGGGAGCGGCATCTTGCCGCGAAAACGATGATTGTGGGGGGATACGCTGATCGCGGCAAGATGCCGCTCCCACAGGAAATTTGAGAAGTGCGCTAGTAGTGGTACCGCAGTTGCGCGATAAAAACGGCATCACCTGAGATCTTGTAAACCATACGATGCTCATCGTTTATCCGGCGGGACCAGTATCCGGCAAGGGCATGCTTCAACAGTTCGGGTTTCCCGATGCCTTCAAAAGGATTGCGTTTAACGGCTTTGATAAGCTTGTTGATGCGCCTGAGGGTTTTCTTATCTGTTCTTTGCCAGTGTAAATAATCTTCCCAGGCATGGTCGGAAAAGATCAATTTCACTCGGCCAGTTCCCTTTCAGTTCCGTTACCGTTCTCAAGCTGAACAATGGATTCAATCAGGCGTCTCGTGTTTTTGGGAGATCGCAGCAAATAGGCAGTTTCCTCAAGCGCATTATAGTCTTCAAGGGCCATGATGACGACAGAATTGTTTTTCTTTCGGGTGACAATAACGGGAGCATGATCCTCGCAGACTTTTTGCATGGTTTTTGCCAGGTTCTGGCGAGCTGCGGTATATGTAATTGCTTTCATTTATATCCTCCTTCAGCCGTACAGCTAACTGTACAGCTGAAGGGCGGGGCTGTCAAGGGGGTAGGTCAGGTTGCGAACGATAGCGAGTTACTTGACACACAGCTAAATTTTTTTATCAAGCCAAGAAAATCAACACCAGTGCATCGCGCCAAGCCGCCAAGGCGCCAAGAAAACCAAAATAAGGATAGGGGCGCACGGTGTGCGCAGAACCCTTTCAACCCATTGGTTCAACAGAACTTTCGGTTTCAACCGGCGCAGCCGGTAAAATTATGATTTCCTTTGCGCCTTTGCGTCTTTGCGCGATGACAGGGATTTTTGGGTTTGGACCTTGAATTCGCAATGGACAATTTTCCCTCGCCCTGCTATGTAGTTTTCAATCCGTTCAGGCACCATCCTTGGATGAATCTTCACACATTATAGGTGTTCACTATGCCACACAGACTTGAGATTACCCTGAAACCCGAGCTGT
This sequence comes from uncultured Desulfobacterales bacterium, assembly GCA_964647585.1. Lineage (GTDB taxonomy): Bacteria > Desulfobacterota > Desulfobacteria > Desulfobacterales > CAJINA01 > CAJINA01. The sequence continues at coordinate 19,209 of CAZYGG010000023.1, forward strand.
TTGACGCGGAAGGCGAGGGGATCCGGCACAAGGCCGCGGACTATTTCGACATCCGGATCAGCGGGATCCGGACCGTGCAGATCCTGACCATTGACGCCGACCTGACCACCGACCAGCTTGAAACCATCCGCACCGAGGTGTTTACCAACCCGGTGACCCAGGTTTCCGCCTATACCCCCCTTAATCTGCCCTTTGACTGGGCCATCTGGGTCGGGTACCGGCCCGGTGTCCGGGACAACCCGGGCAGTACGGCGGTGGAGGCTATCGAAGATATTCTCGGTCTCAAAATCGGCGCGGAGGAAGCCGTCTATACGTCGAAACTCTTCTGCCTGGAAGGGGATGGCCTTGCCGCAGAGCAGATCGACATGATTGCCGGTGAACTGCTGGCCAACGATATCATCCAGCAGTGGAAGATATTCAGCCGGGAAAACTGGGATCCGGAGCAGGGGACCGGATTGATCATTCCCAAGGTGATCCTGGATCACGTCCCCACGGTGACCTCGGTACCGATTGACAGCAACGAAACCCTCCAGGCCTTGAGCGATGAGCGCAATCTGGCCTTGAACCCGGCCGACATACCCGTCATCCGGGAATATTTCCTTGACCCGGAAGTAAAAGCCGGCCGCGAGGCGGTGGGCCTGGCGGACCCCACGGATATCGAACTGGAGTATATCTCCCAGGCCCGCAGCGACCATTGCAACCACAACACTTTCCAGGGCCTTTTCCATTACCGGGACATGGCCACAGGTGAGGCTGAGACCATAGACAACCCGTTCGAGACCTGCATCAAGCAGCCCACCCTGGCCCTGAAGGAACAGAAACCCTGGGTGATATCTGTTTTGTGGGACAATGCCGGCGCGGCCCGTTTCGATGATGACCACTATTACGTAGTGACCGGTGAAACCCACAATTCGCCTTCCAATATGGAGGCTTACGGCGGTGCCATTACCGGCATTGTCGGGGTTTACCGCGATCCCATGGGGACCGGGAAAGGCTCCAAACTGCTCATGGGCAGCTACGGCTACTGCATGGGGCCCCGGGATTACAACGGATCCCTTATCCCGCGCCTGCACCCCCGCCGTCTACTGGACGGCGTCATCGAGGGGGTCCGGGACGGCGGCAACAAGAGCGGGATCCCCACCCCCTTTGGTCAGGTCCTGTTCCATCCGAAATACATGGGCAAATGCCTGGTATATGTCACGGCACTGGGCCTCATGCCGGCCACGGTGGCCGATACGCCCGCTGAACTGAAAACCACCTCTCCCGGCGAGCTGATGATCATGTGCGGCGGCCGGGTGGGCAAGGACGGAATCCACGGGGTGACTGCCGCGTCGGAAGTCTTTTCGGAAAATACGCCGGCGGGCCACGTGCAGATCGGCGATCCCTATACCCAGAAGAAGATGCATGATTTCCTGCTCGAGGTCCGGGATCGTGGTTTGATTCAGTTTATTACCGACAACGGCGGGGGCGGTCTCTCATCCTCGGTGGGGGAATCGGCGCGGTTTTCCAACGGATGCGAAGTGGACCTTGAAAAGGTCCCGCTTAAATACGCCGGACTGGACCAGTGGGAGATCTGGATCAGTGAATCCCAGGAACGCATGACCGTGTCCGTAAAGCCCGAAGATCTGGAAGAGTTCATGCAGTTGTCGGCGCGCCATGCCGTTGAAAGTACCGTTATCGGACGGTATGTCGACTCCGGCAAACTGCAGATTTCCTATGAAGGCAAGCTCTGCGCGAGTGTGGATGTGGATCTGCTGACCAAGGGATTCCCCCAGTGGGAGTTCGCGGCCGAGTGGACGCCGCCCGATCTGCGCGGCCTGCGAGAACCCGTTATCAAGAAACCGGATGACTACAACCGCCTGTTGCTGGATATCCTGGCCGGCCCCAACATTTGTTCAAAAGAGTGGGTCTGCCGCCAGTACGACCATGAAGTTCAGGGCACCAGTGTGATCAAACCGCTGGTGGGCCGGGGGCGGGATATCAGCAGTGACGCCGCTGTGATCCGGCCGGTGCTGGCGTCCGAGACCGGGTTGGCCTTTTCCCAGTCGCTGCTGCCGTTTTACTCGGCCATCGATGCCTATCACATGACAGCCTGCACCATTGACGAGGCGGTGCGGCGGTTGGTGGCGGTGGGCGCCGATCCGGAGCAGATCGGGGGGGTCGACAATTTTTGCTGGCCCAGCATCCAGTTTGATCCGGTGAGCAACCCGGACGGCAAATTCAAAGCCGCGCAGCTGGTCCGTTCCTGTCGGGCCCTGAAAGATATTTGCCTGGCCTATGAAGTCCCGCTGCTGTCCGGCAAAGACAGCATGTATGTGGACGGCCATCTCACCGGGCAATACGGGGAGACCCACAAGGTGTCTGCCCCGGAAACCCTGCAGTTTTCGGCTACCAGCATCGTCCCGGACGTGAATCGCTGTGTGACCCTGGATGCCAAGGCCCCGGGTGACCTGGTCTACGTCCTGGGCCGGACCAGAGACGAATTGGGCGGCAGCGAGTTTTACGACCATTTCGGGTACATCGGGCTCAATGTACCCCGGGTGAATCCCGCGGCGCATCTGCCCCTGTACCGGGCCCTGGCCACGGCCATCGACCGGGGGCTGGTGCAAAGCGTCCATGGGGTCTACCGCGGCGGGCTGGCGGTGCACCTGGCCATGGTGGCCATGGCCGGTGAACTCGGGCTGGCCATAGACTTGGATGGGGTTGCTGGCGAAACCGGTCTGGCTGACCACACCCTCCTTTTCTCGGAATCCGCCGGACGCTTTATCGTCACGGTGGCCCCGGAGCTGAAAAATGAGCTGGAAACCCTGCTCGACAAAACCAACTGCGCCTGTGTGGGGACCGTTCTGGAAAATGCGGACCTGGTCATCAAGCGTGGTCAGGGTGAACTTGTCAATGCGCCGGTTTCCGATTTGAAAACCGCCTGGAAAAAGACTTTTGGAGAGCTGATATGAGCAACGTGCAAGCCCTGGTCCTGGCCGGCTACGGACAGAATTGCGACAATGAAACCGCCCACGCCCTTGAACTCGCCGGGGCAACCGCCCAGCGGGTCCACATTAACGCCCTGATCGATGGCAGCGTGCGGTTGGACAGTTTCCAGATCATGGTGTTCGGCGGCGGGTTTTCCTGGGGTGACGACCATGGTGCCGGCGTGGTCCAGGCCGTGCGAATGAAGACCCACCTGGGCGATCAACTGCTGGCTTACATTGAAAAGGGCAACCTGGTCCTGGGGATCTGTAACGGGTTTCAGTGCCTGGTTAACCTGGGCCTGCTTCCCGGGATAGACGGCGACTACAGCTCCCGCAAGGTGGCCCTGATCGGCAACGACTGCGGCCAGTTTCGGGACCAGTGGGTGCATCTTTCCGTCAATCCGGATTCACCCTGCATATTTACAAAAGGATTGGACCAGTTTGAGCTGCCGGTACGCCACGGGGAAGGCAAGTTTTATGCGGAAGCTGAAATGATTGACCGGCTTGTGGCCAACCAGCAGGTGGTCGCCCGGTATGCCGGTGCCGACGGCAGTCCGGCCGGGGGGGCTTTCCCGCTCAATCCTAACGGTTCCCTGCTTGATATTGCCGGTATCTGCGATACCACCGGCCGCATTTTCGGTTTGATGCCCCACCCGGAAGCCTACAACCACCCGACCAACCACCCGGACTGGACCCGGTTCAAGGCCACTGGCGGGGCGAGCAGCGGCCCGACCCCCGGCACCCGGTTGTTTATGAATGCGGTAAACTACTTTAACTAGAAACTATCTCAAAATCACAAACTACCGGGAAAGGGATTGGTGGGCGACCGCCAATCCCTTTTTCGTTTTGGAATACCAAACACAGACCTACCTGCGAACTCAAACTGACATCCCGCCGAAAAAGAAACCAACCTGCACAGTTTTCTGTGCACGCATGCCCTGTTATCTGGTCAAACCGAAAAGCCTAATCTAATTAAACCTAAAAATAACAGTGCATTAAATTATGGCACCCCTATTGCTTTGAACACCTCTCAATAGATAATGATGGAAAATGAAATCGGAAGAGAAATCGTAGATGCCGCAATAGCTGTTCATAGAGAACTCGGTCCGGGTCTTATGGAAACGGTCTACGAAGTGATTCTGGCTCACGAATTGAAGCAGCGTGGCTTACAAGTTGAGAGACAGGTTAGGGTGCCAATTGAGTATCGCGGCTTGCTGTTCGACGAGGGCTTTAGAGCGGATCTCATTCTAAACGATCGGGTGTTGATTGAACTGAAGTCCATTAAGAAGCTCACGGCAGCCCACCGCAAGCAGATCCAGACGTATCTGCGCCTTACAGGCATGAAACTTGGTTTCTTGTTGAATTTCGGTGAGGCGTTGATGAAAAATGGAATCATAAGGGCAGTAAATGGGTTGCAGGAGACCTGAAAGGAAAAGCTGAAAACAAAAGCATGGCATCGCGCAAAGACGCCAAGGCGCCAAGAAAAGCAAAAAAACACGAATTAGGCGCACTATCGTGCGTAAAACCGTTTTAAAACATTCATTTCTCCTGGTCTTATGGTTCTAACCGGCGAAGCCGGACACGTAGTGAAGCGCAGCGCTAAAAACTATGGTCTTCTTTGCGCCTTGGCGTCTTGGCGCGATGCCATGACTTTCTGGTTTTTTAAGCACTTTAGGGCCAAAATCGACATCGATATGATGGAAAATGAAATCGGAAGAGAAATTGTAGATGCCGCAATAGCGGTTCACAGAGAACTCGGTCCGGGCCTTATGGAAACGGTCTACGAAGTGATTCTGGCTCACGAATTGAAGCAGCGTGGCTTACAAGTTGAGAGACAGGTTAGGGTGCCAATTGAGTATCGCGGCTTGCTGTTCGACGAGGGCTTTAGAGCGGATCTCATTCTAAACGATCGGGTGTTGATTGAACTGAAGTCCATTAAGAAGCTCACGGCAGCCCACCGCAAGCAGATCCAGACGTATCTGCGTCTTACTGACATGAAACTTGGTTTCTTACTGAATTTCGGTGAGGCGTTGATGAAAAATGGAATCATAAGGGCAGTAAACGGATTGAAAGAGACCTGATAAACAAGCTGAAAATCAATAACATAGCATCGCGCCAAGACGCAAAGGCGCCAAGAAAAGCAAAAAACACGAATTAGGCGCACTATCGTGCGTAAAACCGGCTTTAGAGTTTCGATTTTTTTGATTTTCGGTTTCCACCGGCGAAGCCGGAATAATCTGTGGTTTTCTTTGCGCCTTTGCGTCTTGGCGCGATGCCATGCTTTCGACTTTTCTTTGTATTTTCTTTGTGTTGAGGGATCAGGAGATTGAATTTCCAGCGGTGATCGCCGTCGCCGTTATAAGGAAGTGCAGAAGACCTGATACTCGCGCTAAGCCGCCAAGGCGCCAAGAAAAGCAAAAAACACGAATTAGGCGCACTATCGTGCGTAAAACC
>CAZYGG010000023.1:24731-29746 GCA_964647585.1 uncultured Desulfobacterales bacterium
TTGATTTTCGGTTTCCACCGGCGAAGCCGGAATAATCTGTGGTTTTCTTTGCGCCCTTGCGTCTTGGCGCGATGCTATGCTTGTGACTTTTCTTTGTATTTTCTGCGTGTTGACGGAATCAGGAGACAAATCTTATGCGCAGCAATCGCGGTTTTACCCTGATCGAACTGATGGTGGTGATTGCTATCCTGGGCATTATTACCGCCATAGCCATCCCCAATTACACAGCCTTCCTTTCCCGGACACGCCTTAAAACCGCCTGCCAGGAGATGTCTACCATGTTCCAGTTCGCCCGGTTGCAGGCCATTGGCAGCGATGAACCCTGGCGGGTTTGCTTCGATTCGACTGTCGGCCGCTACCACCTGCTGGACGGCACCGCCAATATCAGCCAGGTGATTGACCTGGCAAATCACCCGGGTGTCTCCTTTGGTTCCAATAACCCGGCGCCCATTGATGCCAACCATGTTGCCCCCCCGGCAGACGGCGTCACGTACAGGGGTGAAAAGGTGAAGTTTAATCCGGCCGGCACCGCAACGGCGGGTACGGTCTACCTGAAAAATAACAGAGGGGACACCATGGCCATAGGGACCGCGTCTGCCACCGGAAGGATTAAAACCTGGCACGATTTCGGTTCCGGCTGGCAGCCTTAGGCCCAGGGTGATCATCTCTAAATTCAGGGACTTAGGGCTGTTTCGAAATTAGGATTTTAGCTGCGGCCGCAGCGGCCGTGAAATTTCCGCGCGTTGCGGGATTCCCCCGCTTTATTCTGCTTTTAATAACCTGCTCCTGAGAAGCTGTGTCGTAATTGCCAAAATCGCACAGTGGGCATTATCGTCATCCCGGACTTGATCCGGGATCCAGTGTGATTCCTGGCAGATAGAATTCTGGATGCCGGATCAAGTCCGGCATGACGGCGAAAATTTGTAAGGTTATATGAATTATGACACAGTCCCTGAGGACTATGTTTTTAAAGACAGAATAAACCCTTGGATCCCTTATTGGAAGAAGAACCAAACAGCATCCTGCTTGCCGTGCTGCCGGAGTTGATGGCAGACGGGTTCTGGAACTGTTGCGCGGAGTGCCCAACGGACGCCGAACTCTTAATTTTCTTTAAAACTATAAAAAAATTTAATAGCCGGGGACGTGGCACACAGACCTTCCGAATATTACCGGGTTACCCAGGTCTTTATGCCGTAGTGAAGATAATATTAAAATATATTGAATAACAATGGGTTGGCGTCTATTATGATTTTCTATCACCAGAATTCAATGTCCATTGCTATAAAAGAGGAATATGGCACGAAACTTGTATTTATTTTTCCTGGAAGGCGTCCCAAGAGGTTTTTCCGGGGCGGCTTCCCAACTGAGAACCAGGAGAATAGGCCATGAATAAGAAGAACGCCGGATTCACGTTGATTGAAGTTTTAGTCGTGATTGGGATCATTGGAATCGCGGCCGCTATTGCGGTGCCGAATATCCTGAAAGTGCTACCCAACTGGCGCGCCAAGTCCGCGGCCACCGACCTGTTCGGCAACCTGCAATTGGCTAAAATGACGGCCATTCGCCGGGGGCAAAACTGTCAGGTTACATTTTCCGACGATCCGGGTAACGGCGTGCGCCCTCAATACCAGATCGGTATCATCAACAGAACGGTTCTTCTGGATGATTACGGCAGCGAGGTGATATTCAGGGGCCCGGTCGCGGGGACCGTTTTCGAGAGGTTCACTAATGATGACGGGACGCAGACACAGTGGACGCTAACCTTCAGCCCCCGCGGAATGATAGTGGGTAATGCCCTGTATGTGAATTTCGCTTCCGGGCAATATGCGACGGACGATCCAGAAACAGTTTATTACCGGGCCGGAGCCACCGTCGCCGGCGTCATTCAAATGAACAGAAAAGAATACTTAGGAGCTACCTGGCAATGATAACAGCACACAGACAGCCAAAAGGGATGAACGATCAAGGTTTTTCGCTGATCGAGCTTATGATCGCCATGACTATCATGCTGGTGGTGATGGGCGCCATTTACACCACCTTTCAAGCGCAGACCCGATCCTGGGTGGCTCAGCAGGAAATCGCCAATATGCAGCAGAACCTGCGGGCCGGGATGTATTACCTCGAACGCGCCATTCGGATGGCAGGCTATGATCCCAAAAATTCCAGGGCATTCGGCTTTGTGAGCAACCTGCCGGCACCTTACGAAAGCAATGGCGCCACCACTGATGATGATGATATCGCCTTTACTATTGACAACGATGAAGACAGAACCGTTGATATCAATTCCAATGAACTGGTGGCTTTTCGCCGCAACCCAACGAACAACGATCTGGAAACGCTTGATGTAGATAGCGGCGGTGGCTGGGTGGCTGTAGCCGAGAACATCAGCTCGCTTCAATTCACTTATCTGAATGACCAAAATGTGGTTACCACGAACCCGTTGAATATTCGGGTCGTCCAGATTACCATGACAGCCCAGTCAAGCAGAGCCTCGGTTACCAGTACCCGGACCATTACCAGCCGGGTCAGGTGCCGCAACATTTAAATTTAAGGGCGGAGTCGCCATGATGAGAACAGGAAAAACAAGCCAAAGCAGAAGCGCACATCACCGCACCACCGGAGAGGGGGGCTTTACCCTCATGGAGGTGCTTATTGCGATTACCATTTTATCGGTGGGACTTCTGGCGATTGCCTCCATGCAGATTACCGCTATTCAGACCACCGGCGGTGCAAAATCTATCTCCCGGGGGGTCCTGTGGGCGGAGGATCGGATGGAAATGCTCACTTCGTTGCCCTATAGCAACGCCCTGCTTAACGATACCGGTGGGAACATCCCCGATCCCAGCCCGCCAGCAAACTTTAATATTTCCTGGACGGTGGATGACAACAATCCGCGGACTAGCTGCAAACTGATTACTGTTACCGTGCAGTGGAGCGAGCGCGGGGTCAGCAAAACAACGACCCTGACAAGTGTGAAACCCGAATTATAATGAATTCGTATAAAGCCGAATTCATGGGTTTTAAGTCTTAAATGTTATGGCCAACAAAAAAATAATGAAAGCAAAGACATAAAGCTTATTAAATTTGAATGGGAAGATAAAGACGATGCTATCAAACGAAAAATACCAGGTGCTTGAAGAACAAGAGCAGGAAACCGGACGGGCTGCTTTGCTGACCAATGAGGACGGATCCGTTATTATCCTGGCCCTGATCATGCTGATGCTGCTGACCATGGTGGGAACCTCGGCTACCAACACCTCGTCGATCGAGATCCAGGTCGCCGGCAACGAACGCAATTACAAACAGATCTTTTTCAGAACGGAAGCGGCGGCCATGCAGACGTCCCAACGAATTCAAGATGCACCCACCCACACGGAAAGCTGGATCCATGAGGACGACGAAAACGTCACCTATCTCGATCCGGCCAACCATGACTGGTCGCATAGCGCTACAACGGCTGTGAAAGACTGGTATTTCAACGATATCAGTAAGTGGGTGGATCTGAGTGCCAGCCCCGGCGCGCAATATCAGAACACCTATTCCCTGGTTTTATACACCGGCGTCGCCCCCTGGAGCAGCCTGGACATGACTTCCCCGACTCAGGTACGGGCATTTTCCATCTACGGGCAACTGCAGGACAATGCCAGGAATGAAAGAATGATTATAGAAACCGGGTTTGCCAGGCGGATGTAAGTGGGCGGCTATGGCCGCCCGCATAGTGCAGGGCGCATAGGGCAGAGGAAAAAGACAAGAGGTCAGGCGTCAGGAATCAGTTGTCAGAAAGATTCTCCCTCCCCTGGCGGGAGGGATTTAAGGGAGGGGGTTGCACCGGGCAACCTGCACTGTAACAGGAACAGAGAACATAAAGAACGAAGAGCTTTAACCATAAATAAGATCGGGCGAAAAATACATCTGCCGGGAATGAGATGGACAACAGGGCGGATAATTAAGGAGAAAAACCATGTTTCATAACCTTTCAAATAAAAAAAGAACTCACTGGAATAGCCGATGGAGTGTTCAGCTTCCATTGCTAATGGTTTTTATTCTCCTTTCCGTTTGTGCAGGTATGCCATTTGTACATGCAGCACCCGCGCCAATAGTAATAGATGACACCGACTCCACGAATGAAGATACGCCAGTCATAACGAAAGTGTTGCTCAATGATGATGATGGTGACGGTGGTGCAGCCGGATGGGATACAACTACGCTTACGGTAGTTACCCCGCCTGGAAAAGGCTCTACTTCGGTAAACACCTTAACTGGGGAAATACAATACACACCTAGTCCTGATTTTAATGGTGTAGATGCGTATGAATATAATATTGAAAATGGTTACGGAAATCTATCTGTCGCTCCAGCGAGAGTGATAATCACGGTGAACCAGGTGAACGACGCCGGGACGTTCGGCGGGGATACAATCGGGACCGGTGCCGAGGACGGCAGTGCGATCACGGGTACGCTGACGTTCACGGACACGCGGGACGGTGATTCGACCCCGAACTTTACGGTGAGTGCGGTAGCTACGAATGGTACGGCCAGTATCAATTCGGTCAATGGTAAATGGATTTACAACCCGAATCTGGACTTTAACGGTACGGACAATTTTACGGTTCAGGTGACGGACGATGACGGGAACAACGAGACGCAGGTGATCACGGTTACTGTGAATTCTGGACAAGATGCGTATGACGACGCGCTGACCACCAATGAAGACACAGTTTCGACAACCCTTAACGTACTGACCAATAATGATACTTTTTCTGGGACCGCGACGGTGAGTGCCTTTGATAACCCGAGCGCCAACGGCGGAACAGTGGCCATTGCCGCAAACGGGGCTGTAACCTATACCCCGGCGGCGGACTACAACGGTTCGGACAGTTTTACGTACACCGCAAGCAATGGGGGTCCGGACGAGATCGCCACGGTGAACGTAACGGTAACAGCTGTGGCCGATGCCTTGGACGACGCGCTGACCACCAATGAAGACACAGTTTCGACAACCCTTAACGTACTGA
>CAZYGG010000023.1:29846-53799 GCA_964647585.1 uncultured Desulfobacterales bacterium
GGGGTCCGGACGAGATCGCCACGGTGAACGTAACGGTAACAGCTGTGGCCGATGCTGTGGCCGACAGTCCGGCGGCCGGTAATGAAGACACGGCCCAGAACATAGCCGTGCTGGGCAACGATACATTTACCAGTACGCATAGCGTGGGTTCGGTGACCCAGGGTGCGGTTGGTTCGGTGGTCATCGAAGCCGATAATACGGTGACCTACACGCCCAATGATGATTACAACGGTACGGATACGTTTACCTATACGGTCAGCAATGGTGGCCCGGATGAGACCGCTACTGTGGATGTCACCATAACCGCGATCGCAGATGTGACAAATGATGCGTTGACTACCAGTGAGGACACCGCTGGGACAGTCAATGTACTTACCAATGATAATTTTGAAGGGAGTGCCCTGGTAACCTCAGTGACGCAGGGGACGAATGGTTCTGTGTCTATAGGTGCCGGTGGTGACGTAACTTATACTCCGGATCCGGATTATAACGGTACGGACAGTTTTACTTATACCGTGACTGCCGGAGGCGTGACTGAGACGGCGACGGTCGACGTCACAGTAACGGCGGTAACCGATGTAGTAGATGACAATCCGGCGGCCGGTAATGAAGACACAGCCCAGAACATAGACGTGCTGGCCAACGATTCCTTCGCTGGGGCGACGAGCGTGAGTTCGGTGACCCAGGGTACGAACGGTTCGGTGGTGATCGAGGCCGACAACACGGTGACTTATACACCCAATGCGGACTTCAACGGTACGGACAGTTTTACCTACACGGTCAGCAATGGCGGCCCGGATGAGACGGCCACCGTGAATGTAACGGTAACGGCGGTAGCCGATGTCGTGGACGACAATCCTGCGGCCGGAAATGAAGACACGGCCCAGAACATCGATGTGCTGGCCAACGATACTTTCGCAGGGGCGACGAGCGTGAGTTCGGTGACCCAGGGTACGAGCGGTTCGGTGGTGATCGAGGCCGATAACACGGTGACTTATACACCCAATGCGGACTTTAACGGTACGGACAGTTTTACCTACACGATAAACAACGGTGGTCTGGACGAGACGGCCACCGTGAACGTAACGGTAACGGCGGTGGCCGATGCCCTGGCCGACAGTCCGGCGGCCGCTAATGAAGACACGGCCCAGAACATAGTTGTGCTGGGCAACGATACTTTCGCAAGTACGCCTAGCGTGAGTTCGGTGACCCCGGGCGCGAATGGCCTGGTGCAAATCGAGGCCAACAACACGGTGACCTATACACCTAGTGCGGATTTCAACGGTACGGACAGTTTTACTTACACGGTCAGCAATGGCGGCCCGGATGAGACGGCCACCGTGAATGTAACGGTAACGGCGGTGGTTGATATTCAGGACGATACAGCCACAACCCCAGAAGACACACCGGTTACAACAACGGTATTGAGCAATGACTCATTTGAAGGAACGCCGGATGTAACGGCTGTGGAGACAGGATTAGCGGCGGCCAACGGCACTGTGGTGCTCAATGGTGATGATACGGTGACGTATACACCCGGTGCGGATTTCAACGGTACGGACAGTTTTTCTTATACCGTGACTTCCGGAGGCGTGACTGAGACAGCAACGGTAACGGTCACGGTCACGGCGGTAGCTGATGTGGTGGATGACAGTCCGACTCAAGGTAATGAGGACACGGCCCAGAATATCGATGTACTGGCCAACGATACCTTCGCAGGGGCAACGAGCGTAAGTTCGGTGACCCAGGGTACGAATGGTGCGGTGGTGATAGAGGCCGACAACACGGTGACCTACACGCCCACTGCGGATTTCAACGGTACGGACAGTTTTACCTACACGGTCGGCAATGGCGGCCCGGACGAGACAGCCACTGTGAACGTAACGGTAGCGCCGGTGGCCGATGCCATAGACGACAGTCCGGCGGCCGCTAATGAAGACACGGCCCAGAACATAGATGTGCTGGCCAACGATACATTTACCAGCGCTCACAGCGTGAGCTCGGTGACCCAGGGTACGAGCGGTGCGGTGGTGATCGAGGCCGACGACACGGTGACCTACACGCCCACTGCGGATTTCAACGGTACGGATACATTTACCTACACGGTCAGCAATGGTGGGCCGGATGAGACGGCCACCGTGAACGTAACGGTAACGGCAGTGGCCGATGTGGTGGATGACAATCCGGCAGCCGGTAATGAAGACACGGCTCAGAACATCGATGTGCTGGCCAACGATACCTTCGCAGGGGCAACGAGCGTGGGTTCGGTGACCCAGGGTACGAGCGGTTCGGTGGTGATCGAGGCCGACAACACCTTGACCTATACGCCTATTGCGGATTTCAACGGCACGGACAGTTTTACCTACACGGTCGGCAATGGCGGCCCGGACGAGACAGCCACCGTGAATGTAACGGTCACAGCAGTGGCGGATGCCGTGGACGACAGTCCGGCGGCCGCTAATGAAGATACGGCCCAGAACATAGACGTGTTGGCAAACGATACATTTACCAGTACGCACAGCGTGAGCTCGGTGACCCAGGGTACGAGCGGTTCAGTGGTGATCGAGGCCAACAACACGGTGACCTACACACCCAATGTGGATTTCAACGGTACGGACAGTTTTACCTATACGGTCAGCAATGGCGGCCCGGATGAGACGGCCACCGTGAATGTAACGGTAACGGCGGTGGCCGATGCCGTGGACGACAGTCCGGCAGCCGGCAATGAAGACACGGCCCAGAACATCGATGTGCTGGGCAACGATACATTTGCCGGGGCAACGAGCGTGAGTTCGGTGACCCAGGGTACGAGCGGCTCGGTGGTGATCGAGGCCGACGACACGGTGACCTACACGCCCACTGCGGATTTCAACGGTACGGACAGTTTTACCTACACGGTCGGCAATGGCGGCCCGGACGAGACAGCCACTGTGAACGTAACGGTAGCGCCGGTGGCCGATGCCATAGACGACAGTCCGGCGGCCGCTAATGAAGACACGGCCCAGAACATAGATGTGCTGGCCAACGATACATTTACCAGCGCTCACAGCGTGAGCTCGGTGACCCAGGGTACGAACGGCTCGGTGGTGATCGAGGCCGACGACACGGTGACCTACACGCCCAATGCGGATTTCAACGGTACGGACAGTTTTACCTATACGGTCAGCAATGGCGGCCCGGATGAGACGGCCACCGTGAACGTAACGGTAACGGCGGTAGTCGATGTGGTGGACGACAATCCGGCAGCCGGCAATGAAGACACGGCCCAGAACATAGACGTGCTGGCCAACGATACCTTCGCCGGGGCGACGAGCGTGAGTTCGGTGACCCAGGGTACGAACGGTTCGGTGGTGATCGAGGCCGACAACACGGTGACCTATACGCCTGATGCGGATTATAATGGTACGGACAGTTTTACCTACACGGTAAACAATGGTGGGCCTGATGAGACGGCCACCGTGAATGTAACGGTAACGGCGGTAGTCGATGTCGTGGATGACACTCCGGCAGCCGGCAATGAAGACACGGCCCAGAATATAGACGTGCTGGCCAACGATACTTTCGCAGGATCGACGAGCGTGAGCGCGGTAACCCAGGGTGCGGCTGGTTCGGTGGTCATCGAAGCCGATAATACGGTGACCTACACGCCCAATGCTGATTACAACGGTACGGATACGTTTACCTATACGGTCAGCAATGGTGGCCCGGATGAGACCGCTCTTGTGAATGTTACCATAACCGCGGTCGCAGATGTGGTTGACGATACACTGACGACTGATGAAGATAATGCTGGTACAGTGAATGTACTGGCCAATGATACTTTTGAAGGTTCCGCTCTGGTGACCGCCGTGACGCAGGGGGCCAATGGTTCTGTGTCTATAGGTGCCGGCGGTGACGTGACTTATACTCCGGATCCGGAGTATAACGGTGCGGAAAGCTTTACTTATACCGTGACGGCTGGTGGTGTAACCGAGACCGCGACGGTGAATGTAACGGTTGGTGCAGTCAACGATGAACCTTCCTTCACAAAAGGTGCCGACCAGACGATAGATGAAGATGCGGGCGCACAAACAGTAGTTGGTTGGGCGACCGGAATGTCAGCCGGGCCTGCTAATGAAGCGGCCCAGGCATACGGGTTTATCGTGTCCAACGACAACAGCGCCCTGTTTACGGTCCAGCCGATTGTCAACCCTGCCACGGGTACTCTCACTTATACCCCGGCGGCGGATGCCAACGGTGTCGCCAATGTTTCGGTGGAATTTAAAGACAATGGCGGTACTGCCAACGGCGGCGATGATACCGCCCCGATAGAGACCTTTACGATTACTGTAAATCCGGTGAATGACTATGTCTTTACGATCGGTGATGCCCTGGAGGATGTGGACGAGGGTAACAACTTGCGTTTCCCGATTACGGTTACACCGGCGATTGCAGCCGGTCATACCGCTACGGTCCAGTATGCAACCTCGCCGGTGACCGCCACGGCTGGTGTGGATTATACGACAACCACCGGCTCGGAAACTTTCAACCCGACGGAAACGCAGATAATCGTTCTTGTACCCACTATCAATGATACGGGGGTTGATGACGGTGATAAAACAATCAACGTACAGTTGAATACGCCTTCAGAAACCGGCGTACCTGCCAACAACCCGGCTACCATTGACTTAGCGAACGATACCGGCACCGGCACCATTCTTGACAATGAATACGCGGTGAATGTCTCGAACGGTGCCAACGGCACCATCTCTGATGTCGGTCTTGGTCAAATAGTCGAGAGAGGGAATGATTTTCCGGTTGGCCACAACTTTACAGTTACCGCCGATACGGGGTACTGTATTGCTGACGTTACCCGCAACAGCGTCTCTGTGCTGGGTGGCATAGTTCCGCCCAACCCCTATACCACCTATCAGGCGACTGATATCCAGGATGATCCGACAGATATCCTGGCGACTTTCCGGACGGAACTTCAACTCACTACCAATATCGCGCCGGTAGCGGCCCAGGAACATGGGCGCTGGCGGTTTAAAGATGTCAAAACCAGTACTGATACCGGTATCGACACCTGGGTTCTGCCGGGAACGGGTTACCCGACCACGACGGATCCTGATTCAGCCTGGCTCAGTTCCGGCGACATGGTCATCATTCCGTGTGACAAGGCGGGCTTTCTCCTGGAATACAAGGAAATCTCCGGATGGTATGCGCCGGATCCGGTCAGCTACAGCCTTCCGCCCGGGGCAGGGACAACCTTTACTGCCACCGGAACCTATGTTTCCAAGACAGTGAGACTGACGCTGCAGTTAAACGGAAACCTTGGAAATGAAGATATTGGTGTGGACCCGGTAGGCTCTGGTGAGGGTGGGCAGCAGACACATACTTACCTGCTCTATCCGGATCCAGCCAATCCTACTGCCAATCAGACCGTTAATTTGACTGCCAGTGCGTCCACGACAGCCGGAGCGGAGACGATTTTCCTCGGGTGGTCCGGGGCTTCCAGTGCCACCACTACCAGTGTGCAACTGGTGATGGATAGTGACAAAACCATCACGGCCAACTTCGGAGCTCCAGGGTCTGACAATGACGGCGATGGCTACATTGCCGGCGATACGGCGGTCAATCCCAGTTGGGACTGCAACGACAATGACCCGACGATCCATCCGGGTGCGACTGAACTCTGCGGCGACGGCATTGACCAGGACTGCGACGGCGGCGATAATGTCTGTAGCGGGCCCGACGCGGATGATGATGGTGACGGTTATACCGAGAACCAGGGCGACTGCGATGACACGCCCGGCTCGGGTTATCCCATCAATCCAGGTGCCACGGAGATCTGCGGCAACACCGTGGATGAAGACTGCTACGACGGTCCCCGCGACTGCGGCACCGAGGTGATCTGCTCCGACTACGAAGAACGGCCCTTGGAGACCCAGGCCCAGTCAGCGGCCCCCAACGTCATGTTTGTACTGGACGACTCCGGAAGTATGCGTTGGCAGACGATGACCGAAGAGTACAATGGCAAGTTCTCAGGAAACACGAGTGTTTTTGGGAACAGCAACGTGCAAAGACTTTGGAAGTCGCAGTACCACGACTACAACAAGATCTGGTACAACCCTAATCAGGAATACGTGCCCTGGCCACGGTGGAATGAAATGGACGACACCGAGGCAGAAAACGGCACCAAGATCAAAGACGGCGGCACACCACCGCCTCTCAATGCCGACATTGACGATCCCCGGTCCGATCCGACCAACGACGGCGGCGAATTCGACCTGAACAACGATTTCCTCAGCGTGCAGGCAGCCGGAGTTGCGGCAACTAATCCCGTCACCCAGTGGGTCACTGTTCACCGGAACGCTGACGACGGCGATTCCACGGCGGCGGACGCCATCCGCCTGGTCGGAACGGACGCAAGCACTACCGGGATTACAATCACTGTCGACAATGACGATGGCGCCAGATTCTACGAGGAATCGGGATCGGGCTGGAACTGGTCCACCGGAGATAATGCCTACAGTGGATACGCCCGTTACTCCAACGCAGGCTGTTATTGGTCATGGTGGTGGGGGTGGAGGTGTAATCTTCCGGCGTCTGCTACCTGGAAATTCGACATCACGACGGCCGGTAACTACGATGTGTACGCCTGGTGGCCGGAGTACAACAACTACGACGATGATGCCGACTTCGAGATTACCTACAACAACGGCGCAGGGACTGCGAACCACGGGGAAAACCAGGAGATCGATGGTGGTCAGTGGAACCTGCTCGGGAACTATTACTTTGGCTTACAGGAAACGGTGGATGTCACGGCGGTTGACGTGAAAAATGCCCACTACTTTATCTGGGTGGACCGTGACGCTGATGAAACCATGGATTACCAGACTACACACGGTGTTACGGATTTCTCCACCACCGAAATCTATCTCGTCAACCTGCCCGGCTCCGGCGGCACCTATGACATGAAGTTCTACCGCTACCGGGATATCGATAACGATAACCGGGTCGAAGATAATGAAGTGCAGGAGGTTGTGAGCGGGGATAGTGACTGGGCCGCCATTCAGCCCAAAAACGAAGATGGCACGGTGCGAACCGCCCTGGAAGAGCGCCAGAATTTTGCCAACTGGTACAGTTTTTACAACCGGCGGGAATTCACCGCCAAAGCGGCCATCGGCCGGACCATCGTCGGGACCTCGGGTATGAACATCGGCATCCTGGGTATCAACGGCAGAATTCAGGAAGAACTGGTGCCCATCGGAGTGGAAAGCAACAGTGTGAAGGTTCTGAACAACACGAGCCGAGCGGGATCGTGGGACTACAAGACTTATGACGGTTGCCAGGGTGGTAATTGCTACCGCGCTGACGGCAACGGAACCGCCACATGGACGCCGACTTTCACGGCCGGCGAGGCGGGAACTTACAACGTTTACGCATGGTGGGCCTGCAAAGACTACCTGGATACCAGTGTTGTATATACCATTGTCGATAAAGACGGTGGCTCCGGGTATAACGTCACCAGAAACCAGCGGCAGGGGGGCAGCGATGGCTGTGAAAAGTGGGTCCTCCTGGGGCAATATGATTTTGACGAAAACGGTGGACAGTATGTGCAAGTTGAGCGCGACGCCGGTTACGTGATCGCTGATGCGGTCAAATTCGTGTCCACGGACAAGACGAATGTGAACCAGAGTGACTACATCCTCAACAAGCTCTACCAGGTTTACTCGTCCGGTTACACTCCCTTGCGGCGGGGCCTCCAGAATGCCGGCAAGTACTTTGACAACGAGGACGGCGGCGCCAGCGGCGGTCTCAGTTCCACGGCCCCATGGTCCTCCGCGGATGACGGCGGCGGCTGCCAGCGGGCGTTTGCCATTCTGATGACGGACGGTTACTACAACGGTTCCAATCCGGACCCGAGCGTGGGCAACGAGGACTCTGACGGCAACCGGCCTGACGGGACTGCCCGCGACGGCGGCGGGACTTCGAAATGGGACAGCGGAATTTTTGCCGGCCCCGAAGACCAGACCCTGGCGGATGTGGCCATGTACTACTATGAAAAAGACCTGCACGA
Organism: uncultured Desulfobacterales bacterium; assembly: GCA_964647585.1. GTDB lineage: Bacteria > Desulfobacterota > Desulfobacteria > Desulfobacterales > CAJINA01 > CAJINA01. The sequence continues at coordinate 37,909 of CAZYGG010000023.1, forward strand.
AGGCCTGGCCGATGATGTGCCTGCGCACAACTACGACACCGCCGATCACCAGCACATGGTGACCTACGGCGTCTCCTTCGGCGTGTCGGGAACCCTGGATCCGGCAGATTATCCCAACTGCCTGCCGGATGCGGCGCCCGAGGAAACCACCGCCAGTTGTCCGGACTGGCCCAAACCGGATTCCGACCCCGAAAGGATCGACGACCTGTTCCACGCTTCGGTCAACGGGCGGGGTAAGTATCTCAACGCGGCCAGCCCCGGTGAACTGGTGGCGGCCCTCAAAGAGATCATTGAAGATGTGGCCGACACCTCCGGGACCGGGTCTTCGGTATCCATCAACGCCCAGGAGCTCAAGGAGGGGACCCTCCTGTTCCAGGCGTCTTACATTACCGGTACCTGGCGGGGCGATCTGATGGCCAAAGAGCTTAATGCTCTGACCGGAGAGGTGGAAAACACACTCTGGTCCGCCGCCGAGGAATTGGCCAACAAGACCGAGGCTACCCGGCGAATCGTCACCTACGACGGGACGATTGGACAACAGTTCCGATTTACCGATACCCTGAAAGAACTGACGACCGACCAGGCCGAAAAACTGTTGAACCTGGCCGCTGGCACGATTACAGCGGCAGATTTCAGTGACCTGGAGACATCGGACTATAACAGCAATGGTGTTGTCGACAAGACCGATCTTAAGAATCTTGTCGCTTACCTGCGGGGTGATGCCACCCATGAAGGCACCTCCAGCGGCACCTTCCGGCAGCGACCCGCCAAAGACGGCGATACGGATATCGGCCCCCTCGGCGATATCGTGCACTCGGCGCCCCAGCATGTGGGCGACGTGGTATACGTTGGCGGGAACGACGGGATGCTCCATGCCTTCGACGACACCACCGGTGAGGAGCTTTTCGCTTATGTGCCTAACCTGATTTATGAAGATCTCGATGAATTGGCTTCCCAGACCTATTCACATAAATACTATGTGGACAATTCGGCCTACAGTCTGGTGATCAGGGATAGCAGCGGCGGCAGCCTGCGGCTGTTGACCGGAACCCTCGGTCGCGGCGGCAAAGGGTTATACGCGCTCGATATTACCAACGTTTCCAATACGTTCCCGGCTACCGAGGCTGAGGCCGAGGATATCGTGTTATGGGAATATCCGAACAGCACCCAGCCGACCGCCAGCCCGGGGACCGATGACGATCTGGGCTATACCTTCAGCCGGGCGTTTATCGTTAACTCCGAGCTGGATGACGGGACGTACGAGAACCGGCATGTGGTCATCATGGGTAACGGCTACCAGAGCGCCAATGGTAAGGCGATGCTCTATGTTCTGGATGCGAACACCGGAGAACTCCTTGCCAAGATCGACACGGGCGTCGGGTCTCCGTCCCTCTGTAACGGGTTGTCCGCGCCGGTCCTGATTGATCCGGATTTTGACGGCCTCGTGGATTTCGCCTACGCGGGCGACCTGCTCGGGAATATGTGGAAGTTCGATCTCAGGGGTGACGTTATTGCCGATTGGAAGGTGGCCTACTACGACGCTACCGCTACACCGATGCCGTTGTTCCAGGCTATGAATAAGGATGGACATCGTCAACCGATCACAACCAAGCCGGATGTCATTGCCCATCCTGATACCAGCCTGGGCGGCTATATGGTGGTTTTCGGAACCGGCCGCTATCTCGGCAACGCCGATTTCGGTGATAACAGTGTCCAGTCGGTGTATGGTATCTGGGACTGGGCCGAGACCTGGGAAAATGCCGGCAGTACATCGGCAGACAAGTATTTCGGTGCATTCGGGCCGGAAACCGGGACCGCGGAGTACGGCCGTCTGATTTACATCAATAAGCCTGCCGACGAAGATTTTGAGGTGGGCCAGACGGTGGAAGGCGCTACCAGTGGTGCCACCGGTGTCATTGATGAGATTGTGCTGGATTCATTGCGCCTGGATTACATTAATAAACTCGCCGGCGAAGATTTTGAGCTGGGCCAGACTGTGACCGGTTTCACCAGCGGTGCCACCGGCATTATCGAAACAATTTCAGGGACCGACGATACCTCAGGATACCTGATATTGAAGAACATCAGCGGGACGGCTGCTTTTGAGGTGAATGAATCTATCACCTCTACCACGGTAAGCAGCGGTGCAGAGATCGGGGTGGTGGTCGGCAACACCTCCGGATCCCTGAAATTGAGCAGCCTCAGCACGACGAACACTTTCGTGCTGGGTGAATTTATAACCTCACTCACAGTGAGCACCGATGCAGTGGTTGCCTTTGACGTGAAGCCCATTGCCCACCGGCCCCTGACCAGTCTGGCGAGCCATAGCGGTCTGTCGGGTGTGGCCCAGTATGTCTCTCTTGTGGAGCAGTACCCGATCGCGTTTCTTGATGAGTCACGGTTCATGAGCAACAACCGGCCGTACTGGTTCGACCCGAATGGAACCAGTTCCGGCACACTTGAGCACGTGGGCTGGTACTTCGACCTGCCGGGATCCAACGAAAAGATGATCCGCGATCCTCTTATCCGCAACGGTATCGCCTTTGTGATCTCATCCATACCGTCTTCCTCTCCCTGCGCGTCAGGTGGTTCCTCCATCATCCACGCTCTGGATGCGGCCTCCGGCGGTCGTTCCCTGACGGCAGTGTTCGACATCTCCGGTCCGGATGGGATGCCGGACGGCAAGATTGATGAACACGACCTGGTGAACATCGGCACACCGAGCAATCCGTATTACGTGGCGCCCACCGGCCTGAGCCGGGATGCCATGTGGTACACGCCGGCGGTCCTCGCTGTTGCTGAGAGCGAAACCGACGTCATGTACTTCAGTACTTCGGAAGGTGACGTGAAACTTGAAAAAGTGGAAGCGGAGAAGGTCGGGGTCTACTACTGGCGTGAAATTGATTAGGCAAAAGGAGTAAATTATGCAAAAGCCTGTTATATATAGTCTGTTGATGGCCGCGCTGCTTTTTATCGCGGGGCCCCTTTGTGCCGGGGATACGGCGATTCTCGACATCAAACCACCGTCTTCGGCGCCGGATCTGCCCGCAAAAGGGCCGGATCTGCATTATGGCAAATTCGACGGCACCGGTGTTATTGACCGGATTACCTCCCAGGAGGTGGTGATCGACGATAACTTATACCAGCTCGACAGCAAGATTACCTACAAGTATCTGGACGGCAGTTCGGCCACGGCTGATAATTTTCCTGTTGGCACAAGGGTGTGGTTTGTGTTATATGCTGAAAATACTATAAAATCAGTCTGGAAGGAAGGGGGATAAAACGTGAAGCGCGCCTGCATGCTTATCGGCCTGTGTCTGACGGTTCTTCTGTTTGCCAATCCAGCCCTGGGGGAGTTTTTTAAATACAGGGACAGCAACGGGGTCTTGCGGTTTACCGATAATCTGGCTGAGGTCCCGCTGAATCAGCGCCCCGGCGCCAAGAGTTACAAGGAAGCGGATGACTACCTGACGCCCCAGCAGAAAAAAGAGCGGGCGGAAAAAGCGCGCCGGGAAGCGGAAATGGAAGCCAAGGCAGAGAAGCAGGACTCCTTCGAGACGCAGCAGGGCCGGCGCATGGACCTCAATAAAACCCGCCTGGACCTGGATAAGGAATACGGCGAGTTGATGCGCGAGAAAAAAGCGCTCAAGAAAGAGAAGGAGCAGGCCGCCACCCCGGAACAGCAGACGGCCTACAAGAAGAGGGTCAACGCCCTGAACAAGCGAATCATCGAATACGAAAGCCGTCGGAATCAATACGAAGAGAATATAAAGAGTTTTAACGAAAAAGCCAGAGCAGCGGCGCAGTAACCACAGGCCGAGACGGTCCGATAGAAAATAGACGGGTGTCATTACCCTATTAAAGAACCTGCTGGCCGGAGATACCGGCAGCAGGTTTTTTTATTATATTGTAGTTTTGGATCGCTAACAGCTGAGTGCTAATTGCTAAAAGCTATGTTTTGAGATTTTCCTACAGTCTACCAGCCTGAATCCGGCCACGCTGGCAAAGAGTTCCTTGGTTGCACGCCCCTTCAAGGGGCAATCCAAAGCCTGGTCCTCTGGGCCAGGATGCTTTATTCTTTGTGAGAATGTACCGTCTGCCGGGCCCTCACTTTTGCCAAAGTGAAACCGTAGTATGGATTCGGCATTGACAACATTGCCTGCAATTTCCTATAATTACAAAACGGTATGCGAAATTCCGCCACAATGACCACATAATCAAGACAAAGTGAGCCACCATTGAAAATGCCGGCCGAAAATACCGACCCATTTGCTATCAAGACCATCTGCCAGCGTCTGTTGAAAAAAGGCCTGATCAAACGCGGACAGGCCAAGTCCATCATCAGCCAGGAAGCGCGCATTTTGAAAAAACTCGAAGATGAGCGCGCGAAACAAAAAGGCAGCGATCGTACCCGGGAGATCGTTAATCCGATCACCAGCGTAGATGTCATCGTTTCGCTGAATCTTGTGCGGGCGGATCATGAAACCCGGGTTCTGGATGAAGAAATTATCTTTCAGACCCTGGCTGAAAGCTGGGGGCATCCCTATAAGAAAATTGACCCCCTGAAACTTAACCTGAATCTGGTTACCTCGACCATTCCGCGTAATTTCGCGTTGAAACACCTGGTGCTGCCCATTCATATTGCGGAGAAAACCCTCACGGTTGCCACCCCCGACCCGTTCAACCGGGAAGTCATGGAGGATATCACCCGGGTCACCAACATGCAGATTTCCATCGTGATCAGCTCCAAAGGCGACATTATCAAGCTGATCGACGAGTTCTTTGGTTTCAAGCGCTCCATTGCGGCGGCCGAAGACCTCTTTGCCACCACGGGGGTCGATCTCGGCAATCTGGAACAATACGTCAAAATCAAAGCGGACGGTGATTTTACCTCCAACGACCAGCACATCGTCAACGCGGTCAACCATGTTTTCCTGTATGCCTTTGATCAGCGGGCCAGTGATATCCACATTGAGCCCAAAAGAGAGGAGACCCGGGTGCGCATGCGCATTGACGGCGTGCTGCACACGGTCTACAAGGTGCCGCGCAAGGTTCACAATGCCATGGTGACCCGGATCAAGGCCCTGAGCCGGCTCAATATGGCGGAGAAGCGCAAACCCCAGGACGGCCGCATCAAGACCGACCGGGGTGACGCGGAAATCGAAATTCGTATTTCGATTGTGCCGACCGCCTTCGGCGAGAAGGTGGTGATGCGTGTCATGGATCCCGAGGTGCTGTTCCAGGACCTGGTCGGGCTGGGTTTTTCAGATGCTGACATGGAGCGGTACAACAGTTTCATCAACCTGCCGCACGGCATGGCCCTGGTGTGCGGCCCCACGGGCAGCGGCAAATCCACCACGCTCTATTCCACCCTGCGCCAGTTGTCGACCCCGCAAAACAACGTCATCACGGTGGAAGACCCCATCGAGATGGTGCACGAGGACTTCAACCAGATCGGGATTATGCCCTCGGCCGGGGTCACCTTTGGCAACATCCTGCGCACCATCCTCCGCCAGGATCCGGACATCATCATGGTGGGGGAAATGCGTGACCTGGAAACAGCCCAGAACGCCATCCAGGCTGCCCTGACCGGTCACCTGGTGCTCTCCACGCTGCACACCAATGACGCGCCCACGGCGATTACCCGTCTGCTGGACCTGGGGGTGCAATCGTTTTTACTCCAGGCCACCCTGGCCGGGATACAGGCCCAGCGGCTGGTACGGACGATCTGCAGTTACTGCCTGGAACCGTTTACGATCAAGGGCAGCGAACTCAGGATAAAGGGCCTGGATGTGGGGACGGATGATGAACTCAAGCTGCGCCGGGGCATGGGGTGCCCCCAGTGCCGCAACACCGGGTACCGCGGGCGCACCGGGATTTATGAAGTCATCCCTTACAGTGAAGCCTTGCGGGAGTTGACCACCACCACCGCAGATATCAAACTGATACAGGCGCAGGCCATCAAAGAGGGGATGACGACTCTGCGCCAGAGCGCTATTGAGAAAATGATGGCGGGCATAACCACTTACCAGGATGTGCAGCGGGTAACGTGGGAAACCATTTAACACCAAGAGCATAGGGCATAGGGCAGAGAGCATAGGGAAAAGGGTAGGGCGTAGAGGGCCAGCATCTGGTGTCGGGGATCAGGAGTCAGTGGTCAAAAAACCTTCCCTCCCCTGGCGGGAGGGATTAGAGGGAGGGGGCTGCGGCGGACAGGAATTGCATAGGGCCTGAAAATTAAAAACGGCGTTGAACCTTTTCAGGCTCAACGCCGTTGCTGTTTTTAGATAAAAGCTTGCCTAGGGCGCGCGGAAAGCATCCCCCGGAGAAATATTCTTGTCCGAGGTTGTTACCAGGGCCGTGGCAGTGGTTTCTTCCGCATGCAGGATCAGGAGCGTCCCGTAGTCAACTGACGGCAGTTGCAAAGTTTCCTTACTTTCGGCGTTGATTTTCCCGGTCCTTTCTTCATAAACCAGGTAACGCTGCCCGCGCGCAACCCCGTCATCGCTGCCTTTATCCAGGAATATCAGCATAAGATCTCCAATGAGTTTTTCGCCTTCATCAGCGGCAATAATACGGCCTTTGAGGCCCTTAACGCTTTCGGTCATGCCGATCTGCGGGTCTGCGGGGATGTAGTTCATCAACTGGTCGCCGACCCTTATGGTTTGCCATGAGCGGTATATTTCACCCTGGGCAAAATCTTTCTCAATAAGTGTAATTTCAACAACGCCCAGCAGAACGTGCTGGAAACCAGTTATCTCTTCGGATTTTTCGGTCTTCAAGGGTGGCAGCGTCCTGAAAATGGTATAAAACGAGCCGACCTCCAGGGTGCCGGCCTCGGGGGTAATATATACGATGTCCCCCTGACTGATCATCCACTTGTCATCTTCAACTTTAAAAATCTTGCCGAAAGATCCCGCTTTGTATTCCCGGATGAAGCCGACACTGTCGATCGCCGGGTAAGTGATGAACTCCGTGGGAAGCTCCTCGACCTCCGGCTCCGGTGGGGCTTGGGCAACTTCTACAGGCTCCGGTTCCGGTTCGAGCGGTTCCGGTTCTGTGTGCATTCTTTCGATCCAGTCCTTGTGGTAGATCCGGATGCGTTCACCCGGGTAAATGCGGTGGGGATTGGCAATCTGCGCGTTGCGCTGCCACAGGTCCGGCCAGAGCCAGGGTGAATCCACGAATCGCTGGGAGAGGTCCCAGAGGGTGTCCCCTTTTTTGACCGTGTAATAAAAGCCGGCCCCGTGCTCCACGGTTTCAGTCTCCTGGGCGGAAGCATTGGCGGCCGGATAAAGGGGAACGGTGAGAAAGACAACCACCAGAATGACCGGCGTCATTACCCGCATGGTTTGATCAAGCAGGGAGGTCAAGCATCTTTCTACGGACCGAAAAATAGTTGTCTGCTTCATGATGGGCCCCAATTTGTTTAGACGTTGATATAAAAAATGGTCAGTTTCAAAACTAATACTCTGGATCACGGTGTTTTGTCAAGAGTTTCAATGATTAAGGGGTTTTTTGATATATTGCCTGTTGAATGAACAAGACCAAAATCAGCATCGCGCCAGACGCAAAGACGCAAAAAAGGTCAAATGCGAGTGCTTACAGCGCGCGACCGCGCGCAAAAATTGGTTTTAAGGTGTCTGGTTGTAGATAGTTCAGCAGAAAGCCTTAATTTTATTTTAAATTTTTACTCATTTGATCTGGTTCCATGTAATCCAACAAAAAAGCCCCTGTGCTTGAGCACAGGGGCTTTTAACGACTTTATAAGCCGGAATGTTTTGAATGAATTACATCATTCCGCCCATTCCGCCCATTCCGCCCATGCCACCCATGCCGCCTCCCGGAGGCATGGCCGGCATGGCCTCTTTTTCCTCGGGCTGGTCGGCGACCATGGCTTCGGTGGTGAGCATCAGGCCGGAAACGCTGCCCGCGTTCTGGAGGGCAAAACGAACCACCTTGGTCGGGTCGATGACGCCGGCGTCAATCAGGTTCTCGTATTTATTGGTGTCGGCGTTGTAGCCCTCGGGGCCTTTGGTTGACTTGACCTTGTCGATAACCACGCTGCCCTCGTAACCGGCGTTGTTGGCAATCTGGCGCAGCGGTTCTTCGATAGCGCGCATGACGACTGCATCTTTCTACGGACCGAAAAATAGTTGTCTGCTTCATGATGGGCCCCAATTTGTTTAGACGTTGATATAAAAAATGGTCAGTTTCAAAACTAATACTCTGGATCACGGTGTTTTGTCAAGAGTTTCAATGATTAAGGGGTTTTTTGATATATTGCCTGTTGAATGAACAAGACCAAAATCAGCATCGCGCCAGACGCAAAGACGCAAAAAAGGTCAAATGCGAGTGCTTACAGCGCGCGACCGCGCGCAAAAATTGGTTTTAAGGTGTCTGGTTGTAGATAGTTCAGCAGAAAGCCTTAATTTTATTTTAAATTTTTACTCATTTGATCTGGTTCCATGTAATCCAACAAAAAAGCCCCTGTGCTTGAGCACAGGGGCTTTTAACGACTTTATAAGCCGGAATGTTTTGAATGAATTACATCATTCCGCCCATTCCGCCCATTCCGCCCATGCCACCCATGCCGCCTCCCGGAGGCATGGCCGGCATGGCCTCTTTTTCCTCGGGCTGGTCGGCGACCATGGCTTCGGTGGTGAGCATCAGGCCGGAAACGCTGCCCGCGTTCTGGAGGGCAAAACGAACCACCTTGGTCGGGTCGATGACGCCGGCGTCAATCAGGTTCTCGTATTTATTGGTGTCGGCGTTGTAGCCCTCGGGGCCTTTGGTTGACTTGACCTTGTCGATAACCACGCTGCCCTCGTAACCGGCGTTGTTGGCAATCTGGCGCAGCGGTTCTTCGATAGCGCGCATGACGACTTTGACACCCAGTTTCTGGTCAGCCTTGATCTTGATTTTCTCAAGGGCTTCCAGGCAGCGAACCAGGGCTACGCCGCCGCCGGGCACGATACCTTCTTCCACGGCTGCGCGGGTGGCGTTCAGGGCGTCTTCAACGCGGGCTTTTTTCTCTTTCATTTCAGTTTCGGTGGCTGCGCCAACATTGATGACGGCCACGCCGCCGATCAGCTTGGCCAGTCTCTCCTGCAGCTTCTCGCGGTCGTAATCCGAAGAGGTCTCTTCGATCTGGGCGCGAATCTGTTTGACGCGGCCTTCCAGGGAAGCCCGGGAACCGGCACCGTCCACGATGGTGGAGTTGTCTTTGTCGATGGTAATGCGTTTGGCTTTGCCGAGGTCCTGAAGGGTCAGGTTCTCAAGCTTGATGCCCAGGTCTTCGGAAACCACCTGGCCGCCGGTCAAAATGGCGATATCTTCAAGCATGGCTTTGCGCCGGTCACCGAAACCCGGAGCCTTGACAGCGGCCACATTCAGGGTGCCGCGCAGTTTGTTGACCACCAGGGTGGCCAGGGCTTCGCCATCAACGTCTTCAGCCACGATCAGGAGGGGTTTACCCATTTTGGCGACCTGCTCGAGAACCGGCAGGAGGTCCTTCATGTTACTGATTTTCTTTTCGTTGATGAGAATATAAGGATCTTCCAGGGCGACAACCATTTTTTCAGAGTCGGTTACAAAGTAAGGGGAGAGGTAACCGCGGTCGAACTGCATACCCTCAACTACGTCCAGGGTGGTTTCCATGCTTTTGGCTTCTTCAACCGTGATAACGCCTTCTTTACCCACTTTGTTCATGGCTTCGGCGATGATGTTGCCGATGGTGGTGTCGTTGTTGGCTGAAATCGTACCGACCTGGGCGATTTCACGCTGGTCCTTGGTGGGCTTGGAGAGTACGTGCAGCTCTTTTACGGCCACTTCAACAGCCTTGTCGATGCCGCGTTTGATAGCCATGGGGTTGTTGCCCGCCGCGACGAGTTTCTGGCCCTCTTCGTAGATGGCGCGCGCCAGGACGGTGGCCGTGGTGGTACCGTCACCGGCCATGTCACTGGTTTTGCTGGCCACTTCTTTGACCATCTGGGCGCCCATGTTCTCGAACTTGTCTTCCAGTTCGATCTCCTTGGCAACGGTCACACCGTCTTTGGTCACCGTGGGGGAACCCCAGGATTTGTCGATAACCACGTTCCGGCCCTTGGGACCGAGAGTCACTACAACCGCGTCAGTGAGCGCCTGTACGCCGGCGAGCATTGATTCACGCGCTTTCATGTCGAATTTAATCTGTTTAGCCATTTTGGTGTTTCCTCCGTATACTTAAAAATTATGAAATTTTATTCGATTACGCCGAGAACATCGTCTTCACGCATGATCAGATACTCTTCACCCTCGATCTTCACTTCGGTGCCGCCGTATTTGCCGAAAAGAATGCGGTCGCCTTTCTTGATTTCGAGAGCGATAGGTTTTCCGTCGTCGCCGATCCGGCCCTTGCCAACCGAAATGACTTTGCCTTCAGCCGGTTTTTCCTTGGCTGAATCGGGAATGATGATGCCGCCTTTGGTCTTTTCAGCTTCCTCAACACGTTCTACCAAAATTCGATCATGTAATGGTCTCAGTTTCATGATTCAGATTCTCCTTTTTATAGTGAGTTTTGAATTTTTAAATCGGTCAATTTTCAGGGGCCGGTTGCAGGGCCGATACCGATATGCGCGTTGCCTTTTATAAAGGTTGCCTTGGTCGGTATTTCCGGCTCCCAGCGTGTGTAACCGATTTATTTATTTTACGAAATAGTAATCACCGTTTCCAATTTGTAAAGAGATTGGGGATAAAAAAAATCAACTGTCGGCACTACTGAATCAGTCTGCTTTTTTCTTGTTGGATCCGGGGGCGCTTGTGCCTTTTTTGGCAGGGGTTGACGACTGTTTATCACCCTGAGATGCTTTGGCATTCTTACGGGGTTTGTCTGCGTAGCCGTCCGCATACCACCCGGAGCCTTTCAGGTGGAAGGAACTGTGGGAGATGAGCCGGTGCAGTTTTCCGGAGCAATGGCCGCATTTGGTCAGCGGTCTGTCCGAGAACTTCTGGATGGCTTCCTCGATGCGGCCGCACTGGGCGCATTCATATTCATAAATCGGCATGTCTCTCCTCGGGTCTGAGTAGTCGTATTTTTGTTTCAGTGCTAATATAGGTAAGAATTACCGGTTGTCAAGCGCTTCAGGAATCCCGGAGTCCCTCGAAAGGGCGGTTCCATTTGCTATAAAATTCCAGCACATCGGGCAGGCCGGCAATGTTAACCGGGATCAGGATTTTGCGGGTCTTGGCATGGACGCGCTTTTCTTCCGCGAGGGTCTCCTCCGGAGAAGCGTCAAAACTCTGCAGAAACTTGCTGAACCGGACAATATGGATGAGTTCATGGGTGGTGATGTAGAGCACCAGCGGGAAAAGCCGCATTCCGGGGGACTGGGCGAGGGCGTCCAGGATGGAGTGGTCCTGGAGGCAGATTTTATAATAGTCATAAGCGGCCGAGCCAAGGGAGGTACCTTTCAGCCGGCCGGAAAACCGGATCACCTGGGCAAAGGGGCCTTCGACGATTTCGGCATGGTCCAGTTCCGCCAGGGTGCTGACGTCGTAACGCCGGCGCAGCCACTGGTTCTCGGACATCTTGTAGGCATTGCTCACCAGTTCTTCCGCCATGGCCACAGCATTGTTTACCGTATGAAGTTGTTCGCTTTTGAACTGTTCCAACTCATTAGAAACACACCGTAGTTTTTCTTGTTTATTCATATCAATGCGCCTTTAACGAGGCATGTATCAGCACCTATATGATTGTTTCTAATGCTTATAAGTAAAATTGTCAGATTGATAGTATGCATGAAATCGTAGTGTGTGTGGAAAAAAATTGGCAATCGGTATAAATTCATTAAAAAAATGTGGACAAAGGGATAAAAAGAGTGTTACCAGTATTTTTTTTACTTATCAAATAAATAATGAACGGGGGGTGATCTGTTGGGTAGCGTTATAAAAAAACGAAGGAAAAAGATGCGGAAACATAAACACAGAAAGCTTCTGGCCCGGACACGTCATCAGAGAAGAAAGGGCAAATAGAGGCTATTATTAAATAGTTTCCAAGCCAGCCAATCAAACATCAACGCCCAGCGCGTTTCTGCGTGCAGGAAAGGCACCGCGGCAGCACCTTTTGCCGGCAGGGTGCTTTTCCTGCATTATATTTTTACCGACCTATTTTTGATATCCGTCAAGATATTTGAAAAATTCTGATTCGGTGGATACAACCACCGAGTTTTCTTTATCGAAAGTCTGGCTGTATATATCCAGTGTTTTGGTAAAAGAGTAGAATTCCGGATCGATCCCGAAAGCATCCGCGTATAGCCGGGTTGATTCAGCGTCCGCCTTGCCCTTGATTTCCTGGGCGGTTTTGTAGGCTTCCGACGTAATCCGTTTCAGTTCCCGTTCCTTTTCACCCAGGATTTTGCGGGCCTCGCCCTTGCCTTCAGACCTGAATTTTTCGGCAATCTGCCGGCGTTCGGCGATCATCCGGCTGTAGACCGACTTGCGGACCTCTTCCACATAGTTGATTCTCTTGATCTTTACATCTTCCAGCTCAATACCGAAATTGGTAAGTTTCGGCCGGGCCTGCACCAGGATACCCTTGTTGATCTTTTCACGTCCGGTGGTGACGTCATAGGTCGCATGCAGCTGATCGTCACCTTCCTCTTCCTCAAAGGTATCCAGCTCGCGGTTGCTGTTGCGGACTGCGTCGATCAGGCGGCTGGAGGTAATGAAGTTGCGGACCGCCGGGTCGATAATCTCATCCAGACGGTTCTGGGCTCTCTCCACATACCCGATGGTTTTAAAAAAGACGATGGGATCCACGATTCTCCACCGGGCAAAGGTGTCCACCCAGATATAGGTTTTGTCCTTGGTGGGGATCTGCCCGGGATCACCGTCCCATTCCTGCAGGTTCCGCGGATAGTAAATGGCTTCTTCGATCAGGGGCAGCTTGAAATGCAGTCCCGGGGTTGTGGCCGAGCGGTTGACCTTGTCAAAGCGGGTCACCAGCACCTGCTCGGTTTCATCCACGGTGTAAGCGGAGACGTAGGCCCCCAGAAGGAGGAGGGCTATGGCGAATATGGTTATTTTCAGTTTCATTTGATGACACCGTCCTGTTTTCCAAGGTTAAGCAGGGGCAGAAGGTTCTTCTGATTTTTATCCACAATGTACTTGTTGCCCATTTTGGGCAGCACATCTTTCATGGTCTCCAGGTAAAGCCGGCGCTTGGTCACATCCTTGGCCTTGGCGTATTCCCGGTAGACTTCCGTGAACCGGGCGGCGTCACCCTTGGCCCGGTTGACCCGGTCCAGCGCATACCCCTCGGCGGCCTTGATGGTTCTGTCGGCTTCACCTTTGGCGGCCGGGATGGCCTTGTTGTAGTCTTCCCGGGCCTCGTAGATCATTTTCTCTTTTTCCTGGGTCGCCTGGTTCACCTCGTTGAAGGAGGGCTGTACCGGCCCGGGAACATTTGTTCTTTTCATTTCAACGGTCACGATTTTAATGCCGGTTTCCGCCTTGTCGAGTTCAGTCTGCAGGACCCGCTGGGATTCAACCGCAATTTCATCGCGCTTGCTGATAACCTCGTTGATGCTCCGGTCGCCGACCACCAGACGCATGCTGGCTTCAGCCAGGTCAATGAGGAGTTTGCGCACATCATGAACTTTGAAAAGAAAGTTGTAAGGTTCGTTGATCCGGTATTGCACGATCCAGGGGACGACTGCGACGTTCAGATCCCCGGTTAACATCAGCGATACGCTGGAAGTATCCTGGCGGCCGGCATATTGGGACTGGGATCCCTGGCGGCTCGAACGGAAGCCGAACTCTTCCTTGTAAATCCGGTCCTGCCGTACCTTGGTTACGTTTTCAATTCCGAAAGGCAGCTTGAAGTTAGGCCCGGGTTGCGCGATACGGATGAATTTTCCAAACCGCTGGACCACACCCACCGACCCTGATTCGATGGTAAAAAAAATGGAATAGCCAATAAATAGAATCAGAACCACAGCAAGTGCAATCAGCGGGCCGCCGGGGATCTTCATATTCTTGAACTGTTTTACCAGATCATCGACCTGCGGCGGAATATTTCCGGGGCCGCCACTGCCACCGCCGGGTCGCTGGTGCTGTTGTTGTTCTTTCAGTTTTTCCCAATCCCAACTCATGCAATATCCTTTCAAAGTAAAGCTGATAATGTAGTATCCACCCGCAGATGGCCGGGCCGGCACTGTTTGTTGCGTTGGCACAATGTAAGGTACCGATATTACCAAGTCAAGTAAAAATGGGGGCGATATTCCGTAGATACCTGCCATTAGCTGCCACGCCCTGTTTTGCTTGACAACTTTCCCCCCGGACGGGTACGCTCCGAGCATGGATGAGAAGCCCAAAAAAAGTTCTCCGGCACTCCCTATCGGCAGTATCCTGCCGGATGTCATCCGCACTTGTCGCCGGGAAAAAGATACCGCCATGACGGCTGTCTGGGATGTATGGAATCATACGGTGGGCGCAACGCTTGCTGAAAATGCCCAGCCGGCCGCTTTCAAGGGGCGCTTGCTGCTCGTGCATGTCTCCAGTTCGGTATGGGTTCATCAGCTGCAGTTCATGAAAGCGGAACTGATCGAAAAGATCAATGCCGCTTGCGGAAAGGACCTGATAGGGGATATGTCATTTAAAATCGGTCCGTTGGAGCGTGAAGGCAGTTTGGGCGAGTAATCTCGAATTCATCAGTTTTAAGTGTTAAGTTTTAGGTGTTAAGATTAAAACAAAGCAACATTAAAACAAATACTTAGAACTTAACTCAGTCTTTAAAAGCGTGGTCCTCAGGACCAGGTCAGAGGCCTTTGCGTCTTTGCGCCTTTGGCAGCAGGGCTGCACTTCCCGCTTATTTGATTCTCCATTGTGGGTCGCGCGATGCATGGTTTTTGCCGTTGTGTTTTTGGCAATTACGACACAGTCTCTTTGGGCCAGGATGCCTTACTTTATACCAATTCATTAATTTAATTGGATGAGCAGACCCTATGGACCCTGTCACCGACGACACTTTTTTTGACGGCCGCCTGACGGTGCGTCAGCCAAAGGATGGCTATCGCTATTCGATTGATGCAATCCTGCTGGCTGATTTTATGCGCTGCAAGGACGGGCAGACGATTCTCGAGCTTGGCGTCGGCTGCGGCATCATCTCCCTTATCCTGGCTTTCCGGTATCCCGCGCTTAAAATATTTGGACTGGAGATTCAGGACCAGCTGGCCCGGATTGCGACTGAAAATGTTCGGGAGAACCATCTGGATGAACGGGTTTCCATCCTGCACCAGGACTTAAAAAACCTTAAATTACAGCAAGTTCCTGAGCAGGTTCAACACGTTGTCTGCAATCCGCCGTATCGCCGGATACATTCAGGCCGGATCAACCCGCACCAGGAGAAGGCCGGGGCCCGCCACGAGATTTTTGCCGGGCTGGCCGACTTTGTTGATGCGGCCGCCCGCATGCTGCAGCTGTCCGGCAGCCTGACCACTGTTTACCCGGCCCCGCGGCTCGTGGATATGGTGGCCCACATGCGCCGTGCCAACCTGGAGCCCAAACGACTCCGCATGGTCCATTCAAAAATGGGCGATCCGGCCAGGCTGGTCCTGGTCACTGGTGTGAAAGGCGGCCGACCGGGCCTGGAGGTGGAACCACCGCTGGTGATCTACCAGGACGATGGTGACTACACCCGGGAGGTCGCCCGGAAGTTTCTCCCTTAATAACCTATGAGTGTAAATGGTCGTCATCCCGGTGAAAACCGGGATCCAGAAGGCTCTGGTCAGTTTATAGTGATAGCACGTGTAACATCTTGTTATTTTGCACCATCTTGTTACTTTTCTTGTGCGTACAAGAAAAGTAACCAAAAGAAAACGCCCATAAGACGCGGCCCTTCGGGCTGCCCTG
>CAZYGG010000024.1:0-52641 GCA_964647585.1 uncultured Desulfobacterales bacterium
CGGCTCTGGCAGAGTCGTTCGGACGCGGCGCAATGACCAATCACTGGATCGATATCAAGAACAGTGACTGTATTCTTATCATGGGCAGCAATGCTGCCGAGAACCACCCCGTATCTTTTAAATATGTTAACGAGGCCATGGAGAACGGGGCCAAATTAATCAGCGTGGACCCCCGCTATACCCGCACTTCATCAAGGGCCGATATCTACACGGCCCTGCGGTCGGGAACCGATATCGCCTTTCTGGGCGGTATGATCAAATACATCCTGGATAACCGGCTTTACAACAAGGAGTATGTGGCGGCCTATACCAATGCTTCTTTTCTGGTCAAGGACTCCTATCATTTCAAAAAGGGTCTTTTCAGCGGCTACCAGAAAAGCAAGTCGGGCCCGATTCTCGGCAAATACGACAAGTCCAAGTGGGGCTTCAAGACGGATAAACAGGGCGTCCCCCAGATGGACCGCAAATTGAAAAACAGACGCTCGGTCTTTCAACTGCTCAAAAAACATTTCAGCCGCTATAATTTAAAAACAGTCTCCAAGATTACCGGAACACCGAAAGATGACTTACTGGAGGTTTACAAAACTTACGCAGCAACCGGTGCCCGCGGCAAAGCCGGTACCATCATGTACGCCATGGGCTGGACCCAGCACACCACCGGGACCCAGAACATCCGTACCATGGCCATTATCCAGCAATTGCTGGGCAACATGGGCGTGGCCGGCGGCGGCGTAAATGCCCTGCGGGGTGAATCCAATGTTCAGGGCTCCACCGATCACTGCCTGTTGTGGCACATCTGGCCGGGCTACCTGAAAACCCCCCGGGCGTCCAACACCGACCTGAAGGCCTACAATACCAAGTGGACCCCCAAAAGCAGCGACCCGCTCTCGGCCAACTGGTGGAGCAACTATCCCAAGTATTCGGTCAGCATGCTCAAATCGTTCTTTGGCGAAAAGGGCACGGCGGCCAACGGGTTTGGCTACGAGTGGCTTCCCAAGGTCGATGACGGCCTGGGCTACTCATGGTTCGACCTGTTCGATGCCATGTATACCAATGAGGTAAGAGGCTTTTTCGCCTGGGGTATGAACCCGGCCTGCTCCGGCTCCAATGTCGGCAAGATCCGCACGGCTTTGGAAAGCCTGGACTGGATGGTCAATGTCAACCTCTTTGACAACGAAACCGGCTCTTTCTGGAAGGGGCCGGATAAAGACCCTGCCAAGATCAAAACCGAAGTTTTTATGCTGCCGGCCGCAGCTTCAATGGAAAAAGAGGGCAGCATCACCAACTCCGGCCGCTGGATGCAATGGCGCTACCAGGGTCCCAAGCCGCTGGGCAACAGCAAACCCGACGGCGACATCATTGCAGCCCTGGGCCACAAGCTCAAAGAGGTCTACGCCAAAGGCGGCGCCTTTCCGGAACCCATCATGAACCTGAAATGGGATTATGAAACCAACGGGATGTATGACTCCCACAAGGTGGCCAAGGAGATCAACGGCTATTTTCTCGAGGATGTCACCGTTAAAGGCAAAGCCTTCAAGAAAGGCACCCTGGTGCCCAGTTTCGCCTTTCTGCAGGCTGACGGCAGCACCTCTTCGGGTAACTGGCTCTACTGCAACAGCTACACGGAAAAAGGCAACATGGCGGCTCGCCGCAGCACCAAGGACGCGCCCAACAACATCGGGCTCTATCCTGAATTTTCCTGGTGCTGGCCCGTAAACCGGCGCATCATCTACAACCGGGCATCCGTGGACCCGGCCGGCAAGCCGTGGGATGAAAAGCACTGGGTCATCAAGTTCGCCGGAGAGCAGAAAAGCGGCAAATGGGTCTCGAAAAAATGGGTCGGGGATGTGCCCGACGGCGGCTGGTATCCGCTGCAAAACCCGGACGGGAGTACCCGCAAGGATGCCAAATACGCCTTTATCATGCGCAAGCACGGTCACGCCCAGATATACGGCCCCGGCCGGGCGGACGGTCCTTTCCCGGAGCACTATGAACCGCTTGAGTGCCCCGTGGACCAGAACTATCTCAACCCGGTCATGGTCAACCCAACGGCCGCGGTTTACTCGACCAAGGCCGATCAGCACGCCACCTGTGATCCGCGTTTCCCGTACGTGGCCACGACTTACCGGGTCAGCGAGCACTGGCAGACCGGGCTGATGACCCGAACCCAGCCCTGGCTGCTGGAGCTGCAACCCCAGGTGTTCGTGGAGATGAGCGAGGAGCTGGCCAAACTGAAAAGGATTGAAAGCGGCGAACGGGTCAAGGTTACCAGTGCCCGGGCCGGTCTTGAAGCCACAGCCATCGTCACCAAACGTTTCAAGCCCTTCAAGATGGGCAAATTGACTATTCACCAGGTCGGATTGCCGTGGCACTTTGGCTGGCGCTGGCCCACCAGCGGCGAGGAGGACAGTGCCAATCTGCTCACGCCGCCGTCGGGAGACGCGAATACACGCATCCCGGAAACCAAGGCGTTTATGGTTAACGTCGCAAAACTGTAAGGAGGTGATCTGAATGTCTTACGCAATTTTTATCGACACCACGGTTTGTACCGGCTGTCGGGGCTGCCAGGTTGCCTGCAAACAGTGGCACGACCTGCCGGCGGAAGAGACCCGCAACACCGGGACATATCAAAACCCCGCTGATTTATCCTTTAACACCTACAAGTTGGTCCGCATGTCGGAACAGGTGGTTGATGGCCGCCTGCGCTGGCTCTTTTTTCCGGAACAATGCCGGCACTGTGTGGATGCCCCCTGCCTGGAGGTCGCCGATGATGCGAGTGCCGTCTACAAGGACGCAGCGACGGGCGCTATTCTTTATACGGCCCAAACCAAAAATGTAAGTGCGGAGGATGTCATTGAGGCCTGCCCTTACAATGTACCGCGCCAGGCCGCTGACGGTACCCTGGCTAAATGCGATCTGTGCAATGACCGGGTTCATAACGGTCTATTGCCGGCCTGCGTCAAAACCTGTCCCACCGGGGCAATGAATTTTGGCACCCGCAAGGAGATGCAACAATTGGCCCAGGCCAGGCTAAAGGCTGTAAAGTCCAGGTATCCGAAGGCCATACTGGCCGACCCGGATGAAGTCAATGTCATCTATCTGGTGGGTTATGCCCCGGAACTGTACTACGAGAATGTTATCGGTTCAGCCGGATCACGCGGGATAACACGCCAGATGGCGTTCAATCGGATGGTGCGCCCCTTTAAAAAGGCGGCCGCCCATCTGGTGTAACCTGGCGATGACCGGTCGGAACGAAAAGCCGGCCGGTCAACTCCGGAAGGCGACTTTCTTGGCAACATCAAGGCTGCAATCGCAGCGGTTATTCACCAGGCTCCTTATTTCCAGCGGATAGCGGCAAATAAGGGGCTGACCGAATTTGCTGCGATGGCAGCCTTCCCATTTAATGTGCTCAACCGATGAAAGAGGATGGGGCATGACTACTTTCGAAAAACACCTGGCTGTAGAGTTGATTCAGGCAAGCTTCCAGGAAGCCCTTGCAAGTGAGCCCGCTTATAAAGAGATACTGCCTTTTTTTCAGTCTATATATGAAATGCAAGCAGCGGCCGTGGAGAATGCCCGGCCCGTGGAGATCACCCTTTCTTCGGAAATTATTGAGGCCCGGCGCAGGGGCGAAATGCCGCTGATCGAACGGCACCAGATTACCATAGATCTGTCTTCGGCCACGCTTGCGCTGCACACCATTCTGGCCGCGGCGAAAACCGCAAACCGCCCTCTGGCTGATGCCGGAGAGCTTTTAGAAACATATTTTGGCAAAGACCAAAGTCGCCTGGCACAATGCCACCGGATGCTATTAGACGAAGACCGGGACGGCCGCCAGCAGCTTTGTGAGGATATCGGCATAACGGTTGAGATGCTGGACTTTTTTCTCTATAATAGTTTGTGGCCCTCTCTGGCCTGCCATGCCCGTCACCTGGCCGCGAAACATGGTCATAACGGTAACTGGGCCAAAGGTTATTGCCCCATATGCGGCGCACTTCCGAAGATCGCCTTTCTTTCTGAAACCGGCCAACGGTTTCTGGTTTGTCGGTTTTGCCGCCATGAATGGCCTGTCGGGCGGATTCAATGCTCCTTTTGCGACAATAAGGACTCGGAAACCATCGGGTATCATATCAGTGATGCCGATAAGGCCCATCGGATTGACACCTGTGATCGATGTAAAAACTATCTCATAAACGTTGATACGCGTCAGCTATCCCGCGATTTTTACCCGCCTCTGGAGGCCCTTGTTTGCACCCATCTGGATATTAAGGCGGAGCAAATGGGCTACCAGCGGGCTGTTGATTTGAACTATCAGGATGTCAGCCCGGGGGTTTTATAAGAAAGGCCGCCGGACGGACAAAAACCGCCAAGGACACGGATCCAAATGAGACTGAAAGTTGGCCATATAGCCATACTGGTGATAGTGGGATGGACGGTGGTTGTCCCGGCCATAGCTGTATTGGCCGGTGGCCTGCCTCCGCGCAACCCCTGGAACGAAATTCTATTGCCCACGCCCACGGAGGCAGCCATACGGCAATACCTGGGGCTCCCGGATGGCGAGCAGTTTACCGTCGATCAAATTGCGGCGGAGGCTGTCATTGTGCAGGTTTACAGCATGTATTGCCCCCACTGCCAGCGGGAGGCCCCCCAGGTCAATGATCTGTATGCGCTCATTACGGCGCAGGCCGGGCTCCACGGACGGTTGCGGCTCATTGGTGTGGGGATCGGCAATTCAAAATACGAGGTTGATTTCTATCGGGAAACATACGGCGTTAAATTCCCCCTGTTTCCGGACGGAAAATTCATCATTCACAAGCAGCTGGGTGAGACCCGAACCCCGCATTTCTTCGTGCTGAAACCGGCCGGGGCCGGACAGGTCGAAGTGGTTTATGACCTGGTGGGCGGATTTAACTCTCCAGAAAAGTTCCTGGAAACGGTTTGGAACCATTTGAAGGACGAATAGGTTGGCAGCGATGATACGACTAAAAGTCTTTCTTAAAAATATAAACGGGGCGATTATCTTCGGGCTGATGGCGGCTGGGACGGTCCTGGCCGGCTCCACGGCCTTTGAGGGCAATATCTTCGATCCCGGCCAGCTCAAATCCCGTGATAGCCGGCTGCAAGTCAAGGTCGGACAAAAAGCGCCGGATTTTACCCTGCCTTCCATCGATGGCCAGCACATTCAGTTGAAAAGTTATCTGAATAAAAAAAACGTGGTCCTTTCATTTATACCAGCCGCCTGGACTCCGGTCTGCTCCGATCAATGGCCCGGGTACAATCTGGCCCGGCCCCTGTTCGAAAAGTACCACACCATCCTGCTGGGAATCAGCGTAGACAGCCAGGCGACCCTCTTTGCCTGGACCCGCCAGATGGGCGATCTGTGGTTTCCCGTTTTATCTGATTTCTGGCCCCACGGTGCCGTGGCCGCTCGGTACGGTGTCCTCCGGGGCGACGGAACAGCTGAACGTGCCCTCGTATTTATCAATTCAAAAGGCATCATCACCCACGTTCACGTCGGCGATATCAATGTGCGCCCGCCCCTGGAACTGATTATTAAACAGCTGGCGCGGATGAGCCCGGTAAAGTAAAACATCCCGACTCATACAGGCTGTGTCACAATTAACGAAGTAGCCCAAATCATGCTCGTCATGCCGGACTCGATCCGGCATCCAGACCTTTATACACCTGAAAAAACAATGGATTCCGGATCGAGTCCGGAATGACGAAAAGGCTTAATGCGTGGTTTGGCGAATTGTGACACTTCAGTCTTCAACCTGACCATATATTTTATCCGCCGGCAATCATGGGAATCAATACCACTTCGGCGTTGTCCGGGACCTGGGTGTCCTTAAAAAGCGGCCGGGATACCAGCTTGCCGTTCATGCGGATGACCGCATACTGCTCCGGTTTTTCGACATAAGCCAGCAGCTGTTCAACATCCATATCCGGATGCCAGGCATACTGCTTGCCATCTATGGTGATCAATCGACGACTCCGTTTGCTTTTAAGACATCCAGCACTTCCGGGAAATCAATGCCAAGGCGCTTGACCGTGGCCACCGTGGGAATGCCGTCCGGGGTCCAACCCCGGCGGTCGTAAACCGCATCTTTGAGTTTTTCATACTGCGCTTCCCTGAATTTACGCAGGGTCGCCACCTTTTCTTCTACCGTGAGCCCGTCAATGTCCTGCTCATATTTTTCAACCAGCTGCTTGTCGTAGCGTTCCGTCCGGGAGTCATACTCTTCGACGGTGACCGGGCCTACCGCGCGATAGGGAATCGCATCATGCTGCCGGCGGCCGTACCCCATTTTCAAGTTGAAAACGCGCTGAAAATTGTAGACCCCCTCACTCATGGCAATCAGGTCTTCGGGAGCGGATTTCCGCCCGGTGACGACACTGAAATAGTCGGCATACCAGTTCACGTGCTTCATCACCTTGGCCGGTTCGAGGGTATCCTTGTTGTCCTCGGGTACAATATCGTTCCAGGGCAGCTTGCAGAGCCCGCACAGACCGAACCAGGTGCGAAACATGGGAAACCAGTGCAGGGCCTCGGCCTTCTGCTCAAACGTGGGCATGAAATTGTGGACCATATCCAGGAAAATCAACCACGCCTCGTCATGCTGGGGGCCCTTGAGCGCCAGGCCGTAGCCGCCCTGCTGCGCGAGGGACTCCTTGGTCATATACTCTGAAAACTCAAGCCCCTTGGACTCCATGCCGATGTCCTGCAATATCGCTGCATCCGCCCCGTACTCACGGGCAAAGAGCGCTTTCATCCGGCGGATGCCCTGGCCAACCACCGTACCGAACCCTTCGCCCCGGGCCATCTGGTGGACCAGCTCGAGCGCCTCCAGACGGTTGCCGAAGTACAACTGCATGCCGCCGGTGTGCGCATCCGTAATCTGGTTCATTTCAAAGCATTCCATGACAAAGGCGATGGAAGTCCCCACCGAAATGGTATCCAGACCATAGGTGTCGCAGTAGAAGTTCATCTCGACAATCGTGGAAGGATCGAATATGCCCAGGTTGGAACCGCAACCAGCAATGGTTTCATACTCGGGGCCGTCCACAAAGACCTTTTGGCCTTTATACGGACCGGTGAACGGCACGAAGTCCCGGACGCCGTGGGCGCAGGCAACCGTACAGCCGCGCCAGCAGCCATCGAAACCCTTGTCGAAAATGTGCTGGAAAACCTCGCTGCCGATGAGGTTGCCGCCGGCATGCTGGCCGAACTTGAAGTTATGGGTCGGCAGCAGGTCAAAATCATTCATGATCGGCACCAGGTGGGTGGTCCCGAGGGAGGCCATCTTGTTCTGTTTCGGATCCAGGGAAACGATCTCCTTGGAATACAGTTTCGACACTTTCTTGAGACCTTCAAAATCATCCGGATTGTTGCTCTTCAGGGAGACCGCGTTCCAGCGGGCCACAATGGCCTTGATCCCCTTGTCGGCAAACACCGTCCCGATGCCGCCGCGCCCCGCCTGTTTGTAACGCGTCATCTTGCGTTGGCCGTCGTACCAGGTGAAATTCAGACAGCCGAAAAGCGTATTTTTTGCCCCGGGTCCCGAAGAGACGACGGAAATATGACTTTTTTTACCCTGACCAAAATGTTCGGTCAGGGCATCGGACAGCGCGTAGGAGTCATCGGTGAGATCCTGGATTTCCAGGATCTCAATTTTCCCATCGATACCGTCGATCAGGATCACCGTGTCCCCGCCGGTCTTGCCGCTGACTTCCAGCGCGTCAAACCCCGCGAACTTGAGATAGGGTCCAAAATAACCACCGACATTGGAATCGATCACCGAACCGGTCAGAGGCGAAAGGGAGGTCACGATGCTTTTTCCCGAGCCGGGATACCCCGGGGTGCCTCCCATGGGCCCGCTGGCAATACAGACCGCGTTTTCCGGATCGTTCCAGCGGGTCTCGCCTTTTACCGCGTTCCACAGGAGCCAGAGATCGAACCCCTTGCCCCCGATAAAGAGGTTCTTCATCTGATCGGAGACCGGGTTGACCGTAATGGTCATATCGGAAAGATCGATCCCGAGCGTCTGGTTGGTGTACCCTTTTTCAATAGCCGGCCGCTCATAGGCCATTTTCTTTATGCAGTTCACGTCTAATTGAGTCATTTCTGGCAACTCCTTTAAATAGATGATTTCCTTACTGGCAACGCTTTGCTTATACCACGAACGACTGCCGGTCGATAGAAAAAACTGTCCTGATAAATAAGTGGAAAGGTCAGCCATCGAATAACGGCAACGAAACCTTCCGTGTTCTATAATGGTTAAACCATTATAGAACTCATTTTTATTTGCGTATCAAGAAGGCTTTTTCAGCTGGCAGGCGCATTATTTACTTGACTAAACCGGAATGTCTCCTTAATTTAACTCACTGTAATTATTGGCAGGATAAACCAGAAACTATCTCAAAAAACGGATTTTGGTTCAAAGTCAAGGCGGGCGCTACATTCGAACCGGAGGAATACTCCAGTATTTCGAGGATTTGGTCCGCCCACAATTAGCGGCATTCCCTACGGGGGCGATTTACTCGCCAATTTAGCGTCCAACGAAGAGATTGGCCCAAAAGACTTTTTTGAGATAGTTTCTGGGATTATGATCTGAAGCAAGCAGGGAGGAGACTGTAATAATGCTAAACAACAAGAAAATCGGTTTTATCGGCTCCGGCAACATGGGTGAAGCGATGATCGGCGGCTTGATCGACTCGGGCGCTTCCCAACCTGAAAACATTATCTGCTCGGATGTCCGGGAGGATCTTCTCCAGGAAATCGAGGCCAAATTCGGTGTACGCACCAACACCAGCAACACCGCTGTGGCCACGGAAGCTGACATTGTCATCCTCGCCATCAAACCCCAGATTATGGTCCCGGTCCTGCAAGAGATCAAAGAGTGCCTCGACATGTCCAAACTCGTGATTTCAATTGCCGCCGGGGTTCCCCTGGTAGCCATTGAAGGCTGCCTCAACAAGGATCTGCGCCTCATCCGCGTGATGCCGAATGTGGCCGTCTCCGTCCGTGAAGGCGCTGCAGCCATCGCCGCTGGGGACCATACCCTCAAAGAGGATATCGACCTGGCCATGGCAATTTTCAACTCCGTGGGGAAATGCGTTTTTCTTAAAGAAAACAACTTGATGGATGCAATTACCGGGTTGAGCGGAAGTGGCCCGGCCTATATCTTCATGATTGTGGATGCCCTCGCGGATGCCGGTGTCAGAGTCGGCCTGCACCGCAAGGACGCCCTTTTGCTGGCCTCCCAGACCATATTGGGTGCCGCAAAAATGCTGCTTGAAACCGGGGAACATCCCGGTCCCCTCAAGGATTCAGTCACCTCTCCGGGGGGTACGGCCATTGCCGGGCTGCACACCCTTGAAAAAGGCGGCCTGCGCACCACCCTCATAAACGCGGTGGAAGCAGCGACCCAGCGATCCGTGGAACTGGGTGAAATAATGATGAAGCATTTTGAGGAAAACGGTAAATAGACCCGATGAAAGCATCCGCATTTACCCTCCCGCACATTGCCGGCCTGCTGGTGAGGACCGGTCTGGGTATTGTGTTTATATGGGCCAGCTGGGATAAAATCGGGCACCCGGGTGAATTCGCTTCCATTATAGACAATTACCGTATACTCCCGACGGCCGCCGTGAACCTGACGGCCCTGGTGCTGCCCTGGATCGAATTCATCTGCGGCCTTTTACTGCTCAGTGGACGTTTGGTCCCCGGAGCGACCCTCACCATTGACCTGCTATTGCTCATCTTCATCCTTGCGACCGGCTTTAACCTGTACCGGGGGCTGGATATAAACTGCGGCTGTTTCTCGGTGTCACCCGATGCCGAGAACGAAAACGCCTGGAACCTTGTCAGAAACAGCCTGCTGCTGGCCGCCGGCCTCTGGCTGCTGATCTACACCGCGGGTAAATCGGACCGAAAACGCCCGGAACCTTCGAGCGGGGTAATGAACAATGCTGGTTGAAACAGTACCCTATCCGGCCGCCTTTCTTTTCGGGCTGCTCTCTTTTTTTTCACCGTGCATTCTGCCCGTACTGCCGGCCTATTTCAGTTTTATTTCCGGTTATTCCCTGGAAGAGCTCTCCGACGGCGGGGATGCCACAGTGAGAAGGCGGGTGATGCTTTCCACCGCTGCCTTTGTGCTGGGGTTTTCAACCGTCTTTATCGCCCTGGGCATGTCGGCGTCCCTGATCGGAAACCTGGCGCACAACTACCGCGACATCATCCGGATCACCGGCGGCATCCTGATCATTCTTTTCGGTATCCACATGAGCGGCATCTACAGCATTCCCCTGCTCAACTATGAGGGCCGTCTGCACCTGCAAAAGAAGCCTTTGCACGCCCTGGGGACCTTCCTGATCGGCATGGCCTTTGCGGCCGGCTGGAGCCCCTGCATGGGGCCGCAGCTCGGCTCAATCCTGATTATGGCCGGCAGCCGGGAAACCATCTGGCAGGGGACCATGCTGCTGGCCATCTATTCCGCGGGCCTGGCGATCCCGTTTTTAATTCTTTCTTTTTTCATCCACTCTCTTGTACAGTTCCTACAGAGAGCGAAGAAAGCGGTCCGGTATGTCAACATCACGGCCGGAATACTGCTCATCGTTATGGGCCTGTTACTGCTGACCAATAAACTAACCCTTCTAATGTTCACGGGGTAACGCATTGATAAAGAAATTTTGCCTGTATACGCTCCTCATCGCGGTCCTCTGTGCGCCCGCTGCCTTCGGCAGCGGCGGCGCGGAAAACATAAGGTGGGTGGCATTCAAACAGGGCGTGGCCCAGAGTAAACAGACCGGTAAGGCCATGGTCATCTATTTCTATTCCGAGTCCTGCCCCAGCTGCACGGAAATGAAAAAGACCACCTGGAAGGACAGCCGCATTATCGATGCTTTGAACAACCGGTATACGCCGATAAGGGTAGATGTAAACAAGGAGCAGCAGATCGCCGCCCTGTATAAAGTATATTATCTACCGACCACCTGGTTCGTCAAACCGGACGGCAAGCCCTTTGGAAGCCGATCGGGCTACATCCCCGCCGACCTGCTTTTAAAAATCTTTACATACCTGTCAAAATAGTTGAATTGATAAGAACAAAGATAAATAAGGGGTCCAATCTCTGAGGCCTGATCCCTATCCCTGGTTTACAGCCCCAATCTTAATCAATAACTTTCTTCTGAATATTATATAGGTACTCATCCAGTTCCTTTATACTAGAAAAAACTTTTATCATTGGCAGGGCATTGATAATATCAAAGACCTTTTCAATTTTGGGTTTCATATTTACAATTAACAGGTCACCATTGTTCTTTTCCAGGGCAATTTGAGTTTTTAGAACAACTCGGATACCGGCACTGCTGATATACTCGAGTTTCTCCATGTCAAACGTTATGGTATCTGTGGCCTCGTTTAGAATTTTCTCAATTTTGTCTTCAAGCAACGAGTGTGTGTAACTGTCCAGTGAACCTTCAAGGGATACAGTAAAACCATTAGGCGCCTTTTCTTGGATTGAGACATGAAGATCCATTTCCGCCCTCCATTAAATTAAAATTTACGTAAATAAACCAGGTTTTGTCTAATATATTAATTTAAATTTACCTGTTGCGTTTATCGGGGGGTCCTCTTTTGGACCTATTTAGCTTCAACTACCAATAGTGTCAGGTCGTCAAACGGCGCTTTACCCTGGGTCCAAGTATTCGTTGTCTTCACAATTTGACGCACCAGTTGTGAGGCCGGCAGGCTTCCAAAACTATTCAAACATTCCATAAAACGTGTATTGCCGAACTGGTCGCCATTGATATTCGTCGCCTCAGGCACGCCATCGCTGTAAAGTATTAATTTGTCGCCAGTTTGTAACTTAAATGTGTATTCTTCAAGATCAAATCCATCCATCATGCCTAAAAAACGTCCCACACTTTCTATTTTATCAACAGGTTGTCCCGGTCGAAAGAGGAGTGGAAGTTCATGTCCGGCCCGCACATAGGTCAATCGGCCGGTGGGGCTGTGCAAAACCCCATAAAAAGCCGTAACAAAAATATCCCTCGAGGAGACAGACTCCATTATGTGTCGGTGTACGGCCTTGGTAACTTTCGCAGGGGAAAGGGAGTTAAAAATCTCGCAATGAAAAAGAGTGCGGGTTACCGCCATAAACATCGCTGCATGGATACCTTTGTCCGCAACGTCCCCAATCAATATTCCAAAATTTTCATCGTCGATTTCTATCACATCATAGAAATCCCCCCCAACCTGACGCGCCGGTTCTAAGTAAGCATCTATATTGAAACTGGGCGTGTGCGGAATAGCTTTCGGCAGCAGACTCCGTTGCACCTCGGCCGCCAGCATAATTTCATGATCAATAATTTTCTTGGCAATGAGCTCTTTCTGGGCCGCCTGAAGCGCATCGTAAAGTTTGGCGTACTTCAAGGCCATATCGACTGATATGCTAATGATAAATAAGGTAAAACCTTCTGCTACCAATCTTTTGGTCTGCACTATATTGAGGTAACCAAGCAGATCGTTGGCCAAAGCCAATATACATAAAGCACTTCCAATCCCAACAATATTAGCGCCCATTTTTTTCATTCGGAAAGATTTATACACTAAATACATAATCCATATCATGGTGACCATATCCATGACGATCGCTGCGGTAAGCGTATAATTTCCGTAAACCTTTAAGATTGACAGGTGTAAAGGCGTCAACAATAGTATGGCAAAAAGAATTATGAAAATGGCAATGGTAACTTTGAAAACCAGGTCGGGCTCATAATCGAAATAGCTATAGACAAATAGAATTGCGAAAACAGCCAGAATATTCAATCCTGAATGAAAGACAAAATGGTTCACCCAAAAATTGTTAATAAGGAGATAAACCAGGCCGGTGGACCCAAATAAGGTTATCCCCGCAACCGTTGAAAGAAGTGCAAAATAGAAGTAAATACCGTCCTTCAATCGCAGCAGAAAGAGAACCAAATGATACATCCCCAGAAAAACCAGCACAAAGGCTATGGCAGCATTCCACATGATATATCGCTGAAACTGATATTTCAGCGTTTCTGACGAACCAATTGAAAAGCTAGTGGTTATAAATCCACCCCATCCGACGTCATCGCTTACCCGGATAGCAATTATATTATCGTTACCGTAGTTGATGATATCGTCCGGTATGGCATACACGCCCGGCACACAGCTTTTCTTTTTGATTGACCCGTTAGGTGAAATCTCGCCCGCGCGACCAACTTTTACACCGTTGAAGTAGAACTCATGTGCATCCGCTATGGTCGGTACTCGAATCGAAACCGGCGTTTTTGCAAACTCACTCTCTATGACAACATGCCGTCTATACCAGGCTGTTTTAACATTCTTCATACCGAGTATATGCCACTGCCCCGGTACATCAATGTCATCCCAATCAGTATCGTTATAATCCAAAGACGCATAGATCGGCCTGTCAATCCGACTAAATTTCCACTTACCGGTAAGTGAATATATTTCTTCACCCTCTTTCATATGCAACTTGTCGGGAGACTGGGCGAAAGCCTGTGAAGCCACCAGAGTCAGTAGAATCATTTGTGAAAAAACTTTACGCCACATAGAAGCCCTCTTTACTCATGATGATCGATTTCCTGCAAAATCCGGCGCGCCTCCGGCCAATTGTACAATTCCGCGTCCCATACATAGGTGGGTTCATCGATGCTAAGGCATTTAACCGCTTGATTGCGGGCATGGGTATAATTTTTCTGCTGTAGAAATACCTGGGCCAGGGTAACGCGCGCGAGGGTTAGGTTCGGATCTTTTTCTACGGCCTCTCGCGCAAACCGCTCCCCTTTCTCAATATCTCTTAGCGGCCATGGCGTCTGCGTGTAAATTGCCGCCAGAATGGCTCTGGCCAGGGTTGCAAAGCGGTGGTCCGGTTCAAGCTCAATGGTTAGTTTCAATTCAGTTTTCGCTTGATGCAGCATGGGCAGGGATCTGATGCCATTTAAAATTTCAGCAATCCTGGCCGAACAGCAGCCTACCCAAAAACGCGCCCCAATCGACTTGGGATAAAGGTCTCTGGCCGCCTGTGCATAGCCAAGGGCTTTTTCGTATATCACAAGGCTTTGCTCATCGTTCCCCAAAATCTCGGCTTTCTTAAAGGTAACCTCTGATAGCTTCCAGTGAATATC
This sequence comes from uncultured Desulfobacterales bacterium, assembly GCA_964647585.1. Taxonomy (GTDB): domain Bacteria; phylum Desulfobacterota; class Desulfobacteria; order Desulfobacterales; family CAJINA01; genus CAJINA01. The sequence continues at coordinate 14,182 of CAZYGG010000024.1, forward strand.
TCTATCGTGCGGCGCCATTTTTAATACTTCTTCGTAAAGCACGATGGCTTTATCAATAACGGTTCTATCAATGTGAATCCGGCTTAGCATCTGCCAGCTTCGGTCGTAAATTGCATGGATATCATGTTTCGATAATTCAGACATCCCGACGCTTTCACCAGAACCAAAGACAATAATTATACAGATGGAAAAAATAAGAGCCTTAACTATGCTCGCGGCTTTATGATTATGAGAGCAGAACATAGGGATACGGAGCACTCCTGATTCGATTTTCATTGGCGTTATCGATTTAAGCTGTTCAATGCCCGGATACAGACAAATGTCATCGTCATCCATCCCCGGCGGCTTTGTATCACCTATGACTCAAATGTGTGCATTGCTCAGCTTTTGATTGATTTGAATGACGCCCAAATAATATACGACCGGTGCGATCATCCAGATCACCTGTATCAACAGGGTATAGCCCTGGTCTCCAACGGTTAACCAGACCGGGTTCCAACTAAGCACCTTGTATTCCCAGATTACACCATTGCCCAGCAGTTCAACCACTATTCCCTGCCCCAAACCCCACAACCACATGATGGTGAGCTCAATCCAGCGAAACCGGGTGCAACAATCCGGAGTTTTGAGAATTAGCAGGCAAAGCCAATAGCCGATAATAAACAGCCCGGCATCCCAGAACGTGTGCGAGAGGTGGAGGGTAATAATCGGCATCGGCCAGTCGACCATAACGGTATGTAACGTGTCACCGAGAAGGTAGAAGGCAAACTCCCAGGTAGAGCCGACCGCAAAGCCCCAGGCCATTAGATAGAGATGTCTGTTGTGAATTCGTCTGGTTAAATATAGCGAAGCGGTTACTACCGGAATTGCCAAACCAATTGCGATGTCAGCATATACCTGCCAGATCATTTGTAGTCGTCCTGTACTAGTTTAGATCGCATAATTTCAAGAAAATATGTCCGCCGCCATGACGTGGTTTTATCTTCACACCTCCCGGCCCGGAATATGGAGAGATTTCCTTTTTAACAGCCTTGAAATTATAGGCTGGTTTGAGGCATATCTATGAACCCGACAAGCCTCGCAATTACATGCGTATTAAAACCATAAAGGAATAGTTTCTTATTTTTGGCTACGTTTGATCAAATCTTTAGATCTGTGGCGAGGCACTTGCGCTAAGAGAGAAATCATTTACACCGATTACGGTTAATGCTCTGTCATTCTCCCGCATTCAGAGGGTATAGCGGGCCAAAGTATCACCTCGGATGGTACCGGAAGGTAGCAAGCGATATTGCGAAACGGGATCTTCTATTTGGGCTGGGTCAAGCATGCCACCCTTCCCCGGGGGCTTTCTATTCTGATTTTCTACCTGAATTCGGGAAGATCGCCGTGCTAAAACTGCACCAAGGGTATATACACAAAACCTTAAAAAAGTCAAATGGTTGCGGTTATTGATGGGGCAGCCTAAAGGGTGAGGGGCGTTCCGGGCGATAGTTCGTGATGGCGCCACCGGACCCGGATTTCAGGTGGTTCGCCATATCCAATATTTTGGATATAATTTTAAATTTCGATTAGTTAACAAGTACATAGGCTCATTATGGGTGGGTCGGGCGATTACCGCTTCTGATAGACTGCCGGTCTTGCATCAAGATCCGCGTAAGAGGTCAAATAGTCATTCAGGTTGAGTTGAAAGTAATGACGCACCTGCTGGTATTTGATGCCAGCAGACGGAACAGGAAAATCGGGAACTTGAATTCGCCGTGCATACATGTTTTAAATGGGGGGGCAAGGTGTGACGCTTCAACAGTTGGGAAGATAGGCATTTTGAGGTAAAACTGGCTATGTGTGCCGCACATATGTGTCAAAATCGGTAATAACAAAGGTTGTCTGGGAAACAATTGATCTGAGGATGAAATGGGACAGTTCAAAAGAGATTTAGAAAAGAAGGATATTGAACTGGATAAAAGAGTCTATCATTTGAAGACGCTGAACGATGTAAGTAAAGATATTTTTAGCAGCGTTGACTCCAAGGCCATCATAAGAAACTTTTTACTTATGAGTATGGGAAACTTCGGCGTGTTGCAGGGTTTCATCATAACGACTATCACCGCAGATCATAAAATAGAACATTTCAATGAGGTCGGTTTCAAACCGGAAGACCTCCCGGTGCTGAAAAGCAACGCCATAAAGCAACTGCGCCTGTATCGCAAACAGGAACCGGGAGCCGCCTTTATCAATCCAGAACGCCTATCACCCCATGGCGCCTGTGCTTTGCCTTTCCAGGCCAGTGATGACTGTTTTGGTTTGGTGGTGCTGGGATCGAAATTAATCGGTGAGCCATACAGCGATGATGATAAAGAGCTCATGGGGACGCTTCTGAACAGCTTGGTGGTCGCTTTGAAGAATGCCCGGTCTTTTGAAAAAATCAAACGGCTCAACCTGGATCTTCAGAACAAAAATGTCGAGCTTGAAAAGATGTTGAAAAAACTGCAGGCAGCTTTGATGAAGGTCGAAATTTTGGAAAGCATTAAGTCCAGTCTGACAAAGTTTGTACCCGCCACGGTCAGTAAAATGGTGGAGCATTCACCAATGTCCGAATTTAAAGATGCTCAAGAGCAGGATATATCCGTCTTGTTTTTAGACATTGGCGGGTATACGAAAATTACAGACGAAATCGGGGCGACAAATGTCAATACGCTCATCGAGAAATACTTTTCAGTGTTCATGAATTCCATATACGCAAATAAGGGTGATATCGTTGAAACGGCCGGAGATGGATTGATGGTTTTATTTCTGTCCGATGATGAACAGAAGAATGCGTCTCAGGCGGTGCGAACAGCCATGACCATTCGGGAAGAAGCCCACCGGATCAACTCGGCGGAGAAAGGTAACTCCAAGCCCCTGTCGGTGAATATGGGTATCTGCTCTGGGATCGCCTTTGTTGGCGCTTCCAAATTTGAGAGCCTGACAGGTTCGCGATGGGTATATACAACCCACGGTACGGTCGTGAATATCGCCGCCAGGCTATGCAGCAAAGCCAAAGGCGGCGAGGTCCTGGTATCCAAGTCAACTGTTCAAAGAGTGAAAGCGTTCATTACCGTCACGTTCCTTGGAGCGTTTCCACTTAAAAACCTGGCAGAGGATGTGGACATATATGCGTTATAGTTGAAGTATTAAAAAGGCGGCTTCAGGTAATTTCGCCGCCGCATTTTCATGTTGACTTCCCAAACAGTCTGTCTTAAAGCGAAGGTGTCAGCCAGAAAGCAATGATTAATCAAGGCGTTAACCTATCGGGTAATTATCAGGATGGCGGAAAATCAATACCATGATATCGTACAGATCACCTTGCGCAACAGGATCGGGTATGAGAAAATCGCCATGGCATGTTCAGAGTCGTTTGCGGAAATGTTCGGGTTCCCCAAAGACCGGATCGAGGACTTGAAGACCATCGTAGGCGAGGCATTCACCAATGCCATGCGACACGGCAACAAGGGGCGTTCGAACGCTAAAGTCCTTGTGTCGATGAGTTGTAATAATGAAACGATCCAGGTATCGGTGACTGACGAAGGAGCCGGCCTCAATAAGCAATCGCCGCATCCCGACGTAGCCCGAATAATTGAAAACAATGAAAAGATGGTGGGGGGGCTTGGCTTGTTCTTGATCAAACAGCTTGCGGATAAGGTTGAATTTAAAAAGGGATCAGATAACAGCCATATGATCCATATGGCTCTCAAGATGAAAGCGCAGGCGAAACATGCCGAATCAAAATGAGATAACAATCGAAAGACAGGGCCCTGTTGTTATATTCAATATCCAGGGGGACATCACTCCCTTTTCGGAACCATTCTTGATGAAAGCCTACCAGGAAGCAAATGATCAGGGCTTCACTAAAATCCTGTTGAATGTCGCAGGCGACGCCTACATTAACAGCGGCGGAATTGCTGTGTTTATTCAAATTCTGGCCCAAGCCAAAAAAAATAACCAGCAGATCAGTATTACCGGGCTATCCGATCATTTTAAGAAAATATTCAACATGGTGGGTATCACCAAATTCACCGAAATACACAATAATGTTGAGAGTGCGATTGCGGCTATGTCTAAGTAATCTGCACTGGTGTCTTGCGACTCCCTATCAACAAAAAAGCGGGTTGATAAGAAGTCCCTTTTCGTGGGTAATACTAAGGAAATTTCAGATTGTTTGCAGCGGGGTTGTGTATCCAAAGATGCAGTGGGGCCTAAAAAGAATTGAGAGTTCAGATTAGCGGGCCATTTAAACGGGAAATGGAGGCTGAAAAACTGAAAAAGCAGGAGAATCTGGAGAAGTTTGGATACACGATTGCCCCGCAGAAAGTTAAAGACATTCGCCAGGTGGCTGAAGATTTAAAGGAGGAATTCAACAATATACAGCCCCTGTGCGTTCACATCCCGATTAAACCCACTCAATTTCTCCCTAACCAGAATCGCTCGTTTAGATCCATTTAAGAATTCCCGCAAAAACAATCAACAGGACTGCATTAACACAGAAAAGACTGCCGATGACCTTGATCTGTAAGCGTGGCTGCCAGTCATGGCTGAACATGGAAACCACAAAGAACGGGATATAAACAGTAATAAACACAGGCAAAGAACCCCACCAGGGATAAACCCAGACAAATGCCGGTGTCATTGCCAGAAAGATTTCAAAAACAGAAAAAAAGGCTGCGTTTCCAACTGCGATGAGCAATCTGTTATTAATTCCAAAAATTTTCAACTTTGGATCTGCTGGTAGAATTTTACTAAAGATCAAACCGGCAACGGAAAACATAAAACTCAGCTCTACCCCCACCCCTACCAGAATCAGAAATGAAGTGCCTGTGGGAACGGTCCAGAGTGCATGACCGCTGAAATGCTGTATCAATGCGTTTCCGATTTCAAAAAGCCAATGAACCATGTAGAGAGATAAACCGGCGGCGATATTCTTCCAGTTCCCCTTGGAAATTTCATTGAAATAGATATAAACCACAACTGCCAGCAGGGTAATCACGTACCAGTTGAAGGTGTCTCCCGTCCTGAGAATAGCCAGCGCCTCTTGGGTTGCCTGGGGATTATTTAACATGACACTCCTTGTTCCAACATTAGTGAACCTGGGCCTGAGCCTGATGAATGACTCGGTCCAGCACCCGCATTAAGCTATTTGTACCACAAAAACCAGTATGAGCGATAACAGGTACTGTGTCAACCGGCAACACACCACCCAATACACTGAAATTAAATAACTTTATACCTATAGCGATTTCCAAAAATATGTTCCGATTGGTCGATCCTGTCATTCTGAGGAGTGGAACCAGGCTTCGCTGTAAGCTTACGTCTTCGCCCCATGGGCTACGCCGCACAAGACGCCCGGCAGGCGACGAAGAATCCCTTACAATGAACGATAACCTCGGCGTGCGGGGGACTCTTCGCTGTGCTCAGCGTGACAAGATAGCGGAAAGTATTTATGAAAATTAGGTGTAAATACTCTCTCAATTATTTTGGTATCAACTACCGGTGAGGTGGCAAACATCCTGTTCTCGTGGAAACAGCCATCGAATATCAGGCTGTGCAGGCATCCCCGTTTCTGTACACCAGATTGTCTAAGTGAGGGCATGTACAGGCAGTGCTCGATTCAGAAACCGGACGCGTTGGAGCGTCTATCCATTATTCTTTTTATGAGGCGCAGGGAGGTGGTGAAAAGCACCCAGAAACTCAAAACGGCCAGAAGAATCGGCACCCAGATATAGCTGCTCCAGAGTGGATGCGAACCAGCCACCGAGATTCCTGCACAGGCAAAAAGAAACACCACCAGCATGAGCGCAATGATCCAGATACATAAAGGCTCCGAATCATACCAGGGTGAAATTACCTTTCGATAGACCGGTTTCGGGTCCAATGTGCAGTCCTTTTGTCGGCAGGTGAAATTTTTCCAAATAACACAATATATTGATTTTTTTATTGACACACATCAATATGTTGTAATAAAAATAATTTTATCTACGTCTTGCGAAGCTTCTTTACTCTGGATTACCAGCAATGAACCCATAAGTAAACAGCCTGTTGAAACATCAACGAATTTTGTCGAGGTGACCCTTGTTCGAGCAGATTAAAAAGCGAAATGGCAGAATAGTCGAATTTGATTCATCCAAAATCACCGTCGCCATTGCCGAAGCGGGAAAAGCGACGGGGGTGTTCGAAGAACGGGAGGCCCGCAAGCTCACCCTGCGGGTACTGACACTCGCGCATGAACTGCGCCTGGGACCTGTTCCGGAAGTAGAAGAGATTCAGGATATCGTTGAAAGAGTTCTGCTCGACTCCCCGTTTCACAAGGCTGCCAAAGCGTACATATTATACCGGGATCAACACGCCCGCATTCGGAAAATGGCCACCCGGGCCAATGTCGACCTGGTGGATCACTACATCCAGAAACTGGATTGGAAGATAAAAGAAAACAGCAACATGTGTTACTCGCTCCAGGGATTGAACAACTATATCTCTTCTGATGTCACCTCCGAATACTGGCTCAACAGCATTTACCCGCCGGAAATTCGCCGGGCCCACAAAGACGGCGATCTGCACATACACGACCTGAGCCTGCTGTCGGTCTATTGCGTCGGCTGGGACCTTCAGGACCTGCTGCGCAATGGTTTCAAAGGGGTGGAAGGCAAGGTGGAAAGTGCGCCCCCCAAGCATCTGCGCTCGGCCCTGGGCCAAATCGTCAACTTTTTTTATACCCTCCAGGGAGAGGCCGCCGGCGCACAGGCGGTATCGAATTTCGACACGCTGCTGGCACCCTTTATACGGTATGACGGCCTGAGTCAGGACGATGTCAAACAGGCCCTGCAGGAATTCGTCTTTAACATCAACATCCCCACCCGGGTCGGATTTCAGACCCCGTTCACCAATATTACGATGGACCTTTATGTACCGGGAATTTTGAAAGATGCCCCGGTTATTATTGGCGGACGGGAACAATACGCGACCTACTCTGAATTCCAGAAAGAGATGAACATGATCAACCAGGCATTTGCCGAGGTGATGATGGCCGGCGATGCCAAGGGCCGGGTGTTTACCTTCCCCATCCCCACCTACAACATCACGCCGGACTTTGACTGGGACAATCCGGATCTGGAACCGCTGTGGGAAATGACGGGCAAGTACGGCATCCCTTACTTTTCGAACTTCGTGAATTCCGACATGAGCCCGGATGACGCCCGTTCCATGTGCTGCCGGCTGAGGCTGGATAACCGGGAGCTCCTCAAGCGGGGCGGGGGCCTTTTCGGGGCCAACCCGCTCACCGGGTCCATCGGGGTTGTCACCATCAATCTGCCCCGGATAGGGTACCTGGCCAATGACCGCACCGAATTCCTGGTCAGGCTCGAAAAGCAGATCGGCCTGGCAGTGGAAAGTCTGTCGATCAAACGTAAGATCCTGGAAACATTCACCGACAAGAACCTGTATCCCTACTCCAAGTTCTACCTGCGTCAAATCAAGGAAAATGGAGACCTCTTCTGGAAAAACCATTTTTCGACCATTGGCATCATCGGCATGAACGAAGCCTGCCTCAATTTTCTGGGACAGGACATCACCAGCACCGCCGGCCAGGCCTTTGCCTCTGAAACCATGGATTTCATGCGGGATATTATTGCGGATATACAAGACCGCACCGGGGATATTTTCAACCTGGAAGCCACGCCGGCGGAAGGCACCTCTTACCGGCTCTGCATGCTGGATAAAAAGCGGTACCCCGAGATCAAATGCGCCAATGAACGCAATTACGAGAAAGGGGCGGCCCCTTATTACACCAACTCAACCCAGCTGCCGGTGAATTATACGGATGATATTTTCGAAACCCTGTCACTGCAGGACACCCTGCAGGCCAAATATACCGGGGGCACCGTTTTACACATCTTCCTGGGTGAAAAGGTCGCGGACACCACGGTGCTGAAGTCTCTGATCAAGAAAATCGCCACCAATTATCATCTGCCTTATTTTACCATTACACCGACGTTCAGCGTCTGTCCCACCCACGGATACCTGACCGGTGAACATCACACGTGCAATGAGTGCCGCCAGGAGACCGAAATCTACTCACGGGTGGTCGGCTACCTGCGCCCCGTCAAACAGTGGAACAACGGAAAGCAGGCCGAATACAGCCTGCGGCAAACCTACGCGGTCGACGAACAGGTTGAACCGATCAAAAGAAAAGCCAACGAGTAATGCTCATTTTACAGCTATACGCGCGCAAGTTTTAAACCATGTTTTTTGGCGGCATTCAGAAGAATTCCCTGATTGATTTCCCCGGAAAGATGAGCTGCGTTCTTTTCCTCTCCGGATGTAACTTCGCATGCCCGTACTGTCACAACCCCGACCTGGCCCGGGGAGCCCCCCCGCCCGAAAGCCGCATCCCGCTTGAAACCGCTTTTGAATTTCTTGAAAAGCGCCGCGGCCTGCTCGATGGGGTGGTTATATCCGGCGGTGAACCCACCCTGGAAAGCCGCCTTAGCGAACTCTGCACCCGCATCAAAGCGCTCGGTTATCAGGTTAAACTCGATACCAACGGCAGCCGTCCGGATGTCCTCGCCCGGCTTTTCGACGAAGACCGCCTTGATTATGTGGCCATGGATATCAAGGCTCCCCCGGCCCTTTATGCACCGATCATCAGCCCCATAGACGTGACCGCGGAAATAGAAAAGAGCATTGACCTGATCACGTCATCCAATGTGGATTACGAATTCAGAACCACCTGCGCCCGACCCTTTGCCGGCCCGGACACCATCGGCTACATTGCCCGCAGCATCCAGGGGGCTCGCAAATACGTTCTGCAGAAGTTCAATCCGGACAACGTGCTTGACCCGGCCTTTTTTAGAGGCCACCCGCAGCAGCCGGACGCTTCGCAACTCGAAAAAATCCGCGCAAAGATAGCGCCCCTGGTCAAAGTCTGCACCATTCGATAAGTCCCCTTTTCAATGGGTTCACAGGGCCCTGTCCCGAACCGGAATTCAACCGCTGGAGACACCCAGCCGACCCGCAGAAAGTATCCCAAGTTACACGGTATTCACATACTGGATGTCATTCATTTTTAACTTGACACTCACAGGTGCAATCCATAAGGTGAAGTTTACGCTTTTTCTGGAAAAGCGTCATTATGCGGTAATCAGATCCAGCGATAGTTACTGCGAAACATGGACCAAAAACCACCCGCACAATTGACGGCTTTGCCAACCAGCAAGGCCGGGTGGCCTGAAAATGTAACCAGAGATGCCCACTTTCACCACTGTCAAAGTGGGAGAAAATCAACCTTAGGAGGAGACACCATGACCAATCCGTATGATGAGGCACATGCTCAGTCCATTAACAATCCTGATGAATTCTGGGCCGCAGCGGCGGAAGACTGCCACTGGTACAAGAAATGGGACAAAGTTCTGGACGATTCCAACAAACCGTTTTACCGCTGGTTCACTGGCGGCGAAATCAACACCTGCTACAATGCGCTTGATTTTCACATCGAAAACGGCCGTGGGGACCAGGATGCCCTGATCTACGACAGCCCGGTAACGGATACTATTACGAAATATACATATACTGAGCTGCGCGATGAGGTCGCCAAGGTTGCCGGTGTCCTGGTCAGCCAGGGGGTCACCAAGGGCGATCGGGTCCTGATTTACATGCCGATGATCGCCGAAGCAGCCATGGCCATGCTGGCGTGTGCCCGTATTGGCGCGGTCCACTCGGTGGTTTTTGGTGGCTTTGCCGCAGCCGAACTGGCCACCCGGATCAATGATGCCAAGCCCAAAATGATTCTTTCCGCTTCCTGCGGTATCGAAGTGGCCAAAGTCATCGCCTACAAACCCCTGCTGGATGAAGCCATCAGCCTCTCCGATTCCAAACCGGAAAAAACCTTGATTTTCCAGCGCCCCATGGCCAAAGCCGATATGATCGACGGTCGGGACCTGGATTGGGTGGAAGAGGTCTCCAAGGCTGCCCCGGCGGACTGCGTGCCTCTTGCCGCTACTGATCCCCTGTACATTCTGTATACGTCCGGTACCACCGGTCAGCCCAAGGGCGTGGTCCGGGATAACGGCGGCCATGTCGTCGCGCTGAAATGGACCATGAAGAATGTATATAACGTGGACGCCGGCGACGTCTACTGGGCCGCTTCCGATGTCGGCTGGGTTGTCGGACACTCCTATATTGTCTATGGCCCGCTGCTCAAAGGCTGCACCACGATTGTTTTTGAAGGTAAACCGATAGGAACCCCGGATGCCGGCGTCTTCTGGCGGGTTATCGCGGACCACAAGGTCAAGACCATGTTCACCGCCCCCACGGCCTTCCGCGCCATCAAGCGTGAAGACCCCACTGGCGAGCTGATCAAGAAGTATGACCTCTCCAACTTCAAGATCCTGTTCCTGGCCGGCGAGCGCCTGGATCCGGACACCCTGCACTGGGCCGAAAACAGCCTGGGCATCCCGGTCATTGACCACTGGTGGCAGACGGAAACCGGCTGGGCCATTTGCGCCAACTGCATGGGTATCCATCAGTTTGAAGTCAAGGAAGGCACCCCGACCAAAGCGGCGCCCGGCTGGAATGTCCAGGTGGTTGACGCTGACAACAAACAGGTTGCCCCGGGTGAAATCGGAGCCCTCGTGGTCAAACTCCCGCTGCCTCCCGGCACCCTGCCGACCCTGTGGCAGAACGATGCCCGCTTCCTGGAATCCTACCTGGACGAATTTCCGGGCTACTACAAGACCGCGGATGCCGGTTTTATCGATGCAGACGGCTATGTGTTTGTTATGTCCCGGACCGACGACATCATCAACGTCGCCGGCCACCGGCTCTCCACTGGAGCTATGGAAGAGGTCCTGGCCGACCATCCGGATGTGGCCGAGTGCGCGGTCCTGGGTGTGGACGACAAACTCAAGGGGCAGGTCCCCGTTGGGTTCGTAGTCCTCAACGCCGGCGTCGACCGCAACCACGATGACATTGTCAAAGAGGTCATCCAGAGTGTCAGGGACCGGATCGGTCCGGTAGCGGCGTTCAAGACCGCCACGGTTGTCAAACGGCTGCCGAAAACCAGGTCCGGCAAGATTCTGCGCGGGACCATCCAGAGTATCGCCGACAACAAGGACTACAAAGTTCCGGCGACCATTGATGATCCCACCATCCTGGGTGAAATGGAAGAAGCCCTGGAAGGGATCGGGTATGCCAGTGCCAGAAAGGAATAATCCTTTCGCAATATTAAAATATCAGCCCTAAAGAAAGCCGGTGGTCCCAGAGTGGACCACCGGCTTTTTTCTTTATTATTCAGAAACGTAGCACCGTAGGTTGGGTTAAGCGAAGCGCAACCCAACAGATCATTCCCGGCTTTTCATCGAGAACGCCGGTATCGCATTGGGGAATACCATATCAACTTGGTATGGCGGTTCGTTAACCTTAAGCACAATGTTGGGTTTCATTACATTCAACCCAACCTACGCTGCTTCATCAATACTATTATAAAAGTCTTGGTTATTAGAATAAGCGTTCATAATAGAAATTTATTGGGCTAACGGCTGAACTGTGGGGCGCATGCTCTTAGCGTCCCCACCAGTGGTATGTTGGGCATCAATGCACTCTATTTGTGAAATAAGTCGGAGTGCGTCCCGGTCCGCTCGAAAAAAACGCGATCGGACTTAAGCATATAAATCAGCAGCCAATCGGATTCAATATGGCATTCCCGTCGCCCTTTCCAATTGCCAATTAGCTTATGGTCTCGATGGATGGCATCAAGCGGTTCTTCCGCGACTATAGAACGGATGAGAATTTTCAGCTTATCAAGGTTTTTCCCTCGTTTTTGCATCCGCTTGGTGTCGCGTTCAAACTGCTTTGAATATACGGGTGTAAGCATCAGATGCCTAACTTTTTGAACATATCATCGGTGTCATCACAGATAATCAGGTCACGTCCGGCATCCGTATCGGAAAACGTCTTGAGGGTGGTCTCGTTAGGAATAGCTACATCAAAAGGCAGTCCTTTTTTTATTTCAACCTGCTTATAAAAAAGGGTAATAGCCTGGGTCGTGGTCAGCCCAAGCTGCTGAAATATGTGTTCAGCTTTGCCCTTTAAATCGGGTTCAATCCGGGCTCTGATTGTGGATGTTTTGCTCATGGGTTACCTCCATTTGACTTTTTACAACTGTAGCCCAATTGGGACACATTGTCAAGGTCTACACAGGATTGATTAAATTGCCCAACTTATTATTATGTCGCTGGCGCGTTTTGGGGACGATTTAGTTATTTGAACTAATTTACTGATTTGGCAGGCAATGGTGCGTAAGCACCAAACAAATTTGATTTCATCATGTTATGAAATTTCAACAACGATTGGTCGTTTCTCTAAAGCGGCTTTTGCGGGTTATTATCACGGTTAGGCCGCCAGCGTGTTTTTTCCCGAATTAGTTATTTTTCAGATGATTATCCGTAAAACGTGCGTTTCGATTTGCTTTTCATTTCAGTTTTAGAGCCGCTCGCATGCTTGAGGATCAGAACACCACGGGTCAGGCACCGATGGTGTTCCGGACGATACCGATAAGCCGCTCGGGATCAAATGGCTTTTTTACAAACGCAATGGCATCTTTGACGGCATGGTCCCCATCGATACCACTGATGACAATGATGGGAATATCTCTCACGTCTTTCTCCTTGCGCAGCTTACGGTAGAAGCGGGGGCCCCACTCCCGGGGCATTTCCAGGTCAAGGGTAATTAGATCGGGTTTTTCTTTTCTAACCGTTTCGAGGCCTTCCATGGCGCTGGACGCGGCACAGGTTTCGTACCCGTTATCGCTGAAGACCGCCTGGAGGTATTTTACAATTACCGGATCATCATCGATGATTAATATCTTTTTTGCCATAACGTCTCCCGTTTTTGATTGCCTTTACTTTTGGTTCTTCTCCCAATTAGTTGGGAGAAAGGGTTCCAGGGCTCCAGGGTTCAAGGATCCAAGTGTTTAATTCTTTACATTTTTTAGCATTTTCCTCGAATCCTTGACCCCTTGACTCCTTGAACCCTTCATTTAGATCAACTCTTTTGGAGAGGATCCTTATTTCTTATGACACTCGCCGCACATGACCGGCCCCGCTTTCTCTTTCGCGTGGCACCCCTTGCAATTTTTATGGAAAGCCTTCATCAATCCGGGGCGGCTGCCTTCGGATTCAATCTCGTGACAGTCGGAACAGGCCTGGTCCTCGGATGATTCATCTTCAACCAGCTCTCCCTCTTCGTAAACATGGTGACATTCAGAGCACTCTTCAATTCCGGCATTTTCATTGTGCGCGTCATGTATAAAAATGGACGGTGAACGCCGGGCATTCTCAAACACGCCGTTGTCCACTGCCACCATGTCTTCCTGGGAGTACGCGCTGGTAAGCAGCAAAGCTGATATCAGGCCGATGAAAGCGATCATAATTATGCGGTTTCTCATTTTTACGCGCCTCCTGTTATACTTCCGGTTTTTCCATGACTTCATAAAGGATATCACCGATGAATTTAATTTCCTGTCCGACTCCGAAGTGATGAATGATATCCTCCAGGCCGCTGTGACAGTTGTGACAGGGGGCAATCAGCACCTTGGCCCCTTTTGTTTTAGACTCGAAAAGCTGTTCCGCCTTGACCTTGTTGCCTTCCATGCGGGTCATCTTATAGGGCGGGCCGCAATTGATCACGCCGCCTCCGGCGATACAGCAGTAATTGTGCTCCCGGTTGGGGTGCATTTCGATCAGTTCTTCACAGATCGCCCGGACGACATACCGGGCTTTCTCGTGCAATCCACCGCCGCGCACCACATTGCACGGATCGTGCAGGGTGACCGGTGTCTCGAATTTCTTCTTGATCTTGATCTTGCCTGACTTGAGAAGATCGTAATAAAACTCGATGGCGTGGACAATTGGTATCGGCGAGTTTTTCCATCCCAGCCAGCGGTTGCCCACATCGTACACGGACCGGAAGGCGTGCCCACACTCACCCATGACGATCTTCTTCACCTTCAGGCGGGTGGCGGTTTCAAAATGATGCCGTTTCAAACGCCCCATCAACTCATTGTCGCCGGTGAACATGGCCATATCGCTGTTGTCCCATCCCGAGGAGGCCGGCATGGTCCAGTTGACCCCGGCCACATCCATGATAACCGCCGCCTGGTAGATCAACTGGGCCTGGAATTTGGGTTCCGGACCGATCACGGAATACATGATATCCGCCCCCTCTTTCTCCAGGGGAATCCGCAGGGTGGGAATTTCAGCCTGGGCCTCTTCCTCCTGCCACTGCAGGGTATCCGGCCATTCGTCAGCCTTGACCCACATCTGGTTCATGGTGACGGAATGGCTATGGGCGGTATCCTGAATATATCGGGGCGTAACCCCCAGCAGATGGTTCATACGCCTGACCACCGTCATGATGTAGGCGATGTCAATCCCGAAAGGACAATACATGGCGCAGCGCTTACACAGGTTGCACTCGGTCTGGGAAATCCGCACCATGTCCCGGACAAAATCGATATCGACCCGCCCCTTTCTTTTTATGATTTCCCACATGGTCTGCTTGACTTTTCCGACCGGCGAATAGGCCGGATCTTTGTCGTGGGAAAGATAATAGTGACAGGCGTCCGAACAGAGCCCGCAATGGATACAGGTTTGCACGTAGGTCTTCAGCCGGGCACCGGTTTCTCCAACGAGAACTTTATTAATGACCTGTTGTATCTTCTCTTCGGTCAGTTTCGCGAGGCCGGCTTCAGTAGCTTCATCAAGAACCTTTTCTTGTACCGGATTTTCTTCGGTTGCAGTCATTTTCAGCTCCTTGTGAGCAGATAGATGGATCAATTACGTTGACAACTAATGCTAAAAATCAGTCAGACGTTTATCGCCCGATCACCAGTCCCGGGCATGCCGGACCCCGCCGAATTCGGAACCCATATAGGCCCGTGTAAACGGAGAAAAAAGCATGTGACTCAAACGGGTAAATGGAATCGCAACCAGCATGATCTCTCCGGACACAATATGTAAAATCATCATGACCGGGTAGTTAAACCACTGCTGGTAAGCCATATAGCCGGTAATGAACGGCGCGGCCACGATGGCCAGGATAACAAAATCCGACGCCGAAGTGACATACTGCACTTCCGGGGAAAACAGCCGGCGCAGCAAGAAAAACAGGCAGCTGCCCACCACGGCCAGGGTCATGATGTCCGCCACCCCGTCGGGCAGGGTCGCCCAACTGATATTCCAGGCTTCATCAAAAAGAACGATATGCCCCAGCAGGAAAAGGGGGGTTATCAGCAGGCACAGGTGAAAAATGAACGTTACCGTAGTCATGACCGGGTGTTTGCGCATATTGACCGTGGCAAAAGGGGTCAGCCAGTGAAAAAT
The DNA here is from genome assembly GCA_964647585.1 of uncultured Desulfobacterales bacterium. Lineage (GTDB taxonomy): Bacteria > Desulfobacterota > Desulfobacteria > Desulfobacterales > CAJINA01 > CAJINA01. The sequence continues at coordinate 29,586 of CAZYGG010000024.1, forward strand.
AGACCTGAAACTGTAATTCCAGCTCATATAGCTGAAAATCCATTTTTCCTTGGCATTGACCAGCCGGAGCATACTGATAATCCGGTACAGGCTGCCGCCGATAAACAGAATAAAGGCCACCCACACCAGGGGGCCGCTGACAAAATTATATAGCTGCTGCATCGTATCCTCCCTGATTAACTTGCAAAGTCTGCAACCGGCACCACCCGCCGGTAATAAACACCGGCCTCCACGGAACGCACCAGCAGTTTATCGCCATCCGGACTGAATACCGGATCCCAGAGGGCATCGCACTCCTGTTTCCACAGCTGGTCATTGAGGGCAATGGTGTACTTGCCGTTCTTTTCGACCCGGGCAGCCACCGTTTCGCCCCCGGGGCTGAATACCGGCTGCCAGGCCATGTCGAAGCTGTTTTGCCACGCGGCCCCGTCAACCGCCACGTGCCAACTTGATCCGCTTTTCCCCAAAGCTGCGACCCGCGTAGAATCCGGGCTGAACACCACTTCTTCCACCAGATCATCGAAGGTAACCGACCAGGGCTGTTGATCTACGGCAACCGTCCACTTCCCGTAGGCCGGAGCCACAACCGCCGCGATCTTTTGCCCATTCGGGCTGAAGAGCTGATGCCACAACTGGACAAACTTGCGGTCCCAGAGAAGGTTTCCGTCCGCGGCCAGGGCCCATTTCCCGTCGATCCGCACCGGCGCAACCACGGCCCCCGTCAGCGGATTGAAAACCGGTTCCCAGACACTGGTGTAGCTCTTGTCCCAGGTCTGCCCGTTCACCGCGATAGTGTAATCATACAGCGTTGTTCTCACCTCGGCGGCCAGATTCTGGCCGTCTTGACTGATCGCCATATTCCAAACGTTTACAAACCGGCTGTCCCACGCTTTGCCGTTGAGGGCGGCCGTGAAGGCACCCTCCTGGAATTTCGCGATGTCGGCCTCCCCATAGGACGCCACCTGCACGGAGGCGGCCGTGGCCGCGCCGTCACGGCTGACCGCAAAGTGGTTCATGCTGTCATACTGCTCTTCCCAGGCAACCCCGTCCACGGCCATGCTGTAGGTCATCTCTTTTTGGACCGCGGCAACGATCTTCTTACCATCTTCGCTGAACTGGGTGTCCCACAGGTAGTCATACATATTTTCCCAGGGAACGCCGTCCACGGCCAGGGTCCATTCGCCCATATCGGCCACTATCGCCGTGAGGCGGCCATCCGGTGAAAAACGCAGGTACCAGATCTTTTCGAAAGTCTCCTCCCAGGGGGTACCGTTCACACAGACCTTGAACTCCCCCTCATCGACATTGACGATCGCGGCCACCTGCTCACCATCCGGACTGGCCTGCGGTTCCTCAACCCAGGTGAACTGGTCGCCCCATTCCCCAAAGGCGATCTTTTTTTCACCCGGTTCCCAATCCCAGTTTTCTATCTCTGTCATAATCCCTCCTTAAAGGGTCTGTTTGGAAGCTCTCTTCTACGTCCGGGCCGGTTCGCCCGACCGTTTACTCTCCTCCGACCGGGTATCTCCCAGCAGCAGCCACGCACCGGCCGGTTCAACCAGCGGATAGGCCGATATCGTCAGGGCCACTTTTTCCAGCCGGGCATTCACCACATACACATTGTCCGTCCGGGGGACCGACGGATCACCAAAGGCCCTTTTTTTAAAACTGGCCATCACCACCCCCAGCGAGTCCTGGTGGAAGATATTTTCAATTCCGAGGCCGATAAGCTCTTTTTCAACCCGTCCTACAACCCGGGCCCAGGATGCATTCCCGCCCCAGAAATGAAAGTCCTTGTACACGGCCGCCGGCATATCCAGTTGATGCACCAGTTGAATCCGGGGCAGAAAGGTTTCCTGGAAATAGCGACAGTCCCCGCATTGCCCCTGGCAAAAGGTTGCCGATGAATCCTTGCCCACAAAGCAGGGTTCCAGCTGGTTTTTGAAAACCGCACACCCCCGGCAGCCATTAAGATGGTTACTGCTTTGAAAATAGTCCCAGCATTTCTGGATGGTTCGAAAAAGGGGTGCCAGGTCGGCACCGGCGGCTAACTGGTCCGGGATTTCCCGACCGGTAGATTTTAGAAAGAAGATCAATTCCGAGGCCGGAATCGAATAGTTGCGGCCTTTTCGCTCGGCATGCAGTTTCCGGGAGCGGATCCATAAGCCAACTGTATTGCGGTTCACCCCGCAAATGGCAGCTACCTGGGAAACAGTCAGAATTTGTTGTTGATTCCCCTGGATCATCTTTTTCCAATAGGCAAACTGACTTTTTGACTACCAGATATTGTCAAGGCTCTATTTTGCAACAATTAACTGGTCTAATTACACTACAGACCATTACAGCGTCAAGTTAAAAATAGCGCTGCACGGCCATCGCCGGACAGCCGCAACAGGTCCCGCGATCAGGGTTCCGCAAAGATGCGATTATATTATTAGGGGGTTGTTTTACCTGGAGGCAATCACCCGGCCTGGGTGTATATACGGGGCAAACGCAGGGTAAAGCAGGTCTCCTGGCCGGAAGTTGAATCAACGGTGATGGAGCCGCCGTGTTGGGCGACAATTTCCCGGGCCAGGTAGAGACCAAACCCGGTCCCCCGGCGACCCTTGGATGAGAAAAAGAGGGTAAACATCTTCTCCTGGTTTTCCGGGTTGATGCCGGTGCCGTTGTCGATGACCCGCACAGCCACCCCTGCAGTGCCGGGCTCAACCTCAAGACGCACCACGTGTTCGGATTTCGAAATATCATCCAGGCAGGCATCCAGGGCATTTTCGATAATGCTGATCAGGGCAGATTGGAGGGCGACCTCGTCAATCTGGAATTCTCCGGCCGGACCGTCCAGTTTTTGGGTAAATTCTACCGGGGTGTTGATAAATTTGGAGCTGGCGATATCCGTAAGGTCGTTGATAAAACACTGCACCGTTACTGTTTCGATGCGCAGAGGGCGATCTTTGACGTAATATAAGATATCCAGGAAAAGCTTGCGGATTCGTTCCGACATTGTCTGGACGGCATCGACGCCCGCTTTGACCTTGTCGTCATCGGTCTGGTTCAATCCGGAGGTCAACAGGTAAACCCCGGCATCCAGGCCGGTCAAGATCCCCTTGACCCCATGGGAAATGGACCCGATCATCATGCCCAGCGAGGCCAGATGATCCTGCAGTTGCCTGATCTGGGTGATATCGGTAGCCATCTCCATAACCTGGGAAATTTCACCGGAGGCATCCCGGATCGGCGCAGTGGAAACCAGCACATTTATCTGCTGTCCGGAACTGGCGGTAACCACCATCTCAGACTGGTGCGATTGCCCGTCCTTAAATGTTTTTTCAACCGGACAATCTTCGCAGGCCCTCTCCCGGTTCTTGTACACCTGGAAGCAGTGCTCACCGGCTCGCTCGCCGAAGGTTTCCTGGAACTTGCGGTTGGCGGCCGTCAGGTTAAAGTCCGGATCCTGAACGGTTATATAGCAGGGAACTTCATCGAAAAGCTGCTGATAACGCTCCCGGCTGCTCCGCAGTTCTTCCTGCAGTCGCTGCACCTCGGAAATATCCACCGATATCTCCAGGACCAGTTCCATCTCTCCGGATGTGTTCGTGATCGGCGCAGTGTGGACGATCACCGGGAACTCGCGGTCGTCGGCATAGCGGAGGGTCTCTTTCTGGCGCACCCCCAGGCCCGTTTCAAATGTTTTGGCCACCGGGCAATCGCCACCGTCAGCATGAACCGATTGGTAGATCGCCCAGCTGTCACTCCCGATCTTGTCTCCCAGCCGGTCTTTGTAAAGCTGGTTTGCGGCCAGGACCTTCAACTGACGGTTGTGGATGGAGACAAAGCAGGGCATTTCATTGAAGTAGCGGAGCCCGCCCTCGAGATCGCCGGCAATATCCACAATGGCCGCCGACAGCCCGTCAACCGCCTGTCCCAGGGCCGCCAGGCGTTCAAGCTCCACCAGCCGGGCGGACTTTTCCGCAACCAGGTTTTCCAGGTTTTCCGTATACGCTCTCAGCTGGCCACGCATATCCAGGCGTTCATTGGCTCTCTTCAGGGCAATGTCAAGGACATCATCATTGATAGGTTTGGTGACAAAATCCGTGGCTTCCAGTTTAAGGCTCTGAATGGCCAGTTCCATATCTCCGTGGCCGGTAATCATGATCACTTCCGTATCCGGGCTTTCCTTTTTGATGGCTTTGAGCAAAGCGATGCCATCCATACCCGGCATCTTGATGTCCGTAAGCACAATCTGAGGGCGGTGCCTTTGAAACAGTTCCAGGGCCTGCTCTCCGTTTTCCGCCTTGAGAACGTTGTAGCCGCTGTCTTCAAGGGAAATTCCGAGAACCTTCCGGATGCCTTCTTCGTCATCGACCAGCAGGATCGTATTGTCCATTTGGGTATATGCTCCGGGGTAGAACTTATCTAAAAAAAGTCTTTTGAGATAGGTTCCAGTGTCATGCGTCTGGATCCAGGATTGATCGAATCGCCTTGATAAGATCATCATGCTTGACCGGTTTTTCGAAATAGGCTGCGGGCAGAGGAATCCCGCCCCCGGCCCCCACATTCAACATTTTGAGATAGTGAAAAAAGGAGTCTTTTTTAACGCCGGAAAGCATGATCACGGGAATATGCGCAAGTTCTTGATCCGACTTCAGCCGACGGTAAGTCTGGGGCCCACCCTCACCGGGCATCATGACATCCAGTATAATCAGGTCGGGAATCACTTCCCGCGCCTTCTGCAGCCCTTCACGACCATCACGGGTAATGAAAGGCTGGTAGCCGCTGGTTTCAAGCAGGGTTTTCAGAAAAATCCGCATGTCCATCTCGTCATCGGCGATAAGAACCTTGCGTTTTTCCATTATCAGCTGCCTGTCTCCAAAACTAAGCGGCCGACCCGTGTCAGGTAACTGCGGGCCGGCCGGGGATGGGTAAGGTACTATACCGCTTTATCGGGGTGATTCACACTGGCCACCGGGCAAGCAGCCCGCAAGACAACTTGTTCGACCGTACTGCCGAGTTCCGCGTCCTCCAGATCAACTTCCCGGGTATGGTGCGCCATAACGATCAAGTCGGCCTGTTTATCCCGCGCAAATTTCAGGATTTCGACATACGGAGTCCCTTCCCAGATCTCAACATCGACGTTGTCATAGCCTTCCAGCAGCGGCATGTATTTTTTATCTATCTTTTCCTTGGCCTCAGCGATCTGGGCCTCAATTTCAACCTGGCTCTTTATCTGCCCGGTACTGCCCAAAGAAATATCGGCGGCATGAAACACGTGCAGTTTGGCCCCCACGGTTTTGGCCAGTTTAGCAGCCCAGCGGAAGGCCGATTCCGATGCCCTCGAAAAATCGGTCCCGATCACGATGTTTGAAAAGAGTTTCCAACAGGTGGTACAGGGGCGGTTGATAATGACAACCGGGCACCGGGCTGCCTTGGCCACTTTCTGCATGGTGCTGCCCACGACAGAGCGGTAGCGCGTGGCGCCGACATCCTCTTCGCGGGTGTGTGCGCCCATAACAATCATATCCATGTCTTCCTGGCGCGCTTTTCTAAGAATTTCCCGCGCAGGGGCACCGACGACGGTTTCGATAACCGAGTTTTCACTGTCTTCAAGCAGAGTGTCGTAGGTGTTTTTCAGTTCTTCCTTCACCCAATCAATATAATCCTCATCCGCGTATTCGGTTTCACCGGTCCGCATGTCTTTGACATACGGGCTGAACCCGTGGCTCGGCAGACCCAGCACATGAAAAATGTGGAGCTTCGCATCCCATTTCAATTCAAGATCAAACGCAACCTTGGCGGCGTTGTCACATGTCGGGGAGCCCGTGGTGGCGAACAATAACTTTTTAAACATGGCTGACCTCCTGATGAAGACCTGGGTATTCCAACTATATATTGCAGTGTTCCGGAGTCCCGTGGAAGCTCAATTCCCAGATAATGGCTTCCATAAACTCAAACAGATTATAAACGGTATCAAACTCGAACTCATCCATCCTGTCTCCAAAAACCACATGCCGCAGCCTGCCCAGGCAAACCGACAAATCGAGAAGGTGCTCCAGGCTGATAGATCGAATTTCACTCAAATCATCGCCACGGCGGCCCTGAAACGTATGATAGATTTCAAGGCGGGGTTTCCCGGGGAAGCCAATCATCTCGACGGTCTTGCCCATCTCCAGGCAATCTATGCCGGGATATACACATCCACTGGACGGACTCTGGTCATATTGCTCGACAAGATTCGCACTGAACTCGTTAAGCTCCGGTAATTCCGGATAACGTTTCAACATCTGGAAAAAGCTTCTAAGGGTATAGCTACTTTCCAGTTCGATCCCGGCGTTAAGGTACTTAAGCGGCTGTTGGTCAACCATCTTCCGATTGACCTCCAGGGAGCCGTCAACTCTCATCAATATTGTATTCATCATGTACTCATGATACCCCAATACCCCGGTAAATGCCAGCCACCAGTTCCCAATCCAGGCCATCCGGCACAAAGTAAAATACCCGGTCGTTTACTCCTCCGGTGGCTTCATGTGGTCAGGTACAATCATCATCTTGATCAGCAGCGGCTTCAAGAACGACCACCGGATGCCCACCTCATAAACCTCTTCCAGGTCACGGATGGCATCCCAGCAGTTGTGGCACGGGGCAACCACCAGTTTACAGCCGGTGGCCAGAATCTGGTCCCGCTTCATTTTCAACCCGATATTGCGCTCCTCGCGGTAGCGTCCGATCCCATTCATCCCGCCGCCCCCGCCGCAGCAGAAGTTATGCTCCTTGCAAGGCGTCATTTCACGAAAATCCTCGGCAATGTAGCTCATGATCTCACGGGCGGCGTCCTTCAGGCCCGCGTTGCGGATGTAGTTACAGGAATCCTGGTAGGTAACCGGTTCTTTGATCTTTTTAGCCGGATCGATCTTGATCTTCCCTTCCCTCAGTGCTTCCGCCACCCACTCCACGTAATGAAAACTCGGGACCGGGGTCTGGCCCGACTTGATACCCGCCCAGTACGGCCCCTCGATGACGGTGGCCCGGTAGGCGTGACCACACTCGGTAACCACCATCCGTTCGGGTTTGAGTTTTTCCATGGCGGCATAGACGGATTCCACCTGCATTTTACAGGCTTCCCAATCACCGGCAAACATGGCCAGGCTGGTCTCTTCCCAGCCTTCCGACGGGACGGTCCAGTTCTCACCGGCCGCATGGAACAAGATGGCCGCCTCGGCCAGGTCTTCCGGATAATGTTTGGGCTCCCGGGCGTTAACCGTGTACATGATGTCCGCATCCGGTTTGTCCACCGGGATTTCCAGCCCCGGGTAATCATCTTCGTATTCTTCGGCCATCCACTCGCAGGTCTCCACCCAGTCTTCGGTGGTGACGTCCATCTGGGCCCGGTAAATCCGGTGCATCCCGGCACCGATCTTGAGCTCCCAGGGCACAAACCCCTGGCCGTAAAGGATGCCCCGGAGATAACCAAACATAACCCCCATATCAATCCCAAACGGGCAATACATCCCGCAGCGATTGCAGCATGAACATTTTGACCAGGCGGTGTCCATGCACATATGCATGAATTCATTGCTTACCTTGCCCTCACGCTTGACGATTTCACCCAGCGTCGACTGGATCTTATAGGACGGGACCTGCTTGGGGTCCTTGTTGTTCACCATGTAGATATAGCAACTTTCCGCGCACATACCACAATGGGCGCAGATTTCCAGCCAGGTCTTCATCCGGGATTTAAACGTATTTTTCAATACGGTCTGAATTTTGGCATGATCCACATCGAGGTGGGTCATCTCCTCGTAATAGAGCTTCCCGCTTTTGTCGTTCAAAAGCGCCTGGAGTTCCTCTTTGGTATTCACCGTCTTTTTATTGCAAAGTGTGCCTTCAGCCATTTGATTCATTCCCGAAATTTTTAGTTGTTAAAGTATGCGCTCACAAATTGTAGTTTGTATGCGGATACAAATACTTACCATGCCATCCCGCGGCCTTTCATACCGCCGCGCTTGATACCAAAGTCCATCCCAATCTGGGCCCGGGACATGAAAAACAGGACAAAGTGGGACAGTTTTGTAAAGGGAATAGCGATCAGCCAGACCTCACCGCTCAGGATATGCAGGATCAGCCAGAATTGGTAATCGCCCACGTGGTGATAGGCCAGCAGGCCGGTAATAAAAGGGGCCACGGCAATGGCCAGCACCAGCAGGTCATAGCCCGTGGTCAGAATCCTTACCTCTGGAACCGCAAACCGCCGCAAAAGTATGAACAGCGCGGCCAGCAGCATCACGATCGTCATGATATCGGTTACCGGTTCGGGCAGGGTCAGGAAACTGAACCCCCAGCGTTCCTTTAGAATCAGGTTGTGGGCCAGCAACAATAACGGCGTCACCAGCAAACCGATATGAAAAATGAATACCAGGACGGTGAACCCCGGGTTTTGCCGCCAGGCGCGCGTACCGAAAGGAATCAGCCAGGCCACAATGGATCGGACGGCCCCCTTGAAGCCATACAGGGGAAACTCCCGGTAGGCCACCCGGTCGAGGTTCCATCTAAGCCCGCGTACATACATCACCGCTCTTACTATAACGCCGATGAAAAAGATTAAAAAAGAAATCCATGCCAACGGCCCGGTTACAAATTCGTACATTTTTTTCTCCTTACATCAACAAGAGGCTGCCGTAAAAAATGGGTTCCCTTGCTGCGAACGTGTATCAGTCGTCGTCTCTTCCGGTCAGAAAATGCCAGAAGCCGATCACGCCGATCAGCCAGAGCCCCATCAGCACATAGATGACCGCCTTGGTATGCACCATAAAATCATGAAGTGTGTAAAAAGCCTGTTCCATTGGTTATGTCCTTTACCCAGTAGAAGCTATTGCATCAATGTTCTTCTTTGTAGTCCGGATGCTCGTAGAGTACCGGCATGTTGTTCACGATAAACCGATAGGCGATAACCCCGATGGTCACGATAAACACGGAGGTCACGATTTCCAGAAGATGCGGAAAATAGCGGTCCGCAGCCGGCAGGTGCCAGTTAAAGGCAATCACCGACACGTTGAGCCGATTGACGATGATGCCCAGCACGCTCCAGACTGCCGTGTAACGAATCAGTTTTAGATTGCCGTCCCGGACCCCGATGGCAAAAAGAAAGCAGGGCAGTGCGACAAAGCCGATCAATTCGACCAGGTACCACGCGCCCCAGCCGGTGGCCAGGTAATGCCAGTTGTCGTCGACCGCGATACCGATCACCTTGATGGTAAAGTAGCCGGCCAGCACCAACGCAGCAGCCTTGCCGAACCCCATGGTCAACCCATTACTTTCGCCGAGATGGGTATCGTCCATCTTGTGGTGAAAGTATTTATGCGCCAGCGTGCTCTCAAAAAGAACCATGGATAGCCCGGCGATCACGCTGGACACGAAAAAGTAAACCGGGATGTACTGGGAGTACCACAGGGGGTGCAGTTTGGAGGGCGCAATCAGAAAAAGGGCTCCCAAAGACGACTGGTGCAGGGTACTCAGGACCACCCCGAAAATTGTCAGCACCATGGTGACCTTCACCAGGATATCACGTAACTTCCGGATTCCCAGCCACTCCAGCGCGGCCGGGCAGAACTCCAGGAAAAGCACGTTCAGATACAAGGCCACGCACAGGCCTACTTCAAACAACAGGGATGATGTGCCCTGTTGTACCACGAACGGATAGGCCAGCACCAGTCGCACCGGGCGCCCCACGTCGTATAAAAGGGCCACAAAAACCAGTGCGTACCCCAGGAAACCGGTCAGGATGGCCGGGCGCACCGCCGAGTGAAAACGTTTCATGCCGAAAATGTAACAGGCGGCGGAGGTCACGTAACCGCCGGCAGCCAGGGCGACACCGCAGAGCAGGTCAAACCCGATCCAGATGCCCCAGGGGTTGTAATCCGACAGGTTGGTAACCGTGCCCAAGCCGCCGATGAAGCGCATGGCGGTCACAATCAGGCCCACGATCACGATGATCCCGGCGATGACATTAAACGTGCTGAGATATGATTTGCTGTCTGTGGCAGCGTGTTCAGACATCAGGATTCCTCCTCCTCATCTTGTGTCCCGGTGTCGGTTTCTTCACCTTCGGACGCAGCTTTTTCTTCCCAGGCTTTTTCAGCCTCCGCAACCGCCATTTTTACTTCTTTTTCAATGGCGGCCGCCTTCTCCTTGGCCGCTTTGTCAAGCGCTGCAGCCAGTTTTTCAGCCGACGCGCTATTGGCCTGTTCAACCGCTGACGCAACCGCACTGTCCTGTTCCTCGGCGGCTATCTTTTCCTTGCGTTTGGTCATGGCCCAGACGCCGGTCAGAAACACCGGCCACAGTCCGACCACCATGGGTACCGCGCCCAGGGCACCTTTGGTGAGTTGCGGTGCCGGGGTAACCCCGAGATCCTCCCGCATTCCCAGCTGTGCGAAGGGCGTCCCGGAAAGATAGAGCCAGCTGGTCCCGCCCATCTCGTACTCCCCGTATATATGGTCCACATACCGGTCCGGATGTTTGCGGATCCGCTCCCGGGCAATCTTGATCAAATCCTGGCGTTCACCAAAAACAAGGGCTTCCGTGGGGCACTTTTCCACACATCCGGGAAGCTGGCCTTTACGGAGGCGCGGGTGGCACATCGTGCACTTTCTGACCACCGGTGTGGTCGGGTTATCATATTCGTAGGTGGGGATTTCAAAGGGGCAGGCAATCATACAATAGCGGCAGCCCACACAAACCGAGGGATCATAGGTAACGGCCCCGGAGGGTGTTTTCTTGAAAGCTTCCACAAAACAGGCGGAAGCGCAGGCCGGTTCCAGGCAGTGGTTGCACTGGTTTTTTCGAAATACCGGCTGTCCTTTGGGCCCACCATCCGCATACTTATTGACCACGGTATAGGTCTTACTGTTCGTCCGGCGCTTTTCCTCGAGAACGGCCTGGTCCTTAAATGGTTTGGCGGGTGCGGGCAGTTCATTGACCTCATTACAGGCCGCTTCACATACCCGACAGCCGATACACAAAGTGGCGTCGTGCAGCACACCGCCACTTCGGGGGTAACCGGTAAAATGCTTACCGCCGGCAGCCGCGTCCCGCCTTCCCACCGTTGTGGCCAGGCCGGCTGCGCCGATCCATCCTAAAAATTTTCTTCTTGATATGGACATTTAAAGCACCTCTACTAATAATTTACGGTCCAACTGCCGTCCTTACTTTTTCTCTATATGGCAACCGGTACAATCGACATTAGAAGGTTTTTCTATCCCCATCTGGGCATGGCACCCCATACACTGGCGGTGGTAAGCCGCCATGAGCCCCGGCCGATACAGGTCTTTATGGTCAAGCGGGGTCATGTGGCAGCTCGCACATTTGGGCGGTTTGGCCGTAGCCGGGCTGTTATGGTGACAGCCCTGGCACAGGGTCCCGGGCTGGGAGTGGAAATATCCGGCCAGCTTGTTGCCCTGTATGTTGCTCATCAGTTTGTTCACAATTTTGCGGTGGGGAAACTTCACCGCTTCGTATTTGTCCGCGATGAGTTTGATCTCGACTTCCGCGGGAATGTCTTCCTTATCGTAGCGGGGAGATTCCAACCCGCGGCTCTGCAGTTCAATCGCGGCAATGGCCGCGCGCTCATCCTCACCGGCGTCCGGTACGATCAGACTGGACGGGGTCGTATGGCAACTCAAGCAGGTGGCACTATCTTTCCTTTTGCGGGTTTCCATCTGGGCGTGACAGCCGGCACAATTTTTCGCCTGTTTCTGGCTCGTATGGCAGCCGAAACAGCTGGTGTCACTGTTCAATTGATGCATGGCCGTCTCGAGGGTGATGAAGCCGCCCTTTTTCTTGCCGGCAACCGTGTGGCAGTCATTGCAGGCGGTCATTTCTTTATGATGACACACCCGACAGTTGTCGGCGTACCCTTCGTGGGCCTTGTGGGCAAACGCCACCCGATTCATCTGCCCGGCTTTCTCCTTATTAATTAAAGCAACATCGGGCTGGTTGCGCTTCATCCGCGGGACATCACCGGCGACCTTGTACTGCGCCTGGACGGCCGCGTCATGACAACCGGCGCATTGAATCGGACCGGCGTCTTTATTCCTGGCGGTCAGTTTTACATGGCACCCAACACAGTCCATGTGGGCGGCGGTCCGGAACGAAACCTTGTTGTCCACAGTCTTTTCGCCATGACAGTACCGACAGCTGCCCTCCTTGCCTTTGGCGTAGAAGAGCTCTTTCTTTTTTTCGTCATAGGCATGGTGGCATTTTTCACATTTACCGGAAAAAGTTTTGTCATGTCTGAAGTGCAGGGATTTATCCAGGCCGACCGGCGCCCGGGAAGAAACCGTTGTGTTTGTACGGTCATGGCAGCCATTACAGGTCACCGGGCCTGACTTGATATTTTTGCCGGTGGCCGCCTTATGGCAGGCAATGCAGTTGTCATGGTAGGTATCCATAACCGCCTGCCCGGAAAGATCGGCATCTCTTTTGTACATCAACACCAGCTTGCCGTCTTTTTGCTCGTGGCAGGCCGTGCAGTCCTTGCCCATCTCCTGTACGGCGGCAGTATGCTTGTCGTGAAAAAATGTCACCGCGGGTCTTTCGAGGTCACCGAATTTCTGCATCACCTCGATCTTGATAACATCCGGTCTCTGCGCCGGGTCTTTACCGGTCAAAGCGGCAAATCCGTGGGTACCGAATACCACTACCACCGCGACCGCCGTCAGCAGACCACTCCACCGTAACAACGAACTTCCCTTGTTCATAGTTCAAATCCTTGATTAGAATTGCCAGAAATAGAAAACCAGATCAGTGCCCGTCCACAAACGGTAGATTTTGGTTCGGAGCAAGGCTTGAACGATTTTGATACCGCAGGCATAGTTGAACCTATGTCGAGGATATCAAAATAGTGAAAACGCCGCTCCGGGCCAAAAGATGCCGTTTGTGGACGGGTACAATTCATGATTCGCACTTCCCCCGCCCGCTATCCGGACCGCCTTCGAGCAGATCCTGAAGGGTTGTGGCGTCATAAACACCAAAAATAGCATCCTTCACGTTTTCCCACATATGAAACAGGGAGCACCGCCCTTCAAGGGGGCACTTCTCCTCGGTTACACAGGCGATACACTCAATGAGGTCCTTTTCACCCTGGATATGCCGGACGATATCTCCCACCCGGATATCACCCGGGAGTTTGATCAGCTGATACCCTCCGAAATACCCCCTTTTGGAACCAACGTAGCCACTGCTTTTCAACTGGTTGAGAATCACTTCAAGAAAACGCTGGGGAATGGACTGGGCCTCGGCAATATCGGATATTTTAATGGGTCCCTGGCCGTGATGCCTGGCAAGTTCGAGCATGGCGCGAATGGCATACTGCTGTTTTTTGGGTGCGATCAACATAGGGCGCTCCAGCCTTTCCTGACCTCAATTACGCACAATATTCCCGACCTTGTTGGTGTAGTTACTTCCCGACTTTATTTGTCAAGAAAAGGGTTCTCTGTCAATATCTTTTTTGAATCAAACCTAAAAAAGTTAAATTGACTTCAATGCACTGTTATTACCCACATATTTATTACCGGATGTTTCGTGGCAGGCAGGTTTTTTACGGGCAGATTGGCAGATGCAGGCCTCCTGTGGCCCGATTCTCAGGATTAAAACCCCCGGGATGGATGGGAAATTAGCCTGATTCGTTCACCGGCAGGGCTGCAATGAATGGCTTTTCGCCACGAGGTTTGAACGGTATAGCGATTGCCAAAAATATGTTCCGATTGATCTACCCCGTCATTCTGAGGAGTGAAACGACGAAGAATCCCTCACATCGCAGCACCACCTTATTTTGTAGGGGACTCTTCGCTCCGCTCAGAGTGACAAAAGAACGGAACATACTTATGACAATTCGGTATATCGCCGGTTTCAAGCGGGCCGTTTATGCGGGTGGGGCGGGAATTTGTTCCGTGGAAAGAACCGGGAGTTTTATGGTAAAAACAGTCGCTTCACCCTTTCCGGAACGAACGGTTATAATGCCGCCGTGTTTATCGACTATTTTTTTAGTCAGCATCAGGCCGATACCGGTCCCGGACCGGCCTTTGGAACTGAAAAAGGGGTTGAATATTTTAGAGAGCGTCACCGGATCCATACCACCGCAATTATCCGTTACCCGGAACTCAACCCCCCACCCCTCGACCGGCAGCGACTGAAGGCTGATTATTTTGGGTTCCTGGCAATTTTCATTTTCCACACAGGCCTCCAGGGCGTTCGTAACCAGATTCAACAGGCAACGATGCACCGCATCCGGGTCACAAACCACCGGCAAGAGCGTTTCGGAGGCATCCACACGAAGGTCAACCCCCGTGGCAGCAGCCTTTTCCGCCATCAACTCGGCAACCTCCCGCAAGGGATCATTGGGGTCGCAGCGTTTGTAGGTCAGACTGTCGGCCTTGGCATAATCCAGCAGGTCCATGGAAAGATCGGTGATCTTGTCGATGTTCTTTTTCAGCATTTGCCAGCCGTCAACGAGATAGTCCCGGTTGTCCAGATCCAGGCCCTGCTCGAGTACGAATGAACCGCCGGAAAGTCCCCCCGAAATATTCTTGATGGCGTGGCTCAGGCCGGCCACGGTTTCCCCCACGGCGGCCAACCGCTCGGCATCTACCAGGCGCCGGGTTTTTTCTTCAACCAGCTGTTCGAGGTTTTCGGTATATTCCCGCAATTGCCGTTTCAGCGACAGGCGTTCCCAGGCCCGTTTCATCGCAATGGCCAGGGCTTCGTCATGGATCGGCTTGGTGATGAAATCCGTGGCTTCGAACTTCAGGCTTTTAATGGCCAGATCGATGTCCCCATGACCGGTAATCATGATCACCTCGACATCGGGGTTGGCTTTTTTGAGCTTTTTCAGCAGATCTATCCCGTCCATCCCCGGCATTTTGATGTCGGTCATGACTACGGGCGGTGCGTGGACCTTAAACAAATCAAGGGCCTGGTAGGCATCTTTCGCAGTATGTACCCGAAAGCCACTATCTTCCAGGGATATCCGCAGCACTTTACGGATACCGGCCTCATCGTCAACCAGCAGGACTTCTTTTTTCACATCATCCGTCATCGTCATTTTTTGGACTCGGCTTTTGGTGTACCTCTTATTTTTATGTTCGAAATCGAAATCGGGATCGAAATCGGGCACCGTTGCCGTTGTCGATTTCGATCCCGATAGCGATTTCGATTTCGACAGCGGGCGCCCTGGAACCAATCGGTCCTGTATTATTTCGTTCTATTCCGGACTGCGCCTCCGGGCTATCGTTCCGCCGCCACCACCGGAAACGTGAGGAGAAAACAGGCCCCTTCCGGTTCCCCCGGCTGCACCCGTATGGTCCCCCCGCACTCTTTGATGATCCCATAGCTGATGGAGAGCCCCAGGCCGGTCCCCTTGCCCACTTTTTTGGTAGTAAAAAAAGGCTCGAATACCTTATCCATGATTTCGGGCGGAACGCCTTTGCCGGAGTCACACACGCTCACCGCCACGGCCTCACCTTCCCGGCCGGTCATGAGTTTAATGGTACCCGCCCCAGTGGAACTGCCATCCTGTTCCCACTTTTCTTCGATTGAATCCCGGGCGTTGATCAACAGGTTGATAAACACCTGCTCGAGACGCCCCACATCGGCCAGTACCGCCGGCAGGTTGTCGGTGATTTCCCACGCAACCACGATACCCCGCACCTTCAACTGCTGACTGAAAATCTCAAAGGCTTTCTTGAGAACCCTGTTCACGGATACGGGCTCGAGGGTGATATCCGATTTGCGGCCAAATTGCCGCATGTGGTTGATGATCTTCGTGGCCCGGTCCACGTGGCTGTCTATCTCGCTGGAAAGATCGTTTAGAATCTCCGGACGAATGATTTCATCTTTAGATATCTTTTTCATAAAAAAGCTGCTGGCCGTCTTAATGACTGACAGCGGCTGGTTGAGCTCATGGGCAACGCCGGTAGCCATCTCACCCAGGGTCGCCATCTTACTGGCCTGGATGAGCTGCTGTTCGGTCTCCAGCCGCTTGGTGATATCGCTGATGGTGACCAGCAGCACTTTGCCCCCGGGATATTCCGACGCGGAACTGCGCAGGGTAACGTAAATAGTTTTACCGTTTTTATTCAGGTGCCGAACCTGGTTGAGTACCGCCGTGGCCCTGATCTTCACCGCGTAGTAATCGCGCTCCTCCGCCAGGAAGAAATCGAGAAAGGAGCGCCCCACAACTTCCGCAGCCGAATATCCGTAGACCGGCTGGACACTGTCGTTACAGTCCAGGATTTCAAATGAAGCCTGGTCCATGACCAGAACCGGGTTGGGAATATTATCGAAAATAGCCCGGTATTTCGCTTCGGACTTTTTCAGTTCCTGTTCAAGGACTTTCCGGTGAGTGATATCCAGGCTGATCTCCATGGCGGCGACAACTTCCCCGGCATCATTTTTTACCGGAGATGTCTTCACAATCCAGTGGGTCGGCCGGCCGTCCTTCCCGGTACCCGACTCCTCACTGTAATGCGACTGGCCATCGTTGAATGTTTTTTCCACGGGACACTTTTCACACTTGCCCATCAGGCCTTTATAAGCATGATAGCAAAAATCCCCGGGATCGGGATTGAAATTCTCGGCAAACTCCTGATTATAGCCGAGCAGCTTGTAATCCCGGTCCTGGACAGTAATCAGGCAGGGTACTGAATCGAACAATCGCTGATACTCATCTTTCTGCCGGTTCAATTCAACCTGTTTGGTACCGATGGAACTGCCCATCTCATTGATGGAGTCGGCCAGCATGCCAAATTCACCGTTCGTATCAATATGTATCTTTTCGTCGTACTGGCCATTGGCAATCCGGCCGGTTCCCTCGACCAACAGACTGATGGGGCGATTGACGAACTTCATAAAAAGGACAAATATCATTCCGGCCGTCAGGACAAACACGAAAAGCGCCAGACCGATAATCTCTTTTTCAAAACTGATAATCTCACGATCCGTCCGCTCACATGAAAACACCATGTCGAGCGCCCCGAGCACTTTTTTATCAGCCGGGTGAAAATGGCAATCCCCGGTCGCGCAGCTCGGGTCATTGAAAATGGGTTTGATAATACCGATCTGGACGTATCCCAGGTCAGACTTGATTAAGCGGACGCGCTGCTCGAGGGTAAGGTCGACAATGGGTGGATCGGTGCGATGGCATATGTCACAAGCCTCAGCTTTGATATTGGTGCTGGTATCCACCTCCTGCATATTTTTGGAAAACTTGATGGTACCTTCCTTGTTATAGATGCGAATCGCCTGGATTTCACGCTGCTGGCCGATGTTTTTGATAATCTGGTTGATATCATCCCGGGAATTGAGCATCATGGCATAACGGGCCCCCAGGACAATGGTATTGCCCAGCCGATCGGCTCCGGCCGTCACCTGGGCACGCATCTTCTCCCGCTGGGACTGGATATTGACAAATGCCCATATGGACATGGACGCCAGTAGAATCAATCCGACAGTGATTATCAGTTTCGCCATCAGGCTGTGACGCAGTCTGGTCAGAAGTTCTTTCATAGCTTCAGGCGGTGCCTCCTTTGCCGGGCCAGGGTGGGGTCGGAAGCGGCCCGGGAATATTTTCCTGCATTTTCCGACAATTGGAAGATACCGTAAATCGGCGCGGCGGTCAACAGGTGAGGCCCCTGGCCGGGCACCTGGCTGGCAGGACCGCTCATCTAAAAAAACTTGTGTCGGCACGGATTCCATGCTATTTGAAACGGCTGATGTCTCTATACCCGATCTTGTAATAAGGAGGAGTCGCGATGTCACAGGATAGCAAAATTGCCCTCATAACCGTGGTCTTGATAGGATCCCTGCTCCAGGTCATTCTGGCGGCGGGGGATACCCGGGAGACACCTTACGGGGCGGCGATTGCGTTTTCAAAAGCCTATTTCGGTCTATGCCCTGATCTGGCCCAGACCATGGCGAATAACGGTCTCAATGAAGATGAAGTGGATGTAGCCGACGCTTACCTTTACAGCAAGTCTGTCGCGGCTGCCGACCGGGGGTACCACATCAAACGTCTGAGAAGAATGTTTTACAACATTCACACCAAAACCATAGCCCAGGACGCAGCCACAGCCACCGTCCATATCAGCGGCACGACGCGTATTGGAATCAACCCCCTGTACGGGTTTGTGGGCAAGCTGTTTTTCCTGACCAGCCCGACAGATGTCGAGGAAACCATCAACCTGGTTAAAGAAGACGGCAAGTGGAAAGTGGCCGGCCAGCCTTTTGCCCTGGCTGACGCGGCTTAATTTTCTGGCTGCTAAACTGTACGCCGATTCTCCCACAAAGGGGGCATCGGCGTTTTTATTTAGGCCGGGAACACCGGGCGGCATCTGACCGGCCTTCTTTTAAATGCCATCACTGGAACCGTTTACATGGATCCGATTTATGAAAACATTCGCCAGCGTGCCCGCCAGCTCGCTGCCTGCCTGCCACCGCCGGCTTTCTACCGGGATTTCCCGGAAGAAGCCAAACAGGCGCGCCATTTCATGGAAAACAACCCGACCGTTTCAAAATTGCGCTGGTTTGTATCCGAAACCGCGGACAACACGTTTGGCCACGGCTTCTGGCATGCCGAAAAAGTGACCCTGGATGCAGGCACCCTCATATTAGTGGAATGTGGTAAACTCGGAGAGACAACCCGGCAGACAGACGCCCTGCTCACCATGGTCCAGTGCGCCGGCCTGTTGCACGATGTCAGGCGCAGGGAAAAAAACCACGCGGCCCGCGGAGCCGAAAAGGCAAGCGAGATATTGCAGAATTATGACCTGACGGAAGACAGTACCGCGGCCATCTGCCTGGCAATAAAAAACCATGAAGCTTTCCAGCCGGTGATTGAATCCCCGGACAGCAAAGGAACCCTTTTAAGCGGTTGCCTGTATGACGCGGATAAATTCCGGTGGGGACCGGACAACTTTACCCACACGGTGTGGGACATGGTTTCATTAGCCAACATCTCCATTGCGGTGTTCATGGAAAAATACCCGGAAGCCATGCAGCGCCTGGCCGGGATCAGTGAGACTTTCCGGACTGCTACCGGGAAAAAATACGGCCCCGAATTCATAAACCAGGGCCTTGAAATCGGCCGCCAACTGCTGGCTTATATAAAAAATGACATCCTGCCTTAATAAATCTTTAGTTCAGGCAGCTGCCCGGCTCTTTTGCCTGCTCCTGCTGGGGTCTCTCCTTATGTTTTCCATTCCGGCCACTGCCGGACAGGCGGGCATTCCGACGAACAGGGCTTTTGTTCCCGGTGAAAAGCTCGTTTTTGATCTCAGGTGGGCCTTCATAAGCGCCGGCACCGCCACCCTTGAAGTCCTGCCGATGCAGACCGTAAATGGGCAGCCGGCCTACCATTTTGCCCTGACCGCCAAATCGAATGCCTTCCTGGATTCGTTGTATAAGGTCCGCGACCGGATTGACGCCTTTGCCGATGACCGCCTGACCCGTTCGCTCCATTACCTGAAAAAACAGCACGAAGGAACGACCATCCGGGACATCGAGGTTCGCTTTGACTGGGAAAACCTGAAAACCCGCTATCTGAAAACTGAAGCGGGGGGCGGTGAAGACAAGCTGACCCCGGTGATGCCGGGCTCCTTTGACCCCCTTTCCGCCTTTTATTTTGTCCGTGGTGCCGACAGGGTGAATGTCGGCACCGTTGTGGAAAGCCCCATCACCGACGGCAACAAGAACATCATCGGCCGGGCCACCGTCGTTAAACGGGAGACTATAAAAGTTAAGGGTACCGCCTATGATACCTTCCTGGTTGAACCCGAATTGAAAGATATCGGCGGGGTATTTGAAAAAAGCGAAAACGCCCGTATACAGATCTGGGTTACCGCCGACCACCGGCGCATACCGGTTCGCCTGAAAAGCAAGGTGTTCGTCGGCAGCTTTGTGGGCGACCTGATCTCCGCAGAAGGTCTGGCGCCATAGTATTTCGATCCGTAAGGTCCTATAATAACGGCTACAATCTCGCTTTTAAGCCCCGAGAAATTCGAAGCCCGAATATCGAAATTCGAAACAAAAGGGCAAATTATAATGACCGAAAGAAACAAACAAAACCTGTCATTACAAATAGGTAGCCTCTGTTTTGGTCATTTTATTTTTTGAATTTTGAATTTGTTTCAATTTTCGTGCTTCGTATTTGCGGCGTTCGCCTTGAGAACCGTGCGAAATTAGTTAACCGCATTAACCCGATACCATGCGGACCGTTTTTATTTGCCGTATTTGTGGGACGCAACACCAGTCCAAGTGTTTACCTGGCATCGGTCCGACATTACAGGCAGCCATCTTCAGTTTGACTGATCACCATATTTTCTATATGGTTTCCATAGGTTAATTACGACCTGCGCATAAGAGACCGTGCTAAAATGGAAACACTCCAACCCGATGGGTGGCGAATTCTCCTGATCGACGATGAAGCGGACATCCGCGAGGTAACATCGCTCGCCCTCCAGGATTTCGGCTATCAGGTAACGACCGCCGCCGACGGCCAGGCCGGGTTGGATCTGTTTGCTGAAATTGATCCGCAAATCGTTGTCACCGACATCCGCATGCCGCGCCTGGACGGGCTTGAAGTGCTTGAAAAAATCAAGGCGGCCGGCAGTGATACAGAAGTCGTCGTCGTCACTGCCTTCGGCGAAATGGATCTGACCATCCGAGCCCTGCAGTTGGACGCCTCCGACTTCATCACCAAGCCCATCAACGATGAATCCCTCCACCTGGCATTGAAAAGAGCCCGGGAACGATACACAGCCAGAAAACAGGTCCGAGACTATACCGCTTTACTGGAAAAAGAAAATGCCGATCAGGCGCGGATTCTGCACCAGGACAAAATGATGTCTCTCGGACGCCTGGCCGCCAGTGTTGTCCATGAAATCAACAACCCCCTGTCGGGCATCCTGAATTATCTGCGCCTGATGATGCGCGTTTTAAACCGCGGCCCTCTGGATGCCGGGCACCAGGCTAAATTTGAACGCTACCTGAATCTGGTTGAAAGTGAAACGGACCGATGTTCCCGGATTGTATCCAACCTGCTGACTTTCTCACGGAAAACAACGCCATCCTTTGGACCCGTTGATATCGCTGACCTGATCGACCGCTCTCTGGTTCTCAGTCAGCACAAGTTGACCTTAAGCGATATCACCACGAGCCATTTTTGCGTTCCGAGCCTGCCGCCGGTACAAGGCGATTTCAACCAGTTGCAGCAATGCCTGATCAACCTGATTTTCAATGCCATCGATGCGATGCCCCAGGGTGGGACCCTGGACCTGAGCGCGCGGATCGATACCGACAGCGACGGGGTGGTTATCGCGGTGAAAGACTCCGGAACAGGCATTTCCGAAGCCGACCAGGGCCATATTTTCGAGCCCTTTTTTACAACCAAAGACGAAGGCTACGGGGTCGGCCTGGGGCTTTCAACGGTTTATGGCATTATAGAGAGTCATAAGGGAACCGTCGCAGTGAAGAGCACGCCCGGTCAGGGCACCACTTTTTCACTCAAACTGCCGCCGGTTGGCACGGTCTGACCAGCGGGGGCAACACGGGTAACCCAGAACCGATAAGTACAAAGTGACTAAAGTTCAGGAGTCGCTACGCTCCACTGGTTTTATACAATCAGTAGAATACCTTAACCCTGGCCCAGACCGATTACCGATACCGTTGGCGATAGAGCCAGGGTTGGAATAATTCGCCTGCCATCACTACAAATATCACAGTCGCACCAGGGCAGGCTTTAGATCACTTCAAACTTTAGTTCACTTTAGACACTCATATTAGCATGTATGGCATAGCCAATTTTTTTGACCGGTTCCGGAGAACCAGACTCTTATAGGCAGAATACACATGGTAACCGCTAATCCCCAAATGGAACACACCCTTGACTGCGGTGAGTGGCTCGCCCTGTTGGATGAACTGAATATTGGTGCCTTCGCAGTTGGTTTCAATCGCCGGATTGATGACATTAATTACAGTGCCCAGGCACTCATGGGACTGAAAGAGGATGAGGTCATCGGCGAAGATTGCCGTGAGATCTTTACCGGCGTTCCCTGTATGGTCAACTGCAAGCTGCGCAATCACACTGCCACCGCTACCACCGAACCGGATGTGGAAATCATAGATGAAGACGAAAGTAAACAC
Organism: uncultured Desulfobacterales bacterium; assembly: GCA_964647585.1. GTDB lineage: Bacteria > Desulfobacterota > Desulfobacteria > Desulfobacterales > CAJINA01 > CAJINA01. The sequence continues at coordinate 51,771 of CAZYGG010000024.1, forward strand.
CTGCTGACACGCCTGGCAACCCCCATTTATGACGCGTCCGGCCAGGTTGCCGGATGCCTTACCATCCTGCAGGATCATTCACCCATAGCCGACCTGATTGACCGCATCCACTATGAAGAGCGCAGCCTGAAAATCATTTTGAACAACCTCGATGTCGGTATCTTTACCGTTAATCGCGGCGGATACATCACTTTTTTCAATAACGAAGCGGAAAAGATCTCCGGATACGACCGTCGGGCGGTGCTGGGACAACCCTGCAGCGCTATTTTTGGGGGAGAAGCCACCCATGATCTCTGTTTGCTGAAGGAATCGATTGCCGACGGCAGCGCGCGCAGCAGCCGGCCGGGTAAGATGATGACCAAAGAAGGCGAAACGATTCCGGTTCGGGCCAACTACCTGGCCCTGAAAAACGAAAAAGGCTCGGTCGTCGGTGGTCTGGCCACATTTCACGATTTAACGCTGGTCCGCCAATTGACCCGGGCCATGCGGGACCGCTACACCTTCCATGATATGATCGGTAAAAGTCCCGAAATGCAGAAAATCTTCGAAATGACCAATGTCGTGGCCCGCACCGATGCAACTGTCTTGATTGAGGGCGCAACCGGTACCGGCAAGGATCTGCTGGCCAAGGTCGTACACTCTGCGAGCCGCCGGGCCGACCACCCCTTTGTCAAAGTCAACTGTGCCGCGATACCCGACAATCTGCTGGAATCTGAGATGTTCGGCTATATCAAAGGCGCCTTTTCCGGAGCCGACCGTGACAAACCGGGGCGTTTTAACGAAGCCGATGGCGGCACCATTTTCCTGGATGAAATTGGTGATCTGCCCATATCCCTGCAGGCCAAACTTCTGCGGGTTCTGGAAGACAAAG
>CAZYGG010000025.1:0-51859 GCA_964647585.1 uncultured Desulfobacterales bacterium
CTCCGGAGCTGAAGATCGCTGGTTCGAATCCAGCCGGGCGTACCATAATAAAAACAGGGGCTTAGATTATATTCTGAGCCCCTGTTTCTTTTGTAAATATTATAAATTCCAACCCTATTTCCAACCCTAAAGCAAATTGGAACCGTCACCGATACTGAATTGTTCACCAAGGCACAATTTCAGGCCAAGCTGAATAATACCGAAACCATTCTTTAGTCTGATTGAAGTTCTCCACACCGAGCACTCTTGGCAACTATTCCTCAATCCGGATACTCTCATCAAATCACAACCTCGTCGCCCCTTCCAAAATTGTAAATAACACAAGATTTTGCTAAGAGTGATATATTGGCTTTCTGGCACAAGTTTCAGGGGGCATTGTATCTGCCAGGCGCTCCCGATCCATCCGCTTTTACCAAGGACAAACAAATTAGTGATACCATGGTTGCCAGGAATGGACGTACAATAATTTTCAAAGGAAGGAGAATGGCTAATGAGAGTTGCAATGATTGTTTGCCAGGATACTCCCGAGGTACTTTGGAATGCCTTCAGACTTGGCAATATGATGCTTGAGGGAATGGAAGACGTTACCATTTTTTTAAATGGACCATCCGTTAAATTTGAGGAATTAGATTCAGAGCAATTTCCATTAAAAGAACTGGCAAAGATTTTTACTCTTTCTGAAGGCCAGTTGTTCGCTTGAGGGAAATTACTGGACCTTCACGGCGTGAAGGCTGGATACCACAAAAGAGAAACCCAAAACACCCTTTATGGTTTGATTAAAGAAAGTGATAAAATTATTACTTTTTAGCCCGGAAATTGTCCTGGTCAAAGATTGAAACGCCCTTAAAGAGGGGCATCCTGGTCGATGGGGGGTAGCCCGGCGCTATATACGCGGATCACGCATTGGGTCCAAAGCTTCCAAAATCCAACTCCTTGCATCTGCCCTGTATTTCTATTCGCGCTTCTATGACCAAGGAATATTGTTTGAGCTGCAATACGCCTTGATTCCCGAAATAGCCCTTTTGCGGAAAACACCTTCATTAAATTTTAAATATCCGGGCATAAACGCATCAATTTCTGTCTGAGAAATCGAATGTTTTTTCAAGATACCAAGTGCATTCAACTTAAGCTCTTCCTGGCGCTGGCTATATTCTAGCATGACTGAATCAACCAATATAACACCCGTCAATCTTCCCGATTCCAGGACCTTAACAACCTGGTCGATTCCATTCAAAAATATAGATTCTTTCAAAGGTTCCGCATTTTTGTTCAAATCATTATTAATGGCTGCAACCGCAGTTTTGGAAAACCTGTCTAAACGGTAACCATTTGAGTGCGGCGGGGTATTGATGTTTTCGTTATGAACACCTCTGCCGGCTACACCTGGTGATCCCCCCGCGATAGAGCCTTGTGTGGAACTCATGGCTAACAGTCCACCAACCTTCACTACGCCTGCCAATGCGATCACTATTAAAGAACTAAATATTACCAGCGTAGTAAGTCTCATTTTTTATCTCCGGTTGTATCCCTTTGCCATTCAATGTAAGACAAACAATCTCAAAATTCTTGACACAACCCGCCAACATTTAGATCAAGTGCGCCAAAAATTTTATAGATTTTTAAAGGGAATGATTAATTTCGGGGTGGCTTTTGATTGATTTTGAGCCTAACTCAGGCTTCAGTAAAGCAAGCGGCAGCGGGTGGCGTGCAAAACTATGACGATAACAACAATTGTTCCAGGAGGGTCAGCAGCTTTGCCCGGTCAATGGGCTTGGATACATAATCATCCATGCCGGCTGCGAAACATTTTTCCATGGCTTCCTTGGTGACATGCGCCGTCATGGCAATAACAGGCAGCGTTTTCAGCTCCAGACGGGTGCGAATCTGCCGGGTGGCCTCATAGCCATCCATAACGGGCATCTGGACATCCATCAGGACGGCATCGAAAGTTTCCTTTTCCAGCACATCCAGTGCCGCCCCACCGTCATCGACAATGACTACCTCGAAATTAACGGATTTGAGCACCGCCTCTGCCACCCGCTGATTAATCAGGTTGTCCTCCACCAGGAGAACCCGTTTGCCGGTAAAATCCGCTTCAGCATCAGAAACAACGCACTGGTCCGGTAAGGATGGCTGCTTATTTTCAACAAACAGCTCCGCCAATTCATCGAAAAGCCGCAATCGTTTGACTGGTTTGCTGAGGACTTTTTTTATCCCGGCCTGGCTGGCCGCGGCCTGGTCGATGGCAGCCGTGTATCCGGTGATCATCACCATTGCCGGGACGGAATCACACCCGCACCGGCGGCTGATCTCCGCGCCGAGTTCAAGACCATTCATATCATCCATTTTATAATCCATCAGAATCAGGTCAAACGGTTCATTTTCGTGTATGCCCGCCGCACAGAGCTCAACCGCTTCATTTGGGGATGCCGCCAGGCTTATCCGGCAGCCGAAAGAGGCCAATAACATTCCGAGGGTCTCGCGGGTAACCGGGTGGTCGTCCACCACCAAAAATTTGAGCCCCACCAGATTTGTGCGTCCCCCCGCCTTACCGTTGGATTTAACTTCCGTTTCCGAGGAAATGCCAAAGTACGCGGTAAACGAAAAAATTGTGCCCATTCCGGGAGTCGACTTAACCCGGATTTCGCCCCCCATGCGTTCGACAAGTTTCTTGCAAATGGCAAGTCCCAGGCCGGTGCCGTCGTACTCTTTGGTGGTGGAACTGTCCACCTGGACAAACGCGTCGAAAAGCGTCGCGAGCTTATCTTCCGGAATACCGATGCCAGTGTCCGCTACCTCAAACAGCAGCAGCAACTTATTCCCTTCGTGGCGCTGCTGGCGTATTCGTAAAACAATTTCTCCGCTGCCGGTGAACTTGAAGGCATTGCCAAGCAGGTTTATGATAATTTGCCGCAGCCTGATCGGATCACCAACGAGGCGGTCAGGAATGTCCCTGGGGATGTCCACGGCAAATTCTATATCCTTCTCCTGGATCTTTTCATGAAACACATCGTAGATGTGCTCCGTTGTCTCGCGAAGGGAAAACTGGCTGGATTCGAATTTGATGTGTCCCGACTCAATCGCCGAGAAATCCAGTATGTCGTTGACCAGCGTCATCAGGGTCATGGCCGAGCCCTGTATCATGTCAAGGTATTCACAGGTCTTTTGGGAAGGCTGTTCCCGCAGGGCCAGGTCGCATGCACCGATAATACCGTTCATGGGGGTTCGTATCTCATGGCTCATATTGGCCACAAATTCGCTGGTCGTACGGTTGGCGGCTTCCAGTTCCGCGGTCCGCTCACGCACTCGCTTCTCGAGTTCGGCGTTAAAGACTTTCAGGGCATCTTCAGTCTGCTTTATGTCGGTCATATCGCGCATGATAATTAAAGATTTATGCGCATCTTCAGCTATGGAAATAATGTCCAGGGTGATATGATACTTATTTAAAGTAAAAGGCTGATCTTTTACAATTTTGCCATCCTTCCGGGAAGCTTCTTTTATTAGCGCGTGAATATGACTATGTTCATCCTCTGAAAAAAGATCGACAAAATCAGACCCCAGTAAGCTGTTTTCACTAACACCAACCATTGCAAGAATGGCTGAATTTGCAAAAACAATTCTTCCCTCTGAGTTTATTTCAACGATCCCTTCAGACATTCTGTCAATGATCGCCTCAAAGTGCCTTTTAACTAACAACAACTCCTGCGTAATGCCGCGCTGATTAACATCTTCTGCGCCTATAGCTTCCCCCGGCAGCCAGCGGCAGGATGCCAGGTCGGGCTGTTTGAGGACCTTTATAACATTTTCAGCAGTCTCGCTGAATGTGCCTTTAACGATGCACGCATTCACAGCAACCTGAAACAGATCAGACAAATCTTCCTCTAAAGCGGCTGTAATAAAGATGATGGGAGTATCTTTTAAGGTTTCCATCCCCCGGATAATCCGGCATAGCGTTCTGCCGTCAATATTCGGCATCACGAGATCAGTAAATATTGCATCCGGTGTGAAAGTTTTTAAAATATCGAGCGCAACAAGACCATCCCCGGCTGTTTCTACCTGGTAGCCGGCCTGATCGAGCAGCTTTTCCAGCCGCAACAGGAAAACCCGGTCGTTATCGATTAGCAATATCTTCTTCATCTGGTACTTCCTTTGACTTGAAGCTATCTCAAAAAAGTCTTTTGGCCCAATCCCGGCGTTGGACGCAAAATTCAAATCCTCAAAATACTGGAGTATTCCTCCGGTTTAAATGTCGCGCCCGCCTTGACCTTGAGCCAAAATCCGTTTTTTGAGATGGCTTCTTGTATATTGCCATGACAAGTCTTAATGCGGCCCATTGGGTTATAACATTCAATCCAGAAAATTTTCATAAAAAAACCCACTCCCAATAAGAAGCAGGTTACTTTTACTAAAAAGCAACCCCGCTATCTTATCCTTTAACAAAGGACTTAGACCGGAAGCTTTGCGCCCCTCCCTTTCGGAACGTTTGCCTTTTCGCATAAAGAATTGTTTTTTCTAGTATCTGTATCGGGCTTGTTTTGCAATACTTTAAATTTTAGCAGCTTACATGGAAGTAGATCTATCCTTACATCCTGGAAAAAACTGGGATCCCAAGGGAGTCGCATAAAAATTCTAACCCATTGTTTATATAGAATTAGTGGGAAATCTTGGGGTGGCGTACCCGGTCTCTTTTCCTTTGGTGGGTTTTAGGGGCTGTTTCTACCTGGAGGCTTTCCCCGTAACGGCAGACGAAAGACAAATTTTGTCCCAATACCCGGTTGAGATTCCACGGCCAGTTCTCCGCCATGATTTTCGGTGATGATGAAGTACGCCACCGAGAGACCCAGGCCAGTTCCCTCTCCAGGCGGCTTGGTAGTAAAAAATGGTTCAAACACCTTTCTGCGTACTTTTTCATCCATACCCGGCCCGTTATCCTCGATCTCTACACAGGCCATTGTCTCGGCTTTATCCAGCAGCTCAGAAAGTGAACGCGAGGAGGCACTGGCTTCATTTTTACGCGCAAAGCTGAGCATATTTTCCACGATCTCCGCAACCCGGTGACCGCATTCGTGAATACCGGTTACCATTCTCAGGATTTCCCTGTATTCCATAAAAGCCTGTATGGATTCCATTTTGCAGCCGGCTTTCCGGGCTGCAAGTTGATTTGCCGGCAATTCAAAGTTGCTTAAACGGGTTTCCAATACACTGGCCGTTTGCATCATCCCGGCCAGGAAGTTGTTAATCTCATGCGCCATACCGGCTGCCAGCCCCCCCGACTGAAAGCATCTTTTCTGATTGCACCATCATTTCCTCTAACCTTATCTGTTCGGTCACGTCATCCACGCGTATAACGGCACCCTCGCCGCCGTTGGCGATAAGCGGGTAGACGGTCACATCTTCGTATCGGGTCCGGTTGTCTTCAATGCTGGCCCGCCGATTGTTTGAAAGTACCGTTTTGGTCTGTATTGATTTACGAGCCCGCTCCATCTCATTGGACATCCGCGGAAATGCCCGCTCTAACGATTGACCCCGGGCATCATCGGCGGACAACCCGGTACATCGCTGGGCTTCATTGTTCCATTCGGTTACGATACCATTGGCGTCAACGCCCACAAGGATGGAAGGCATTGAGTTGATAAGGTCAAAAATGTAGTCTTGTGCTTTTTTTAGGCTCTCATTTTTTTTAAAAGTTCTTGGGTTGCTGCTTGCTGGTGTTTATTGGCGCGATTGAGACGTCCTAACATGAAACCAACAAGCAAACTCGTTCCAACCGTGATAATGGATGTATTGACCACGAACATCCGATACTTGGCAAATGGTTCCACGTATACCTGCGTCCATGCCGGGTTCTGGGGACCTATAAAATAGTAGAAACTCAGTAAAAGAACAGCGCTGAAGATCCCTGTGATAGCGGCAACGCGCGTACCAAAGAAAAGCGCAGCCATGACGCTACAGGTTACCAGCCAGGCAGAACGCGTATAGTGCGGGCCCAGTTTTACATAAAAGGTTATTGTCATAATGTACAATATGAGCAACCGGCAAGCCGCCCAGAATCGATAGGTACGCCATCTAATGAAAAGTCTGAAAATCAGCACTACGCAAACAGCTATATCGAGACCTATCAGGGCATATTGCTTTTCTGCAATCAGGGTCGGAAAGGTAAACAGCATGGCAACGGGCATTGCGATGAGGCCCAGAACGAAGATTGCATTGACAAGCCAGGTGCGCCACTCTGTTAAATCTGATGATTCATTTAAAAAGAGATTCTCGCATTTTCTACCGAAGTGTTGATGTAAACGGAAAGGCATTGTCTTCATATTTTTCACCACGAAGAAAGGACCGGTTTTACACCGGGGACAACACTCCGTGAAAGGTTTTCGCGATAGCCATAGTTATCTTTTAAAGATTAGTCGCCACTGCATCTCATTGGGGAAAACTGCTTAGATACATCTACTAAAGGATCCTATTGGAATTCAATAGGATTATTGGTTATTACTGGTAAGTTTGTTGCCTGCGGGTAAATAAAATTGGGGCTTGTTCAAGATGAGGACGCGGGGATTCCAGCAACTGATTAGAAGCTATCTCAAAAAAGTCTTTTGGCCCAATCTCGGCGTTGGACGCAAAATTCAAATCCTCGAAATACTGGATTGAATACGAAAAACATCAATCAACCACCGGTGGATAAGGCATCCTGGCAAGCATCTCTTGGGCCTGTTGCATTATCTGCAGGTAACGCTCCGGGACTGCCATTTCCCAGGCACGGACACGCGCATGCCCGGCCATGCCGTCAATCGAGTCGTCCAGACCGTGGCCGGCAGCGGATTGGGCGCCCTCGACTGAGTCCGTCGTGAGACTCATGGTATCACCGGTGGCGCCCTCCAGTCCTTCACGAAACTCTTCGCCGTCCAGGGTCAGCAGCCCGGTGCCCATTTCGAAGACGCTCACACCCAGATTTTTCCCCACGTCCCACACACCGGAACCCACTTCGTTCATGACAGTGACACCGCTTTTGGCAATACTGAGCCCGGCATCAAAAGTGTCACCCCCCAGATTGAACAGACCATCGGTAAGCCGATTGAACGCCCCTGAAAATATGTCCGCAATTTCCAGAGCAGGTTTGTCCACCGGCCCATAAACATGCATGGCATTGTACCGGACACTGCGATCGGTCACCACACGGGCCCGCAGGTCAATGGAGTTGTGATCCAGGGCCATGGCCACGCCGGCATCGAACCCGGTGCCCCCCAGGGCAGTCCGCGTAGCCGGGGGGATAATGTTGCCCAGGGTGTCCAGTTTGAAGCCAACCAATCGTATCTGGGCGTTCACCGAAGGAACCTTGCTCACCGGGCCGACAACTGCCTCCGTACCGAAGCGGGCCACCGGCAGCTTACCGGGCTGCTGCAATTCAAACGATCCCGACACAGAGGCGGGTGCAGCCTTCTCATTCCCGCCGAACAGACTGAGCCCGTTAATCCCAAAACGCCAGTTGTGTAAAGGTATCTCCAACCCCTTTTTGCTTATGGCGTTGTCGCGATAGTAAATCGAACCATCCGTCACCTGGATCTGGTCAAAACGAACCACCGGCAGCTTCTCCCCGGTTTCGGCCTCTGTTTTTCCGGTCCCCGGCACATCCGTGCTGGCATCTGTCGGCGCAGGTTCCCCCAGAAGTTCTGTTTTTAACTTCTGCAGGTTGGACTCACCATCGGCACGCACCATCAGCGCCGCCGACGGCTCCTTGATGTTGATCGTTTTCACGACCAGTTCCGACGCTGACAGGTCCAGCTTACCCGTCCGAACCGTACATTGCTCGAAGCCGGCCAGTTGGGGAAGGTCATACCCCGGCGGTTGATCAACGGTAACTCCGTTGAGATCCAGGGCAAAGGTCCCCAGCGATACCTCCTTTTGAGCCACATCCCTTACCTTCAACTCAGTAACGCCAACGTCCAGGTTATCGAACCCGGCCCGCCAGGGATGGCCGTCAATGACATCCAAAACCTGAAAAGCCAGAGACTTGAGTTGAATATCTTTCACCACCAGCGTCGGAATGACAGAGGCGGGGGGTTCATCACCGGCGGCGGACGCGCCTGCTTCGATTTCATCCAGAGGGGGTGGCTCACTTTCGGAAGCCGGCGATATCCAGGCATCTATCAGGCGCTGTACATTGGTTTCGCCTTTTTGGTCCCGTTCCACCGACGTCGTCAGGCGCTCGAGCAACAACTTGTCAATGGGCAGACGGGAAGTCCCCAGATCAACCCCCGCTGCAGTCAGCTTGCAGTTATCAAGGCTCAACAGCGGTGCCCGGCCGAATCCCTCCGGTTGATCGATGGTCACGTCGTGCACGGCCAGCTGCAGTCGGCCAACCAGAATGTCCTGCTGCAGCGCATCCCTGAGTTGGAGGTCATCCACGCCCAGTTCGATTCCCATCCGGGCCGACCACTCTCCTCCGGCCAAGTGGTTGATCACCCGCACCGAAACCTTTTCCAGACGGATCTTTTCGACACGAATCGGCGGGATCACCGGTGGACCCGGTTCTACCCGCTCACCGTCAGTTTCGGTCTCTTCAGAATCCGCTTCGGCCGGCGGCAACAATTTGAGCGGGCTCAACTGCCCGTTCTGGTCACGGACCACGACCAGCGCCAACTCCCGCACGATCAGTTGCTCGACAACAATCTCGTCATCCGCCAGCGATAAAGGATCGACATCCACCCTCACCGCACCCAGGGTGAGCAAGGGCTCATCACCGAACCCTTGCGGCGCGCGGATCGTGAGACCGGTCATTTCAACCACACCGTCGCCAAGTTGGATATCGATATCATCCAGAGTACCGCCGGAGGGGAGAAAACGCAGCAGGCTTCGATTGGCCAGGGTATGGGCAATGGGGTCGATACTCAAAACCAGGGCTATTGCGGTCACACCCATCAGCACCGCTAATCCGATCAGGATCTTCCACCACCACCCTTGCCGGGATGGATGCTGCTTCGCGCGCTTCGTGTTCAACAAGCACCTCGCTAGTTTTGCGGTAACCCTGCCAGGTTCCCATCTAAATCTCAACCAATCCGCTATGTTGCTGAAAATGGGCCGGATCCGTTACACTATAGCCACATAGTCACCCCTGGTTTGAAGTAAAGGCGTGTAATGTTGGATTTATATTACGGAAAGAAGCTCAAGTCAATTGAGCCGGTGCGGGGATTAGGCGGATCAGTACGGCCGTGACCGAAATTGATAAGCTGAAACGGCAGGTAGTCGCCAACGCCGAGGAATCCGCCTCCGCATCCAAAGAAATGCGCGGCAACCGGAAACAATCTGGAAACGGGCATACCAACGTACAGGACCAGGCAGCGACCTTACCCGCTCCCGGAATGGAAACGGATAAGCTGCAGCGCCCGGCCGGCATCACCACCCAGGCCAATCTTACGAAGGAATATGCCGTTCGTTCGGCTTCAGGGGATGAAGAAGCCTTCAGCGATTTCTAACACCGCCATCAGCTGGCCTCGTAAACCTCGTAGGTTGTCTCGGTCCCCAGCAGCACATCGATCTGGCTCTGTATCCTCAGCCTGTCCGGGTTTTTAATCCAGGTGTTCCAGTCATCGACGGATTTCCAGATGCTGATGACCAGGCATTCACCGGGGTGGTCAACCCGTTTCAGGGTCTCGCCGGAAATATAACCGGACTGCTCGATGGCCAGGGCCCTGAACTGCCGGAGCAATGCATTTAACGTTTCACTCTGCTTGTCCGAAGCCTTGCGTTTGATCAGGATTTTGACAGCCATAGCAACTCCTTCCTTTTTAGTGTCCGTCCACAAATGGTAGATTTTGGTTCAGAGCACCTGTCCGGCGTAGCCCTTTGGGCGAAGTCGGAAGGCGTAGCGATTTTGAAACCGCAGGTGCCAGCGAAGCCAAGGCCTGTGGTGCATAGCGCGCTATTTCGAAAGAACTTGACTGGCTACGCCATTATTTCAAAAGAGCGAAAACGCCGCTCTGGGCCAAAAGATGCCGTTTGTGGATGGGCACTTGTTAAGGGTTAACAGACAGCACCGGACATTCTGCCTTGCGGATAACCCGATCAGTGGTCGATCCCAGAAACAGGGTTTCAACCACCCCGTGACCGCGGATTCCCAGGACAACCAGATCAATGCCCCTTTCCACGGCATAACCGGTAATGGCCTCAAAGGGACGCCCCTCGGTAACCACAGTCTTTACCCGGCACCAGTTCATTACCTCCGGTGTAATCAGGTCGGATAGCCGCCCGTCGAGTTTGTCCTTGATATCATCGGTGTCCCCGCGTTCCGCCTCGAGCGTGGTGGCCAGGATATCACTGTAAACCTGCGGTTCGAGGACATGAATCAGGTGCAGCTCAGCCTCGAACTCCTGTGCCAGGCTCACCCCGTACTCAAGCGCCGCGTTGGCCGCGGGTGAAAAATCACACCCCACGAGTATCCTGTTAAACCGCAGGCCCCGGGCCGGGTCCGGCATCAATTCCGGCGGGCTTTCTCTTACCACCAGCAGCGGGCAATTGAGGGACCGCATCAGCCGTTCGGTGACCGATCCGAGAATGAAGCGTTTGAGCCCCGTGCGTCCGTGGGTGGCCGAGATGGCCAGGTCAATCTCCCGGTCCTTTACCACCCGGGCGATTTCGTCGGCCGGCGGGCCCGTGGAGACCACGGCTTCCCAGGGCACGGTTTGCGACTGCATCAGGGTTTCGATCCGCTCCTGGGCGGTTTCGATGCTCTGGGTCTGCAGGTCGGGCGGTAAAAAATGAACCGTCCCGTAGATGGCGGCGAATTGCAGGTCTATGATGTGACAAATCAGAAGCTGTCCGTTGAACTCTTTCGCTATGGCCGCCCCGTAGGACACAGTCTGGTTTGAATAATCGGAAAAATCGGTGGTACACAGGATGGTTTTTAGTCTGACACGCATGTCTTTTCTCCTTTTTGTTGGCAGGTTTCTTCAAAAAGGGAGTAGACAACCACTCGCAACGGATGGCTCTGGTCATCCCGTCCCCGCGGGGACCAGAGAGGCACGCTGGTGCCATTGTTTAAACTTTGCCTTGCGTCCATCCGTATGAAAGTTCAAAACCAAAACAGTCAACAGGATCAGACCGGCATCGGGGCAGAATGAAGTGAGGGGTGGATATATGCCAGGACTGGGAGGTGTTGCGCCCGGTTTCCGGTTCAGCGCTGTAACACTAGTCAAAATATAGATGATAAATGAGGGGTTGTCAAAAGATTAAGCCGGCTGGAATTAAACTTGCCACAATGGTCCCCCCAGCCCCACCGATTTTTGGTTCTTCTCTAATTTAGTTGGAGAAGAGGGTCCAAGGATTCAAGGGGTCAAGGATTCAAGGGTTTGTTTTCTAAGAGTTTTATCAGCGTTTTTAACATTCTATCGGTTTCCGCTATGTCTATTTTAGGGTACCCAATTCATCTTTTTCAAATAAATACAAAACCCCTATATCTCTAAACAAAGTCTGTATGACTTTTTCCAGGCTTTCAACTATTTGTAATTCTTTAGAACTTCGCTCGAACCCTTGAATCCTGGACCCCTTGCCCCCTCTGGGGGAACACATGATCAATTGGAGATTACCTAATTTATTGGCCTTAATTAACACCAACTAATCGGGAGATTGTCCCGATTTTTAAACCCATCGGGTGCCTTGCATTTATATAGGGCCGTGATTATACTTCAAGACATGAAGAACGGAGACGAAAAAATACCCAATCCGCGGGAACTGGAAAAGGAAATCGGCGAGTTTCTTTCCAAGAAATTCGGCCAGAATGTAAAAATTGTCTCACCAATTATCATGCCGGAACAGTTCCAGCAGGAAGAAGAAGGCGAGATCAAGAAAAGAGGCCCCCGGCTGGACTTCCGGATGAAACCGGAAGACCTGATCGCCCACCTGGACCAGTATATCATCAAACAGGATGCGGCCAAGGCAATCCTTTCCACAAAAATATGCACTCATTTCAATAGGATAAGAAGGCAGGAAGCGTCAAACGGCGATGTTGCCGACATGGTTGGCAGCATTAAAAACAATGTCTTGATGATGGGTCCCACCGGCGTCGGCAAAACCTACATGATCAAGCTGATCGCCAACAAAATCGGGGTCCCCTTTGTGAAGGGCGACGCGACCAAATTCAGCGAAACCGGCTATGTCGGCGGTGACGTGGAAGACCTTGTGCGGGATCTGGTGCGCGAAGCCGATGACGATATCGAACTGGCCCAGCACGGTATTATCTATATCGATGAAATCGATAAAATCGCCGGCAGCCGCAACCTGATCGGCGCTGACGTATCCCGCACCGGGGTGCAGCGCGCCCTGCTCAAGCCCATGGAGGAGACGGAGGTCGACCTCAAGGTCCCCCACGATCCGATTTCAATGATCCAGGAAATCGAGCGGTTCCGTAAAACCGGATCAAAGGAAAAACAAACCGTCAATACCCGCAACATCCTGTTCATCATGAGCGGCGCATTCAGCGGCCTGGATGAGATTATCGGTAAACGCCTGAATGCCAAGCAGATCGGGTTCGGGTCGGCCCTCCGGCCCCGGGATAAATCCACCGATATGCTGCGCCGGGTCTCCTCTGAAGACCTCCTGAAATTCGGTTTTGAATCCGAGTTCGTCGGCCGCCTGCCGGTCCGGGCGGTTTTCGAATACCTGAATGAAGAGGACCTTTTCGCTATCCTGAAAAACCCCAACAACCCGATTATTCTGGGAAAAAAGCTCGATTTTGGCGCCTATGGCATAGCGGCCAAATTTGATGACGACGCTTTGAAACTTCTGGCCCGGGACGCCTATGGCGAAAATACCGGCGCCCGGGGGCTGGTAAGCGCGGTTGAACGGGCCCTGCTGGCTTTCGAAAGGCAGCTGCCCTCCACGGATGTGAAGCAGTTTCCTGTCACCGCAGCCGTTATCAGTGAACCGGATGACTCCCTGGAACGTATCAAGACCCAGTCACCCGCTGTTCAGTCCGAGTTCAGCAAACTGGCGGAAAACGAAAAACAGAGGCTTGTCGCGTACCTGCAGGAGAACATTCAGGTACTCTCGGAAAAGTACAAGCTGACCCTCACCGAGGCCCGACTGGAACTGGCGGCCACTTTCTACTGCCGCAACATTATAGACATTAACCAGGCCCTGATCCGGATCAAAAGTTTTTACGATGATGTGAAAAAGATAGAACTGGTGTTTTTCAACAAGCATGATATAAATATCGTCCTTGAAGAAGACGCTGTTGATTTTATTATTGAAAAGCGGGTATTGGCGGAACTTGATCTGGACCAGCTCTACAGCATCCTGACGGATGATTTCGCGCTGGGCCTGAAGCTGGTCAAGGAAAAGACCGGCCGCCATCGTTTTTTCATATCCCGGCAGGCGCTCACCAATGCCGAAGATTATGTGGGCGGGCTTCTAAGGGGTGATCTGGATGCAGATTTAGCAGATTTAAAGGACAATCAGGATTCAGACGACGGCCAACTGCCCGGCCCCTAAACCCACCTGAACAATAGAACCCCTTCGCCGGTTACAAACAGTGCGCACCGGGTCCGTCTGAAAAAAGAAAGGGAATAAACGTAGATGATTGGTATATCAAAACTTTATTGTGGAACCGTAGAGCCATCCGATGCCCTGCGGTATGGCCGGCATTCGGGTTCACTGCCCTCACACCTGCTTCAGTTTTCTGAAGACAAGAAGCCGGTGGTTGTCTGGAATATGACCCAGCGGTGCAACCTGAAATGTGTCCATTGCTACGCCCACGCTAAAGACAGGACGTTTGAGGGCGAACTGACCACGGCCCAGGGCAAGGCCCTTATTGATGATCTGTCCGCCTTCGGGTCCCCCGTCATCCTTTTTTCGGGCGGAGAGCCCACCATGCATCCGGACCTGCCGGAGCTGGCCCAATACGCAGTGGGCAAAGGCATGCGCGCCGTCATTTCCACGAACGGGACCCTGATAACTGAAGAAATGGCCCGTACGCTCAAGGAGATCGGGCTGTCGTACGTCGGCATCAGCCTGGACGGCCTGGAAGCCATTCACGACAAGTTCCGGGCGGTCAAGGGGGCCTTTCAGGCTGCCTTGCAGGGTATCCGCAATACCCAGAAGGCCGGGATCAAGGTCGGCCTGCGTTTCACGATCAACCGTTTTAATTATCAGGACATTCCCGGTATATTCGACCTGCTGGAAGAGATGGAAGTTCCGCGGGTTTGTTTCTACCACCTGGTGTATGCCGGCCGCGGCTCGAAACTGGTCAAGGATGACCTGAGCCATGCTGAGACCCGCAAGGTGGTGGACCTGATCATTGACCGGACCCAGGACCTGCACGAAAGGGGCAAACCCAAAGAGGTTCTCACCGTGGACAATCACGCCGACGGTCCCTATCTCTACCTGCGCATGCAAAAAGAGGACCCCCAGCGAGCCAAAGAGGTCCTGGAGCTTCTTAAGATGAATGAGGGCAACAGCTCCGGCAGGGGCATCGGCTGCGTCAGCTGGGACGGCGAAGTATACGCGGACCAGTTCTGGCGCCACACCAGCTTCGGCAATATCAAAGACCGGCCCTTTTCCGAAATCTGGACCAACACCTCTAACGAACTGCTGCAAAAGCTTAAAGATAAAAAACCCCATGTGAAAGGGCGCTGCGCTACCTGCCACTGGCTCGATATCTGTGCCGGCAACTTCCGGGTCCGGGCTGAAGCGGTCACCGGTGATCTCTGGGCTACGGACCCGGCCTGCTATCTGACGGATGCCGAAATTTCGGAGACCTTATAGCCGTTTGGAAGTGATACAGCAATAAAATGAGGGCTCCGCTTGCTGTCATTCTGAGGAGCGATAGCGACGAAGAATCCCTCCCAGTTGGAATTGAGTCTTGAAGTGCAGGGGACTCTTCGCTTTGCTCAGAGTGACAAGCTCAATAAAAGCAGGTGAAAGGAATAGACCATGATTTTTCCGGATTATCGCCCCAGAAGAATGCGTAGCAATGAAAATTTCCGCAGGCTGATCAGGGAAACCCGCCTCACCTGTGATGACCTGATCCTGCCCCTTTTTGCCATTGACGGGAAAAATGTGAAAAACCCCATCGAATCCATGCCGGGCCATTTCCAGCTGTCCATAGACAACCTGGTAAAGGTGGCGCGGGAAGCCCGCGACCTGAACATTCCGGCCGTGATGCTCTTTGGCATACCAGGTAAGAAAGATGCCCTGGGAACAGCTGCCTACAATAAAAACGGTATCGTCCAACAGGCCGTCAAGGCGGTTAAAAGCAGTGTTCCCGACCTGGCGGTTATCACGGATGTCTGCCTTTGCCAGTATACGGATCATGGCCACTGCGGGGTCGTTGAGGGCCAGATCATCGACAATGATGCCTCCCTGGATCTACTGGCCCGGATCGCCGTAAGCCATGCCCGTGCGGGTGCCGACATGGTTGCGCCTTCAGATATGATGGATGGCCGGGTGGCTGAGATCAGAAACAGCCTGGATGAAAATGATTACGACCACATTCCCATCATGGCCTACAGCGCGAAGTACTGTTCAGCCTATTACGGGCCGTTTCGCCAGGCCGCGCATTCCGCCCCCCAGTTTGGCGACCGCCGTACCTACCAGATGGACCCGGCCAATGCCCTGGAAGCCATCCGGGAGGCCTCGATGGACATTGAAGAGGGGGCTGATATCATCATGGTAAAGCCGGCCCTGCCCTACCTGGATATTATCTGTCGGATCCGGGAGGAGATTGACCTGCCCGTAGCCGCTTACAATGTCAGCGGCGAATACGCGATGATCAAAGCCGCTGAGAAAATGGGCTGGATCGATGGAAACAAGGTCATGCTGGAAACCCTGACATCGATCAAACGGGCCGGGGCGGATATGATCCTGACCTATTTTGCCCTGGAGGCGGCCAGAGCATTAAATAAGTAAAAAAACCGAACATCCAACATTGAACATTGAACGTCCAGCATCGAATAAGGATACGCTGCGCTTTGATGGATTAGATACTTTACAGTTGCTGTAAATCGTCCCAGTAATAACCTGGCAGACAGCACAAATCACCGTCATGCCGGACTCGATCCGGCATCCAGCCATCATCTGGATCCTGGCTTTCGCCAGAATGACAAACCAGTGGTATTGGAGCACCCGATTTAGAAAATCAGCCGCCGAAGGCGTACCACAGTTCAATGTTCGATGTTGAGCGTTGGATGTTGGATGTTCAGTTTTTTGAACGGTTGAAATATTTTCACGAAATAGCCAGACATCTCTTACTTGGCCCAGGGGCCTCGTTTTAAGGATCGAAAAAAATGACACCACATCCACACAACGCTGAAAAACCGGGCGGACATCCGGGCAAAGAATCCAAGGGAGCAACCCTGCGGCTGGTCGCCTGGGAAATAACCCGCAACTGTAATCTCAACTGCGTTCATTGCCGGGCGGCGGCCACCCGGGGCCCTTATACCGGTGAACTTGACACGGCTGCCTGCCTGCGGCTTCTGGATCAAATTTCCCGGACCGGAGACCCCATTGTCATCCTGACCGGCGGCGAGCCCCTGCTGCGGCCGGACATCTTCGAGATTGCCCGCTATGGAACCGACCAGGGCCTGCGGATGGTCATGGCCCCGAACGGAACCCTGGTGACCGCGGACAACGCCTTAAAGATGGCCGCGGCCGGAATTCAACGCATCAGCATCAGCATCGACGGTGCCACCGCTGAGTTTCATGACCGTTTTCGGGGCGTCGACGGCGCCTATGCCGGTGCCATGCAGGGTATCAAAAACGCCACCCAGGCCGGAATTGAATTCCAGATCAACACCACCATCACCCGGGCCAACCTGGACCAGATCCCGCAGATTCACCAGCTCGCCATCGAACTTGGTGCGGTTGCCCACCATATCTTCCTGCTGGTGCCCACCGGTCGCGGCAAATACATCGCCGACCAGGAGATAGATGCCGAGGAGTATGAAAACACCCTGAACTGGTTCTACGACCAGCGTGAGAAAAGCACGTTGCAGCTCAAGGCCACCTGCGCCCCGCATTACTACCGCATACTGCGGCAGCGGGCGGCCGAGGAGGGCAAATCCGTAACGTTCAAAACCCATGGCCTCGACGCCGTTACCCGTGGCTGCCTGGGCGGAACCGGCTTTTGCTTTGTTTCCCATACCGGCATCGTCCAACCCTGTGGTTTCCTGCACGTGAACAGCGGCGATGTAACCAAGACGCCTTTTGACACCATCTGGAATTCTTCCGAAGTCTTCACCCGTCTGCGGGACTTCAAGCAGTTGACCGGCAAATGCGGCGACTGTGAATACAAGCGGGTCTGCGGCGGCTGCCGCGCCCGGGCCTTTGAAGCGACCGGTAATTTCATGGCGGAGGAACCGCTGTGCAGTTATGAACCGGCCAAAAAAAGAAGCCCCTGATCCCCACCGGCTCCAGCATGCCATCCCGGATCATTTCTAATTTCGCAATGGCAGGGCATCGGAGGGTGACGCCGCTTCACGCTTGCGTTTTTCTTCCGTATAGGTCATTGTAGTCGTATAGACCTGATCGACTCCCGTGAGCCATAGCGCCTGTTCAGTGCGCAAAACGCACCAGCCTACACCGCCGCCCTCTCGCTGACAAACTGCCGATGCACAGACATCCCACAGGTCACTACCATTTTGGGAACCAAAGGAGCCTGCCATGAAAATCAAAGATTTGATGATTCCGGATCCCATCACCATAACGAAAAAGGCCACTATCCAGGAAGCCATTGGCGTTATGAAAACCAACTCCATCCGCCATCTGCCGGTGGTGACCCGCGGCAAACGCTTTGTCGGCCTGGTCACCCTGGCGGACTTGAAGCAGGGCCTGATCCCTTCCATGGTGGCCGGTGTCACCCTGACGGACCTGATGATCAAAGACACCATTTCGGTATCACCCGACAGTGACATTGAAACCGCCGCCCGGCTGATCTACACGCATAAAATAAGCGGTATGCCGGTGCTGAAAAAAGACACCCTCGTCGGCATCATCACGGAAACCGACATGTTGCGGACATTTATCGACATGATGGGGATCCTGACGGCAACATCCCGGATTGATGTGCGGGTCAAACCGAACGGTCAAGGCGGGCTTCGCCAGGCACTGGAAGTGATCGAAGCCAGTGGCGGAGAAGTAATAAACGTGGGCCTGGCCGACCTGCAGCCGACGGGCCGGATGTATTACTTCCGCCTGAGGGAATGCAAGACCGCCGGTATCTGCAAGGCCCTGGAGAAAAACGGTTTTAAGGTTATCAGCTCAACCGATTAAGTGTTTATAAATTCGGACAAGACCGAATTCATCGGTTTTAGCTCTTCTGTGGTAAGTGTTAAGATAGCCCAAAGCCCAATACCAAGGTTCCAGGTTAAAACCCTTGGCCCCTCGGCCCCTTGAATCCTGCGGTTTTTATTCTTCCGCCAGAGCGTTGAGCACCAGCGTCAAGGGCCGGTCTTCTTCACCACTCCCCGTAAACCGGATGGGACCGGGCCGCCGGTAATTGTCTTCACCTGGATCAGCCGCCAGCCATTGTTCCCGGAAAGCCTTGACCACCTGGAAGGCGACCGAATCCAATTCCACCACGCTTTTTTCAAGCACCAGGGACAACTTCCCTTTACGCTCTTCAAGGCGCATGAGGGGTGCGATGGGAATCCCTATCGGTTCCCACCGGGAGAAGTCTTTCTCCAGGTTTTTTATTGCCGCCATCTGCCCGGTGGCCCCGTTGGCAATCAGGCTGAAAACAGTCAAACCGAGGTTGTAGGTGTAGTTGCAGTCAAACCGGGTGGGATGGCTGCCCCGGCCGTCGTAGCCGTAAAAATGCCGTTGGATTTTAAAATTGGGCATCGACTTGTTATAGATTTTCATCACCGGGGCCGGTACGTCAGCGCCCGCCGGGATGATGCCCGCTTTCTCCAGGGTCAGGGTCAGGGTCTTGATGGAAAAGATGCTCTCTTTCATGAGCAGGTAGGGGGCCTGGCCGTAATTTTTGAACAGGACCGGACCGATCCGGGTCGGGTCCAGTTCCCCGACGGCCAGGACCTTTTCAAAGTAGTCTTTTTCGATCCCAACCTTGTACAACCCCTTTTCTTTCAGGATGTCCAGGTAGTCTTTTACCAGCTCCATCAGAATCTTGTCTGTCTGGACCAGCGAAAACTGGAAGTTCCCGTGGCTGTCACGTTCGGTCAGCAACCCCTCCTGGAAAAATTCCGGGATATCGTTAAACAGATCGTTATCCCGGGCATTCCAGATCGGCAGCCCGCCGTTTTCCCCGGCCTGCTGCTTGAGCCGCCGGAGATATTCCAGTTTTTCTTCCAAGGCTGGAAACGTTTTGTGGAAATCAACGTCATGGGTATTATTGTAGTCGGCAATGATGGTACTGAGCTTGATGATATACATCTGAATCTCATTGATGAACTCTAGCACACCCTCCGGAATGACCAGCACACCGTAATTCTTGCCCACCGCGGCCCGCCTTACGATACCGTCGCAAATCACGCGCGACAGGTGCCGCAGGGTCATGCCGTAGGCCGTGTAGTCGATCGTGCCGGCCTTTTCAGCCGCCGCTATTCTTCTGCCATCAACATAGTCCGCGAGATCTTCGCCAATGAGGGTCATGTTGGCATGGGTCTGCAGAGCCACCTCCAATGCCAGGTGGCTGGCCACCCGGCCCATTACCTTGCAGATGTGCCAGTACTTCACATCCGAGCTGGCATCGGTACACAGGCTGCTGATGTTCTGGGCAAACCCGCGCGCGGCGGAGTGAAACCCGAAAGACATGGCGCACAAAACCTCACCCGCCGCATCCCTTACCTGGATGTCACCGTCGATGGTTTTGGGAACACCAATCACCTGGACACCATCTGTGATCATCTCCTGGGCCAGGAAGGCCGCGTTGGTGTTCGAATCGTCCCCGCCGACTACCACCATTGCATCCAGGCCGAGGGACTTACCGGTCTCCCGGGAAAGGGCCATCTTCTCAGCAGTATCGATCTTGGTGCGCCCGGTTTTTATCATGGTAAAACCACCGAGGTTCCGGTATTCATCCACCCGTTCGGCGGTTAACTCAACGACTTCATTTTCAATAATCCCATCCGGTCCGAGCCAAAATCCGTAAAGGGTTGAATCGGGGTTGGCTTTTTTCAGGGCATCGAACAATCCGGCAATCACGTTGTGCCCCCCGGGAGCGGGACCGCCGGAGAATACGACGCCGATCTTGCGCCGGCGCTTATATTCCACGCTAAAATCGTCATCTGCGGTTTCACACGCCTTCACAGCCTGGACCTGGTTGCGGATAATATCCGGCAACTGGCTGCGCGCATCCTTATCTACCTCGAACCGGTAATCGGCGCATTCCTCAAGCCGGGTGTACCTGCCTGAAAACGCGTCACATATGGGCGGAACAAATGCCCTCCGCTCCCTCAGTTCCGTGTTGATATTGCTGGTGGCCTGTTTCACTTCCGGATGCTGTAATAATGTGTCCAGGTTGGGGGTCTTGGGATTTGGCATATATTTTCTCCAAATTTCAATATGTTACAATTTGTCACCGTCTTCAAGCCCTGTGCTAATGATCGATTATAATACCTGCCCCCAACGGAGAGTGTCAAGGAGATTAGGTAAACAAAACTTTACTTTAAAAGACATCTGATATATACCAGATCATTGGTTTAAAATGGTGTGAATGCAGTCCATTGCAAGGTATTTTCCAGCCGACAGGTAGTTTCCACCGAAAATCGGATGTTCCCGAGTGGCAGCATCCGGCACACAGAGACATTTGAAAAGGAGGGGTTAAGATGAAGAAAGGTTTTGTATTGGGATTGGTTTTAGTAACGGCGATTGTGTTTGGCTTTTCAGCAGCCGCGATCGGATCTGATATTGATCTGGCCAAAAAATCCACTCTGGAACAGATTACCAAACGCGGTCAACTCAGGGTCGGTTTTGAAGCGGGCTACCTTCCGTTTGAAATGGCAGACAAAAAAGGCAATTTCATCGGATTCGACATTGACATGGCCAAAGAGATGGCTAAAGCCATGGGCGTTAAATTCGTACCGGTCAACACCGCCTGGGACGGCATCATTCCCGCCCTGATTACCAAAAAATTCGATATTATTATGAGTGGTATGACCGCCACCCAGGAAAGAAACCTCAAGATTAACTTCGCCGACCCCTACATCATTGTGGGCCAGACCATTCTGCTCAATAAGAAAAACGCCGGCAAGGTAAAATCCTACAAAGATCTTAACAACCCGAAGTACACGATCTGTTCTAAACTCGGCACCACCGGTGAACAGGCCATCAAACGCCTGATACCCAAAGCAAAATATAAATCCTTTGAATCCGAGTCGGAAGCGGCCCTGGAAGTTCTCAACGGCAAAGCCGATGCCACGGTATACGACCTGCCTTTCTGCGCCACTTTCATGGCCCAGCAAGGTGCCGGCAAACTCATCTTCCTGGATGAACCGTTCACCTTTGAACCGCTTGCCTGGGCTATCCGCAAGGGTGATCCTGATTTCATGAACTGGCTCAACAACTTTCTGCGCCAGGTCAAAAATGATGGCCGTTACGCCAAAATTTATGACAAATGGATCAGAAGCACCGATTGGATTAAAGAAATCGAATAGTTACCCGGTTTGAGCAACACCAGGCTTTTATTTCAGGCCGGCAGCCCGGGGACTCCGGAGCTGTCGGCCTGTTTTGCAAACAGGATCTGACATGGAATCTTCAAGCCTCCAAAAACCACGCAGCAAGGCAAACACCGCATTCTGGCTCGGTGTTTTTTTTCTGGCAATATTCTCCATTCTTGCCTTTCTATATGTGGCCGCAATCAAAATTGATTATGTCTGGCGCTGGTATAATATTCCCCGCTACTTTGTCCATCTCGAACAGGTTGTAACCAAAGCCGAAATTGATGGCACGGTGGAATCCATTTCCGCGGGAAGCAACCAGACCGTCATCAAGGTAAGCGGTGCCGACGGTGCTGAGGCCTACACCATTGAGCACACAAAGGTGGATGTCTGGGTGGATGAAGGCGACATGATTTCACCGGGCGACACCTTGGGGCTTTACGAGGAATGGCGCCCCGGTATCATGCTGCAGGGCATGTGGATCACCCTTAAAGTGAGTCTGTACTCCATCGTTTTCGGCATTCTGATCGGGCTGCTGGGAGGCATTGCCCGAATTTCTTCCAATCCCGCCCTGAAATGGGCCGCCATCACCTATGTGGAAATCATCCGCGGCTCCCCGCTGCTGGTTCAGATATTTATCTGGTATTTTGTATTTGCCACGCTGGTCAACAATATCCTCCTACGCTACAACTTCCAGGAAATCCCGGCGATCTATTACGGGGTTGCATCCCTGGCCTGTTTTACCGGCGCCTATACCACGGAAATTGTCCGGGCCGGGATCCAATCCATTCACAAGGGCCAGTCGGAAGCATCCCGCTCACTGGGCATGACCGGTGCCCAGTCAATGTTCCACATCATTCTGCCCCAGGCCATGCGACGCATACTCCCGCCCCTGGCCGGCCAGTTCATAAGCCTGGTCAAGGACTCGTCCCTGCTGGGTATGATCGCGATCCGGGAATTGACCAAAGCCACCCGCGAAGCGATTACTGTCAGCCTGCAGCCCTATGAATTCTGGTTCGTCTGCGCCATCATGTACCTCGTGTTGACCTTCACGCTTTCAATGTTCGTCCAATATCTGGAAAGGAGGTATGAAACCTCGTGATAGATGTCAAAAATGTCTATAAAACCTTTCTGGTACCCCACGAGGTGAAAGCCCTTGTGGATGTGACCACAAAAATTGAAGCCGGTGAAGTGGTGGTGGTAATCGGGCCGTCGGGTTCCGGGAAAAGCACCCTGCTCAGATGCCTGAACCACCTGGAAACCGCGACCAGCGGACATATCCTTATTGACGGTATCGACATCCTTGACCGCAAAACCAACATCAACAAGGTCCGGGCGGAAGTGGGCATGGTCTTTCAGTCCTTTAATCTTTTTCCGCATAAAACCGTCCTTGAAAATGTCACCCTGGCCCAGAAAGTGGTCCGCAAGCGGCCGAAAAAAGAAGCTACCGATAAGGCCATGACCCTGTTGAAGAAGGTCGGTATCGTGGATAAAATCAACGTCTACCCGGATCAGCTGTCCGGCGGCCAGCAGCAGCGCGTGGCCATCGCCCGGGCCCTGGCCATGGAACCCAAGATCATGCTGTTTGATGAACCGACGTCCGCCCTTGATCCGGAAATGATCGGTGAAGTTCTGGATGTCATGCAAGCCCTGGCCAAAGAGGGGATGACCATGGTCTGCGTCACCCATGAAATGGGTTTTGCCAAGGAGGTGGCGGACCGGGTTATCTTCATGGACGAGGGCAAAATTGTTGAAGTCGGCACACCGGAACACTTTTTCGTCCACCCGGACCATGAGCGCACCAAGCTGTTTCTCAGCCAGATTCTATAGAATTAAATCGGGGTGCCAACCCTAGCACCCCGATTTCTTATGAAATTCTTTACCCCACCACATATTGTATTACATAGCCCTTTCACCCCCTTTCTGTTGTGTTTTTGCTTTACATCCATCCGCTCTTCTGGTATACCCAAGACACTGCTTACAGCAAAAATCTCCAGCTTTTCAGCGTAGTGCCATTTCTCGGGAATCCACCCGGCGAGCTGCCCGCAAGAACACACGCACACTGCTTGCGCCAGCTGCCTGCGGATCTCCTGGAGATGGTGTCAAATCTATGCCAAAGAGCGGTTTTCAGATTTACCCATAAAAGGCCCTGCGAATATAAATGCGACTTAAAAAGCTGGAAATAACCGGATTTAAATCATTTCACGAAAGAGCCATCATTAAATTCCCGGATGGCATCTCCGCGATCGTAGGACCCAATGGCTGTGGTAAAAGCAATGTGGTCGATGCCCTCCGATGGGCCATGGGCGAGCAGAGCGCCAAACAACTCCGTGGAAAATCAATGGAGGATGTCATCTTCTCCGGCACGGCCGGCACGCCCTCTCTCAACATGGCCGAAGTTTCCCTGACCCTCTCCAACGAGAACGGCAACGGACCGGAAGAATTCAAAGATTTCACGGAGATCATGATTACCCGGCGCGTGTATCGCAGCGGGGAGCGGGTTTACTATATCAACAAACAACCCTGCCGCCTGAAAGATATCTATAGAATTTTTGTGGGCAGCGGCATGGGTGCCAGGTCCTACGCCGTGATCGGGCAGGGTAACATCGGGGCCATTACGGACGCCGGACCGGATGAACGCCGGGCGTTTATCGAAGAGGCTTCCGGTGTCACCCGTTACAAAGCCAGGAAAACGGAGGCCCTCCGGAAAGTCGCCGCCACCCAGCAGAACCTGCTCCGTCTCAACGACATCACGTCCGAAATCAGCCGGCAGATGGCCAGCCTCAAACGCCAGGCCAGAAAGGCCGAGTTGTACAACAAATTCAAAGAGCGCATCCGCACCCTGGACGTCCTGCTGGCCTTTGTCTATCATGCGGATTTCACAAAAAAAATACTGGAATCAGAAACCCTCCTGAAAGAGCTCAACGATGCCGACCTGGAACATTCCGCCGAGTTGAAGAAAATCGATGCGGCGGTCGAGGAGATCAAATTCCAACGGGAAAAGAAAAGCCAGGAAATCAGTGAACAGAAAAATCTCAGGTATGACGGCCAGCGAACCATTGACCGCCTGGAAAATGATCTGGCCCACCTGCGCAATGAAATCCAGCGCCTGACCGGTGAAATCGACGCGCTCGAATCGGCCGGCAAAGACCTTGAATCCAAAAATGTCAAACTGGTCAGTGAAATCAACCAGGTGGAAGCTCAAAACCAGAATTTCACCACCCGCATGGCGGATATCCGGTCAGCTCTGGATAAAGAACGGGACGCTTCACAGAAACTGACCGATAGCCAGACCGAGCTTGACCGCTCACTGGAAGCCGCAAAAACCGACCATATGGAACTGGTCACCCAGGAAGCCCGGTTGAAAAACGTCTCTCAAAATGCTTCCCGCAACCAGGAGAACCTTTCGCGGCGGCTCAAACGCATTGACGAAGACGAGGCGCTGGCGAAAAAGGCCCTGGCCGAACTGCAGCAAAAAAAGGATAAAAGCGGGGAAGCGCTCACCATCATCAAACGGGAAATCACCCGCTTGAATGGAAGCGTCGACAAAACCCAGTCTGAACTCAAAGAGAAAAATACCGCCCTGGGGCAGCAGGTCAAGCAGGTCCAGACACTTGAATTTGAAAAGAACCGCTCCCGCTCAAAATACGCTACTCTAAAAAAGATGGAAGACAATTTCGAGTGGTATAAGGACGGTGTCCGCGCAGTGATGCAGGCCAACCGGGAACAGCCGGACGCCGACGGCCCGTCACCGGCGGATGCAGCCCCGCCTCTTCAGGCGGACATCCTGGGACTGATGGCCGACATTCTGGAAGTCCCGGCCGAGTATGAAAGTGCGGTGGAAGCGGTGCTGGGCGAATCGTTGCAGTATGTGCTCGTCAAGGATATACAGTCCGGTGTAAATGCGGTTGAATATCTGCGGTCGCAGGCAGCGGGCCGCAGCGGATTTATCCCGGTAGCTGATCTGCAGCGTTCGCGGAAAACGCCCCCCGCGAAGATCTCTGAAGATCTGCTGCGCAATCATGTTTCCGCCCGACCCGGTTATGAGCAACTGACCGATGAACTGCTGGGGCGGGTCCTGGTAACGGCCGACATGGCCGGTGCGCGGGCCCTGCGCGCAAAAACTGCTGACGAATGGGCCGTGGTCACCCTGCAGGGGGATTTGATCACCGCCGGTGGTATCCTGGTAGGCGGCAGCCGGGACAAACTGGCCGGGATCCTCTCAAAGAAATCTGAAATTAAAACCCTCGCAAAAGATATAAAAAACCTGGAAAAAGATCTGGAAGCGGGCCATAGCGTCCAGGAGAAGCTCGAGGCCGACGTGCGAGGCATGGAAACAGTCCTGCAGAAGCTCTTTGCAGAGCGCAGTGAACAGATCCAGGATGAAATAGAGGCTGAAAAGTCCCTTTACAAGGTTTCCGAGGACCGGAAACACGCCCGGCGCCACCTCGAAGTTGTCCAGCTTGAGCAAGCGCAGATCATGGGTGAAGCGGATGATACAACTGCTGAAATGGATCGCACCAACGCGGCCATTGAGAAAATCGGTGCCCGGATCAAGGCTGCCCGGGAAAGCGTCACCGTTACAACCGGCCAGATTGAAGACCTTAAAAGGGAAATGGAAGACTTCAACCGGAATATTATCGATCTGCAGATGAAGTTGACCTCGGCTGAAGCCGGTCTTGAAAACAGCAACAACACCCTGCGGCGTTTAAATGAATTCCGGGCGGACGGCCTGGCCCGCAAAGAACAGCTTGAGGCCGAGATCACCCGTAAAGCCCGCAAGCTGACCGACTCCAAATTCCGCATTGACGAAAGTGAGCAATCTCTCAAAGCCCACTATGAAAGGGTTCAGAAAATAGACGCCGCCCTGGAAGGCCATGAGCAGGCATTTAATTCCATTGATGCGCAGCTGCGCGATAATGATCGTAAAGCATCCCGCCTGGTCAGCCAGAGAGAGGCCGCCAACCAGAAAATCCGGCTGGTGGAACTCGATCTGTCCCAGCAGAAACTGCAGCGTGAAAATCTGGAGGGCCGGCTGATCGAGCGTTACCACAAAACCCTGGAAGAGTTCCGCCGTGAGTTTGCCGCCCGGGAACAAGCCGATGACGAAACCCCGGATCAGACGGTAAAACAGATGGAAACCGAACTGGAAAAGTGCCGTAAACGCATTGCCAACATTACGGATGTCAACCTGGGGGCTATCCGCGAGTACGACCAGTTGAAAGACCGTCAGGATTTTCTCACCGAGCAGCGCGACGACCTGCTCAAGGCCATTGATGACCTGCATCGCGTTATCCGGAAGATCAACCGCATTACCCAGGAAAAATTCATGGAGACCTTTAATGCGGTCAATGAAAAAATCGGCGAGATCTTTCCCCGGCTCTTCGAAGGCGGCAGCGCCAGGCTGACCATGACGGATCCGGGCAATCCCCTGGAAACCGGCGTGGAGTTCATGATCCAGCCGCCCGGTAAAAAACTGACCCGGATGAGCCTGCTCTCGGGCGGCGAAAAGGCCCTTTCCGCCATCGCCTTCATCTTTTCGATTTTTCTGCTGAAACCGGCCTCTTTCTGCCTGATGGATGAAATCGATGCCCCCCTGGATGACGCCAATGTGTTTCGGTTCAACGAGCTTCTCCAGATAATCGGTGCCCGGTCACAGATCATCATGATCACCCATAATAAACGCAGCATGGAATTTGCCGACATGCTTTTCGGTATTACCATGGAAAAAAAGGGTATATCGAAAATTGTTTCGGTCAACTTCGACCGCGATGGCAAGCCGCCCGCCGCGGATGATTCCAAACTTGACGTGGCCGCCAATCAGTAGTATCCCGCAAGGCAGCATATCCTCCGGATGAATGCATATACCCGTCATTCTGAGGAGCGCAGCGACGAAGAATCCCCGTATTAAAGCACACCCTTAGCCTGTATGAGACTCTTCGCTGCGCTAAGAGTGACACAATAACAAAACATATTTTCAACCTGTGGCCTAAATTGGAACTTTTTCCAGACAGATATTCAGGTTAAGAGTCGTAAACTAAGAGGTCCTAAATGGCATTTGGATGGTTTAAAAAGAAAGACCCGGAAACTGACGCACCGCCGGAAGAAGATCCGGCATCTCAACCGGTTGAAGCAGCCAGCGAACCGGAAGCTGAAACCCCGGACTCCCCGGGAGCTGCTGAAGAAACTGCCGCCGGGGTCGCGGCCATGGAAGCGGATGAAGTGATTCCCGAACCCGCCGAACCGGAACCCGAAGGGGAGCCGCCGGATCAAGCACCGGAACAGGTGCCTGCAGACGAGCAGTCCAGCGGTTTTTTCAAACGCCTGAAAAGCGGCCTCTCTAAGACCCGCAAAGTACTGACCACCGACATCGACGAACTGTTCACCGGCAAGGTGAAAGTCGATGATGAAATGCTGGAAGACCTCGAAGAACTGCTGATCACGGCGGATATCGGTGTCCAGACCACCATGGACATTATTGAACGGCTGCGCAAGAAAGCACCCCGGATATCCGGCCCCGATGACCTCAAGGAAATATTGAAAGCAGAAATCCGGTCCCTGATGGACGTCGCGGATGCGGCCACCGAAGGGCCGGTCTCAAAACCGCATGTGATCATGGTAATCGGTGTGAACGGGGTGGGCAAAACCACCACCATCGGAAAATTGGCGGCCAAAGCCCATGCAGCGGGCCAGAAAGTCCTTATTGCCGCAGCCGACACTTTCCGGGCCGCGGCCATCGAGCAGTTGACCATCTGGGCCCAGCGCGCCAAAGCAGACATCGTCAAGCACCGGGAGAACTCCGACCCGGCGGCCGTGGCCTATGACAGCGTCGAGGCGGCCATCGCCCGGGGGGTGGACCTGGTTATTATCGACACCGCCGGCCGGCTGCACACCAAAGTCAACCTCATGGAAGAGTTGAAAAAGATAAAACGTTCGGTTTCCAAAAAACTGGACACCGCCCCGCATGAAACGCTCCTGGTCCTAGATGCCACCACCGGCCAGAACGCCCTCTCCCAGGCCAAGCTGTTCAACGAAGCCATGGACATCACCGGCCTGGCCCTGACCAAGCTCGACGGCACAGCCAAGGGCGGCATCGTAGTGGCCATCAGCAGCAGCCTGAAAATCCCCCTGCAATACATAGGCGTGGGCGAACAGATCGATGACCTGCAGAAATTCGACCCCGAACGCTTTGTGGATGCCTTGTTCTAGTGTTGCGTCTCATAAGTTTCGTATTTAATAACTCTGTCGCAGCGGTGCCTCTTCATTACCGAAAAATCCGAAATAGTGCTGTGAATTTCTGTTTAGCTTATTTGTGAGACGCAACACTATATCCTATCTCAAAAATCCGTTTACATATGCACATCCACCCGGGTGACCTTTGCCAGGTCACGGGTATAGAAAAACGACCCGGCCCAAAACAGCAGCGCCGCTGCGAGAGCGAAGGCCGGTATGAAAAGCATGGCGGCAGACAGCCCCAGGCGGTCTGACAACGCGCCGATCAACGGCGGCCCCACGGAACTGCCGAAAACATGCTGGATAATGATATTGAGGCTGAGAGACACGGCCCGCAGGCCGGGATGGACCACATCCTGGGTCACGGCCACGGCCGCGGACACAAAGCCCGTGGCGGCTATCCCGCAGGCCAGCAGAGCGATATACTGCGGCACGCCCTGCAGCAGTCCGAAGGTGACAAACAGTAAAATACCGGTCACCAGCGAAGAGAGGGCGGGAAAAAGCAGCCGCGCGCGTTTGTTTCTTTTGTACCAGCGGTCGGTCAGGTAGCCGCCCAGCGGTGCACCGACAATGGCCAGCAGCAAAACGGCGCTGCCTTTCAGTCCGGCTTTGGTCATATCCAGGCCTTCAATCCGGTGAAAGTAGGTGGGCAGCCACGTGAGCAGGGAGGTGGTAACGAAGACACAACCGGCCATGGCCAGATTGTTCAGAATCAGCGAAGGTTTGTGGGTAAACTCCCGCACAATGTCACCCCTGGCCATGGCGCGTCCGGGGCTGGACACCCCCGGCGTGTCTGTTGTCACCAGAGCGACGGTTTCGTAATCACGCACACCGAAGAATAACAGCGCCACGATCATGCCGGGCAGCGCCACCAGTCCGAACGCGTGCTGCCAGCCGTAGTGCTGGGCTACAAAACCTCCCAGGGCAACGCCGATGGCACTTCCCAGGGGAATGGCGGCGTTCCAGATACCAAACATTCTGGCCCGTTTTTCTTTGGGATAAAGGGCCGATATCATCGCCGCACCCCCAGGCGCGTACCCAGCTTCACCGGCCCCGATGACCACCCTGGCAGTGAAGAGCTGGCCGAAATTGCGTGTGAAAGCGCAGGCGATGGTCGCCAGGCTCCAAATAATGGCCATGCAGCCGATGCAATTCTTGCGGCTCCAGCGGTCGATCAGGATCGATATGGGCAGGGTAAATACCAGGATAGACCAGTAGACCGCTGATACCAGTAGTCCCAGCTGCGTGTCGCTAAGCCCCCAGTCCTGCTTGATGTAGGGAAAAAGGCTGACGATCACCAACCGGTCAATATAGTCGAACATATAAAGCAGAAACAAAAGGGTAAAGACATAGCGGGCATAGCGTGGAGACGGACCGGTTGACGCAGCTGCGTTCATAAGACCTCTTTTTTCAAAGTTCCGCGAAGTGGATCGCCCGCATCCTGCCCTGCGGCCGATACGGCCGCGCTTTTCAGGACCGGGGCAGCGGGTACCGGCCGAACTGTTTGACGGCGTTGAACATGGCGATGCAGTTGTCCGGATTTACCCCGGGATGCAGAGAATTAGACGAACAGATAATCAGCCCGCCGCCCTGCCCGGCATCCGCGATGGCTTTTTTAACCGCCGCTTCCACCTGGCTGGCGGTGCCGTTGGGCAAAAGGTCGATACAGTCGATATTGCCCAGCAGGCAGAGCCGGTCACCACAATAATCCTTGACCCTTTTCAGATCCATACCGGCCTGGGGTTCAAGCGGGTTGAGACCGTCGTACCCGGAATCAAGGAGCATATCCAGCAGGGGCCAGAGATTGCCGTCACTGTGGCGAATCACCTTGAGCCCCTTTGCGTGGCCCAACTCGACCAACCGCCGATTATAGGGATTGACAAACTCTTTGAACTGGTCGGGTGAGATCAGGGGAAAATTTTTATCCGCGATGTCATCTTCAATAATCAGAACATCCAGGCCGGCATCTACCAGCAGGTCCAACTGCTGGACATTGTACTCATAAGTCATCCGGGCCAGCGCGTGGACAAATTCCGGATCATCGAACATCTTCAGCATGAGGTTTTCCATCCCCGCCAGCCGCCAACTCAACACAAAAGACCCGCGCATCATCCAGAAGATGGCTTTGTCCATACCAAAACGGTCACGGGCGGCCATGAGCAGGAGCAGGTTGTCCGGGCTGGGGACCGGTGGGCTGAAGCTTTTTAGCGCCGTTGCGTCCTGGACGGGATGGTGCTTGGCTACCGGCAGACCGAAGGGATTGAGCTGGTACACCACCCCCCAGGCGTCTTTGACCTCCTCAGGCCCGATTCGCTCTTCATGACCGAACTCAAGGGCCGTGAAACCGTCGATGTCGTGTTTTTCATGCACCACGAAGAGGGCTTCGAGCATCTGTATTTTTTCGCCGTCAGTCATGTCGTAAAACGTCTTGTCAGGATGCGGCAGCCTTTCCATGAATGCACCGGCAATATGAATGATGGGCCTTTCGTTGATGGCGTGGATGTAGAGCGGAACCCGGTCCGGTTCTGAAAGGCTCAGGGCGGTAAGAATTCTATCGCGGCCGTTCATGTCTTTCTCCTCGTTACGGTTGCAGAAAAAGAAGCGGTAGAAGCCATCAGTTCTATGGCCCGCACGGCGCCGGTGGCGGCGTCGGCCCCGTAGGCATCGGCCCCGCAGTTGTCCGCCAGGGACTGGGTGACAACCCCGCCGCCGATGATGATTTTAACGCGGTCACGCACTCCGGCCTTTACCAGCGCTTCAATGGTCTCGTTAATGAAAGGCGCAGTGGTGGAAAGCAGGGCACTCATGGCTACGATATCAATCTTTTCCGTCACCCCCGCAACGAAAGCTTCCGGTGATACGTCGATGCCCAGGTCGGTTACCGCGAACCCCTTGCCTGCCAGCATGATCCGCACGAGATTCTTACCGATATCGTGGTGATCCCCTTTCACGGTTCCCAGGAGAATGTGCCCCGCGGGCCGGGCCCCGCTTTCAACCAGTTTCGGCTTGAGAATGTCGATGGCCGCATGCATGGCCCGGGCGGCGAGCAGCATATGGGGAATGAAGATTTGGCCGGTTTGAAAACGGGCCCCGATCGTATCCATACCGTTGATGAGCCCCTGGTCCAGGACAGTTTGGGCCGGCACGCCTTCCGCCAGGGCGCGGTTGACCAGGTCAGTAGTGGCGGCAATGTCTCCAGCGGGCAGGGAATCGGCTATACTTTCCAGTAGTGCGGACACGCAGTACCCCCTTGCAGGTTGTGGCGGGGTGGTTGAACCCTGTTTGAAATCTTAATACCTCACTTCAAAGGTTTCATACTCTCCTGTGTAGGCCTCTCGCGTAATATCGACCTTATCCACGCGGGCCATCCGGGGACCCTGTCCGCACCAATTGAGAAGTGCTTCAACGGTTTCCCGGGAACCTTCCATCACGGCCTCGACATTTCCATCGGGCAGATTACGCACCCAGCCGACGGCCCCGTACTGCCGGGCGGCTTTCTGGGTTTCCATCCGGAAAAAAACGCCCTGGACCCGGCCATGGATAATGACATGCGCCCTTGCATTCGCTTCCATGTGCCCCTCCTTACCGGTTAACGGACTCGGTTTCAATCAATAGCAAATAGTCAGTTTCCGAGATAATCCGGGCCCCGACTTTTGCGGCTTTGGCCAGCTTGGTCGCGCCCACGTTTTCGCCGCAGACCAGGTAGTCGGTCTTGCCGCTCACAGCGGTCTGGACCTGCGCGCCCAACGCCCGGGCCCGGGCCTGCATCTGGTCACGGGTACCCTGCCGCATCTTGCCGGTGAAAACGATGCCCTTATCTTTTACCGGACTGTCGAGCTTTCCCTTTTCAGACTCCAGGGGAGTCCGGATCAGGTTGAAACCCAGGGCGAGCATGTGCTGAAACGTTTCCCGAATGGCATCCAACCCCCCGGTAATCGAGCGGCTGGTGATGTCACCGAAACCATGAATCGCGACGATGTCGGCAGCGGCAAGTGCCGGCAGTTTTTCCAGACGGAAAAAACCGAGCAATTTACGGCTGTCGCCTTTGCCCAGGTCGGGAATGCCGAACGCCGCCAGCAGCCGCCAGTCCTCCACGGCCCTGGTCCGGCTGGTGGCTGCCGCCGCGGCCAGGTTCACTGACTGGACCGGGCCGAAACCAAGGCGGGCAAATTCGTCCGCGGTCATGGCGTAAATACGCTCGAGGCTGTCGTAACCCCCGTCCACCAGTTTTTCCACCGTCTTCAGACCGAACCAGTCGGCATTGCCCAGCGTCCGAAACCAGTAGACAATTCCCTGGATTACCTGGCAGCGGCACAAGACGGAGTTGGGACACTTTAAAAAATCGTTTTGCCACGCCAGTTTCGCATGGCACGCTGGGCAGATTTTCGGAAGGTCAACGGCCACTGCCGGCGAGATGACTTTTTCAAGCTTGGGAATGACTTCACCGCTGCGAATAATTTCGATTTCGGCCCCCGGTCCGATCTGCCGTTTGCTGACCAGGCCGGCATTGTGGGCGGTGACCCGACGTATCGTGGCCCCGGAAAGCATGGTGGGCACCACTTCCATTACCGGCGTGACGTTACCGGTGCGACCCACCTGCCAGGTGAGCCTTTCCACAGTCGTTACCGCCGTGGCGCCCTTGGTTTTAATGGCGATCTGCCAGCGGTAGTGGTGGCTGGTAGCCCCCATGTGCGCTTTGAGACGGTCATCGATCACCTCTGCCACAAGGCCATCCAGGGGATAGTCAATGTCGGCCAGCAGGTCCGCCCGGATGGTTTCAAGGTTACTCACCAGTTCGGTCCCGCTACCTTTCCAGGCCGGCAGGTTCAGGTAAGGTACAAAATGAACGGCTTTGTCCGCCAGGGCTTTCTGCGCATGTTCATTCAACCGGTCGGATGTCACGATACCGACAACCAGGTTCCGGGGATGTTCAAATTCCCCCTGCATGTGCTTTTCAAAATAGGAGTTGCGCATGACGATTTCGCCGAGCCCGTGTCCACGGCCGCCTTCCGGGACAATTCCCTTTTCAAAGGCACTGCTGATCTCGTAACCCTCTTCACCGTTGCCCCGGGAAACGAAGATATCTCCGTCATCCCGCCCGGCCAGGCCATCTAATTTTACCGTCACCTTGAACAGGACCTTCTCCAGCCCGATCTCACCCGCCTCTTTTTCTACCCTGGCAACGAACCGGGACAGCGACTCCTGGGTGTAGGCTTTATCTGTGGACAGCATAGGAACCGGGTGCCGTATCTTTCTCCTTTCCGAAAATACTTCCGGCTCCACCTGTTGTAGGAAAGGATTCTCAGGATCAGCGGCACGCAGCGTTTCCACCAGGCTATCATATTCGCCGTCGCTTATGAGCGGGGTTCCCGCCCGGTAGGCCCGGTTATACTTCTCCAGGCCAGCAACCAGTTTATCCAGGTTATCCATCCACCTGCCCCTGCTGCTTGTTTAATACTTTCAAAACTGCTTCCCCAACAAATTTGCGGCCCGCTTTGAACCGACTGTCTCTAAACCCTGGCTGCCAGCGGTTGTCGTGGAGCAGATCGGACGTTACCAGCACACTGCATAGTTCGACTCCCCGAAAAGACGCCGCCGAGAAAAGGGCCGACACCTCCATTTCCACCGCCAGGGCGCCTTCTTTCTGGAAACGGCGGACCTGCTGTTCGGTTTCACGATAGATGGCATCCGTCGTCCAGACGGTTCCGCGATGATAGCTGGCACCGACCTGTTCCAAGGCCCCTAACACTTCTTCAGTGAGACTTCCCGCCGGGCAAGTAGATAGCGCCTCATCCGCCTGATAATGGCGAGAGGTACCCTCATCAATCAAGGCACTTTCAGGCACCACGATATCACCGATACCGATATCTGCGGATATCGATCCGCACCAGCCCAAAAATAAAAACCGCTTTACCCCCCAGGCGGCCAGCGTATCCAGGAGGGCAACCGCATAGGGCGCCCCCATGATGGGGCCGACCAAACTGACCCGGTTTCCCCCGCAGTCTCCCAAATAGTGACGGCTCATAAACAGTTTGCGCGGGTTGACGTTTCCGTCGTCCAGGCTGTGCGTTAAGGGGGCGAGATCGCTCTCACTACTGACCAGAATGGCTGTCTCGCCCGGGGCTGGCGCCCTTTTCGGTATCACCGGGTTAACGATAGCGTTAAAAGTATTTTCCATGAAAGTATTCTACAAAAAAAGCGCCAGCCCGGGTTTGTCCCAGCGGCATGACGCTTTTTCATTGCATTCAGCGGGTTTCTAAAGAGGCCCGGCCAGACTTTGCAGTTCCTCTTTTACTTCGTCAATCACGTCGTAGAGCCACAGAACATCTTCGATGGTCAAACGCCCGGCCTTAAGAGGCGCGCGCGGCGACCCGTCCTTTTTCTTCAATATCCGCGGTCCCACCTGGAGTTTGGCCTCCCCTTCCCCGTAACGGTGAATGGCCAAAACCAGGCCGGTCTCTTCGCACTTCCACTCTTTTAACTTTTTATCCATTTCAGGATCGTACGGCATAAGTCATTACTCCTTGATCAAGTTTATATCTTGGTAAAATCAGCAAACCGCCCGAACAGAGCGGCAATGGACCCCAGCAGGGCCAGCCGGTTGCTGCGGACCTTTTCATCGTCCGCCATGACGAGCACTTCGTCAAAAAAAGCATCGACCAACGGCCGCAAGGACGCAATTTTGGTCAACGCCATGTCAAAGTTGCCACCTTCAAGGCAGGTGTCGATCTCCTGCTGGACAGCCTGGACCGCACTGTAAAGTGCCTTCTCGGCCGCATCCTCGAACAGGGCTTGATCGACCGCATCGCCGGCCGCCTGACCCGATTTCTTCATGATGTTGGCAACCCGTTTGAAAGCTACCGCGAGGGGTTCAAAGTCAGCGGCCCCCTTAAGTTTCTCAAGGGCCTGGACCCGCTTCCAGACATTGGGGATGTGATCCACGGAAACACTGGTCACCGCCGCGACCACGTCCTTTGAAAAACCTTCGTCCACCAGGATCCGGGCCAGTCGGCGCTGCAGGAACACATAAATCTGTTCGGTCACCTGGCTAACATCCGCTTCAACCTGATCACTGAACTGCTCAACCCCAAAGCGGATCAACGCCTTGAGTGAAAACGCGAAGTCGCGGGCTCGCATGATCTGAATAATCCCGATGCCCTGGCGCCTGAGTGCGTAAGGATCAGCCGCACCGGTGGGTACCAGGCCCACGGAAAAACAGCCGCAGATGGAATCAATCTTATCGGCAATGCTCAAGAGCGAACCGGTGATCGTCTCCGGCAGCGCTCCCCCACTGCGGGTTGGCCGGTAGTGTTCTTCAATGGCCGCCGCTACCGCTTGGTTCTCACCGGCGACCGCCGCATACACGCGTCCCATCACCCCCTGCAGTTTCGGGAATTCCACAACCACCTGGCTGACCAGGTCCGACTTGCACTGCCGGGCGGCCCGGGCCAGGTCGGTTTGCAGCTGGGCGTCATCGCTGACCGCCCCTGCCAGGAAATCTCCCAGTCGACCGATACGCTCCGTTTTAGCGTACATGGACCCCAATTTGGCCTGGAACAGGACCCCTTCAAGTTTGGCTACCCGCTCTTCGACCGGCACCTGAATATCGGCTTCATAGAAAAACTTGGCATCGCTCAGTCGGGCCCGCAAGACCCTTTCATGACCGGTGGCGACCAGGGCCAAATCCCGGGTGCGCGTGTTATTGACCGGTATAAATTTCGACATCAGGTCACCCTTGGTGTCAACCACGGCAAAGTACTTCTGGTGCTCCCGCATGGCTGTGATGAGAACCTCCCGGGGAACTTCCAGAAATTCGGGTTCAAAACTTCCGGCGGTAGCCAGGGGATACTCCACCAGGTTGGTAACGATATCCACTAGTTCGGGATCTTCCAGAATGGTGCCGCCGGACGCTTTGGCTTCCGCGGCCACCTGCGCCTTCACCATGTCCTTGCGTTCGGCGATATCAACGATGACGTCGGCGTCCCGCAGGGCCTGGATATACTCATCCGGGTGTTTGATCTTTATCTTCTTAGGCTGCATGAAGCTATGGCCCCGGGTATAGCGCCCGCTTTTGACGTTGCCCACCGTAAAGGAAAGCAGCCGATCACCCAGCAGGGCCAGGATGGAATGCAGCGGACGGGCAAAAGCGATCTCCAGATCCATCCAACGCATGGTTTTGGGAAAGGGTGTCCCCAGAATGATCCCCGGTAGAATCTGCTTCAAAATCGTTGCTGTGGCTACCCCCCGCTCAACCTTTTTGGCGTAGAGGTAAACCCCTTTTTCCGTCTCTTTAGTCTTAAGACGACCCACTTTGATACCGACTTTTTCGGCAAATTTTTCAGCGGCCATGGTTGGATTACCGCTATCGTCAAACGCTATTTTACGGGGCGGCCCCATCGTTTCAACGGTCACTGACTTCTGTTTGCCGGCCACATCCGCCACCATGAGTGCCAGCCGTCTCGGGGTTCCGTATGTATTGATGGCACCATGGTCGATACGGGACCGGTCCAGTTGCGCCGACAATGTAGCCGCCATGGCCTCAAGGGCGGGTTCAATATACCCGGCCGGAATTTCTTCAGCGCCTATTTCAAGTAGTAAAGTAGTCATAATCTCCTCGTCGTTACATCCGCCCACCGGTCACACAGAACCCGCGGTACGGGAATTGAGCGGTTCATCACCGGTTGAGCAGGGGAAATCCCATCTCTTCACGCTGCTTTAGATAGCCTTCCGCGCACAGCCTGGCCAGGTTCCTGATCCGGCCAATGTAGCCGGTGCGCTCGGTGACACTGATGGCCCCACGGGCATCCAGCAGGTTGAAGGTATGGGAACACTTCAACGTGTATTCATAGGCCGGCAGCACCAGATTTCTCTCGGCCAAAATACGCTTGGCCTCGACTTCATATTTGCTGAACAGGTCAAACAGGGTCTCCACGTCGGCCACCTCGAAATTATAGGTGGACTGCTCGACTTCCTGCTGGTGGTGGACATCCCCGTACAGGATCCGATCGTTCCATTTCAGGTCGTAGACATTGTCGACACCCTGCAGATACATGGCAATCCGCTCCAGCCCGTAGGTCAGTTCCACGCAGACCGGTGAGAGCTCAATGCTCCCCGCCTGCTGGAAATAGGTAAACTGGGTGATTTCCATGCCGTCCAGCCACACTTCCCAACCCAGTCCCGAGGCTCCCAGAGTCGGGGATTCCCAATCGTCTTCTACAAAACGGATATCATGTGCCAGGGGATCGACCCCCAGAACCTTCATGCTCTCAAGGTAAAGTTCCTGGGAGTACTCCGGGGATGGTTTGAGGATTACCTGGTACTGGTAGTAGTGCTGCAGCCGGTTCGGATTCTCACCATAGCGTCCGTCCGTGGGTCGCCGGGAAGGCTGCACGTAAGCCACATTCCACGGCTCCGGCCCCAGTGATTTGAGCAAGGTGGTCGGGTGAAAGGTGCCGGCCCCCACTTCCAGATCATAGGGCTGGGCCAGGACACAGCCCTTTTTACCCCAAAAATTGTTCAAAGCGGAAATTACATCCTGAAAATTCATTGATTATCCTCAACTGTGGTTGGTTGTGTCCGCCCACAAAAGCTAGTTTTTGTGAACCGACACCGGTTAAATATTTACGGCCATTCCCTGTGTATCGACGGTAAAATCCAGCAAAACGGCGGCGTTTACCGACTCGGTATCAGCTGCCCATATGGGCTTGAGTTTGGCTATGTCCGCGCGCCGTCCAAACGCCCAGACGCACCCCCCGCCGCCGGCACCGGTAAACCGGGCCCCGCAACCGACTGCCGCCGCATCATCGCAAAGGCGATGGCCCAGGTTGTCCAGCACATCCGGCGTCATCTGCAGCCGCATGGCGGCCTCGCGGTTCATCCAATCCGCCGCCGAAGCCGCGTCGTTATTCTTCATAGCATCAACAAAGCCCCTGGTACAATCAACAATTTCAGCCCACGCCAGCCGGGTCCGGGCTTCAAGAAACTGGGCAATCCAGCGGCTGTTGATATCCCGCGATTCATGCGGGTTGCCGCAGTAAACCAGCAGGGCCCGTTTTTCAAACCAGGCGACACCCTCGCCGGCCAGCAGGACTTCCTGATCGAAGCCGCTGCCGTCCGGACCGCATTGCCAGTGCCAGGCATGAATGCCGCCAAAGGCGGCGGCAAGCTGATCCTGCAGCCCGCAAGGCACACCGGCGACACCGGCCTCGATGTGATGCGCCAGTGTTGCGGCCTGCTTCCGGCTTAAAACCGTCCCCCCCGCTGCCCCTCGCTGCAACTCCGCGTAGGCCGCAACCAGGGCAACCGCCGCAGAGGAAGATCCCCCCAGGGCACTTCGCGGCGGTGAAGCGGACTGGATATCTATATGGAGTCCGGTCACCCCGAAATAGCCCGCCACGGCAAACATCAGGCCCAGCGGATGTCTGAACGGGGCCTGGTCCGGTTCAAAGACCGCATCCGGGAACCCCCGCGAGGACACTTTAACCTTGTCATCCGTATAGGGCCCCAATCGAATCCCGGTGCGCAGCCCGACGGCGGCATTGAAAGTCATGGGATGCCGGTGCCTCAAGGGGTAATGCAGCGTGCTGATATCCAGGGTGCCGCCCAGGTCAACCCGCACCGGTGCGGAAGCTTCCACCGGTCCGTTTTCTTCAAGATATTTGCGGGCGGATTTATACATAAACATAGTTTTAAGTTTTATGTTTTAAGATCATTTCCGGGGGCTTTTTTGGTTTTTGTTTTTTGTCCTAAAACCTAACACTTAAAACCTAACACTATCTTTTCCTCATTTGCCTGAGAAATTTCAGGCTCTTGGGCTCTTTACCGAGGTGGTAGGGGACAAATGCTTCGCAAAGCGCCAACCCCTCGGTCAGGGCCTGTTCCGAGAACTGCAGCCGCCGGGCTTTTTCCAGATCTCTTAGTTGAAGCCACCCCAGTTGCTTCACCGTCCCCCTTGAAAGCGGTCTGCGCCGGCCCGCGGTGGCGCTGCACGCCCCGCACACAATACCACCCCCCGCCATATTAAAATAGATCTCGCGGGAAGCAATGCCGGCCACGTCCAATCCGCAGCGGCTGCATTGCGACAGGTTGGGAGCCAGACCGGAGAGGGCCATGAACCGGATCTGGAACAGGATGGAAAGTGCCCGGTTTCCGGCCACACCTTTGTCAAGTTCTTCGAAAACATAGGCAAGCAGCTCGAAAATCAGATCCTGGCGATCGTACTCCTCCATCCAGGTATTTACCAGTTCGGCCCAGTAGCTGGCATAGGCAGTCTTGATCACATCCGACCTTATATTCGTGAAAGGCTGGATGAGGGCTGCCTCCTGCAACACCGGCAGCCCCTTGCCGCGGCCGGGTTTGATCACCGCTTCCAGGGCCGCAAACAGTTCGAGAATTCCGCCGAATCGCTTGACGCTTTTCTTGGCGGCCTTGGCGATGACCGAAACCTTGCCGCGGTCGAGCGTAAACAGGTTGATAATAAGATCATGATCCCCGTAGTTGATCCGTTTGAGTACCAGAGCGGGTGTTGTATAGCCTGACATCAGTTCAGAGACCAAGCAGTGCCGTAGCGATCGTGAAATAAAAATAGACGCTGATGATATCAATGGCAGTGGTTACAAAGGGACCGGTGGCCACGGCCGGATCGATATTCAGCCGGGCAAAAAGCATCGGCACCAGGGACCCGACCAGGGCCGCCACGGACATGGATGACAGCACCCCGAGCCCCACCGACACGGCGAAGGCCCCCGTACCGAAACTGGCCTGGGCAACAACGCCGATGATGATCCCGTACACAATCCCCAGGATCAGACCGATGGCCAGCTCTTTGGAAACAACGGACCAGATATCCCTGACATCGAGCCGCCCGGTTGCCAGCCCCCGGACGACGATAGTCGATGACTGGGTACCGATATTGCCCCCCATGCCCATGATGACCGGGATGAAAGCGGCCAGGTACGTCAGGGCCTTCAGGCTCTCTTCAAAGTAGCCGATAATAAAAAAGGCCATGATGCCGCCGACGCAGCTGGCAAACAGCCACGGCAACCGGATCCGGGTACTGCGCACAACGGACTGCGTTTCGACAAACTCCTCACCGGCGCCCGCCATTTTCAGGATGTCTTCGGTGGCCTCCTTGCGCAGAATATCGATAACGTCGTCCACGGTAACAATACCCACCAGCCGGTTGTTGTCATCCACAACCGGTACGGCCAGTATGTCGTAGCTGGAAACAATTTTCGCCACCTCTTCCTGGTCCATATCCGTCTGGACCGCGAATACATCGGTGGTCATAAATTGCTTCAGGGCTGTTTCCGCCGGGACCACCACCAGTTGACGCAGTGAGCTGACCCCCACCAGCTTGCCGTATTGATCGATCACATAGAGATAGAAGGGCATTTCCACGTCCACATAATCCCGCTGGATGGACTCGATCGCCTCCCGGGCGGTGATATCTTCACTCAGGGCAATGAAATCGGGGACCATGATACCACCGGCAGTATCATCCCCGTATCTGAGCAACCCTTCGACCTCC
Organism: uncultured Desulfobacterales bacterium; assembly: GCA_964647585.1. GTDB lineage: Bacteria > Desulfobacterota > Desulfobacteria > Desulfobacterales > CAJINA01 > CAJINA01. The sequence continues at coordinate 41,368 of CAZYGG010000025.1, forward strand.
TCGGACCCCTCCTTTTGCATCTTCTCCAGAATGGCGTCCGCTTTTTCACCCGGCAGCTTTCCAACCAGGTCCGCAACGTCATCCGCCGGCATGCTCTCCAGGATGGTGACGATCTCGACCACGGGCATCGGGTCGATCAGTTCCATCAAATCGTCATCTTCCAGTTCACTGAAAAGGAGTCCTTTTTGCTCAACATCATCAATTAAGACAAAGAGCCGCCGCTGTTGCGACAATGGCAGCGACCGGAAAACAGCGGACAGGTCGGCAGCGTGTGACTTGTTGACGATTTTTTTCAGATGCACGGTTGCATCCCGGCGCAGCAGGCGCTTGATGCTGTCGTACAGAACTTTATTTTTGTCACCGATCATCATCGTATCTCTTCTTCATTTTAGAAAGCTGTCAACGCCAGCCTGCCTGCCGATCCGTAAGATCAGGGCAACTGAATCGTCACCACCTGGCCGCTTTTGCCCGGGAGGGGTACCGGGGTTGCATTGAATGTCAACTCAATACCGGTTGCATTGCCAACCAACAGGTTAAACCCCTTGTCGGCCGCAAGGTCAAGCGTATCTCCGGGCGCCAGGCTGTACTCGGTCGTATGTAAACTGTCGCTGATCACCTTCAGCCACGTCTCTTCAACAACCTGAATATGGAGATGCTGCCGGGTCCGGGGAGCAGCGGTTTCCGGAGAAGCCGCTTCCTTTTGAATTCGAGGCCCGGCCACGGGATTTTCGGCGGGTGCCGGAACTGTTTCAGGTTCCACCGGCACTGCCGGCTCGGGTGACGCCTCGTTCGAAACCGGCGAGGGTGTCTCTTTGACAGCCGGAGGTGTCTTTTTCACTACCGCTGTCTCGGACGGCCCCGGCGGCACAGCCGGCTCACTGGTTTCGACAGACTTTTCCGGGCGCATGACAAAGACAGCAACTGCTGCAATCACGATAAAAACACACAGGAAAATCAGCCGGCGCGCACCGGTTCGTGTCCGGGGCCCGGTTTCGACCGGCTTGAAGCGGCTACCCTCATCCACAAGCGGCCGGCTATCATCAAATTTTCGCACGGCAACGTCCCCGTCCGCACCGACAACCCGGGAATAGGCCCTGATAAACCCCTTTACAAAGACTTCCGCGGGCAGGCGCGCATAGTCCTCAGCTTCCAGGGCCACGAGCGTCTCCTTGCTAATTCTGGTCCGGCTGGAAATATCGGACAGGCGTATCCCTTTTTCCAACCGTACGGTTTTGAGGTACTCCCCAAAAGATATGGAACTCTTTTTCTCCATGATCAGTTTCGCTCCCGTGATGCGGGGCAATCTCCGATAAAAACCCGCCACTTAACACTTACCGAATTATCTGAATATGTGATTTTTCGCGAAGCTCACCGAGCCATTTTTCAAACCGCTTGTCAACCCGTTCGTTGAACAATTTTTGCTGAATTTCCGGTATAACGGTGTCAAATTCTTTACCGGCACCGGCTTCAATTTTATGTACATAGAAAATCTGGAAACCGTTATCCGTATCCAGGAGCCCGGTGTACTCGCCCTCCTGCAGGTCCCCGACGGCATCTTGCAACTCGGGTGAAAGTACACCGAAACGAAACACACCGATATCATTGGCTACCAACGGCCCCTTTTGGGTAGCCAATTCCCGGGCGATCCCATGAAACGTTTCCCCGGAAGCAAGCCGGGCCAATACCTTTTCCATTTGATCCCGGACGGCCTTAATTTCCGCCTCGAAAGCAAATTCGGGGGTGGTTGTCATAATGTTCCATAAGTGCACTTTCTTTTCGCCCCTGAATTCCTCCGGGTGGCTGTCATAATAGGCCCGGGCATCCTCCCGGGTAATAACGATTTTAGACCGCACGGCCACGTTTACCAGACGCGCCCTGAGCATCTGGTCACGAATGGTTTTTTTGAGGCTTTCCAGGGTCATACCCTGGCGGGCCAAGTCCGCCTGCATATCCTCATCCGTCAAGGCATTTTGCTGCTTTACCCGCTCGATGGCATTTTGCACCTCTTCATCATCGATGATAATACCGAACTTTTTGACCTCCTGGTCCGTCAATTTCTGGTCCACCATTGTGTTAATGATATCGTCGCGCACCTTATATATCATTTTCTTTTCTTTTTCAGGCGGATATCCCATCTTAGCGATCCGGTCAGTATACGGTTTCAGCTTTTCATCGAGTTCGGACAGGACAATGATATCGTCATTTACAATGGCGACAATGCGGTCTATCACCTCGGATTCATTGCCGGCCCGGGCAGAATTACAAAGCATGCCGCTTAAACAGTACCAGGACAGCACCAGGGTGAGCCCTCCTTTGCAGGCTTTTAACAACATTTTACTTTTCATCACTTTATATTTTTACCCGCCCATAACCGGGCACCCGGCCCGGTTAAAAAGGTTATGAATTATTTTGGGTTATCGCTTCCCACTGCCGGGAATTGATATCGATGGTCACACTGCGCCGGTTGGCTTTCATCCACTCGGCATAGGCTGCCTGAACTTTCTGATTTTTCAGCATCCTCAAGATCATGGCATCGGTAATATGCGACTGGCGGTCATCCGGTTCACCCCGGGTATCCTCAGGAAACTGCTCGGCGTAGTACCGGGCAACCTCTTCGGCGGTAATGGTGATCTTCGCTTCCAGTTCCGCCTGGATGAACTTGCGGGCAACAAGCTGCATTTTGAGCCTTTTTTTCCAGGCTTCAAAGGAAACTGCCGCCTCCAACAGCATCTCTTCAAAGACACCGTCGGGATAATCCGCTTTGATTTTCGCGACCTCGCTTTCAAGTTCTCCGGCAGAGATGGAAATACCGACTGCACCGGCCCTTTCAAGGAGGATCATCTCTTCAATCAACTGGTTCAATAACCGCAGCTTTATATCCGCCACGACCTGCGCATCCATGGTATCACTATGTGAATACGCGGTTTTCGAGATCTCGAACACCTCATTGAACTCGGATACGGTCAACGTGCTGCCGCCGACCTTAACCAGGTAGGTGTCCACCGGTTCACTGGGCGCTTCCATGCAACCCGGTGACAGCAGGCTGCCAACCCAGACCGCCACCACCACCAGAAACCGGATCCCCGGGATACTGCCCACAGATTGTTTTTCCATGCGACCCACCGTAAACTCTTTAAATAACAAACTGTTAAGCGTTAACACATTGGGCAACCTCTTTCAAGATGTTTTTGGACTCAGCCAGCTGCGCATAGAGTCGGCCGCGGGCTAGCCGGGCCCTGAAAATATGGTCCGGTGTCAGAGAAAATTTTTCGGGTTGCGCGACCACAAGATCAACAATGGCATACGGGTGTTTCTGGTGCAGGGTGGAAAACCACAATGCGAGGGTGCCCCCAGTCAATTCCAGTCGCCGGATCCCGGCATCGATGGCAAGCACCCGCAGCATAATTTTTAAAAGAAGGTTTTCAACATCACCCGGCAGGGGGCCAAACCGGTCGCAAAGCTCTGATTTATAATCTGAAATTTCATGGACCGCCATGAGTTTGGCCAGTCGCCGGTAGGCCGTCAGGCGTTGATCGATATCGGCGATGTAATCTTCCGGTATATGGGCCGACAGGGGCAGATTGATCTCGGGGTCAAGGGGCGCTCTGATCGGATCGCCCTTTAGATCGGCCATGGCCTCTTCCATCAGCTTGAGAAAGGTATCATAGCCCACCGCCGCAATGTGGCCTGACTGGGAAGCACCCAGGATGGACCCGCCGCCCCGTATTTTGAGGTCACTCATGGCAATCTGGAAGCCGGCACCCAGGTCGCTGTGTTCCATCAGCACTTTCAGCCTTTTACGGGCATCGGTTGTCAGGACGCTCTCCACCGGAATGAACAGGTAGGCGTAGGCCTGTTCATCGCTGCGCCCCACCCTGCCCCGCAACTGGTAAATCTGGGCCAGGCCGAACCGGTCGGCCCGGTTTATCAGCATGGTGTTCGCGTTGGGAATATCCAGCCCGGACTCGATAATCGTGGTACAGACCAGCATGTCAAGTTCCCGGGCGGAAAAAGCCATCATGGCGTTCTCGAGATCTTCGATCGCCATCTGGCCGTGCGCCACATCCAGGTTTACTTCCGGAACAAGCTTTTTTAATTTGTCGGCCAGGCTGTGGATCGTGGCAATATTGTTGTGCACGAAAAATATCTGGCCGCGTCGGGCCAGTTCCTTGCGGATAGCGTCCGCTACGATGGCGTCATCATATTCACTTACATAGGTGACGATCGGCTGGCGATGCTCCGGTGGCGTGGAGATGATACTGATATCCCGAACCCCCATGAGAGACATGTGCAGCGTCCGGGGAATCGGTGTCGCCGTGAGAGCGAGGACATCGACGACGCTTCGGAACCTTTTAAGCTTTTCCTTGTGTTTGACACCAAAGCGCTGCTCTTCATCTACGATGATCAGACCAAGATCCTTGAAAGCGATATCTTTCTGCAACAGCCGGTGGGTTCCGATCACGATATCCACCCGGCCCTCTTTCAACCCGGCCACGATCTGTTTTTGCTGGGTCGGGGTGCGAAACCGGCTCAGGCAGGCCACATTTACCGGGTAACGTCGGAAACGTTCCCGGAAAGTTTCATAATGCTGCTGGGCGAGTACCGTGGTGGGCACCAGCAGCGTCACCTGCTTGCCGTCATTGACCGCAATGAAGGCGGCCCGCAGGGCCACTTCGGTTTTTCCGTAACCCACATCGCCGCAGACAAGCCGGTCCATGGGGGTTGCGGAGTTCATATCCGCGATGACATCGTCGATGGCCTTCACCTGGTCAGCCGTCTCTTCGTAGGAAAAAGCCGCCTCGAAGTCGCTGAAATAACTGTCCGGCCGACCAAAAGCATACCCTTTTTTAACCCGTCTTTCCGCGTATAGCTTGAGAAGCTGTCCGGCAATTTTTTCCACCGATTTTTTTACCCGGCTGCGGACACGCTGCCAGGTTTTACCGCCCATTTTGTCCAGAGCGGCCGCGATCCCATCCACCCCCATGTATTTCTGAATCATGCCCATGCGATCCACCGGCAGATAGAGGCGATCGTCGTCTTTATAGGCAATCAATAGAAAATCATTGGTAACACCTTCAAATTCAAGCGTTTCCAATCCCAGGTACCGGCCGATACCATGCTGGACGTGCACCACGAGGTCTTCTTTCTTGAGGTCCTCAAAGGTGAGCAACGCAGCCGGGGACTTTTTCACCTGCCGGGCGCGCCGGCGCTTACTTTTTCCAAAAATCTCCTGGGCTGTTATCAGGGCCAGATGTTCGGCCGGCCAGACGAACCCCTTGGCCAGCGGACCGATGCACACATGCACCCGCGGGCTGCCGCTCCCGGGCAACGGCATCTGGTGGGTAAAGTGAACCGTAATTTGATAATGCCCCAGCAGCGCTTCAACGCGCCTGGCCTGAGATTCAGTACGGCAGACAATCACCGGGGTGCAATCGCGTTCCAGGGCCCGGTTGAGCCAGTCGGCCACCGGCTGGAGCAGGTGGTCCGTATCCAGGTCTTTTTCCAATTCACGGTTTAAGTCCAGGTTGTCTTCCACTGCAAACCGCAGGCCTAAGGGCGCCGGCTGGGAGCTGCCGTCTTCAGGACGCGTGAGCAGGTCAAGGGCGTCCAGTACCAAAGGACCGGTTGCGGTGATCGTGGGCCGCACCGCCTCCCAGGTAAAATAAAGGCTGTCGGGCTGGACGCACACGCGCTCTTTTTGCAGGGCCCCCCGGTAGTTTTCAGCCACCCGTTCCGTAAATTTTGCCGCGGAAGCGGCCAGACCGGGGACGGCATCCAGGATGTAAAGGGTCGTGGCCGGCAAATAGTCAAACAGGGCATCCAGGCGCGGATAAATCAGCGGCAGGAGGCCTTCGATGCCGGGAAACAGCCCTTCATTCCGGATGCGATCGATAATCTCGTGTGACCTGGAAATTCCCAGCCCCTGCTCGGAAGCCCGGGTTCTGATCCGGCCGATGACTTCCGGCAGGACCTCCTTTTTAAGAATCACCTCCCGGGCCGGGAGGATGACAGCCTCGGTCAGATCCCCGGTCTTGCGCTGATTGTCCGGCGAGAAGGTCCTGATCGCATCGATGGTATCCCCGAACCATTCCAACCGCAGGGGCTCGGGGTAAAGTGGCGAAAAAAGATCGATGAGGCCACCCCGGACGCAGAAATCTCCGGGTTCCTCCACCAGGGCAGCGTGGATGTAGCCGCCCGATACCAGTTTGTCGATCAACTGGTCGCGATCCGTTTCCTCGCCGGCCATAACCAGTTCGGCAAATCCGTTGAGCTCTTCTTTCGGGGCCAGTTTCTGTAAAAGCGCGTCCACGCAGGTAATCAGCAGAAAAGGCTGCCGGCTTTCGGTGAGAGTAAACAGGGTCCCTATGCGCCGGGCGGCCGTCAGGCTGTGATACCCCAGCATCTTATGCGGCAGAATATTATAAGGCGGAAAAAGATGCAGAGCTGCGGTCCGGTTGCCCAGAAAGAATCCCACTTCACCGGCCAGTTGCTCGGCCTCTTTCAGCGTGGCCGTAACCACACATAAAGGCTGTTGCCGGCAGGCATGCAGCCGGGCGATCAACCATGCCTTTTCAGATCCTGCCAGACCACTGCATTCAATCGCGCCCGTCCTTGACAGGGCGCTCTCGATCAGTGTCGCCAGAGATGTTTTCTCTTGATTTTGAGCCATAAATACAGTAATTGCTCACCCTTGAGATGGCTTCCGGCCACCGTAGCTCAGTTGGTAGAGCGACGCACTCGTAATGCGTAGGTCTGCGGTTCGACTCCGCACGGTGGCTCCATTAATATTTAAGGGGTTTCAGGCAATTAGGCCTGAAGCCCCTTTGATTTCACACGGGTTCCCCCTGGCCGCAAGCATCCTGGTCAGGTCACCCATATCGAGCTTGGAGATGTACCCGGAACCCACCTTCAAAATCAAGGAAAACTTACAAAAACCTTGATTTAAGGTCACTGGGCGCTATGATTGCCCCGATCGACTATGACCGGTGTAAAATTTAACATCACCATTTAAGAGGAAACATGCGACCTAAAGTACAATTCGGCCAGACAATATCCGTACGGAAGAAGCGCGGCGCAACCGTTGTCCGGCCAACACTCTGGTTCCTGACCGTTATCTGCGTTCTGATCTGGCTCACCGGTTGCGGCCCGAGCGGGGCCCAGATCTATTCTACCATCAACCATCACCAATTTTCCCTATCCGGGGATGCCTTGAAAAACAGCGGTATCGCCTTTATCACCCCCTCCACCGTGACCGGGCAGGAGGAGGAGAAACAGGCCGTGGCCTTCACTTTTGTCGAAACCCTGAAAACTCAGCGCCCGGATATCAGGTGTATTTCCCTGCCGGAAACCCTGAGTGCCATCAATAAAGCGGATCTGGTGGATGACTACCGGCGTATGTTTGCCGAATACAAGGACACCGGTCTCTTTGACAGTAAAACTCTTTACAAAGTAGGCCAGGTGACCGGGGCACGGTATCTGGGCCAGCTGAAACTGGCCGGCTTCAGCCAGGGCTCCAAAGGCCGTTTCAGCGTTTTCGGACTGCGCCTGCTGGAAACCTCATTCGCGAAACTGCGGCTGTTTTTCCAGATCTGGGATGCCCGGGACGGGAGTATCGCCTGGGAAGGCGTCCAGGAGTTGAACTGGTCTGAGGAAGAGGTCAACGAGGACGCTGTATCGCTTCAGACGGTCATCGGGGAAGCCGCCCGCAACCTGGCCAAACGCCTGCCCGAGTAAATCACCCACTAAGGGACCGATAACGTCCTGCGCCGTTCCTGCTCATCTTCCTTCAACTTGGGCAGGCCGACAGAGATTTCACGGTTTTCTCCGAACTTGATAGTGGTCTCATGAGACTTCGAATACCAGATCCCCACCTGCTCACCCGCGGGGCTGTATATCACCCCACCGTAGGCTTTACCCGCCCCCCCCAGTTCATTGGTCATTGCCGCAACACGTTTTTTTAACGTGTCGGCAGTGAGCTCCGGCATCGGGGTCCAGGAACGGTTGGTCTGGCTATAACCCTTATGAATGCCCATGATTGCCTGGGAGTTGTTCTGCCCGCCGGCATAATAATAGTGATAGTCCGGCAACACCCGGGCCGCTTCAAACAGATTGTTTGTTTCCAGACTCCGGTCCAGGCGTCCGTATTTCTCCGCGCATCCAGCCATCAGCAACAGAAGGACCGCCGGGATCCATACAAATTTCTTAATACTTTTCCCGGGTCGCCAAAATCGGTCTATCAAACGCATCTTTTCCTCCCACGCTGGTAAGGTTATTTAAACTTTTTCAACTGGTATGTGTTGGCCAGTTCGATCCGCTTTTCAGCATCCAGAGACCGCATGTATGCCTTCCAGCCCGGGCACCAGCCGGCATGCCAGCGCCAGATCCGCCCCAAGAGGGATTTCGGGTTGTGGTCATATTTGGCCCGGAAGCCGCACTTTTCGCAGTTATGGGCACCCATAGGATGAGCCTCTCTTCCCTTTAAATATTAGGGGCAATTAAGGACCGCTTAGGCCCCCAAACACCTTACCTGTACATGGCTTCTATCAAGTCACCAAAAGCCTCATTCACAATTTTCCTTTTCACCTTCATGGTCGGCGTGACTTCGCCGTCTTCCTCGTACAGTTTTTTGGGCAGGATTGTGAATTTGCGAATGTTTTCCACACGGGCCAGGGTTGCGTTCACCTGGTTGACCTCCGCCTGGATCCGCTCGATCACTTCCGGACTGGCGGTGAGGTCCCGGTAGGTTGAAAATTGAATCTTGTTATCCTGGGCAAATTTGACCATATTGTCTTCATCGATCATTATCAGACAAGATAGAAATTTACGCCGGTCGCCGATAACAACGGCATCGTTGATATAAAGACTGGCCTTGAGCTTGTTTTCGATATACTGCGGGGTGATATTCTTCCCACCCGCCGTAACGATAATATCCTTTTTCCGGTCAGTAATAGTAAGATATCCGTCAGAATCCAATGTGCCGATATCGCCGGTCTGCAACCAGCCGTCCTGTATGGTATCCCTGGTTCCATCCGGGTTTTTATAGTAGCCTTTGAAGACTCCGGGAGAATTCATCAGGATCTCACCGTCATCAGCAATTTTGAGCCGGGTATCGGGCAGGGGGCGTCCCACGGTCCCGAATTTTACCCGGCCATCCGGCGAGAGAGTGGTCACCCCGGTCCCCTCGGTTTGCCCGTAGCCCTCGATCAGGTTAATACCGATCGACTGGAAGAATGTTAAAACATCCCCGGAAATGGGCGCGGCCCCGGAGTATGCCACCCTGATTCTCTCAAATCCCAGCCGCTCCTTGAGCTTCCTGAAAACCACGAAACGAGCGAGGGCATATAAAAAATCAATCTTCCGGGAAACCGGTTTAAAGTTCATCACCAACCGGGCCCGCTCCTGCCCGACTTTCAAAGCAGCCTTGAAAACCAAGCGTTTAACCCAGGTCGCGTCCGCCATTTTGATCATAATTGCCGAGTAATATTTCTCCCATATGCGGGGCACCGCGTAGCCCACCGTGGGTGAGATTTCTACCATGTTGTCGGTGACGGTGTCCGGTTTCTCCACAAAGTTCACTGTGTAGGCATAGGTAATATGGATAAATACCGAAAAAAGACGTTCGAATATATGGCAGAGTGGTAAAAAGGAAAGCACTTCATCCGTTGCATGGATCGCGTTGGCCCCACTGACGGCCCGGGCCATCCAGGTAACATTGCGGTGGGTAAGCATGGCGCCTTTAGGCAGTCCAGTGGTGCCGGAGGTGTAGATAAGCACACACAGGTCCTCCGGCTTCAACGCCTGCATGCGGTCATCTAAAGTCTGCGGATTCTGACCATCGCTTTCTTTTCCGATTTCCACCAACTGGTCAAACGTCAGGACGGCAGGATCTGAAAAGCGCCGCAGCCCCTCGGTATCCCAGACAATCACTTTACGCAGGTTTACGACCCGGTCTTTAAACTTCAGCCACTTATCGAGCTGTTCCTCATTTTCGACAAACAGAATTCCGGAATCCGAATGGTCAACAACGTATTCGACCTGCTGCCAGGCATTGGTCGCGTAGATCCCCACGGACACCCCGCCGGCGCACTGGATACCAAGATCCGCTATGACCCACTGGTAGCAATTATCACCGATAATGGATACGCAATCACCTTTTTCAAGTCCCAGCGCAATCAGGGCCTGGCCGACATACCGCACCCGGCGGTAATAATCCGCCCACAGGATATCATGCCACAGGCCGAATTCCTTTTTACGCAGGGCCACCTTGTCACCGAATCGCCCAACCGTATCCAGCAGGACCCTGGGCGTCGTTTCGGCCGCCAGGTTTTGTATTAACGGCTCTACCGCCACGCTTTTTTCCTCTTCCACCGCTGATAACCCTTGGTGGATGTTTCCGAACGCACCCCCATGTAAAACTCCTGCACATCCTTATCCGCAATAAGTTCTTCGGCCCGGCCTTTCATGACGAAACGGCCGTTTTCCAGGATCAAAC
>CAZYGG010000026.1:0-50513 GCA_964647585.1 uncultured Desulfobacterales bacterium
ACTGTGAAATCGGTAGTTTGCTCTTAACCGTGTCTACTGTTTTGGGAAAATCCAAGGCTCCCACAGTGCCCAATGGTGTTACTTCATACTTTGTTTGTTCCATTATGTGTTTTCTATTTTTTAAGTCCTGGCGATAAATTCTCAGATCCGCTATATGCATTGCGAAGATGCGATTGCGGCGATTCTAAATTGTTGTACATTACGATTTCCATCGGTGCAACCGACAACTTTCGGCCATTATCTGACCTCTGTGTTTTCCTCGCCTTTACGCCTCCCGCCTTTCGACTTCCGACCCCTGTCTTTGTCTGTGAAATCTGCGGATCGATTTCTGACTTCAGACCTCCGCCCTCTTGCCCTTGTCTCTACTTCAGTCTTCCTCCATCAATCTGGTTTCGGGCAAATGCCCAAAAATTTCTTGACATCCAACCCCTTAAGGTTTACTCAAATTGCATCAAGAAAGATGTAAAGTACCCAAGCTCAGCCTCAAGGGATGGAGGCTATTGAAAAAGCAAAGACGCCTACCGGCTCCACAGACGCCGCTTGCCCCTGACGGGTTTTAAATAAACCCATATAGCCATTCTATTCCAGTACTACCCCAAAATCATACTAACTGCTTTAGGGCTTCAATATATTCGCTTCTGTTTTTAGCTTTAATTATTGATGGAGGCCAAATTGCACCCGGAACACCCCAGCAGTGCTCAAACTGAGTACATCGATTTGCCTGGCGGACCGGCGGCTTTCAAAGATGAAGGCTCGGGGCCGACAATCGTCTGCATTCACGGCATGCCGGCATCAAGCCGTGACTTTCGATGGCTGGCACCAGCCCTTTTGCCGGACTTACGCGTAATAAGAATCGACCTGCCGGGTTTCGGCCGCACTCCCAGGGCAGCGCACCCTGATCCAGATATGGATGGTATGGTTGAATTTATATGGCAGCTTTTTGATGCATTGCAGATTGAAAAGGTCGCGATACTCGGGCATTCATTAGGTGGAGTCATCGCAACACATGCAGCAAAAGATGGTCGTGTCCGTGCACTGATTTTACTATCATCCGCCGGTCCATTTTCGCATCGCGGCCATTTCCCAAAAACCTACCGCTTTTTTGCACCATTTTCCCGCCACTGGGCTACTCGTTGGTTCGTGATAGCGATGGCGAGACCGGCTATGGAATTCGCAGGTTTCCGGAAAGGGGCCTCAGATGAGACGGTCGTAACTTCTCTACAGGGCGCTGCTAACATCCGGTTCAAGCAGCACGGCGAAACGCTTGGCTTACTTGAAAAACCGACTTTTGTTACCTGGGCTCAGGATGATCGGGTTGTGGAGCGAAAGGTTAGTGAGGTGGTTGCGAAAATAGCACCTGATGGACCTCGCCTGAAATTTGACAAAGGTGGCCACAACATCCAAAAAACAAGAGCAGTCGAAATTGCAGAAGCGCTTTGCCCGTGGATGCATGAACATGTTGGGCTTGGAAATAATTATCTTTAATGGTGTTGATAAAGAAAGGTCAAACGGAGACTTGACCAGTATTTCATCAATAGCGGAAATACACTTAAAATCACCCTGCTTTAAGGGCTTAAATGGCAACTTTTAGGGGTAAAAGAAGCGTCATAAGTGAAAGCAAAGGGGGCACATCAGGAGAGAATTTACTTTATTGAAAAAATGATTCAAGACCGGCTGAATGCGGAAAGATTCTTTCTAATTTTAGCATTTACCTTTTTAAAAGTTGTTTTGGATACCCCGGCTGTTTGGGCATATGATTGAAAACCATTTACAGCCTCAGAGACTTCATCAACGATCAGGCCGACAGTCATCTTCTTAATCCCGTGTTTTTCACCTATCTTGTAGATATCGGTTTTGGCCGGCGCTTTCCCTTCTCCTAAAACCGTCATAGAATGCTCACCGCCAGGGCCAGGTGAATAGATCAAATCGTAAGCCGGTGACAGAGACCATTCCCCCTTGTGATTCATGATAAAGGCAAAGTTTTTTACATGATCATCCCGGTTGTTTGCAAATATATTGAACACCATTTGCCGGAATGCCCGTATCAAATCCTGATTGTTTTTAGTCAAATTGATAACAATCCTGAAAAAATGATCGTAGTCCTGTGATGGAATCCTGAAATTTGAGTGTATCAAATTTCCAAAGGTATGGAGGTGAAAGCGATGGTTGGCTTCACGGTCAAATCTTTTTATACCGAAAAATCGATCTCCCGCCGATGTTGTAAAAAGGCGCGTTGGGGCCATTTTGATACCTGCTTCCCGGGCCATTAAAGCATAGGCGTATTCAACCGGGCCGGCATCCGGGAAATCATTCTCCGAGGAGAATTTAACGATCCAGTGTTCAAAGGGCCCGGGTAGATCCGTTTCACCTGAAACCATCCGGTCACCGGCGATGCCCACAAGCACTTTCGGCCGCGCACCGCCGGTGCTGCCGCCGGCATTCATCAGTTGCGGCAGCACTTCAGCGGAGCTGCCGGACAGGATGGTTTGCGATTGCCTGGCCAGATTGTGCAAATCAAAGGGCGTGGTGTCGTTTCGTTGAAGATCCAGCTCCGGTTCATAGGTCAATGCCCCCATGGTGTTCCGGCCAAGGAACGCCAGGCGATCCAGGGCGGACAGGGCCTCGATGTCAAAGCCCCGCTTTCTGAGAAAGCGGTCCATCAGCAGCAAGCCCCATCCGTCGGGTAATGAATCGTCAAACAGGCCAAAAAGAGGACCGAACGCTCTATCTTTATGTTTAAAAAGATCGGGTCCCAGGGGCAGCTTGTAGGGAGACAGCCAGAGATTTTTTGCCAGGAAATCCTGATCATATTGAAAATAAAGCTGATGTTTATCCTCGGCAAGTTGTCCAACGCGGATAGTTGTGTTGGGATTAAAACGCAGCCGGACGTTTAATCGAATCAAATAGAGCCTCTTTGGGGAAGTTTTTGTTTTCGCGCTGCTAAATCGTCAATTGATTGAATCGCTGGCGAGTGAAGCAATGCAACCATTTCATCAAGCCGCCCAAGGGCTGACAGCAATTTCAAAAAATGTTCGAGCGAAATTTTGCCGGTTTGTTCAAATCGGCGCAGGGAGGATTCGGAAACACCGGATCTTTCGGCAAGAGTCGAGCGCTTCCATTTCCTTTGTAAACGGAGCCGTTTCACCCGGTCTGCCAGTGTCTGGGCAACTTCTACCGTTGTATTTATTCCAAATTCCACTTCCATATTATAACCAATATATAAGCATTAACAGCTCATAAGATATCACTATTGATAATATATTGTCAATAGTGATATTAAGTTGGTGTTTTCAAGGTCACAAATCGCTATTTAAGACCATATCCGCCCCTTTCTCCGCAATCATCACCGTGGGGCCGTGGATATTGCTGCCGGTGATTGTGGGCATGATAGAGGCGTCGATCACCCGCAGGTTTTCCACGCCGTGGACCCGTAACGCCGGATCAACAACCGCCATATCATCTACACCCATTTTGCAGGACCCGGCCGTGTGGTAGACCGTTTCCATTTTTTCCCTTATGAACCGCCGGATCTCTTCGTCTGTTTGCACCGCATCGCCGGGCACCTCCTCTCCGCCGTGAAAGGGTGCCATTGCCGACTGGGACAGGACCTTGCGCACGATCTTCACCCCTTTTACCAGAGCATCCAGTTCCATCTCGTTTTCGAAGTAGTTGGGAGCGATGACGGGCGGATCGAAGGGGTCATCCGATTTGAGAGTTATCCGTCCCCGGCTGGCCGGGCGCATGTGGCAGACGTGCAGGACAAAACCGAACCGGGCCGTTGTAAAGAGGCCGTGACCGTGGGGCTGCATGCGGACGGCTGCAAACTGGAGTTGCAGATCCGGGCTGGGCTGGGATGGATCGGATTTGACGAACCCGCCGGCATCCGTGGGGGTGTAAATAAACGGCGGCTGTTTACGAAAGTAGCGCGAGAGAAACTTAAATGTATAAGGCCCGGGTGAGGTGCAAAACGAGGTTTTCGTTCTGTCCAGGCAGCGGACAATGACATCGGGATGATCCTGGAGGTTTTCGCCCACGCCCGGCAGGTTATGCACCACCGGGATGCCGTGGGAGGTCAATTCCGCTTCCGAGCCGATGCCGGATAGCTTGAGGATCTGCGGCGAATTGATTACCCCGGCGCTGAGCAGCACCTCCTTTTTAGCGGTCAGGGTCACCCGTTTGCGCCGGGTTTTGAGGTCGACGTATTCCAGGCCGGTGGCCCGTTTTCCGTCAAAAGTGATGCGGGTGACATGGGCATCGGTAATGACGGTGAGATTGGGGCGCTGCATGACCGCGTCCAGGTGGGACACGGTCGCATGACAGCGCCGGCCGTCGGGGGTCTGGTTGATCTGGAACAGCCCGCAGCCTTCCTGGACCGCGCCGTTCATGTCGGGGTTTTTGGGGAATCCCGCCTGCTCACAGGCCTCTACAAAAGCGTGACTGGGCGGGAAGCTGAAGGTCGTGTCCACTACATCCATGGACCCGGTAGTGCTGTGGAAGGCATCCGCGCCCCGCTGCTGCTTTTCAGACTTGAGAAACCAGGGCAGTACCGATTCATAGTCCCAACCCGGATTGCCCAGTTTGGCCCAGTGATCGTAGTCCCGACGGTGCCCCCGGGTGTAGATCGATGCGTTTATCGAGCTTGACCCGCCCAGGGCCTTGCCCCGTGGCCAGAAGAAGCGTCGATTCCCGGTTTTGACGCACGGCTCCGCTGAATACAGCCAGTTGTATTTCCGGCTGTTCATCAGGTAGAGAATGTTCAGCGGGTTGCAGCTTCTGATCATGTAAGTCCGGTCGTTGGGTCCCGCCTCCAGCATGCAGACGGAATGGTCCGGGTTTTCCGTCAGTCGGTTGGCCAGCACGCAACCGGCGGAACCACCGCCGATGATGATATAGTCAAACATGAAACCCCCGTCTCCTAAGAAAGGTGAATATTTCAACTACCGTGTTTCCCGGATAGGGGTCAAGTAACTGTTAAGGGTTAAATCAAATTTAGCGTCATAAAACTCAACTTTCGGGTTTCAGCCTAAATCGAAATCGCTATCGGTATCGGGATCGAAATCGACTTCGGAGCATGCCTAGAGAACTTTCTGCATGGTATTCATCTCGAATTACCAAACGTCTGTAATTTTAAAACAAGCCAAATGAAGCGAACGCCGTCGCTTATCTGTAATATAATAACCCTAAAAAAGACTACAAACGACCATAATAAACAATAACAGCCCTTAAAAGGACTTATGAAAGTTTCTTCTGTACAAAAACATTATGTGTGATATAGTAGCCTGAAATAAGATCATAATAGTATAAAATAGCATCTAAAAAACTTAAAAAGGGCTTTTAATTGTGGATTACTATTTTATGACCGATGAACAGATCGGCAAAGAATTTGGACAAAGAATCAAATCTCTTCGATTAAGAAAGAACTGGTCTCAACAAGAGATATCAAAATTTACGGGACTATCAATAAACGCCATTAAATCGGTTGAAGGCGGTAAAGGTAAAATACAGTCTTTAATCAAAATATTACGGGCATTAAAAAGTCTGGATCAGTTAGACGGCTTTTTGCCCGACCCGGGCCCTTCTCCGAAACAATGGATTAAATTGAAAGGCTCAGCTCGTGTAAGAGCGACCGGAACTCGTAAAAGGGCAAAGAAATGGTAGACGGTGCTACGGTTAAGCTATGGGGACATACGGTCGGTTATATCAGATGGCAAGCCAATGATGGGTATGCGGCCTTCGAGTACGAACCGGAATTCTTGAAAACAGGCTTAGATATCTGTCCAATACACATGAGCCTTGATGATACCCGGAGGGGTGATGGTGTTTTCTCATTTCCAGCATTAAGAGAAGAAGTAAGCAGAACTGATACCTTTCTTGGATTACCAGGGTTGTTGGCTGATTGCCTGCCGGACAAATTTGGAAACCGACTCATTGATGCCTGGTTGACAAGAAGCGGTAGAGAATTAGCAAGTTTCACGCCGGTTGAAAGGCTATGCTATATGGGTACTCGGGGTATGGGCGCCTTGGAATTTATTCCAGGCAATCATCCCGGGGATTTAAATAAATCTATTTCTGTCGAAATCGACGAACTGGTGAAACTGGCCCAGGATATAATGGATCTGCGCAGGGGTCTTGATACGGGCATCGATGGTAATGCTCAAAATGATGAAAATGCGATCATGGATATCTTGAGGGTTGGCACATCTGCCGGTGGTGCGCGGCCGAAGGCGGTTATTGCAATGAACGCTAACGAGCAGATCCGGTCCGGTCAGGCCTTGGTTCCCAAAGGATATGATTATTGGATTTTGAAATTTGATGGTGTCACCGATGAAGAATTAGGGGATCCAAAAGGATACGGGCGTATTGAATATGCCTATTATTTAATGGCAAAACAGGCCGGAATAAAAATAGCTGAAAGCCGGTTGCTTGAAGAAAATAACCGGGCCCATTTTATGACCAGGCGATTTGATCGGAAAGATAACAAAAAGATCCACATGCTTTCTTTGTGCGGAATTGCCCATTTTGATTTTAATGAGGCTGGCGCATACAGTTACGAACAGGCCTTTGCTGTTATGAGATCATTAAAAGATCTTGGCATGCCGGCCTTTGATCAACAGTATCGAAGAACTCTATTTAATGTCATTGCAAGAAATCAGGATGACCACACTAAAAATATTTCCTTCTTAATGGGACCTGATGGTGTTTGGAAACTTTCGCCAGCATACGATATCACTTATTCTTTCAACCCGAAAGGCTCATGGACAAACGTTCATCAAATGAGCCTGGCCGGCAAACGTGCTAATTTCAATTTGCAGGATTTAATAGGCCTGGGTGAATATGCGGGAATCCGGAAACCAAAACAGATTATTCAGGAAATCCAGGATACAGTTTTGCGCTGGCCGGAATTTGCCAGGAAAGCAGGTGTTCCTGATGATCAAGTCAACAAGGTTGGCAATGTTCATAGGAAGATTTTATAATCCGTGATTTCCAACCATGGATGGACACTAACCATCTTCACGATCTTCCATCCTGATCTCCATAACAATATGCCCCCAGCCGCCGCATTTTACCCCGACGTCAAAACAGCCGGCCCGGTTGAACGTTGCCTTTGGATTGTCGTCGCCGGCATAAAACAGCTCATGGAGACCGTATATCAGGCCGCCTATTGGCTGCAGTGCAAAGATACAAAGTCTTTTGGGATTCAGCTTGGTAATCAGGTTGCCGGACCCATCAAAATAGAACTTGTCGCCGATTTTGTGATGGCTGTTGCACCCATGGGATTCAATAACTTCAACCACAATGGTTTTTTGCATCAGGGCCGGCGCCCGTGAAAGTATTGTCAGGTTCCGGGGATTATCCTTGAACAGTGCCATCTCTTCATCATCATATCCGAGGTGCTGCTGCATAAAATCAAATACCTGTTGTTGATCACTCATCTTGGCCTCCATTTCTATTGAGGTTATGGGTGTTTATTTTCAGCTACAAAGATTTTTTGATTTTAACCGGCGAAGCCGGAAAAATATGTTGTTTTCTCTGCGCCTCTGCGTCTTTGGCAGCAAGGCTGCACTTCCCGCTTATTTCATTTTCCATTGTGGGTCGCGCGATGCATGGTTTTATTCTTATCCTTAGTTTTTGATGGTTAAAAGTGACGAAAGCGACATAATTGTGTCTGATAACGGCAAAGCCCAAAAATAGGATGAAAATAGCGAAAGAATGAAATAGAGCGGTCTGATCGAAGCGGGCTCAACCGTTTAGGGCGCTGTCGCCCAGGACGAATCCGGCGATCATGTCGGCCAGGCTGTCCGCCAGTTGTTTGCCCGACAAGTCCGAGCCAGTGAGTTTGGCGGTGTGGGCCACATTTTCAACAGCATTGTGGATGACGGTCGCGGCCGCATGCGGGTTGCGGATATGTGTCAGGCGATCCGCATTCTTCTCGATGAGATACTGGATCTGGTCGATTTCCCTTTTTCGTTCCCGGTCGAAGACGCGTTGAATATCGGCATCCGAATACCGCAGGGCATGGGTCTGGCGGTGAAAATCGGGCGAAATTTCGTAGGCCGCAAACACGCTGTCGATGATGGCGCGTATCTTATCGCGATCCAGTTCGTCTATATTGAAACCATCCAGATTACGCCACACCGTCCGGTAGTGCTCTTCCAGGTAGTCTTCCAGCATCTCCAGCAGCAGGGACTTTTTGTTTTTGAAATAGGAGTAAAAACTGCCGTTGGAAACACCGGCCTTCTGGGCGATTTCACGTGCGGTTGTACCGTGGACCCCCTTGTTGGCAAAGATCTTGTAGGCCGTTTTGATAATCTTCTTTTTGGTTTTAATGCCCCGTTGCTGCTTGGGCTCGCGGACGCCTTGCATGGTTACCTCGCATAGCAAATTACTGGACGAATAGAAATGTAGCCGGTTGTCCCATGATTTTCAAGGGAAAATTAATATTTTACGACTTTAATTACATATATATTATATAACCATCCATAAATAAAATATAAATTTCTCTTTACAAACATGACATATTAGTCATATATAGGCTCATAAAACTAAGGTTTTGCTCTAGTTCAAGACCTGCTGTGCCGCCCATCTGTCGTTCCAGAGACACAAGATGGCGTGTGCCCGGGATCCCATTGGCACCTGAAAAGAGAACCACTGGAGGCCCTATGAAAGCATTGCAGTTCCATGTAAACACTCCCAAGTTTATCGCTGCTAAAACCCTGAAACCCTTTTTGGGTCATAACGTTTTTTTAAAGGGACCGGTGAAGACCATCCAAATGGTGGATATCCCCGAGCCCGAGCTTCCCACGGATGAATGGGTTAAACTGAAGACCCTGTATTGTGGGTTTTGCGGCAGCGATTTGAATCTGATCTGTTTGCATGATTCACCCACGGCGTCTCCATTTACATCTTTCCCGTGCGTTTTTGGCCACGAAGTCGCAGGGGAAGTGGTCAGTGTCGGCCCGGCGGTGGAAGGCATTGCCGTCGGTGATCGCGTGGCGGTCAATCCCGGTCTGGGCTGTGAAGCTCGCAACATTAAACCCGTTTGTTCCAGCTGCGCGGCCGGCCGGCCTTCCAATTGCGAGAATATGGCCAGGGGCGATCTGGCCCCGGGCATGTTTATTGGCATAAACAGCGCTCTGAACGGAGGGTTTGCGCCCTATCTGGCGGCCCACCGGAGCCAGCTGTTCAAGATTCCGGAAACGCTGTCAATGGAAGCGGCCGCGCTGACGGAGCCGGTGGCCGTAGCCCTGCAAACCGTGTTTGACAACATGCCGGCGCCGGACGACCGGGTGCTGGTCATCGGGGGGGGCGTCATCGGCAACCTGATCGTCCAGTCCCTGCGCGCCCTGGAGCCGGGGTGCCGTATATCCGTCATCGAGCCGTCACCCTTTGCGGCCGACCTGGTGATCAAATTGGGTGCCCGGGAGATCCTTTCGTGGAAAGAGGTTTTCAGGCAGGCGGCCGACATCACCGGGGCCACCGCGTATAAGCCCATGCTGGGCAGCGATATCCTCATGGGCGGGTTCAACCGGATTTATGACACGGTTGGCAACTCATCCACCTTGAACATGAGCCTGCGGCTGCTGGCCGCTTTAGGTACCTTGAGCGTGGTGGGGATCGGCAATGAGGTCAAGCTGGATCTGACCCCCCTGTGGCTGAAACTGCAGACCGTCAAGGGCGTATACGGTTACGGCCAGGTTGCGTATGCGGGCGAAGAGCGCCATGTGTTTGACGTGGCCCTTGAATTGATGGTGTCGGGCAAGATTGATGCAGAAAGACTGGTTACCCACAAATTTCAACTGGATGACTACCTGGAGATGATCACGGTCAACATGAACAAGGGCAAGCATAAGGCTGTCAAGACCCTGGTTTCATTTGTGTGAGTCTATAGAGAAAAACGGTGCTCGTGAAGATCCAAACGATAGCAGGGTCTACAGCACCCATGCAAAGGAGATGTTTATGCGCTTAACCCTACTCTTATTTGCCCTGGGGTGGATATTGAAAATTGCCTCGCTGGGTTCAAAGAATTTCAAGCGGTACATAAGCAAGACGGATGTCCGGATTCTCATCCGGACCGAAAGCGGTAAGCACGCCCGGCTTTTTCGGTTCAACAAGGGGCAAGTGTCTTCACATGGCGGGAACTACGCTGCCTTTGATGTAGCCCTGACTTTCAAGGATGCCGCTACGGGGTTTGCGGTTCTGACCAGCAAGCAGAAAGATGCCTCGTTCAATGCCGCCGCGGATGGAAAATTGAAAATCGAAGGCATGAGCTTTTATGCGCAATGGTTTGAGGATGGGACCAAGCTCATCATATGAAGCCTGAAGCCATCTTAAAAAATGTCTTTTGGCTCAATCTCTGCGTTGGGCGCGAAAATCAAATCCTCGAAATACTATCTGTATTCCTCCGGTTTAATATTCGCGGCCGCCTTGACCTTGAGCCAAAATCCAATTTTTAAGATGGCTTCAAGATTATTTTATGTATCGATAATGACAACCAAACAATCATAAGGAGAATGTTATGGCGGACATATACGGTGGACACCTGGCAGCCAAATATATGCAGGCAGTTGAAAATGTGGATATGGTTTTTACCCTTTCGGGCGGGCATATCGAAAACCTGCTGGATGGATTGAACCAGTACGATATCAGAACCATCGACGTCCGGCACGAGCAGGCGGCGGCGATGATGGCCCATGCCTGGTCGATATATAATAACACGCCGGGGGTCTGTCTTGTCACGGCCGGTCCCGGTTTTACCAACGCGCTTACCGGTATTGCCAACGCGTATCTGGACAATGCGCCCCTGGTGGTTCTGTGTGGCCGACACCCCCTGCGGGACGACCTTACCGGAGCGCTCCAGGAGATGAACCAGATCGATATGGTCAAGCCGATTACCAAATGGAGCGCCACCTGCTACGACATCCGGCGGATACCCGAATATCTATCCATTGCTTTCCGGCAGGCTGCCATGGGCAGGCCCGGTCCGGTATTTCTGGAACTGCCGCCGGACATCCTTTCCGTTGCCGTGGATGAAAACGAAATCCGTTTTCCGGAAAAGAAAGTACATCTCACCGTGACCCGCCCCCATGAATCCGAACTTGCCCGGGCGGCCGAACTGATCAACAGCGCCGAAAAGCCCCTGTTTATCGGTGGCAGCGGGGTGGGGATGAGCAACGCCCAGAGCTTTAAGGCCTTTATCGAAAAGATCGGATTTCCCTGTGCCCTGCTCAACAACGGCCGGGGTACGATACCGGACAGCCACCCTCTTTCGATCAATGACGGTGCCTTTACGGGTGTCATGGCGGTTGCGCCCCAGGCCGATGTCATCATTGCGGCCGGGGTCCGATTCAATTGGGTGATGCAGGCCACCAAACTGTTTCCCGATGCCAAGGTTATCCGGATTGATATTGATCCCTGCGAGATAGACCGGAATCGGGCCTCCCAGGTGGGGCTGGTCGGCGATTGCGGCGCGGTGTTTGATCTGCTGGCGCCCCTAGTCAACCCGGGCAGCCACGATACCTGGATCGAACGGGCCAAAAACGCGTACCGGGCCTTTTTGACAACCGAGACCGAGCAGCGCAATACCCCCTCCGACCCCATCCATCCTTTCCGTCTGGTTGCGCGGATCATGGAAGCGTTTGGCGAGGATGCCTACTATGTCTCGGACGGTGGTGATACAAGTTATTACGGCCTGGCCGGTTTTCTTTCGGCGCACCAGGCCGGCGTGCAGACCCCCGTCGGAGCCTTGCTGGGCTGCCTGGGGACCGGCATCCCTTTCGCCATGGCTGCCAAGCTGGCGCATCCCGATAAGCCCGTCATCCTCATGAATGGAGATGGTTCCTTCGGTTTCAACAGCATGGAGTTTGATACCATGGTGAGGCATGATATTCCCGTCATATGCGTTGTAAACAATGATTGTGCCTGGGGCATGATTAAACATTCCCAGGAAATGAGCATAGGCGAAGATCGGTGCACCTGTGCTGAACTGGGGCTGCGCCATTACGAGGAAATGGTGGCCGGCCTCGGGGGTCACGGGGAACTGGTAACGAAAGACGAGGAGATCCTGCCGGCCCTCGAAAGAGCGGCGGCCTCCGGAAAGCCGGCCTGCATCAATGTGATTACCGACCCCGACGCTACCAGTCCGGCCACCGTCATGTTCTACCAGAATCTTTCCGACTTTTAGGCCCATCGGGATGCGCGCACTCACCGCTGGCAGATGCGCCGGGTCCCTGGAGACTGTGTCACAATGTCCCCTTTGACCCCATCTCAGCGTCAGATGAAAATTTCAATCCTCAAAATACTCAATGTATTCCTCCGGTTGAAATTTTCATCTTCCTTGACCTGAAGCCAAATTGAACATTGTGACACAGCCTCCCGGGGCCAGGCGCTTTACCTGAAAGGAAGCTTCTATGCGTGTTCTCGTAACCGGTGCGGCCGGATTCATCGGGTCCCATCTGGCCGGGGAACTGGTCAGACAGGGACATGTTGTCAGAGGGCTGCTCATGCCCCAGGAAAATGGCGATGGTCTGGTAGACCTGGGGGTTGACCTACACCGGGGCGACTTGACCCGGCCGGATTCACTTGCCGGGGTGGCGGCCGATATGGATATTGTTTTTCACCTGGCAGCCCGGACCCTGGACTGGGGGACCCGCAAACAGTTTGAAGTGATCATGGTGGACGGTACGCGCAACCTGCTGGCCGAATGCCGGGGGCAGGTTGCCCGGTTTGTCTACTGCTCATCCATTGCGGCCCTGGGGTTCGGCCGGGCCCTGGCCGGACTCAGAGAAGATGAGCCTCGCAAGGTGTGCGGCATTCCCTACTGCGATACAAAAATCGTTGCCGAAGACCTGGTGAAAGCGTTTTGCCATCAAAACGATATGGACTATACGATCATCCGGCCGGCCAATGTATTCGGTCCGGGCAGTGTGTGGGTGCGTGAGATCCTGGATGCGTTTAAAAGGGGCCCGGTTCCCCTGATCAATAAAGGCCGGGCTCCGGGAGCCTTTGTCTATATAGACAACCTTGTGGCGGGCATGGTCCGGGCCGGTTTTGCAGAGGTAGCCATTGGAAAAATCTATCACTTCCGGGATGAGTTTCCGATCACCTGGGCGGAGTATTTACAGACCCTGGCAAGTTGGATCGGTAAGGGTCCCCGAGGCAGTTTGCCGTTTGGTGTTGCCTGGGTACTGGGCCGCCTGTCTGAAATGCTGCTGGCGCCTATGGGCATCCGGCCGCCCATGACGCGGCTGGCCGCCGCGGTAATGGGACTGGATAATAGTGTGGATGCCGGCCTGGCCAGGCGGGAACTTGGCTGGCAGAGTTCGATCTCTCAGGACCAGGCCATGCAGCGCATCGAGCACTGGGTGGCGACCCGGTACCAGGCGCAGGCATAGGGCCTCTTTATTTCATGATCTTGAATACAATAGCGGTTGATAATTTTCGCGGTACGAATCGGTTGGAAAATGCCATGATCCGGTTCATAAGGCCATGCACGGATACGCTTTTGCCGGCCAGCATGGCCGCCAATCCATATTCAGCCACACCCTGAACCGGCACTGGTTTAACGTTTTTATATACAGACGCATCCTCCATGTCCGCCGCAGATATGAATCCGGTGGCGACCGGTCCGGGACAAAAAGCTGTCACTGTGACACCTGAACCGGCAACCTCGGCGGCCAGGGCTTCTGAGAAATGCAGGACAAAAGCTTTGGTGGCACAGTAGCCACTCATGAGCGGGCCCGCCTGAAAGGCCGCCGTAGAAGCCACATTCAGGATGCGACCCCGTCCGCGAGTCAGCATACCGGGCAGAAAGTGCCGGGTCAGCCGGGCCAGGGCCGTGATGTTTACATCAAGCATCGCCTGTTCGCGCTCTAAATCAGATTCCGCAAACGGGCCGAAGGTGCCGAAACCGGCGTTGTTGATCAGGTAATCAATCGTAATCCCCTCCTGTTGCAGTTCTGCGAATATTTCGTCAGTCGCGGCACGATCGGTCAGGTTCACGGGAAAGGTGCGGACCTCAATGGTATTTTCTTTTTCCAGATCATGCTTCAGTTGCTTCAAAATTTCTCCCCGCCGGGCCACCAGCACAAGATTGACATTGCGCCTGGCCAGTATTCTGGCCATTTCCATGCCTATGCCGCTGGATGCACCGGTAATGAATGCCGTCGTCATACCCTTCTCCTCCTGTTTGTTCTGCCCTTGAAAACCTGGTTCTCAGGGTCAGGTCCGCGATATTTGGCTATGCCGCAAGAAATTGATGCAAAAGTAGAATCACGAAGCACGAAACAAACCCTAATGACCAAAATTCTAATGTTTAAAACAAAACCATTGTTATGAAATGAATACTTTCTTGAGCGTTTGAAGCATTTGAGAATTCGAATTTAAGATTTGTTGAGCGCATGGCTTCACTTCGTGTCGGATTTAGATATTGCGGCGTTCGCCTTGAGAACATTCCGAATTTCGGATTTAACCCGTTCAATCGTAAAATATCCCCTTCCCCCGTGGAGTGCCGGGATCTGCGACAGGGCAACCCAAAGCCTGGTCCTCTGGGCCAGGATTCTTTATATGGGTGATGGACACTGGCCCTGGTCAACGATCTGCCGGTAGCCATCGGGGTCGGTATTTCCTTCGGTGCTGAAGGCCAGCACAATGGAATCTTTGTCCAAACCCATAGCTTTTCTATGGATAGCCAGCTCGGGCTTGCCCATGAGCAGTTCGGTCAGTCCGACACCTACCGCCGCGGATTCGCCGGAAACGATTTTTTCATCGGTTCCATAGGGACCCGCCAGTCTGCGCATCCCTTCGGCTGTCACAAAATCAGGACAGACCACGAAAAAATCCGCATAGTCCCGCAATGTTTCCCATGCCATGGGATTGGGCTCGCCGCAGGCCAGGCCGGCCATCCGGGTCTTGAGATCGCCGGCGACGTTATGGGGCTGACCGTCGCCGGCCTGGATCGACTTGTAGAAGCAGGCGGCATTTTCCGGTTCTATGATGATGGTGGTGGGGTGCGCGGCGTGAAACTTCTCCACGAGAAATCCGAGTACAGCCGCGGCCATGGACCCCACCCCGGCCTGGATCAGCACGTGGGTGGGCTTTTCAATGCCCGTTTGCTGAAGTTGTTCCAGGGCTTCTGCTACCATGGTGGTATATCCCTGCATGATCCAGCCTGGTATTTCTTCGTACCCCGGCATGGACGTGTCCTGCATCAGGGTCCAGTTGTTTTCACAGGCTGTTCGGGTTGCCAGCCGGACAGTGTCATCATAGTTCAGCTCGGTGACATGGGCCTGGGCGCCTTCCTTTTCTATGGCCGCCACCCGGAAAGGGGCCGATCCTTTGGGAAGATAGATAACCGATTTGCACCCCAGGCGAGCTGCGCACCAGGCCACGCCCCGTCCGTGGTTGCCGTCCGTGGCGGATATAAAGACAGTCTGACTGATTTTCTCTTTTACTTCCTCTGAAGTCAGGTTTTTATCGGTGATATCTTCCATAGCCTGCCCCAATTTGTCGGCCAGCAGCCGGGCCATGCCAAAGCTGCCGCCCAGGGCCTTGAAAGCGTTGAGCCCGAAGCGGTGGGATTCATCCTTCACGAACACCCCGGCCACACCCAGCTCAGCCGCCAGGTTATCCAGGCCAACAAGAGGTGTCGGCGCATACCCGGGCATGGTCTTGTGATAACCCCTGACCGTTGCCGAATTGGCTTCGGAGAACAGGGTGACAGGGTGATATTTTTTTCTCTGGTTCGGTAAGGTCTTGATTCCAGCAACCGGTTTTATTTCTTCCATATAAACCTCTCAAGTTAAATCAAGGGTCGGGGAGTGTTATTGGTAAACATCCGTCATCCCGGTCCCGCTCAATGTACGGGATAAACTGCAGCCGGGATCCAGTCTCTATACCGGAGGCGTCCCTGGATGCCGGATACGTCATCCCGGACGTGATCCGGGACCGGCATGACGACAAAAACGCCCCGACTGCTCAGTTAAATAGAGTCGTTCTTAAACGCCATTTTTTTAATGATAGGAGACTAAGGGGACGTTGTTGACAAATTATACAAACTCAATGTTTACGCAGGCCACCCGGGTACGATAAAGTCGTTTAGCTGATAAAGAGATCCTTGGTGGAAAAATTGGGGTCGCTTGTCAGGTTTACCCCCAGCCGCCTCAGGCCGGCTTCATCTCCCGGTGTTGGCATGTGGGTCATGTGCACCTCGCAGCCTTCCAGGGTGGTCAGTTTTTCCATGGCCAGTTTGGCGGCCGGGTTTGCGGTCGCGCTGATGCTCAGGGCAATCAGGGCCTCGACCAGATCCAGGCTGAGGGTTTTTTCATTGAGGACCTCTGTTTTCAGGCCTTTTACCGCTTCTATGACATTGGGTGGCAGGAGTTTAATCGAGCCGGGTATTTCAGCCATGTGTTTGATGGCATGCAGGATGAGGCTTGAGGCTGCATGCAGGTGCGGTGAATTGCTGCCGGTGATAATCGTTCCGTCCCTCAACTCAAGGGCGCCGCCGCAGTAGATTCCTTCACTGCCTTTCTCGTTTTTTTTGGCCTCGACAGCTGCCTGGCGGGCTGGTTCGACCACCCGGCGATACTCGGGCTCCAGACCGAAATCCTTGATGAGCAGCTCGACTCTCTGGAAGGTCCCCTTGCTCGCCAATCCCATGACATATTCGCAGCGGTACCTGAAATAGCGCCGGATTACCTCCTGCTTGGCGCTCTCCTGGGTGAGTTCGTCATCGGTGATCGCAAAGCCGACCTGATTCACGCCCATATCGGTCGGGGACAGATAGGGTGACTCCCCGCCGCCGATTTTTTTTAATATGCGCTTGATAACGGGAAAGACTTCCACGTCCCGGTTGTAATTGACGGCTTTTTTATCGTAGGCCTCGAGGTGAAACGGGTCTATCAGGTTGAAGTCTTCAATATCCGCGGTCGCCGCTTCATAGGCGATATTTACCGGATGGTTGACCGGCAGGTTCCAGATGGGGAACGTTTCAAATTTCGCATAGCCTGATGTCACGCCGCGTTTGTGGTCGTGGTAGATCTGAGAAAGCGAGGTGGCCAGCTTGCCGCTCCCCGGGCCGGGGCCGGTGACAATCACCAGCGGTTTTTCGGTCTCGATATAGTCGTTGGCGCCATAGCCCTCATCGCTGACGATCTGGTCCACGTCCGTGGGGTACCCTTTGGTGTACTGGTGGGTATAGACCTTGATATCGCGGTGCTCCAGTTTTTTCTTGAAGATACGGGCGGAGGGCTGCCCTTCATAGCGGGTAATCACCACGCCGACCACATTGACGCCCCAACCCCTCAACTCATCGATCAGCTTAAAGGCTTCCGCATCATAGGTGATGCCGAAATCCGCCCGTATTTTTTTTCTTTCAATGGCACCGGCATAGATGCAAAGCAGGATGTCCGCATCATCTTTCAGCTGCTTCAAAAGTCGCATTTTAACGTTCGGGTCATACCCGGGCAACACCCGGGACGCGTGGTAGTCAAACAGAAGCTTTCCACCGAATTCGAGGTAAAGTTTGTCCCCAAATTTGTTGACCCGTTCAAGAATTCTGGATGCCTGTTCAGTAATATATTTTTCGTTGTCAAAAGCCAGTTTAGGGGTCATTGGGTCTCCTGAGTTGTAGGGGCTGTTTCTAAATGTACTTTTCTGACAAAGACTTTATACGCCGTGTGCTTAAACGATGCAACAAAAGTTAGTAATACTTATCTCGCGGGTATGTTTTTTGGGGAGATTATCACGAGTACAACAAGGCGGGTACCTGCGTTCGTACAGGACGAGTCAGGCTCCCCCGGCGTTTTTGATGATACGACCAATCTCCTGGATGGCCCCCTCTATGGCTTCATCCCAGATTCCGCCGTAGCCGATCCGGATATATCGATCATAGACATCCAGACTGGAACAGAGAAAACCGGGCAGGATGGAGATGCCTTTTTCCCGGGCGGCGGTATAGACGTCACTGCCCTTGATGCCGTCCGGCAACTGAATCCAGATTGACAGGCCGCCCACCGGGGAGGTCATCTTGACCGATTTCGGAAAGTGTTTGCTCAGGGCAGCCGCGCAATAGCTGTACTGGCGCTTGATGGTTTTTCGAAGCCGCCGCAGATGTCGGTCATAGGTCCCTTCCTTGAGGTAGTTGGCCACGACGGTCTGGGTCAGGGTGGGTGAGATCATGGAGCGGTTCAGTTTCATCCGTTTGATCTTCTCCTTGAACCGGCCCGGGACCACCCACCCGATCCTCAGGCCCGGAGCCAGGACTTTCGAAAAGGAGGCGCAGTACAACACCGAGTTGCCGGTGTCCCACCTTTTGATGGGGTTGGGCCTGGTTTTTCCGAAATAGAGTTCACCGCATACATCATTTTCGATCGTGGGAATGTCCTTTTGTTCGAGCAGGTCCAGCAATTTCAGCTTGCGGTCGTCCGGCATGATGAATCCCAGGGGATTCTGACAATTGGGATTGACGATGCAGGCGGCGATTTTTTCCTGGTCGATGATCTTTTCCACGGCATCCAGGTCGATGCCGGTACGCGGATCGGTGGGGATTTCAAGGCCGTACAGGCCGGAGTCTTTCAGGGTCTGCCGCAGCCACGGGTCGGTGGGCGACTCCACGATGACCGTGTCCCCGGAAGCGGCGACCGCTTTCAGGGAAAGACTCAGGGCCTCGGTGCAGCCATTGGTGATGATGATGTCGTCCGGGGTGATCGCGGGGATGATGGGAAACAGGAGGTTGGAGATCTGCTGGCGGAGCAGGGCATCGCCCTGGGGGAGCACATACCCGGCCATCAGATTGGGTACCTGCTGCCGGGGTATCGATTTAATCTGCTGGTGAAGCCGCCGGGCCGGCAGGTGATCCGGGGCCACGGCCACCCCGCCGAGTTTCAGGACCCCGGGATTGCCCATGTCTTCCGTCAACTGGTGGATCAGGTCGTCCAGGTCGATTTTCTGCGGGACCATTTCATAGTGCCGCTTTCCCGCGGAACGGCGCAGCCGCTCCAGTCGTGGCTGTATATAATAGCCGGACCGCTGCCGGGGTTCAACGACCCCTCTTTTTTCAAGCTCCATATAGGCCTGGAAAACCGTGGTCATGCTGTAGCCGGTTTTCTGGCAGAGCGCCCTTAATGACGGTAATTTCTCGGAAAGTTTGAAAGCGCCTTTTTCGATCTGGTCCTGGATACGATCAGCCAGCTCGATATATCGAAATTTTGCATGTCGTTTTTTCATTTTGTTTTCAATTAGATATGAACAGCCAGATCGGGTTTTAAGGTGTTTCTTCAGCCATCAGCCTATGGCCTGACAACCTGAATCCATCAGGATTCTCCCCATCTGCTCTGCTTTTTTTTCATAGGATCTGTTTATAGCAATATCAGATTTTATAACTATACTGTTTATTAAGTAAATTCTTTTTTAACGAATAAATACAAAAGGAGGGCAAAATGATGAAAGATTGGAAAAAGGTCCTTCGCTATTTGATCTCCAGCGAAGACTCCCGAATTGGCAGGCAGGATTATTGGAGAAGTGTTTTTCTAACATCCCGGGCACCGGTTAGCCGAGTTTGTTTAGAACTTTCCAAAGTCTTGTTTATATTGACCTTATGCACCAGCATCATGATGGTGCTGAACCAGTTGTAGCGGAAAAAGAGCCAAAAAGAGAGGGCTGCGGATCAAGATCCGTAGCCCTCTTTGAGCTTTTTATTTCATATCTTTTGCGCCGGCCTTAATGCCAGCAGTTCCTCCTTCTGCTCCGGAAACTGATACCCCTCGCAGCTGAGGCTGAGAAGATACCCGCCGCTGCAAGTTTCCAATAGTTGCCAGTCCAACAAACCGGTCCTTCGGTTTATGCCGCCTACTGGGTTGCCTTGTCCGTTTCGGGTTCGATAGGTTGGCTGTAAATCGTGAATGCTCCGTCTTCCCCCGACAAAAGTCCGGGGCCCTTTTTATATTCATTGTCCGGTTGGTAATCTAAAGGTTCCGGGGTAACGGCACATCCGTAGAGTGCCGCCATGCCGGTGACCATCGCCAAAATCAATATGGCTCGGATCAACTTCATCGTTTTCTCCTTCATTGTTTACGAAGTTTGGTAAACATCAGAATTTCACGCGAACACCGGACATTACCGACTGTACGCTGTTGAGATCCGTTCCCGGTCTATCAAGGTTGTAATTGCGAAAGCCGAGATAGTACTCCGAACCCCATTTTTTAAAGTCTTGTACGCCGAACAGGCCATATGTGTCGGCTTGATCATCGTTGGCCGCCAGGTTGTTATTGCGTCCCCAGTCGGCGGCCAATGCTGTTTCCCCGATCCCGAAGAAATTTTTCCGATAACCGATTTTACCATACCAGAAGGTTGCATCGTCCCGGGTAGTAGTTTTGAGATCCTGGCTGCCGCCTGCGATCGTGAAATTCAGCCCGCTTTGGTGGTACACGGATGCAGAGCCATTGATTTGGGTGTCGATGGTTTGGGATAGTGATCCTAAAGAGGCGTAAGCCCCAGCGGCGGCGACTGCGAACGGACCCAGTTTGGACGTGTATCCCAGAGCAAGGTCGGACGCACCACCGGAAATCCACGAGGTCCTGGCCTTAAGCCCATAGATGATTGGTGAGAAGTATAAAATACGGTCGTCCCGGCCCAGGCCGTCCATGTTGTTGAACACGCCCTTGACCTGGGTTGATGATAATGCGGCGGATGCATTGTCGTAGAAAAACTGCCCACCGGCCATTGACGCTACCGAAGAGTATCCAATGACCGCTGTGCCGGAGAGATCCGCCTCCGAGGTTCCATCGGATGCGGTGCTGCCGTGCCCCAGTCGGATCTCCCCGAAACGCTTTGACCGGAGATAGGCATCAAACCATCGCTTTGTGAAGCTATCGGTGCCCACGTTGTTTTCGTTTGTCTGGCTCACCGAACTGCTGGGATTCGTCTGAAACTGCACCTCGATCCGGGTCCCGGTCTCCAGGTCATCCGAGGGCCGGGCAACACCGTTAATCCCAAGTCGTGTAGATGAATTGCTGTTATCAACGACGAACAAATTGTCCTCATTGCCGTCATTGGCGTATAAAAGGGCCTTGTTGAGATGCCCGTATAGCTGGACATTGATCTTGTCGTTGCCTGACCTTACCCCTGTAGATTCGTCGAGCGGTTTGACTGCCGCGGTCGTTGTCGTTGCGGCTTCATCCACAATCTTTTCCCGGGTTGCTGCCTCCGGGTCTTTTTTCTCAACCATGGCCGGTGCAGTGCTTTCAATTTTTGGTGCCTGACCGGACAAGGCGTCCACCTGAATTCTGAGTTTTTCAATGGTCTCGGCCTGTTGCTCAATCTGAGCCTGCTGCTGTTTGATGATTTTTTCAATCCGTTCGAGTGTCGCGGTGTCGGCGCCATGGGCAATGCCCATGGTGCCCATGACACAAATTACCACAAACGTGCTGCCCAACTCGGTAAGCCTTTTTAAAGCCTTCATTACTTTTCTCCTTTAATATAGTAATTTAGCTATTTGTACTGCACATTCCGGGGGACTGAAAAACTGGAATTTCTTGCTGTCAATCAGGCGAGTCCTTGATCAATAAGTGCCAGCAGTTCCTCTTTTTGATGCGGAAACTGGTATCCCTCGTAGCTGAGGCTGAGCAGGTACTGGCCGTGGCGGTTTTTCCAGTAATTGCCATTATGGTCGAAGCAGACCTTCGAGGTGACGTCGAGGGCGGCTACCATGTTCCGGACTTCGCGCAGGTGCTCCTGGGCAGGGAGCAGGTGCAGTTTGCCGCCCTGCACCTCGTCCGCGATGGGTGTGCCGGGCCAGGGGTGAAACGGGCGGGAGCGGATATAGTGGGGATTGATTTCGTTGAGCACCCGGGCCGTGTTCGCGGCATGCTGGTCGGACAGCTCGGAGCCCCCCAGGCCGGGCATCCAGTATTCGGATACCTGGAAGCCGGCGGCCAGCGCCTTTTGCCCACCTTTGATGTGCCCTTCGGCAGTGACGCCTTTTCGGACTTTTTTGAGAACGGCGTCGTCTCCGGATTCGAGACCGATATGCACCCGGTCGAGCCCAGCCTCCCGGATGGCCTTCAGTTCATCGGCTGTTTTTTGAGCCAGCGTCTTTGAACGGGCATAAGTAGTTACCCGTTGGATAGTGGGAAAGGTCTGGCGCAGGTATTTCAGGACTTCTACAAGCTGGTCTGCTTTCATGATGATGCTGTTGGCATCCTGGAGAAAGGCGGTTTTCCCCCCAGCCAGGAGCCATTCGTAGACCATGGCAAACCCCTGGTGATATTCAAGCCCCGGGTTCTGCCGGATCAACTCCACGGCTGCGTTGCGGGTCAGGCTTGACCCGTCGCCGCTGGCCAGGGCGTTTTTAGCCAGGTCGCTGCACAGGGCGGCCACGGCATCGATATCTGCTTTGATCTCCTCCACGGACCGTACCTGGAACTTTTCGACCTTGTACATGCCGCAGAAGGTGCAGTTGTTCCACGGGCAGTTGCGCGTGAAGCGCATCAGCAAAGAAGCGCTCCCGCCCTCGCTGGGGGGCCGGTAGATGCCGGTTTCGAATTGGTACTTTTGTTCAGATGTTGAAGTCATAGTCGTAGTTACCTAATAGATTATTTAAAATGCAGAAAACCTCAAAACCAGTATTCTCGCGCTAAGACGCAAAGGCACAAAGAAAACCAAGGGCCGATTTTTACACGCTTTCGCGTGAAACAGATTTTGTTTTTGTCCTGTCAGCGAAGCTGACCACATTCTGGTTTTGACCTTCTTGGCGCCTTGGCGTCTTAGCGCGATGCATGGTTTTCGGTTTTTTAGTATTTATTGACTATCGAACCGGTACCACTTCCAACCAATACCCATCCGGATCGTTTATGAAATAGATGCCCATCGCCTCATTTTCATAGCAGATGCAGTCCATTTCCGTGTGCAGGGCATGGGCCGCATCGAAATCGGGCGTTTTGAAGGCGATGTGGAACTCCTCATCGCCCAGGTCATAGGGTTTTTCCTGGGACTTGAGCCAGGTCAGCTCAAGCTTGTTAGCCGTTGTGCCGTCTCCCAGATAGACGATGATATAGCTTCCGTCTGCGGCCTCCTTGCGGGTTTCCTCTTTCAAGCCAAGGGCTTTGTCATAGAACGCCAGGCTTTTTTCCAGATCCAGGACATTGATGTTGAAATGGTCGATGGTGAATTTCATGCGCAACTCCCTTTCGGTGCGTTTTTACGGGCAAAACAATTATGAATGAAAAATAAGGATGAATTGTAGGCAGGTCAAATAAAGAGATCGCTATGTTTCAAGGACAGATCCAACCGATCCAAAAAAGAAGCGTTCCTTCTTCATTTTTTCAAGAGTATACTCGATGATATTGATCAATCCGGCGTGGGCGCAGCCCAACACGATAACCAGGCCCTTATCTGAATCGATAATGAGCGATAGGTCATCGTTAAGCGGGTCGGGATGGATGTTTTCGCCGTCGGGCAAAATGGCGGTCATATTGGCGTCGCCTTTTTCAAAGGCGCTTCGGCGCGGGATCTCGCCGGTCAGCCAGACCCCGGGCCCTACTTCTACCTGGTCGGTTCCCAGATGGAACCGGGCACCCAGGCTTTCGAGATACGGGCGGCGATAGGGTATTCCGATGAACCGGGTTTCGTCTTCGGATGACCAGACCCGCTCATGAAACATGTCCGGATGGCCGAACACATCCACCGCGCCCCGGATTTTGAGCACAGCCGGCAGGCCGCCGGTATGGTCGTAGTGCCCATGGCTGATCATGACAGCCTGGATGCTCGTCAGGTCCTTGCGGAGCGCCAGGGCATTCTGGGTGATGGCAAATCCCTGGCCGGTATCGAACAGGTAATTTCCCTTTTCCGTTTCCACAAAGCAGGCGAATCCGTGCTCGCCGATCACTCCGAAAGGCGCGCCCACCGAGTTTTCACAAAGGATGGTCAGCTTTGTTTTCATCATTATTTCCCTCCGCGGCAGTGTCAGGCATTGTCCAGTTGTACGGCTTCAAACAGATTCGCGGTGAAGTCGGGCTCCGCGCTCATGACGCGCTTCCAACTCGGCACAAAAGGCGTCTGCATGGGGTTTTCAAGAAACGCCTCGCCCGCTGTGTAAATATTTCGGGCGAAAAGATCAACCAGGGCCTCTTCTCTGTCAATATCCACATCCAG
Source organism: uncultured Desulfobacterales bacterium (assembly GCA_964647585.1). GTDB lineage: Bacteria > Desulfobacterota > Desulfobacteria > Desulfobacterales > CAJINA01 > CAJINA01. Next base: position 24,148 of record CAZYGG010000026.1, read on the forward strand.
ACCGTTGAGCGTTGCATCGGTGTAGTAACTGCTGACCAGTTCCAGGGCTTTGCGGAAATAGGTGGCCTTTATGCTGCGGAAGGTTCCCTTGGAAAAAATGATGCCGTAGCTGGCCAGTTTAACGAAAATGGCTTTTGATATTTCGATACTCATTTTACTGAGCCCGGCGGTGGGATCTTTGGTGGAGACATTCTGGTGCTTGTGGTCGTAGCGGTCGGCCACGTCCACCTGGCAGATATTGGCGATGGACGTGTTGCGCAGGACTTCCGAGAGAATGCCTACTTCCAGCCCCCAGTCGCTCGGGATACGGATGCTCTCGGCCAGATCGGTGCGCATGGCAAACTCCCCGGCCAGGGCGTAGCGGAAGCTGTCCAGGTATTCCAGATACTCGATTGCGCCGAAAAAAGATTTAAGTGTTTTCAGCAGGGGGCTGATGAGCAGGCGCGTTACCCGCCCGGAAAGCCGCTCTTCGGTGGCCCGGAAATAGTACCCCTTGCAAAAAACGTAATTGAAGTCAGGGTTGGCAATGGGGTAGAGCAGGCGGGCCAGCAGCCAGCGATTGTAGGTGAGGATATCGCAGTCATGGAGGGCAATAGCCCTGGCACGCCCCGAAGCGAGTGCGTAGCCGATGCAGTACCAGGCGTTGCGTCCCTTGCCCATCTCCATGGGCGCCATATTCCTTTCCCTCAAACGGGCATCCAGCGCTTTCAAACGGGGGCCGTCATTCCAGAGTATCCGGTGGTGCTGGGGAAGGCGGCTGAAGTATTCCCGGGCATATCCAAATTCCCGCTCATCGGCCCGGTCCAGGCCGATGATGATTTCGTTAAGGTAGGGCACCTTGCCCAATTCATCCAGTATATTGCCCAGGGCCGGTCCCTTCAACTCGGAAAATAAAGACGGCAGTATAAGGGTCATAGGGCATTTTTCGGAAAACTTTTTCAGGCTGCCCTCAATATCTTCAAGGGTTCGGGTCCTGAAATTATGGAGTGTGGTAACGCTGCCGTTCTGGTAAAAATCTCCCATATCGCCTCCAATACCATTGAAAGCCTCGATCCGGTGCATGCGGATCAGGGCACTACGGGTTTGATAATTCTTTCCGGATTCTATGCGAATTCATTCAGGATAGCAGGTTTTTGAAAAAACTCAATATAATGGAGATCATGAAAATCGGTAAAACTTTTCAGCGGACCCAGTCCAAACCGATTTGCCGGCCGATATACACGTAGCATTTTTCAGGGTGTTCAAATCGATGACCGCCGGGCGGGTGGTTCAGGCTTGTTTCTATAAATTCATTCTAATGGCAGACGAATGATAAATTTTGTGCCAAGACCAGGCTGAGATTCAACCACCATTTCACCCTTGTGGGTTTCGGTAATGATAAAATAGGAAACGGAAAGCCCCAGGCCGGTGCCTACGCCGGTCGGCTTGGTGGTAAAGAAAGGTTCAAAGACCCGCTTCGGGTATCTTGATTCATACCCGGGCCATTGTCTTCTATCTCTATCCGGGCCATTTTTCGCTTATTTTCAATTCTGGCTCTTATCAGAAAATGCGGATCTTTGGTCCCGGCCCCCTGCATGGCCTGGGCTCCATTTTGAAAGAGGTTGAGCAGGACCTGCTGAATTTTGGCACCCTCACAGGGCACCGGTACCAATGACTGCTCGTAATCTTTACATCCTGTCTGGATTGCTGGGTTTGGACGCACTTGAAAACTGATTCCATTTCGGAAGCCATTTGCGGGAACACCTCCGGGAGCTTCTTACCCAGGGCTTCATCCTGGGTGATGCCTGAAGATCGTTCCGCCGTTTTGTTCCAATGGGTCACTTTACCGTTGGTATCCACCCCGACAAGAACCGACGGCATTGAATCTATTATATTGGCCAGATAGTTGCGCAACCGTTGGACTTCGGCCTCCTGCTGCCTGCGTTCCGTAATATCCAGAACAAAACAGAGGGAGTATTGCCGGCCCTCATATTCTAACAGGTTCGAAGCAATTTCGACCGGCATTCCGGTCCCGTCCTTTCGGAGGTGAATCGTTTCAAAAGCATCCACACCGCCATCCAGCAGTGACTGCCATATTTCCCCAAAGTTGTCACTGTTCACCAGCGGATCAATGTCGAAGATGGACAGGCCGCACAGTTCTTCCACTGAGTTACCCAGATTCATGGCCGCCTGTTTGTTTACATCTAAAATCCGGGCGTCAGACCCGACACGGTAAATACCGATACAAGCCCGGTCGAAACTGAATAAACATGGTCCCGGGTGCTCCTGAATTGAAAAACAACGCCGGGTACATTGTTCGTAATGTTCTGGAGCTGCTTTTCGATTTTCACGGTTCAGACCTCCCCGTAAGTTTTAAGCTTCCTGCGCAAGGTGTTCAATCCGATTCCCAGCAGTCGGGCGGTTTTGGATTTATTCCGGTTGGTTTGATTATAGATCAGCAGGATGTGTTCCTGCTCTACCTGTGCCAGCGGCATGATCTCCGATTGCCGGGATTCATCCACACAGACCGCGTCATTTTTCTTTTTCAAGGCCTCCGGCAGATTCCGACTTTCAATGGGCTGACCCTGGGCCAGGTTGGCAGCGGAATGAATGATTGATTTCAATTCACGGACGTTCCCTGGATAGTCGTACTCTATCAGGTAGCAAAGGGCGTCCGGGGTGATGATGGCGTCGTTCCGGCTGCTGCGGACATCTTTCAGAAAGCTGTCCACCAGTAGCGGTATATCTTCGGTTCTTTCTCTTAATGGTGGCAGGTGCAGCCACCCGCCCCGGATACGGTAGTAGAGGTCCTTGCGAAACTCCCGGTGCGACATCAGTTTTTCAAGGTTTTCATTGGTGGCGGCGACAAAACGCACATCCGCCTTCTGGTTGCGGTTGGCGCCCAGTTTGATGAACTCGCCATCTTGCAGCACGCGGAGCAGCTTGCCCTGGAGGTCCATGGGCATGGTGCCGATTTCATCTAAAAAGATGGTACCGCCTGCGGTGTGTTCCAGGTACCCGCTGCGGCCTTTTTCAGCCCCGGTGAAGGCGCCCCGGGTGTGGCCGAAAAATTCGGACTCGAACAGGGTCGGTGAAACCGAGGCCATGTTGACGGCGGTAAACCTTGCTTTGGAGCGTGGGCTGGCGCAATGAATCGCCTGGGCCAGCAGCTCTTTTCCAGTGCCGCTTTCCCCGGTAATCAGGATCGGGACGTCGCTCTGGGCATGGAGCTCGGCCTCTTTCAGGATGCGCAGCATTTTGGGGGACTGGGTGACGATCGGCTTGAAGGTGTCGGCGTAAATCAGTTTGGGCAAAGAGCTCTTTTTTTCAATATCCAGGATGTCCAGCAGCCGCTTGCGCTCCAGGGCCCGGTTAATGGCCAGGGCCAGCGTGTCACTGGAAACCGGTTTGACCAGATAGTCGTAGGCCCCCTTCCGCAGACACTCCACGGCCACGCTGGCCTCGTTGACCGCCGTGATCATGATGCACTCGGTGGTCGGACAGGTGTTTTTGATGTGGGCCAGCAGTTCGACCCCTTCCATTTCCGGCATGGTCATGTCGATCAGGGCGAGATCCACACACTCGCCTTTCGAGAATGCGGCGGCGGCCTTGAGCGGATCGACCTCCAGGCGCACATTCGGGTACCCGATTTTCAGTAATTTAATCTTAAGAATGGCCATGAAATCATGATCGTCATCCACGACCAGGATACGGCTTAACATGGGAGCCTCCGCTTGAAATGTGCCAAAATGGACCATGCCATTTTGGGGTAGAATACACTAACTTAATGAAATTACAAGTATTTATTTCAAAATTGGGCCATTTTGGCACACTTCATCGCTTTCCACCGGTTATTTACCAGGACTGCAATAGCGGCTTGCTTTTATAACCTTCTGAAAATTCATCATATTTATCCTGTCCCTGAAAAGAATGACCGATGGCACGTTGCTTGCGAAAGAAAGGAGAGAGTCGCTTTCGTCCAACCGTGGCACGCAGGTTCTGATGAATTTGTGAAAAGGCGAATTCATCAGTTTTAAGTGTTAAGTTTTAGGTGTTAAGATTCAAACAAAGCATCATCAAAACAAATACTTAAGACTTAAACCGAAAACATAAAACATGAGAAAAGGTCAATGTTTGACCTTTTACGAGTTCATTAAATATGGGGGATCCACAATGTCGCTAAAAACCAAATTCGATAATGGAGAGTTTGCCATCCTGGCGGAGATGGAGCCGCCCAAGGGGGTGGATGTTGCCGTCATGACAGACAACGCCATAAAAACCAAAGGCCGGGTGGACGCCCTGGTGGTCCCGGAAATGAGCAACGCCGTCATGCGCATGAGCGCCCTGGGCGGGGCCATGATCCTGCAGGCAAAGGGCCTGGAAACGGTCATGCAGGTCAACTGCCGGGATCGCAACCGGATTGCCCTGCAGGCCGATCTGCTGGCCGCCAACGGCTGCGGCATAGCCAACGTCATGGCTGTTACCGGTGAAGACCCCAGCTTCGGCGACCATCACCAGGCCCGGTCGGTTTACGACATCGATCTCATGGAATTGCTGGGAGCCATCGCGACCCTCGTCAAGGGTAAAGATATGGCCGGGGTCGAGCTGGCGGGTACGCCCGAGTTCCTGGTGGGGTCGACCAGTGACGCCGGTGCCCAGGGGAAATCGCTGGAACTGGAGTTGGAGGAGTTGAAGAAGAAGGCCGATGCCGGTGCGCAGTTCTTCATTACACCCCCGGTGTTTGATACGGCGGCCATCGCCCCGTTCATGCAGAAAGCCCAGGCTATGCCGGTGTCCATCATTCCCACGGTGCTGCTGCTCAAATCGCTGGGCATGGCCCGGTACATGGCCAAAAATATGGGGCACATTGCGATGCCCGATGCCCTGATCGAGCGCATTCAGAAAGCGCCGGACAAAGTCCGGGAGTGCACGCTGATCGCCGCGGAGACCGTGCGGTCGATCAAAACAGAGGGGTTCAGCGGTGTGATGATTGCCACTATCGGGTGGGAGCATAAACTGCCGGAAATTCTTGAAAGGGTATAAGGACGGACAATATGGAAGAAAAAAACAGCAATACTCCATTTGGATCTGTGATGGTCGTGGGCGGCGGCATTGCCGGAATGCAGTCGGCCCTGGATCTGGCCAATTCCGGGTACTATGTCTATCTGGTCGAGAAGTCTTCCGCCATCGGCGGGCTCATGTCCCAATTGGACAAGACCTTTCCGACCAATGACTGTGCCATGTGAATTATCTCGCCTAAACTGGTCGAGGTCGGCCGGCATCTGAACATCGAGCTTCTCACAGGCACCGAACTTCTGGATCTTGAAGGAGACTCCGGGCGTTTTTCAGCCCGGGTCAGCCAGCAGCCGCGTTTTATCGATGTGGATAAGTGCACCAGCTGCGGCGAATGCGCCAAAGTCTGTCCCATCTCCGTCCCCGATAAATACAACGAAGGGCTCAACGATCGCAAGGCGGCGTTCAAGCAGTACGCCCAGGCGATCCCGGGCGCCTTTGCCATCGCCAAAAAAGGCACGGCCCCCTGCCGGTCCACCTGCCCCGCCCACGTGAGCGCCCAGGGCTTTATCGCCCTGATCAATGCGGGCAAGTACCGGGAGGCGCTGGAACTTTTCAAGCAAGACCATCCTTTCCCGGGCGTCTGCGGCCGGGTCTGCCACCATCCTTGTGAAGGGGCCTGTACCCGCAATAGCGTGGACCAGCCTGTGGCCATTCAATACCTGCACCGGTTCCTGGCGGATTGGGAGATGGAAGATGAGAAAACCTTTATCCCTGAAAAAGCGGAGCCTAAAAAGGAGAAAGTGGCCATTATCGGTGCCGGCCCGGCCGGCCTGACCTGTGCTTATTTCCTGGCCGCGGAAGGCTACCCGGTAACTGTTTTTGAAAAGCTGCCCGTTCTGGGCGGCATGCTGACCGTCGGGATTCCCGCCTACCGTCTGCCCCGCAATATTATCGAAACCGAGATCCAGGTGATCAAAGACCTCGGCGTGGAATTCAAAACCGGTGTGGAGATCGGCAAGGATGTTACCGTTGAACAGCTTAGAAACGAGGGGTACAGCGCCTTTTTCATGGGCATCGGCTCCCACGAGTGCAAGGTTCTGGGGGTGCCGGGCGAAGACCTGGACGGCGTTTTACCTGGCGTCGATTTTCTTAGGGAGTTCAATCTGGGCAAGGACGTGGCCATCGGTGACCGCGTGGCCGTCATCGGCGGCGGTAACGTAGCCATGGACTCCGTGCGCACCGCCCTGCGTATAGGGGCTTCCAAACCGTTCGTGATCTATCGGCGCAGCGAGGCCGAGATGCCGGCCAACGAGGTGGAGATCGAAGAGTGCCGCGAAGAGGGCATTGACATCCATACCCTGACCACGCCCATCAACATCATTGGCGATGACAACGGCAAGGTCAGGGCCATCGAGTGCATCCGCATGGAACTGGGCGAACCGGACGAGAGCGGCCGGCGCCGGCCGGTGCCCGTGGAAGGCTCTGAGTATACCATCGAAGTGGACACCGTTATTCCCGCCATCGGCCAGGAATCGGACTGGGCCTGTCTCACCGACGAGTGCGCCTGTACCCTGAGCGACTGGGGCACCATGACCGTGGACCCGGTCACCCTGCAGACCAGTGACCCCGACATCTTCGCCGGCGGCGATGCCGTCACCGGCCCGGCCACCGTAGTAGAAGCGGTGGCGCACGGCAAAGAGGCCGCTATCTCCATCGACCGTTTCATTCAGGGCGAAGACTTGCCGGCAGACAGAGATAAGCAGTGGGCCAGTGTGCAGGATGTGCCCACGGACGATGTGCAGAAAGCTCCCAAGCAGGCCATGCCGGCCCTGGCGCCGGATACCCGCATGGATAATTTTACGGAAGTTCAGTTGGGTTTCGACGAGGCCATTACGAACGCGGAGGCGGACCGTTGCCTGGCGTGCGGGGTCTGCAGCGAGTGCTACCAGTGTGTTGAGGCCTGCCTGGCCGATGCCGTGTGTCACGAGCAGGTTGAAACGGAGAGAAAACTTGAGGTCGGCTCTGTGGTTCTGTGTCCCGGCAGCCGGCCCTATGATCCCTCAGGCCTGGAGGCCTTTTACCACTACCAGTCCAATCCCAACGTGCTCACCAGCCTGGAGTTCGAGCGCCTGCTGAGCGCTTCCGGACCTACGATGGGACATTTGACCAAACCCTCGGATGACAAGGAGCCCAAAAAGATCGCCTGGCTCCAGTGCGTGGGGTCCCGGGACACCAACCGGTGCAATAACGGCTATTGTTCCTCGGTCTGCTGCATGTACGCCATCAAAGACGCCATGATTGCCAAGGAGCATTCCGGCGGAGACCTGGACTGTGCGATTTTCAACATGGATATCCGCATCTTCGGCAAAGAGTATGAGAAGTACTACAACCGGGCCAAAGACAAAGAGGGCGTCCGGTTCGTCAAGGCCCGGGTGCATACCATCGATGAAATCGGTCCCGAACGCAGCCTGCGGATACGCTATGCCGGCGATAACGGTGACGGCCTCCAGGAGGAATTCTTCGATATGGTGGTCCTGTCCGTGGGACTGCAGGTGACCGCGTCCGTGGCCGAACTGGCCAAACGACTGGAGGTGGAGCTGGATAAATACAACTTTGCAGTTACGGACCCCTTTTCACCGGTGGAGACTACTCGGCCGGGGGTTTATGTCAGCGGCGTATTGCAGGGGCCCAAGGATATTCCCAGTTCGGTGACCGAGGCCAGTGCCGCGGCCTGTCTGGCCGGGGGCAGCCTGGCTGCGGCCCGCGGGACGCTGACCCGCAGCGTTGAACTTCCCGAAGAGATGGATGTCGCCGGTCAGGAACCGCGGGTAGGCGTTTTTGTCTGCGATTGCGGCATCAACATTGCCGGGGTCGTGGATGTCCCGGCGGTCGTGGCATACGCCGAATCAATTCCCGGTGTGGCCTTTGTTACGGAAAATCTGTTTACCTGCTCCCAGGATTCCCAGGAGCGGATGAAAGAGATCATCCAGGAAAACCAGCTCAACCGAATCGTGGTGGCGGCCTGTACGCCCAAAACCCATGAAGGCATCTTCATGGATACCCTTGAAGCCTGCGGCCTGAACAAATATCTGTTCGAGATGGCCAATATTCGCAACCAGAACTCCTGGGTCCACGCGGATGATCCGGAAAAAGCCACCGCCAAGGCCAAAGACCTTATTAAGATGGCTGTAGCCCGGGCGACGACTCTGGAACCGCTGAACGAAAAGATCATCCCGGTGAACCAGCGGGCCCTGGTAATCGGAGGGGGCGTGGCCGGCATGAATGCCGCCCTGGGGCTGGCTGACCAGGGGTTCGAAACGGTCCTGGTTGAAAAGGAGGCCGTACTCGGCGGTATAGCCAACCAGCTCACGGCAACCATAGAAGGCAACGATGTCGGAACCTACGTAACCGGTTTAACCAACCGGATTAAGGCGCATGACAATATCCAGGTCCTGACCAACTCGCTCATTGTCGGCTTCTCCGGTTTCAAGGGGAATTTCACTACGGAAGTCCTGGTGGGACCCGGCATGTACGAACGCAAAATCGACCACGGAGTCGTTATCCTGGCCACCGGCGCAACTGAATACCAGCCTACGGAATTCCAGTACGGCCAGAGTGACCGGGTGGTGACCCAGTTGCAGTTGTCCCAGAGACTCAACGAGAAGGGTGCTGCGGATCTTGACCAGGTGGTGATGATTCAATGCGTCGGCTCCCGGAACGAGGAAAACCCGAACTGTTCCCGGATCTGCTGCCAGGCGGCCATTAAAAATGCACTCCACATTAAAAAGGACAATCCGGACGCGAATGTCTATGTGCTCTATCGCGATATCCGGACCTATGGACTGCTGGAAGATTACTACACCGAGGCGCGTAATCAGGGCGTCCTGTTTTTCCGGTATGATCCCGATGATCCGCCCAAGGTGGAAGCCGCGGGCGACGTGGTGACGGTCACTTTCAAGGATCACGTCCTGGGCCGTTACCTGAAAACCACGCCCGACCTGGTAACCCTCAGTGCCGGGATGGTGGCCGAAGATACCGAGGAGCTGGCTTCCATCGTCAAGCTGGCCCGAACGCCGGAAGGGCACTTCATGGAGGCCCACGTTAAACTCAGACCGGTGGATATGGCCACGGAAGGGGTTTTTGTGTGTGGCACCGCCCACAGCCCCAAACTGCTGCCGGAGACCATTGCCCAGGCCTATGCGGCGGCTTCCCGGGCTACCACGTTCCTGTCCCAGCCGCACCTGAAACTTTCCGGGGTGACTGCGCAGGTGAACCCGGACAATTGCGCTTCCTGTTTGATCTGCGTCCGCTCCTGTCCTTACGGGGTGCCGCAGATCAACGCGGACGGCGTCAGTGAAATTGACGTGGCCCTGTGCCAGGGATGCGGGGTCTGCACGGCCGAGTGTCCGGCCAAGACCATTGAACTGGCCTGGTACGAGGATGAACAACTACTATGCAAAGTTGAATCGCTGTTAGAAGGGGTTCTTTAAAGGAGATCGGATTTGTTCTTTCTAATGCAACATTTTGTTCATTTTCTTTCGCGTGAAAGAAAACGAACCAAAAGACAATTTAGAAACAACCCATACGGAGGTTCCCAATGACCAGCGTATATGAGCCGATTATTATCGCCTTTTGCTGCAATTTCTGAGGGTACACCGCAGCGGACCTGGCAGGTTCCATGCGACTTTCGTACCCGTCCAATATCAAAATAATCCGGGTGCCTTGCACCGGGAAGGTGGATATACTGCATGTCCTGCGCGCCTTCGAGAAAGGGGCCGACGGTGTCTATGCCGTTGGCTGTATGGAGGGCGATTGCCACTTTAACAGCGGCAATTTCAGGGCACGCAAGCGGATAGAGCAAGCCCAGAAACTGCTGGAGGCGGTGGGGGTCGGTGGAGAGCGGGTGGCGATGTATAACCTGTCGTCCAGCGAGGCCCCCCGTTTTGTAGAAATAGCTGTTGAGATGGAAGCCAAAATTCGGGAGATGGGACCCAACCCGATAAAACTTGCCGGAGAAAAAGCGGCCTGAGCCGCCGGACGATAAAGGAGGCCATATGATTGTTGCTGACAAGAAGCCCATCGAAGAGATCATCGAGGCGATCAAGGACTATTCAAAAATCCTCATTTTAGGGTGCAACGAGTGTGTCACGGTCTGTGAGGCCGGCGGCAAAAAGGAGGTCGGTATCCTGGCATCCGCCCTGCGCATGTATTTTCTCAACCAGGGCCGGGAAGTTAAAATCGACGAGAACACGCTGCAGCGGCAGTGTGACCACGAATACCTGGATGAGATCCTCGACCAGGTGGATCAATACGACGCGGTCGTATCGCTGGCCTGCGGGGTCGGTGTGCAATTCTCGGCGGAAAAGTACACCACCACGCCCATTTTGCCCGGCGTCAACACCTGCTTTCTGGGGGCGACCGAAGAACGGGGCCTGTGGACCGAAAGGTGCCAGGCCTGCGGGCAGTGCGTCCTGGCCACCACCGGCGGCATCTGTCCGGTTTCACGCTGTGCCAAGCGGGTGATGAACGGCCCGTGCGGCGGTTCCACGGCCGGCAAGTGTGAAATCAACAAGGAAGTCGACTGCGGCTGGCAGCTGATTGTCGACCGTCTCAAGGCCTTGGATAAACTTGATACCTACGAAGAACTCAGCCCCATAAAAGACTGGTCCACGGACCGGGCCGGGGGGCCTCGCAAAGTTATCAGGGAGGACGTGCAGCCATGAAAACGAAGACACCGAGTAAACTGGAAAAAGTCCTGGCGGCCGGCCACCTGGCGGTTACCTCCGAGTGCGGCCCACCCAGGGGGAGCGACCCCGAGGTGATTATCAAAAAGGCAAACCTGATCAAGGACCACGTGGATGCGGTCAATATCACCGACAACCAGACATCGGTCACCCGGATGTGCAGCCTGGCAGCCTGTATTCGGCTGAAACTGCAGGGGTTGGAACCGGTCCTGCAGATGGTGACCCGCGATCGCAACCGTATCGCCCTGCAAAGTGATATCCTGGGGGCGGCCTCGTTTGACATCAACAACATCCTCTGCCTGTCAGGTGATCACCAGAGCTTCGGTGATTGCGCCCAGGGGCAGAATGTCCACGACCTGGATTCCATGCAGTTGCTGCAAACAGTGCGGCACATGCGCGATGAGGGTAAATTTCTTGGGGGTGACGATATTGCCCGGCCGCCGCAAATGTTTGCCGGTGCGGCGGCCAACCCGTTTGCCGATCCCTTTGAGATAAGGGTTCCCCGGCTGGCCAAGAAGATCGCGGCCGGGGCGGAGTTCATCCAGACCCAGTGCATCTATAACCTGGATAAATTTGAAGAGTGGATGCGGCGGGTGTGTGACCGCGGTCTCCATGAAAAGGTTTCCATTCTGGCCGGCATGACGCCGATGAAATCCGCCGGCATGGCCCGCTACATGAAAAACCGGGTGCCGGGCATGGATGTGCCGGATGAAGTGGTCAAGCGCCTGGCGGAGACACCCAAGGAAAAGCAGGCGGCCGAGGGTGTCAATATCTGCGTCGAGGCAATTGAGCGGTTGAAAGCGGTTGAAGGCGTGCGCGGTTTCCATGTCATGGCAATCGAGTGGGAGGAGATGGTTCCCGAAATTGTCGAACGTTCCGGCCTGCACCCCCGGCCGGTAGTTGATTAGGCTTGAGGTTAACGACGCGGGGGGTTGTTGTGAATTCATGCTGAAGACAACAAACATCCCCGGCTGCTACAAAGGAGGCTATCATGAGCGAGCAAAAAAGAATCCTGGTGGTTGATGATGAACCCGATTTCTGTTCCATCGTCCAGGGACAGCTGGAGAAGGAAGGCTACACGGTTGAACTGGCCTACAACGGCGTGGAAGGGCTGGAGAAGGTGCGGGCCAATCCGCCGGATGCCATTGTGCTGGATGTGATGATGCCGGAAAAAGACGGTTACGAAGTGTGCAAGGAGTTAAAGGCGGACGAGGCGACCGCCGGCATACCGATCGTGCTGCTGACCGCCGTGGCGTCCCACGTAACCTCCACCCGCTATTCGCATGCGGATGGCATGAGCACCGAGGCCGATGACTACATCGCCAAGCCCGCTTCGGCGGAAGAGATCTGCGACAGCGTCCGGGGACTTCTGTAAGCGGTAGAAGTCGGCATTAAAACATGTACTGTTTCATTGTGTCTGTTTCCTGTCATTCTGAGGAGTGAAACGACGAAGAATCCCCCACAATGAAATCCGGCCTCTGCATGTAGGGGACTCTTCGTTTCGCTCAGAGTGACAGATCAATGGAGCAACATAATGGGCGAACCTTTTTTAATTGAAAAGGAGTGAGTAATGTCATCAGAGGTTCTCGAAATCAAGGGGGGGCACCAAAGCACCTTTAAGGACATGGTCATGGGGCTGCTGCCGGATGGCGGCAATCTCAACCTGTGTCTGACCTGTGGACTCTGTTCATCGGGATGTCCGGCCTCCGGGCTTGAAGACATGGACCCGCGCAAGTACCTGCGCCTGGCGGCCCTCGGTCTGGACGAAGAGCTTTTAAGTTCCGACTGGGCCTGGATGTGTACCATGTGCATGCGCTGCATGCATGCCTGCCCCATGAAAATCAACATCCCTCAGCTGGTCTTCAATGTGCGCAGCAATTGGCCGGAGGAGAAGCAACCCAAAGGTATTCGCGGTTCATGCGATATGGCTTTCCGGAATGACACCTGCAGTGCCATGGGGGCCTCGGAGGAAGATTTCCAGTTCGTGGTCGAAGACGTTCTGGAAGAGGTTCAGGAAGAGCAGGCCGGCTTCGAAAAGTTGCAGGCCCCGATTGACAAAGCCGGGGCGGAATTTTTCATGAATCAGAACTCCCGGGAGCCGGTCACCGAACCCGATGAAATGGTGCCGCTGTGGAAGATCCTGCACCTGGTGGGGGCGGACTGGACCTACGGCTCTAAAGGCTGGGCGGCTGAAAACTACTGCCTTTTCTGCGCGGACAATGAGAAGTGGAAGAAAAATGTGGAGATCAAGGCCCGGGCGGTGGATGACCTGGGCTGCAAATACTGGCTCAACACCGAGTGAGGGCACGAATTCTTCTCAGTCCGGGTCGGACTGGAAAAATTCAAGATCGAGCACAAATTTGAAGTCAAAAGCATCATTGAATACTATGCCCGCTGGATTCGGGAGGGCAAGCTCAAGGTCAACGCGGACTGGAACCGGGATAAGAAGATCAAGTTTACCGTCCAGGACCCCTGCCAGCTGGTTCGGAAAACTCTGGGCGATCCGATTGCCGAAGACTTGCGCTTCGTGGTGCGGTCGGTGGTGGGGGAAGAGAACTTTGTCGATATAGCCCCCAACCGCTCCAACAACTTCTGTTGCGGCGGCGGGGGCGGCTTTTTACAGTCAGGTTTTCCCGAAGCCCGCCGTTACTATGGGCGGCTCAAGTTCGAGCAGATTGACAACACCGGGGCGGATTACTGTATCACGCCCTGCCACAACTGCCATGCCCAGATCCACGACATTGGCGAACACTATGAAGGGCAGTATCATTCCGTGCATATCTGGACCCTGATCTGCCTGTCCATGGGGATCCTGGGTGAAAATGAACGCGAGTATCTGGGGCCGGATCTGGCGGAGTTCGGATTATAACCATTTCCTTTAGCCTGTCACTCTGAGCGTAGCGAAGAGTCCCCCACAGGTAAAGGGTGCCTTTGATCGAGGGGGATTCTTCGTCGGTTCACTCCTCAGAATGACACTAACTGACAAAATGGGAATTGAAGCTATCGGTATGTTATTCTGACAAACGCGCTATCTTCAGGAAATAACCATGAAGGTATACTGTATCCTCAGTGATGAAAGAGCTTACCGGTCAAGATCCCCGGCCATGTTCACCACGGTGATGCAACGGCAGGGGATCAAAGGGATGTATGTACCGTTCAAGGTCATCCCCACGGAGATCGGTAAAGCCCTGCAGAGCCTCAAGATACTGAACATTGCCGGTGCCAACGTTACGGTGCCGTATAAAGAGACGGTTATACCCTTCCTGGATATCCTTTCCGAAGGCGCCAATGTCATCGGCGCCATCAACACCATCGTCCGCAACGGGGATGAACTCAAAGGCTACAATACCAACGCCATCGGATTCATGGACGCCCTGGACAAGGCCGGGTTCAATCCCGAGGGCAAATCGGCCCTGATTTTTGGTACCGGGGGAGCTGCCCGGGCGGTTGCGTTTATTCTGAACTGGCTGCGCACAAAAGCGATTATCGTCACTGGCAGAGACACTGCCAAGGTGAACCAGATCGTGGATCGTTTCGGCGGGGAGGGCACTGCCCTGGATGCACTGGGCAAAACGGTAAACACGGACATTGTGATAAACGCCACCTCCGTGTCCAGTCCGGATGAAGCGCCGGAGCTGGCTGGCCAGGTAGCCGCTTTAGATATAAAAGGGTGTCAACTGGTGGTGGACCTCAACTATAACCGGCCCCAGAATTTCTGGCAGGACATGGCGGATGCACAGGGCATCCGATTTATCGACGGCCTGTTGCCGCTGGCCTACCAGGCCCGGCGAACGTTTGCCCTCTGGACTGGTTTGCAGGTTCCGCCGGAGGAGTTCATTAAAGCCGTCCAATAGAAAATGATGGGGTGTCCGTTTTGGGTTACAAGTAACCCTGTATAATGCCAGGAATATTCAATAGCAGAGCTCAATATTTTTTGTTTTAATTTTTAGCATTTCACTCGAACCCTTGAATCCTCGAATCCTTCATTTAGATCAACTCTTTTAGAGATGATCCAAAAATCTTTATTTTAGCGGAACCGCTATGGATTTGGCGCTACCTTAGAATTTGTAAGGGAGTTTTTTTCTGAGCACAAACTGCCCGGACTGTCGGGCAATATAGTCGCCTTCCTTAAGCTGGCTGATAATGCGGGTAACGGTCTCGCGGGAAGCCCCGATGATGTCGGCAATTGCCTGGTGGGTAAGTTTCTCCGGAATCATACCATTTTCGTTTTGGTTTTCCGTCAGGAACTGAGCCAACCGGCCATATACGTCCAGAAAAGCCAGATCGGTGGTCTGTTGGGTAGCGTGCCTGAGTTTCGTAAGTAAAAAGGAAATGATTCCCCAAGCTATCTCGGGTTGATCAGACACCAGGGTAAAAAACTGCCTGCGGGGGATCACCATGACTTCGCAGTGAACACTGGTGACGATTGTAGCCGAGCGAGGGTTACCGTCCAGAAAACTCATTTCGCCGAAACAATCGTAAGGCTGAAACCGATTGACCACCAGCTGCCGACCCGAGTGATCGGACAGGACGGCATTCGCCCCGCCTGAAAGAAGGACGTAGAGGCTGTCGGTTTCATCGCTTTCATTGATGATGACAGTGTTTTTTCGGTACTGGCGCCGCTGACCGATGGCTTCCAGGGCTTCACGCGACTGTTGACCTATGTTTGCGAACATGGGGACGCGTTCCAGCATGGCAGTTCGCCCTCCTAAAAAAGGTCTCAGTGGGGCACATCATTTTGGTACCAGATTCTGAAGGTGACTTGAGATGCAAGTAACGGCGCCCTCAACACGAATGGTAGTCGAAACCAGGCAAGGCATGGGGCCGCAGTACGGAGCCGGCCAGATTTTCAATCTATAGCACATTCTATCTGGATTTTAAATAAAGCTTCATGAGATTGCCTGCTGATCATGAAGGTTAAATATAATATCGTGCCGGGAAATTACTAAGAAAAATGTGGGAGTGGCGTCTCGCCGCGAATTGTTATCTATCAAAGGATCGCAGCAAACCGTTCTTTTCGTACATACTTAAGCTATTTCCGGGACACGACAATATCAAACCGGAGGAATACAGCGTGTATTTCGAGGATTTGATATGAGCGCCCAATGCCGAGTTTGGGCCAATCAGTCTTCGCATTGCGAGCTACGCCCGACAAGAAGACTTTTTTGAGATGGGTTCTAGCGAATGGGTGCCCAAGAATAGAGTCCTTCATATTGACACAGCCATGGAAAAATAAAATAGCGCAATATGTGCATATTGCGCTATTTAGGTTATTTGTTGAATGTCACAAAAACAGGCTGACTAAAGATATATAGTCGTTTTTTAATACCACTCGGCAACAAACGCCTGGTCAGGCGTTGCACTGGCTTTCGAATACGTTTTGATAAACGCCAGGTCAGCGGCTGTAATCAGACCGCCAGTCTTCGGGTCCACAGAATCGGCCTGCCGCATGAACTGTGTTGCGCTGCCTTTCGAATTTACTTCTATAAACGCCAAATCAGCGGCTGTAATCAGCCCGCCTGTCTCCTGGTCCACAGAAACGGTTTGACTCAGAGTCTGCGCGGTACTGCCTTTTAAGGGCGATTTCACAAACGCCAGGTCAGCGGCTGTAATCAGGCTGCCTGTGTTCTGGTCCTTCGCAAGAACCACATTTCCGGATACACTTATGATAAAGGAAACAACGAAAAAAATGATGGCTGCTTTTTTAGTGCTGTTTTTCATGATGGCCTCCTTTTGTGGGTTGATTCCATTTCTTTCATTACGAAAAACCTTCTCGTAATGGCTAAATTCCTTATCTGCAGTTTGGTTATAGCAATGCCCACTGTCGATAGCAGTGATTGCAGTTACAATCAGAATGTGACGGACCTCACAAATCCTCTATAAAGTCGGATTAAAACGGCTGAGAAAAACTGGACCGCGTTTAAAGGCAAGCAAGCTATCGTCCGTGAAGACGGGCGGGCCGTTGATATCAGAAGAGATTACATATGGTTAAGTCCTGAATGACGGGCTGGGATTAGGTTGCATGGGGTCTAATATCTGCAAGATGGTTTTTCAAGTTCTGAACTTCGGGCAAGCTACGATTTGGTTAGGATATCATAACCTCGCCGAATCCCCTGAATTAAAAATATCACAGTTTTTTACCAAGGATGATATTTGGGTTCCGTGGCAAGATAGGTTGAGTGGAGGATACTTACCGATATTGAAAGCATAACTGTATTTAGGCACTTTTCAGGTAAACCACAAGATATAGAGCTGCCCTCTGAATCCTAATTTCAAACCAAACTGAATAATACCGGACCTATTCTGGTATGATTTTGAATTTTTTAAAAAGTGCAGAACATTGGCAATTGTGCTCGGTTCATGCTTTGACGGGTGGATCTATAAAACATATATGAAATTATGCAAGTATGATTACTGTTTGAGACCTACATTTTTCATCAACACATGATTAAAGCCGGAAGGCGCAAGCTATATCCAAATTTTTAGACCCTTAAATCTGAGAACTGCTTTCATTGATTTCTATCAAGCTATTTTCTGTTTCTACCCCTTAAATGAGCTACTGGTCCTATAAAACACTTTTCAAAAAGGCTCGGGTTGGCGTCAGCATTTCTTTACTTATTGATTTTATTGATGTTATAATTCTTTGATACCTCTTAAGACGAAACTCAAGAAAGTGCTTTTGCTTCCTGAACTGGCCGTTTACAGTAAAAACGAAACCGTTGCCTGCGAATATATGCGCGCCAGTTGTTTCACTTGCTCTCACTAGAAAATCAATCTTTTTGTAATATATTACAATCGGAGAAAGCGTCATGAGAATCCGTAAATACATCATAATAGTGCTATGTTTAATCTGTTTTATTTTTACCAGTAGCCAGATTCAGGCTCACCAGATCAGAGAACCGTCTACCATCAAGTTGACCTCCAAAGAGCGGGCCTGGTTAAATGCCCATCACGAAATCCGTATAGGAATCATGAATGAATGGCCCCCGGTGAATTATGTGGATGTGCAGGGAAATCCCAAAGGTATCGGTGTAGATCTGATCGTGTTTCTGAACCAAAGCATGGGTAATGTGCTAAAAATTGTGCCAGGCTCTTTTAAAGACAACCTGTCAAATATTAAAGAAAAAAAACTTGACGTACTTATGGATGTCACGCCTAAGCCGGAACGTGAAGTGTTCCTCAACTTCACCCGGCCATACCTGGTTATCCCGCATGTCTTTATAGGACGTCATGGTGGCCCTTATTACAAAACTGAGGATGAACTGATCGGAAAGGTCGTGGCCCTTGAAAAAGGCTTCTACAATGTCAGGTATTTTAAAAAAGAACACCCGGCGGTGACAGTGAGGGAATATCCCAATACTTCCCTGGCCTTGGATGCTGTGTCCAAGGGAGACGCTGACGCCTACGCGGGTAACAGGGCTGTTGCCACCTGGATTATTGATAAAGAGGTTCTCCATAATCTCCAAATCCAGGGTAGAATGAGTCGGGCCAGATCGAAACTGGCTTTTGGTGTTCGTAAGGATTGGCCCGAACTGGCCTCCATTATCGATAAGATCCTGGATAGCATGCCCGAGAACGAGTATAGGAAAATTTTCTCTAAATGGACCGGGATAAAAGCCTCGGAAGAAAGCGATTTACTGAAACTCACGGCGGATCAGAATGACTGGCTTGCTGCGCACCCGAAGATTCGCATCGGTGTCGATGCTGACTACGCCCCCTACAGTTTTCGTGACAATCAAGGCCGCTATCTGGGCATAGCCATGGAGTTTGGTGATTATCTGAGCAATGAGCTAGGCCTGCAGATGGAGGTCGTACCGAATCTGACATGGCCGCAGATCGTAGATGGGGTGAAAGAGCGTGACCTGGATGTGGTTATCACCATGTCCCACCGGCTTGAGCGAGAGGCCTTCGTGAACTTCACCGAGATTTACTTGCCCACCCCCCTGGTTATCATGCGGCGTAGCGGGGAGACAAACATCCAGACTGAAGCGGATATCGCTGGCAGAAGGGTGGCCTTAGTGGAAGGCTATTCTTCTTCTAAGCGGGTAATGGAGGAGTATCCCACCGTCATTCCCCTGATTGTGAAAACAGCGAAGGAGGGACTGTTTGCCGTTTCGATCGGTAAGGCCGACGCCTATGTGGGGGTTCTGGGTATCAATCTTCATGTGGCCGAGAAAAACGGCATCCCAAACCTTGAGATGGCCTCGGTCTATGGAGACGGCACCAATGGTCAACGCTTTGGGGTGCGCAAGGATTGGCCTGAATTGGCATCAATTTTGGACAAGGCTCTCAAGGCCATACCGGGAGCGACTAAGCGTAAATTCTTCGACCGCTGGCTTCCGACCCAAGCAGCTGTACTCCCCACGCGCATTCAGAGCACACAACCGGAGACCATCTCCCTCTCTCAAGAGGAAAAAACTTGGCTGAAGGCCCACCCCGTCATTCGATTTACCGGCAATCCTGACTGGCTTCCCTTTGAAGCGTTCAATGTTAATGGTGACTACATCGGGATTGTTGCTGACCATCTTAAGCTGTTCGAAGATAAGCTTGGTGTGAAATTTGAACGCGTCCCCACAAAAGACTGGTCTGAGTCTATCCAAAAAGCAATGAGTTATGATGTTGACGTCACTACAGGCTGCGCTGGATCTGTGACCACTCCCCAATTTATGTTCACTGATGCATTTCTATCATCACCCATTGTGCTGATGATGCCTAAAGGCATTACTAGTTCATCGGGTATGGAGGGATTGAGTGGAAAGTGGGTCGCCGTGGCCAGGGATCACGGGTATGCCCAGGATATTATCAAGATCCACCCGGAAATTCCCTATCTCTTTACTGACAACGTTCGCAAAGGTCTGGAATCGGTCGCTACGGGCCAGGTTGATGCAATGGTTTCTTCTCTGGCTATAGGCGGTTATCTTCTAAATGAGCTGAATCTGCATAATGTCCATGTGGGGGGTACAACGGACTTTACTATGAATCTCGGCTTGGCAGTTAGAAAAGACTGGCCACAGCTCCATAGTATTCTGAATAAAGCCATACAATCTGTAACAGTAGAGGAACGGACACGCATCATGTCGAGGTGGGGTGCCTTCAGGTACGCTGGAAAAGGCCAGCAAGCTGTGTCGGAGCCAAAAATTGCTTTAACCGAAATAGAAAAAGCCTGGCTCCGTCAACATCGGGTTTTCCGTGTTCACAATGAACAGGATTGGCCCCCATACAATTTCAATAGAAACGACCAGCCATTGGGATTTTCAATCGACTATATGAATATTGTGGCGGACAAACTGGGCATTAAAGTTGAATATGTTAGTGGCCCCATATGGGATGAATTCATGGGAATGGTTAAAAAAGGCGCTATTGATGTCATGCTCAATATCGCGAAAAGTCCGGAACGGGAAAAATTCCTTAACTACACTTCACCCTATCATACCCTCTCCCAACGTATTCTTTTCAGAAGTGGAGATGGTCCGTTCCAGCGTATTGAAGATCTGGAAACCTTGAAGGTCGCAGTAATAAAGGGTTTTCGGATCGTTTCATTCCTGAAAGAAAACTATCCTGAGATGAAGTTGGTTTATTTTGAAGATACAGTGGAAGCTATGCTTGCTGTAGCGCGAGGAGAAGCAGGCGCGTATATTGGCGATTTTTCGGTCTTAAACTACCTGATGATCAAACATCGTATTACAGACCTTATAATTTCTCCAGCATTGGATCGTAAGAATATTCCAACGGGTAATTTACACATTGGTGTTCGGAAAGACTGGAATATTTTCGCAAAAGTAATAGATAAGGCGATGGCCAACATATCTCCTCAAGAACTTGTTAGGCTCGAGAAGAAATGGATGGCTCCCCGACAGACTTCGGCGCCCTCAGAAGCAGGAATACAAAGTGATCTTTGGTTCTTGATTGGGGCTGCTGTGATCTTTCAAATCATGCTGATAGGAGCCTGGCTCCTTTCTCGTAGAATCAAGGATGAGTTGCTGACCCGTCAATTTGGTACAGTAGGCTTCAGGCAAAAAGTCTATGCAGGCATGAGTCTGATGGCAGCGGTAGTGGGTGTATTGGTTTGGTATACCTTGGATCAAAATAAAAAGACAACCTTGATCTCGATTAGAAATGAATTGAAAGTGGTGCTACTGAATACTATGGAGAGACATGAGATATGGATTGACCAGAATAAGAATATACTGAGGCAGTTGGGTCGTAATACGGAGTTGGTTGCAATTACCAAGCGCTTGCTGAGGGTCCCTTCTGAGCCGGATGCACTCAAGAAATCCCGTCCTCTTGCCGATGCCAGGGAGTTTTTTACTAAGATAGAGGCAGAGTTCGGAAAAATTGGTTTTTTCATCATAAACAAGGACAATGTAAGTATTGGTTCCATGCGCGACTCCAACCTTGGAACCAAAAACCTGATTGCAGAACAAAAACCGGAACTACTGTCAGAAGTTTTTAAAGGAATACCGAAGTTTATCCCACCTATCCGGTCTGATGTGATTCTCCAACCTGCAAGTGGAGAGGAGGTAAATCCTCAAAGACCGCTAACCATGTTTTTTGCAGCCCCCATCCGTGATTCAGAAGGAGACGTGATTGCCGTTCTGACACAAAGATTGCTGCCATCTCAGAATATGACCAGAATTACGAACAGTGGCCGCATCGGACAGTCTGGTGAAAGTTACATCGTAAATTCTTCCGGTCAATTGGTCACAGACAGTCGATTCCAAGCCAATCTGCATAAGATTGGATTGATAGATCAAGTTAGACCCTTTGGCGAAATAATTGAAGTCCGAAATCCTGGGGCCAACATGGTAGAAGGCCATAGCCCCTCAACTCCTCGATCAGAACAACCATTTACCCGAATGGCTGAGGACCTCCTTAGACAGGCCAATGACACGACCGAGAAAAACTTGTCCGGGTTGCAAAGCCAAATCAGGGTGGACATGACCGGTTACCGGGACTATCGCGGTGTTCCGGTATTGGGAGCATGGATATGGATGCCTCATCTGGATTTAGGTATGACCACTGAGATTGATGTGGATGAAGCGCTGGCTGGTTATTACACTTCGCGTCAAAATCTGTTGATCATTAGCGGGTTAATTTTAATGTCCGCTATTATAGCGCTTCTGCTCACCCTAAGGCTCGGAGAGCGGGCTGCACGCGTTTTGCGCCGTACTCAGATGGATTTAGAGAATCAGGTCAACGAGCGCACAGAACGGTTGCGTACAATCATCGACACCGCAGTGGACGGCATCATCGTCTTAGATCTACTGGGAGTGATCAGATCTTTCAGTCCTGCAGCGGAGGTTATGTTCGGATATAGCTCCGGTGAGGTGGAAGGCCACAACATCAAGATGCTGGTACCTCAAGTAGTAGAGGGAAAATTAGACAAATTTTTAAGGCAGTACAGTGAGAATGGTGATAAAAGATTAATGGGTCGCAGCGTGGAGGAGATAGGAAAACGAAAAGACGGGAAATCTTTCCCTATTGAGTATACAGTTGCAGAAGGGCGTCTTGAACAGGAAAGCTTTCTTACCGCCATCGTGAGGGATATTACCGATCGCAAGAATGCTGAGGAGGAGTTGAAGAAGCTTTCCAGAGCCGTTGAACAAAGTCCGGCTTCAGTGGTCATCACCGACCTAAATGGGAATATCGAATATGTCAATCCCAAGTTCATCGAGGTGACCGGCTACGGCACTGAAGAAGCCATTGGCCAGAACCCACGTATACTGAGTAGCGGCAGGCAATCACCGGAATACTATCAAGAGATGTGGAAGACACTCAAGGACGGCAACGAGTGGCACGGTGAATTCGAAAACAAGCGAAAGGACGGCAAGCATTACTGGGCGAAGGCCTCCATTTCGCCGATTGTAAATCAACGTGGAGAGATCACCCATTTCGTGGCGAGCCAGGAAGACATCACTGCGCGAAAAAAAGCAGATGCGGAATTGGCCAGATATACTAAAGCGCTGGAAAAGGCCAACAGTGACCTGGAAGAATCTCAAAAGAAAGCTGTCGAGCTCATGCAAACCGCCCAAGCCGAGCGGAGACGCACTGAAGTTGCCCTCTTTGAGCTCCAGGAGAGCGAGGCTTACAATCGCCTGCTCATCGACAACTTTCCAATTGGGCTGGCGGAGTGCCGTATGGACGGGGAGCTGGTTAGCTTAAATGATGTCTACGCTAAGATTATCGGACGAACCATCAAAGAGACGCTTGAGCTGAGCTATTGGGACATTACCCCTGAAGATTATGCCGATCAGGAGCAAGAGCAACTGGGTAGCCTGGAGAAGACCGGACGGTATGGCCCCTATTTGAAGGAATACCTCCACAAGGATGGACATCGTGTACCGGTACGCCTACGGGGGTCGCTTATCACCCGCAGAGATGAACAATTTATCTGGTCGACCGTCGAGGATATTACAGAGGAGAATCGCGCGAAAGAAAAGCTCCAGATTGCAATGAATAAGGCCGAATCCGCGACTAAAGCCAAAAGCGAGTTTCTTGCCAATATGAGCCATGAGATTCGAACACCGATGAATGCCGTCCTTGGTTTTCTGGAACTGGCGCTTGAAGACACAACCCTGACCAGTCAGCTCCGAAAGTATCTCTCGACAGCCCAGACATCGGCCAGCGTCCTGTTGGGAGTGATAAACGATATCCTTGATATCAGTAAGCTGGAAAGCGGCAAGTTAACCATCGAACAGCGCCCTTTCTATATTTCCCGGATGCTGCACCAAATTCAATCGACAATGAATGTAGCTGCCAGGTCAAAAGGACTTTATCTGCAGATCGACATCCAGTCGTCTGTATCGGGAGTATTCGAAAGTGATCCGTTGCGGCTCAGGCAGATCCTGATGAATATAGTGGGCAACGCTATCAAATTTACCAAAGAAGGTGGGGTAAACGTACGGGTCGTTCCGGCCGACGAAAAACATCACATCCATTTTATTATCGCGGATACGGGGATCGGGATACCGGCAGACCGGATAGAGACGATCTTCGAAACTTTTACCCAGGCCGATACATCTACGACGCGTCATTTCGGCGGTACCGGTCTGGGTACCACCATCAGTCGAGATCTGGTCGAGCTAATGGGCGGACGGATCTGGGTGGAGAGCGAGGTAGGCAAAGGAAGCGTATTTCATTTTACCCTTCCCATGCCCCCTTCTGATCAGGTTCCGGAAGAGCAGGATCTGTTTGTCGTCCCCGGCAAAGCTATCCAGGCGGGTCCTCGGCGAGGTTTTCGGATATTGCTGGTCGAGGATGTTGAGGCCAATATGGAATTGGCCACATATCGCCTGAAGCAGCATGGCCATACGGTTACAGAGGCCTGGAACGGCCGCGACGCGGTTGAGGTGTTTCAGCAAGGGGGAATCGATCTTATCCTTATGGACATTCAGATGCCGGTTATGGGTGGCGTTGAGGCCACAGAGCGCATTCGTGCACTTGAGGCCGACACCCGAGGACATGTGCCGATCATTGCGATGACCGCTGCCGTGATGAAACAGGAAACTGAAAAATACTTGGCCGTCGGGATGGATGCTGTTGTGGCTAAGCCCATTGATTTCGGCAAACTATTCAGGGTAATTGAAAGCGTGGTTCCGGAAGGGGTTGGAGAGAAGATTTCGGAATTCAAAACAGAAGGCGATACCATCGGGCAACCGGAAGCGGTGCAAGCACAGACGGCGGAGGATGTGTTTTCGGCCTCTGATCTGCCGGGAATATTGATAAAGAGCGGCTTGAGGAGGGTTGCGGGGAATAAGAAGCTTTATAAAAAGATGTTAAACAGGTTCAAAGATCAATATGCTACCTCAGTTGATGACATAAAAGCTCATCTGGAAAAGGGTGACGTTGAAGGTGCGCTCCGGTTGGCCCACACGGTAAAAGGAGTATCAGGAAGCCTCGGGGCTGAAACGTTGTTCCAGGTAGCGGGAAAGCTGGAAAAGGCCATAGAAAAGGGCGAGCCCAATGAGATGAATCCCTTGTTCGAAACCTTTGAGCGTCATCTCTATAATGTAACGAGCGGCATTGCTGCATTCGAGCAAAAGGAGGCGCAAAACGAACCTGAAGCTATGCCTATTGAAATGGAAACGATCGATAAAAAAACAATCCTGCGGCAGTTAGCAGAAATAGCTGAATTTCTAAAAAGCGACTTTATGGAGGCCATGAATCGATTGGAAACGTTAAAACCGCATCTTGAAAATTCTGAAATTTCCAAGGAGTATAGACAGCTTGAAAGGCAAGTTGAAGGCTTTGATACCATCGGCGCTTTGAAAACCTTAAAAGAGATCATGAATACTTTAAATCCGTCTTCAGAGGGGAGGCATTAATGGATGATAAATCAAAGAAAGCGAAAGTTCTAGTCGTGGATGATGAGCCGGCCAACATCCAGATATTGATGGAGCTATTAAAAGACAAATATGCAGTTGTACCGGCCACCAACGGTGAGGCCGCCCTTCAAATTGCAACTGAGGAGCCTATCCCCGATATTATCATTTTAGATATCATGATGCCTGAAATGGATGGGTATGAAGTGTGTGAACGGCTCATATTGGATGATAAAACCAAGGATATTCCGATCATCTTTGTAACGGCAAAAGTTGAAGAGGAAGATGAACAAAAAGGGCTAAAATTAGGCGCTGTAGACTATATTACAAAACCGATCAGTCCTGCAATCGTCAAGGCTAGAATTAGTACCCAGATGGAGCTCAAGGAGCACAGAGACCATTTGGAGGAGCTAGTTTCAGAGCGTACCGAACAGCTCAAAAGGGCGTTTCAAAAGCTTGAATCCTATTCCCTTGATTCCATCTATCGGTTAACCCGAGCAGCGGAATATAAAGATGAAGACACCGGTGCCCATATACAGCGCATGAGCCACTATTCGGCGGCTGTTGCTCGACAGATGGGGTTGAATGAAAATGTAACCAAACGGATTCTTTATGCGGCCCCTTTGCATGATGTGGGTAAACTCGGCATCCCGGACCGGATACTGCTAAAGCCCGGGAAACTAGATCCAGACGAATGGAAGATTATGCAACAACATGCCACATTTGGGGGGAGCATTTTAGAAGGAGCTAAAGCGGGATACTTGAAATTAGGGGAAGTGATCGCTCTGACCCATCATGAAAAGTGGGACGGGAGTGGATATCCGAATGGCCTTAAAGGCAAAGAAATCCCAAAAGTCGGACAAATTGTGGCCATCGCAGATGTTTTTGATGCTCTGACTACTAAACGTCCTTACAAAGAACCTTTTTCCCTTGAAAAATCATACGCTATTATCGAAGAAGGGCGTGGTAACCATTTTGATCCGACGGTGGTGGATGCCTTTTTTGCAGTTGAGGATGAAATCCTATCCATCAAAGAAAAGTACAAAGATGAAGATCAAAGCCTGTTTCTCAAAATTGCACAAAGATCCCAATGAGCAGAAAGGCGTATGCGTTCGAAAAAAAGATATTCTGAAATCAGGGTGAAAGCAATAGATATAATAATCACAGGATTTGTATTTTATTGTTGTGTATAATAAGTTTCAATTCTATTCGAAATTTTGTGAAATCCGAAAGATGTCCTATACTGAACTACGACCATGTTTCGATGATATTCCTAATTTCCTGGCCGAAGGGGAATAGCACTTGT
>CAZYGG010000027.1:0-49281 GCA_964647585.1 uncultured Desulfobacterales bacterium
AATATTTCCTATCGTCGGATTTTCCATTTCAATCCCCATCTGATTTTAAGTTGTGACATGCCAAATCCCATGATGA
This sequence comes from uncultured Desulfobacterales bacterium, assembly GCA_964647585.1. Lineage (GTDB taxonomy): Bacteria > Desulfobacterota > Desulfobacteria > Desulfobacterales > CAJINA01 > CAJINA01. The sequence goes on from CAZYGG010000027.1 coordinate 77, forward strand.
TCAACAGATCACAAGGGTTGTGATATATGGCGAATAGCATCAGGCAATAAGGTCAGCCTTTTGTGGCCAGGTGCGCTACGACCATGCCGTTGGTCATGCGGTGATAGGACACGTGCTCAAACCCGCAGTCGGACAGAATAGTGGCCAACTCATCGGGTAGCGGAAACATGCGAATGGTCTCCGGCAGGCAGGCATACGATTCGGCGCTGCCCGCGATCAGCTGCCCCAGGAGCGGCATGATATTGAATGAGTAGAAATCGTACAGCGCCCGGAAAAGAGCATTGGTGGGCCGGGAAAACTCCAGGCAGAGAAACCTGCCCCCGGGTTTGAGGACCCGGTGCATTTCCTGAAAGCCCTGTTTCAGGTGGGTCAGGTTGCGGATGCCGAAACCGACCATGGCGGTATCAAAGGTTGCCTTCGGGAAAGGAACCTTTTCGGCATCCCCCTGGACCCAGGTGATGCGATTTTTGAAAAGGTGGTGTGCGTACGTGCCGCGCCCGGCGGACATCATGGCCATGTTGATATCGCAGATAGTGGCCCGCGCATCCGGTCCGGATCGAGCCGCGGCCAGGTGGGCCAGGTCCCCGGTACCGCCGCACAGATCCAGGATGCGGCTGCCCGGCAACGGATTCAGAAGCCGGATTGCCGCCCGCTTCCAGGCCCGCTGGATACCGAAGCTGAGCAGCGAGTTCATGAAATCGTATTTGGGCGCCACCCGGTTGAAGTGGCGCCTGACGGCCGCGGCCTTCTCCTCTTCCGCATAGGCTTTCAGGCCAAAGCGGGCCTGTCCGGTTTGGCGGACATGCTGGTCGAGGACGGCTTCACGCTGCGGTGATTTAAACCATTTCGGATTTTTCCAGATGGGCATGAAAGCCTCGCCTATTATAAAACTTTTAATATTTCAGAGAACGTCATGCCGGATCCCGGATCGTAGTCCGGGACAGGCTTCTTTGATCCGGAATCCAGGAAACCCCTGGATCCCGGCCTTCGCCGGGATGGCACCCTGTAATAATCTGTCAGCTGAAAAGTTGAAATCATATGAGGGGTATCTTTCAAAGTAAAGGTAAACCTATTCCTTTTTGACAAAGTGCATGAGGTAGTTCATGGACGTATCTTTGCATAGGGCCGTGTACCCGCCAAACGGAATATAGCGCAGTCCGGACAAATCCGCACAGCGCAGGCCGACTGACTCCCCCCAGCGCCGCATCTCTTCCGGACTCACGAAGCGTTCATAGGTGTGCGTGCCCTTGCCGACGATCCCCAGGATGTATTCAGACACCCAGATAACCAGCAGCCGGGCGAGCCAGGTCCGGTTGACGGTGGCAAAAAACAGGTGGCCCCCCGGTTGGACCAGTTCGGCACAGGCCTGCAGCACGGATGCGGGATCGGGAACATGCTCCACCAGTTCCATACAGGTGACCACTTCAAAGTGTTCACTGTGCGTTCGGGCAAAGTTTTCGGCGGTGCTTTCCTGATAATCGATCTCAAGTCCACTGTGTTGCGAGTGTACCCGGGCAGCGTTCAATGCCGGGGCGGCCATGTCGATACCGGTGACCCGGGCACCGGCCCCTGCCAGTGCTTCGGAGAGCAGGCCACCGCCGCAACCTACATCCAGGAGGGGTTTCCCCTTAACATCGACATGCGTCAGGATATATTGCACCCGCACCGGATTAATATCGTGCAGCGCCTTGAATTCACCGTTACGATCCCACCAGTGGCTGGCCGCGGCAGCGTAGCGGGCGATCTCTTTATTGTCGATGTTTATTTTATTCATTCAATTAGCCGCAGACAAACGCAGACATCATCCGGCCGATTTCTAAATCCCGCCGTCGGGGCCTGGCCGGATGAGACTCGTCATGCCCTTCGGGCAGGTAATCATCAAGGTTACTTCAATAGCTACTTAGATTGAAGTATCAAGCCCTTCTCGCGAAGCGATGGCACCCAAGCCCGGGCAAGTCGGCCGGGCTTAGTCTGCGTGTGTCGAACGAGCAAAGCGAGTGGGCGGTTAAACTATTGTGTAGCTTCTTTTAAAGCGCTCTAATCAGTTCCTTTCTTTAAAAGCCGCAGCGTATTTCCGATTACTGTCAGGCTGCTCAAGAGCATGGCAGTCACCGCAACCAGCGGACTCAGCAGGCCGCTCATGGCAATGGGGATGCTGATGATATTGTAGGCAAACGCACACACGAGATTCTGAAAAATGGTGCGGTTCACCGGCCGCGCCAGGTTCAAGAAATCCACCACCTGCCCGGGATCACCCCGCATCAGGGTGATATCTGCGACTTCCTGGCCCAGGTGACTCCCCGAATGCACGGCCATGGAAAGATCGGCCTGGACCAGGGCCGGGGCATCATTGATCCCATCGCCCACCATGGCCACCCGGCGGCCGGCCGACTGGAGTTCTTTTACAAACGCGGCCTTTTCCCCGGGCAGTTTGCCCCCGGCAGCCTTTTTAATTCCGATCAGTCCGGCTACACTGCGCGTGGTTTCGTCGTCATCTCCGGATACGAGATAGGTGCGGTAACCGGAAGATGAGAGTGTCGCGATTGTTTCTCTGGAAGCCGGCCGCACCTTATCACCAAATATGAAAACAGCCCAGAGCTTTCCGGATTTTCCCATAAACACGAAAGACGGGATCACTTTTTCCGCGAATTCTTTGCGAAGAGGATCAAGATCGACACCTGTCAGCTCCGTGGACAGAAACGCATCGGAACCGATTCTTATTTCTTCAGTTCCGGTAAATCCGGATATTCCATTTTCGAACGTCTTTATCCCGGTCACTTCCGGGATTGTCAGGTGTCGGGCCGCGGCCTGTCTCTGGATTTCCACCCCGATATAGTGCTCGCAGTCGGTTTCAAGACCGGCGGCCAAGGCCAGGGCGTCATCCGGGTTTCCGGGCTGGAACGTGTGTACATCAAGCAGTTCCCAGCGGCCATGGGTCATGGTGCCGGTTTTATCAAGCACCAGGGTATCCAGGCCCGTGGTGTGCTCGAAGCAGGCGAAGGAACGGACCAGGATCCCTTTCCGTCCGGCCAGGGAGATGCCGGCGACCCGCGCCAGGGGAATGGCGACCCCCAGCGCGCAGGGGCAGGAGATGACCATAACGGTGACCGCCCGGATGATCGCCACGGCATTGGACAGGCCCGCCAGTTTGCACACAATGCCGGTTGCCAGGGCAAGGGCGATGATGGTGGGCACGAACCATTGCAAAACCAGATCGGTGCGACCCTCAAGGGATGACTTTTCATCCAGTGCACGCTGCATGATCTGGATCATCTGCCCCAGGGTAGAGGCCGCGCCCACTCCGTCCGCCCGGACCTGGAAGGTACCGGCCATCACCTGGGTGCCGGAACGGACCCGATCCCCGGGTCCCACCTGAATCGGGAGAGATTCACCGGTGAGGGCGGATTCATTGAGGGTGCCGCGGCCTGTGGATACCTTGCCATCGGCCGGCAGGATCTCGCCTTCCGTTACCTGGAAGAGATCCCCGGGCTGCAGTTGCCGAATATCACCATACCGGCCCTGCGGGTATTGGGGGGAACAGATTTTCACCTTGGTGGGCTGCAGGGCAAAGAAGGTTTCCAGGTCGACCAGGACCCTGTTCTTGGCCCTTTTTTCAAGCCACTTGCCCAGCAAGGCAAGGGTCACCAGCATGGCGGCCGTGTCGTAGTAAAGGTGGAGGCTGCCCTGGAAAAGGTTTACCGTACTGAATAAATAAGCTGTCAGGGCGCCGGTCATGATCAGGGTTTCCATGCCGAAGGTGCCGGTGGCCAGGCCTGCCAGGGCTTTTTTGATCAGGCCCTGGCCCCCATAAAAAATGACCCCCGTGGTCATGGCAAAAATGGGCCAGGAAAGTTTATAGATGGTTTCCGGAGTGAAGGTGGTGAGAAACCCGGTGTACAGCGCAAAGGAGAGCATCATGACATTCATGGTAAAAAATGCCGCGATACTGAACCGGATGAATTCCCGGTGCCGGTCCGGAGAGGACCCGGATTCGGCCGCCACCGCCTGATAACCGAGGCTGTCAATAATGGCCCGGATCTGGGTCGGGGATGTCTGGACCGGATCGTATTCACAGCGCACCCGGTCAATGGAAAAATTGCAGGTCACCGTGTGGACGCCCTCGGATTTCTTGAGGGATTCTTCAATGACCCAGGCGCAGGCCGGGCACCACATGTCAGTGACTTTGAGATTCAGATCAAGGAAATTACCCGGGCGCTCTTCTTGTTCCAGGGCAGATGTGGATGCGGGTGTAACCGGGAGGGTTGCTTCAGGTTTAGAAGGGGCCTGCAGCCGGGCTTCAAGGTCTGTGGCATCGCGGGGAATGAGCCCCATCACCTGGCACTTTTTAAACAGGTCGCTCTCTTTGAAGGCATCCGGATCCGGCGAATCCGAAGCCTCCATGAGTATGATAAACACCTGCCGGCAGCCGGGACAGCAGAAATGATAGGTTTTCCGGTCGATTGTATGGGTAACGGTCCGTCCGGCAGGATTGGGCAGCCCGCAAAGATCACAGATATCAGCCCGGGGTGACATGGAAGTTAAGAGCGGGGTCCCAGTGATTTCAGGTAAGCGATAATTTGCCAGCGAGCGTCCATTGAAATGGTAGTGGCCAGCGGCGGCTGCCGGCCGCCGGGTTTGCCGTAGCTGATCTCTTTGAAAAGCGCTCCATCGGTCCTGGCTTGCACCGTTTTGCTGCGCAGGTCACCGGGCAGGGGCTGGAAACTTTGTCCCACGGTGCCCAGGCCGTCATGGTTTTTTCCGTGGCACTGACTGCAAAAAGCGGTGTAGGCCTTCTCGGCCTGTTTGAAATCAAAGGCGGCGGCGTTGATCGGGGACACCAACGCACTATCACTGGCGGTCCGGGCCAGGGCTTCGCCGCCGTTGAACGGAATGAGCCCGGCAGCCATGATGGGAATCGGCTGTTCGTGGGGCCGGATGGCCGGGGTTTCCCACATGCGGCCAACTGCCATGTGGTCGTCATACACGGTGATGACTGTGTAGGCACCGGTGAGCACCACGCACACCACGATGAAGAGGAACAGGACCGGTTTCATTTATTCCCCCTTGTCGCCGCGGACATGCTGCGGATAGGGCAGCAGTTGATAGGTTGCATATTCCGATTCGGCCGGCACATCTTTTACCGGCCGGTAATCCCAGTCCGGGGGCCCCTTGTCCGATACGACAAAAAACGAGAGGAGGCCTTTAAAAAGGATAATACCCACCATGATGAGGATCCAGAACCAGGCCCTTAAATTGCTTTCGTGACCCGTTGAAGCGTCCATGTTAAAGTATTACCTCCGTAAGTCCATACATCAGAATATAGGCGACGGCCCAGATGAAAGTCCCCGCGATAATCAGCATCATGACCAGGGGGAAGGGCGAATGGCCGTCCTGGAGCCCGTCCACGAATTTGTGCCCGGGTGCGTGGCTGCCCCGGTTGGATCGAAAGTGTGAAAACGCCAGACCTATGCCGAAAACCAGCATGAATATCAGGGTCGGGAAAACGAAACCCACCACATGCTGCAGATTTAAAAGTTCAAAAAGTCTCATTTTCGGACCTCATTATCCAAAGTAAAGGGCAAACAGCAGCCGGGCGCCGCTGGCTGCCAGGCCCAGCACCGCCAGAAGCAGCAGGGCATATATTTCATAGCGTCCAAAGCGGGATGTCTGGACCGGCGGCAAATCCTCGCCCTGCAGGGGCAAAAACCGGGCCCGCTGCTGGTCCTGGAACTGACCGCGGGAAAGGGCCCAGAAGAACACCACGAGGCTCAGTCCCAATCCAAGGACGATATAGGTTATGAAATAAGGATAATACATGTCTAGTTACCTGCCAACTAAATCCGAATTTCGTAATTTGAATTTCGATATTTTGCCGGATTGATCCGGCAACTTTTTATGGTTCATAGGATGCATCGATACCACGTGGCTCGGCATTGGCATCCGACTGGTTGATAAAATAGACCGCCACATAGTTGCCCACATCCCAGATTTTTTCCGATTCCAGTTCCCGTTTAAAATAGGGCATGGCGGTTCCGGTTATCCCGTTCATGATCTGGTAGTAAAGAATCCCGCCGCTGATCCCGCGATCCTTGAGAATCGTAAAATTCAATGGCGGCGGGTAGATATAAGGCTGCGCCGGTCCCATGCCGTCTCCCACCGGTCCATGGCAGCCTAAACAGAAATCCTGGTAGATCTTGCGGCCCCGGGCCAGACCGGCCGGCGTGGTGGGGTAGGGATTGGGCAACTCGCGCCACCCCGCCGGGACATTGTCGTGCAGCCAGCGTACGTTTGCAACCGGACCGGCTTCGTACGCCACGGTTGCCTTTTCCTTCCAGTGCTTCTGGCGTTTCATCCGCAGATCCGCCTGTTTCAGTCCCAGGCTCTGGGTATAGCGGATCAGCTTGTCCATGCCTTCTTTACCGAGAAACGCGAACGCCGGCATGATAGACAGGGGCCGGGTGTAACGTGGGTTGACAAAGTGGGCCACGTGCCAGTCATCTGGATGCTCGCCGCCCTGCTGGGACAGGTCCGGACCGGTGCGCTGGGACCCGAGCAAAATGGGGTAATCGGCAACGTAGTCCCCGGCCTGGGCGATCCGCTCGGCCCCGAGGCCCCAGTCGATGGCGCGGATAGACTGGGTGTGGCAGTAGACACATCCGTTGGACTTATAAATATCCCGGCCGGTGGCTTCCATGGATGTACGTCCCCGGAAAATATCTGAAGGTGCGGTTTTACTGGTATGCACGTAGGGGAGCACCACGACCACCCCCACGATCACAGCCAGGATCAGCAGGCTACCGGTCACGACGGTTAGGGGTGACATCTTCATGCGCGTTCCCCCGGATTAAAGAAAATGGAGCGGACGATATTGTAAAGGCCCAGTATCGCGGAAATAAAAATCATCAGACCCAGGCCCGCCCGGATCAGGTAATAGACGTGAATCTGGGGCAGTATCCGGTAAACCGTTTCACCGTTGATCCAGGAGTTGCCCTGGACCAGGCCCGCAATGGTCAGGATGACGGTAAAGCCTACGACCCCGATGAGGACCATCCAGTACTGGAAATCGGCCAGGAACCGGCTGAAGAGAGGTTTGCCGGTGATGCGCGGCAGGATGTAATAAACCCCGCCCAGGGCAATCATGCCGGCAAAGCCCAATACGCCCACGTGGGCGTGGGCCACCACGTAGTTGTTGAAATGGGTCACCCGCTGGACATCCGGCAGGGACATCATGGAGCCCTGGATGCTGACAAAAAAGTACATGATGGTGCCGGTAAAGACGAACTTGGCGCCGACGTCGGCATGAATCGCACCGAGCTTGCCTTTGGCCGTGTACCAGATGTTGATCAGAAAGGCCATGACCGGGATCACCATGGCGATACTGTCCACAATGGCCACGACCTTCAGCCAGGTGGGCACCGGTACCTGCAGGAGGTGGTGGGTGCCGATATGGGTATAGACCACGATCAGCGACCAGAACCCGAGCATGGAGAGGGAGTGGCTGTACAAAGGGGCCCGGACCGCCTGGGGAATCACGTAATAGGTGACCGCAGCGGCCAGCGGGGTCAGCAGCAGGCCAAAGACGTTGTGACCGTAAAACCACAGCAGGATGGCGTCGGGTATCCCCATCAGGGCGCCGGTGTCGGGCCGCCAGATCACATTACCGAGACTGTACGTCGTGGCGGTCAGGATGGTGCCGGCCAGGATATACCACACGGATACGTAGAGCAGGGGTTCCTGGCGCTGGCGCACCGTCATTGCAAAATTAAAAAAGATCAGGGCAAAGGCGAGCACCACCATGATATCGATGGGCCAGATTAATTCGGCATATTCACGGCCCTGGGTCAGACCCAGGGAGAGGGTGATCACCACGGCCACCAGGGCGATGTTCCAGGCGACAACGGTGAAAATTCCCAGTTTTTCACTGTATAGATCGGTTTTTAAAAGTCGCGGGATGAAGTAAAAGGCGGCACCCAGTAGGCCGGGGGTGACAAACCCGAACAACACCAGGTTAATGTGCATGGGCCGTATCCGGCCGAATACGATCCAGGCCATGTTCTCGGTCAGATCGGGGGCCACCAGCTCGGTGGCGGCCAGCCACCCCACAAAGGTGGCCACGATCATCCAGAACCCGGATGTGAGGCAAAAGCCTTTGGCCGTGGGGTAGGTGGTTAGCATGTTTTTAGAAGCTTCTGCCAAAGTAATACATCCTTGGTGACGGTATCGATGAATTAGAATTCATCAGTGTTAAGTTTTATGTGTTAAGTGTTAAGATAAACCCATTCACACCACAGAAAGATCTTAAAACCTAACACTTAAAACTTAAAACAAATCCAAAGCATTACTTTCTACCTATAGCTCGGTCCATACCCTTCTGTATCTATCCTGCCCAGGCCCGCCTTAGCTGTGACACGTAATCCAGCAGTCCAGGGGTGCTTTTTTCTCCCGATGACACTCTATGCAAAAGCCCATCTCGAAGCGCTCTCCCTTGAGTCGGTCCATGGCCCGGACCTCACCGTGGCAGGACTCGCAGGCGATCTCTTTTTTAATGTGCCGCTTGTGATTGAACACCACATGCTCCGGCAGGAGGAAAACCTTCCGCCATGGTGTGGGGGTACCCGTCTTGTAATAGGCGATTTCCTTCTGAATCTCGGGATGGCCGGTGATGATATGGTTATGACAGAACAGGCACTTTTCCACCGGCGGCAGCCCCGGGTGCAGCGAGCGGGCCACATACGGGTGACAGAAGGTGCAGTCGATGGCCTTGTGCCCGGCGTGCAGCCGATGGCTGAACGGGATCGGCTGCTCCGGTCCCAGCTCCGCCCTGGGGTATACATAAAAGAAGTGGATAAATCCCAGTACCAGGACAACCGTCAGCCCGGTCAGGGCCAGGGGCCGCCAGTTGACGATGAGCGCCTGCCAGGTTTCCCGGAAGCCGGAAACCAGCCGCATCGGCTTGCCCCCGGTGCCGACCAGAATGACCAGGGTCGCCAGGGTCAGGATCCCGAGGGTGGTAAGCAGTATCTCCATTACTTACCTCCCCCGGTATTGTTTTCGAGCAGTTCCGGAAACTGCCGCAGGTAGCCTGTTACGGCCAGGGCCAGCAGCCCTAAAAAGCCGAGGGCCACCAGGGCATCCACAAATCCCAGGGGCAGGCTGGCCGCGTGGTGATGGTAGGCGGGTCCGATAAGCAGGTGGTGCTCCAGCCAGATGCCGGCAATGACCACCGTGCAGATCACCAGCATGGCCCTGGGGACGGTCTTGATTTTTTTATTCAGTAAAATAAGAAACGGCGCCACAAAGCAGACAATGAAAACGGTCCAGGCCACATTGTTCCAGGGGTACAGCATGGTGCGTTCAATGATATAGGCGGTTTCTTCCGAAATGTTGCCATACCAGATGACCACGAACTGGGCATAGAAAAAATCGGCCCAGACCAGGCAAAACCCGAAAAAGAGCTTGCCGATATCATGGAACTGCGCAGGCTTCAGGCTGAAAGGGGTTTGCGGGCTCATGTGTAAAATGGCCGCCAGGATGATCAGGCCGCCGAAGCCTATATAGATGGCCTTGACAAAGGTATAGGCCCCGAACAGGGTCGAATACCAGTGGGGATCCATGCTCATCACCAGGTCATACCCGATCAAAGAGAGGGTGCCGGCAAAGCTCAACATGTAGAGAAACGCGTATACCGTCATCCGGTGCCGGTACTTTTCCGGATCCGGTGGGTTGTTGCGCCAGCGCGCCAGCAGAAAGGCGCGCAGTTTTCCCCGGGTGCCGTTGTCTTTGAGCTTGAACCACAGGGCATGATAGAGATACAGCAGGCCGAAACCATAGAGCAGGATCAGGCCGAAAAGGTCGCGGGTGAAAAGAAACGGCACATTGAGCCAGACTTCTTTACCGTGCAGATCCTGTCCCAGCCAGGGAAACACGTGGTTCTGGCCGATAAAAAGCACGATGAACATCACGATCGAAACCGGAAATACCGCGCTGAAGGATTCGGCCAGGTTGGCCAGGGGCCCACTCCACCGGGCCTTGGTTACATGCATGAGGGTCGAAAAAAGGAGGCCGCCCTGGGCGATGGCCGACATGAGCAGGAAACCGACCAGGTAGGCCTGCCACGCCTGCCGGGGATGCTGGCCGGAGACCTGGACGATAAACGCCACGGCTCCTATAGCGGCCAGGCAGCCGAAAACAAGCATCAGCGGAGACTTTTTGGTCGAATCAGGCATAACTGTCCTTCTGTGTGGCGGTTGTTTCCTGAGCCTCTTCAAAGGTGTTGATCCGGGCACCTCTTTCCGCAAAAAAGGTTTGCAGCTCCCCGGACTCTTCGGGGCTGCAGGTCGCCAGGATGCCGAACCGGTCTGCGGAGCATTCGGGATCATAGTGTTGATTGTAATGAAAGCGCGGCAGGCCGGCCTGGGTAATCAGTCCGATGACATTGCCGAACACCGCGAACAGAATCGTAAATTCAAAACCGACAATGAAAAAGGGTACCAGCGCCACGATCGGTTTGCCGCTGACGATCAGGCTCCAGCGGGTGGCGGTAAACGCCGCCAGCAAAAAGCCGGTGAAAAAGCCGGTAATGCCGCCGGCCAGGGTGAACCATCCCACCCGGCTCTTGCGCAGTCCCAGGGCAGCCGTAATTTTTTCGCTCGGGACCGGGCTGTGAACCCGTTCGATTCCCCAGCCCAGGGCCCGCATGTCGGTGATGGCGGACACCGCATCCGCTTCTTCTTCAAACAGCCCCATTATTTTTATCTTATCAGTCGCCATGCGATGCCTCGTGGTGCACAATTTCTTTCATCTCTGTCATGGACACCGATGGCAGGTGTTTGACAAAGAGCAGGAAGAGAAAAAAGAAAAGGCAGAAAGCGCCGATCATGATACCGAATTCAATGAGCGTGGGCGTGTACAACCCCCAGGCGTGGGGGAGAAAATCATGCGCCACGCTGCCGGCGATAATGACGAATCTTTCGAACCACATGCCGATGTTCACCAGGATAGAGATAACAAAAAGCCATCGGATATCGGTCCGTACCTTCTTAAACAGGAAAAAAAGCGGTGCGACCGTATTACAGACAACCATAATCCAGTACTCGACGGCATAATCGCCAAAGGCCCGCCACCGGAAGGTTTCCATCTCCACGATATTGTGGCTGTACCAGGCGATAAACACCTCGGTGCCGTAGGCGAAACCAACGATAATACCGGTAAACACAATGGTCTTGGCCACGCTCTCGAGGACATGGTTGGTGATGAGTCTTTGATAGTTTAAAATGATGCGCAGGGGTATCAAAAGCGTCAGGACCATGGCCAGGCCCGAGTGGATGGCTCCGGCGACAAAGTAAGGGGCGAAGATTGTGGTGTGCCACCCCGGTATGACTGCCAGGGCGAAATCCCAGGAGACCACACTGTGCACGGAGATGACCAGCGGTGTTGCCAGGGCGGCAAAAAAGAGATAGCCGCGCGCGTAATTGTGCCACTGCCCCGCCTCGCCGGTCCAACCCAGTGACAGAATGGTAAAAATCTGTTTGCGGGTACCGGTGGCCCGATCACGAATAGCGGCCAGGTCCGGCATCATGCCGGTGTACCAGAACAGGGCACTGACCGTCAGGTAAGTGCTGATGGCCACCACATCGAACATGAGCGGCGACTGGAAATTGGGCCACAGGGTGCGCTGGTTAGGAAAGGGCAGCATATAATACACCAGCCACATGCGACCCAGGTGGATAAAGGGGAAAAGCCCGGCCGTACAGACGGCGAAAACAGTCATGGTTTCCGCGGCCCGGGCGATGGGGTTGCGCCAGCCAGCCCTGAACAGGTGCAGGATCGCGGAAATGAGCGTACCTGAATGGGCGATTCCCACCCAGAATACGAAGTTGATGAGATAGGTCCCCCAGTGAACCGGCGTGTTCATGCCCGCCACACCGACGCCCATCCATATCTGGTAGGCCCAGCACCCGGCGCCCATCAGTACACCGCAGAACAGCAGGGCGACCACAGCCCAGTACTTAGAGGTCGGCGGACTGAGGGTGTCGATGACGGTGTCGTCTATTTCTTTAAAGGTCAGGTCGGACATGGCGTTCTTTGCAAATTCGAAACCCGAATATCGAAATTCGAAACAATATCGAATGACAGAAATTCGAATGAGCCAAACAATTTATCTGGCTGGTCTGTCGTTATGGGTTCTGTTTTTGTCATTGAGGCATTTGAGTTTCTTATTTGTTTCTAAATTCGTGCTTCTTATTTCGGATTTACTGTTCTTTATATTTCCTGTAAAACTTTTTTCAGGTAGATCACAGCCGGTTTCGTGTTCAGATACCCGAGCACCTGATAAGCCCGGGGATCTTTCAGCAACCGGGAGACCCGGCTGTTTGGATCCATGAAGCTTCCGAATGTCAGCGCACCGGTGGGACAGGTCTGGGCGCAGGCCGGCGTCACCTCACCGTCGCGGATATCGCGACCCTGATCCTTGGCCACCTGGCGGGCAGTCTTGATGCGCTGGACGCAGAATGAACACTTTTCCATGACACCTTTACTGCGGACGGTGACATTCGGGTTGAGCTGCATCGGTAAGGGATCGGGCCGCTCCCAGTCATACCAGTTGAAACGCCGGACCTTATAGGGGCAGTTCTGTGCGCAGAACCGGGTGCCGATGCAGCGGTTGTAGACCTGGTTGTTGAGCCCTTCCCGCGAGTGATGGGGGGCGTAGACCGGGCACACCGCCTCGCAGGGGGCATTGTCACAGTGCTGGCACATCATTGGTAGAAAACTCGTTTTTTCCGGATGCACGCGATCCCGATACCTTTCGATCCGCAGCCAGGTCATTTCCCGGCCTTCCAGAATGCGTTCTTCACCGACAATGCCGACATTGTTTTCCAGGTAGCAGGACGCGACGCAGGCCCCGCAGCCGGTGCAGCGCTCCAGGTCCACAACCATCCCCCAACGGTAGGTGTCATGTTCGTGCGGCGGATAGAAATCCCGGCGACGGTCGTAGCCGGCCGGGGTCGGCGGGGTAAAGGGGAAGTCTTCCATGGTGAGACCGGCTTTCGCTTCTGCGTGCGTGCCGGGTGCGGCCACCTCCGCCAGGGGCACTGAGAGCGCAATTTTCCGGTCGTGCTGGGAAGGGCTTCCGGAAGTGCACGCCAGCGGCTGGTGTTTTCCGTTGCCGGCCATCTGCACAAGGGGCGTTGCGTAGACCGGCCCGCCGGATGCAGAGTCCACGGTGGCGGCCAGTAGCATCAGCGGGTTGAGGCCCTGGCCGCGGGCATATCGTCCGAAAGCGGTGTGGCCCTGTCCAAGGGCCATGGCGTTTACGTCCGGATGCAGGCCGTTGTATTCATAGACGGGCGCAGTCAGGCTTCCGGCCCCGGATTTAATGGCCACCTGGTCGCCGGCCTTCCAGCCTTTTGATTGCATCACCGTTGGATGAACCATCAACGGGGTCTGCCAGGCCACCTGGGTCAACGGGTCGGGGATTTCACACAAAAGGGGCTTATTGGCCCCACGGCCGTCAAAAAAGCGGACGGACGGGACCGCCATGAAGATTTTTTTACGCTCGGCTGCGTCACCGGTCTGGGCCAGGTAACGGCGCAGTGTTTTTACCAGTTCCGGATTCGGGGAAAGGGTAGGATTGTCCTGACCCCGGCCTTTAAAAAACCGGCCCCCTTTTTGAACCAGTCGCAGCCAGTCGGTCGCAAACGGGTCGTGTTCCGATCCGGTGAGTCTTTGCGCTACCAGCTGTTTGTAGGTCTTAACGGATGGACTTTCGAAGGCTGCCTGAAGAAAGACATCTCCCACCGCGGGCGCTTCGAAAACTTTGCCCATGGCTGGCTGCAGGGTCCCGGTTACGTGCAGCTTGCCTTCATATGTATCCCAGGTTTCGAGAGCATGCTGAACCGGAAAAACCAGATCGGCCGCAGCGGCGGTTTCATCCAGACAGTTGGCAAAAGCCACCGTGAACAGATGTTTTTTATGCATCGCACCGGCAATGTCAGTGCCGGGGGGCAGGGTAAACAGGGGATTGGTTTGATTGAGCAAAAGGACACCCGCCCGATCTTCTTTCAAGGTTTTAAAAAAAGAACGGACCCTGGTTCTGCTGGTGGCTGCTTCCACCCGGTGCCGGTTGTCGAAATCATAGAGCGTCAGGTCGGGATCGAGAATGATGTTTAACGTTGCGGCCGCCAGGTCTACCGCAGCCGCTGCCTGACCTGCGGCGGTACCGGTTCCCAGTACCAGGGGGCTGTCAGCGGCCAGCAACCGGGTTGCCAGGTTTTGAAGCCGGGCTTCTTCAATATTGGTTTTACGGGCCACCGCCGCCATGCTGAGAGCCGCCGTAGTTTCTGCGAGTGACGCCCTGAAAGGGGTTGGCAACTGGGTCCCCGCACCGCCGGCCAGGGCTTTTTTAATCAACCAGAGGGCTACCAGGCCTTCGGCCTCCGGCCGGCAGGCCAGCCAGAGGTCCGCGTTGGCGCCGGTCAGGGACTGGAAGGGGCTCACCTGCACGAAACGACCCTTGCGGCCGTCTTTAAGGGCATGCATGGTTTTGAATTTCCGGGCATATTCTACCGGGGAGAGCCAGGTTTCCAGAAAATCCGCACCGAAACCGAGGATAAAATCGGTTCGCTCCATATGATAGGCGGGCAGAATCGGCAGGCCAAAGAGTTGTTGATGGGCAAACTTCAGCGATTCATAGGCAAAGGGCTCGCAGACAACCGGTCCGCTGCTGTTCCATTCCGCAAGTGCATCTGTAAACAGGGCCTGCAGGCTTTCACCGACCACCTCAGTGAGCATGCGGACGCGGTTGGGCCCGACAGCCGCGGCCGCGGCCGCCTGGTTCCGGACCAGGGCGATGGCGTCATCAAAACCGATGGGTTGCCAGCTTTCCCCCTTTTTAATCAGCGGTTGTTTCAGGCGATCCGGGTTGTAGAGAGATTGCAGGGCGGCCTGCCCGCGCATGCAGAGCCGGCCGCGGTTGATGGGGTGGTTGGGATTGCCTTCCAGTTTGATGACGCGGCCTTCTCGATTTTTCGCCAGGACACCGCATCCGGCCGGGCACTCCCGGCAGGTGGACGCGTACCAGGTGGCTTCGCCGGTAACCATGTCATCCGGGGCATTGACCAGGGTAAAAAGGGTTTCCCCGGTTTCGGATCCACAGCCGGCGGCAAAGGCGACACTGCCGATGCCGGTTACTTTGAGAAAGGTTCTCCGATCCATGCCATCAGCCTTTATGCGGACATCAGGTGGAGATTTATCGTGCAGAAATATAGAAACTTTAGCTGCGGCAGCCTTTGTTTCCACAACAGTGAAACGGTCACCGTTCCCGGAACCAGATTGGAACCTGACTGTTTCGGGCCCGGTGGGGGGAAACACTAAATATTGAGTCACGTCTTTCTTGACTAAATTAGTGCTTAAAAATAACTATATTTAATGTGATCTGTCAATGGTTTTTAGGATTGCCGGGATTATGCATGCGTATCTAAAGCGTCAGTTTCCTTAACATTTCCAGCATTGGCCGGTTTTTTTGGAACCAGGGGGCGTGATAACCGCCTGATATTTTTAAACAGTAATGGTTCCCAATAAGCAAGTATAAACCACTATAGCCCCAGCCTTTTAAAGCTTGGCTTCCGGTACAAAGTGCTTATGATATACAGGCAAAGCAGAACCCATTGACCCTATAGAGGAAAAAACATGTCAGACAAACTGGAGACTAAAGACTTTCGGACCGTTCTCAGCCTGGACCCATTGCTCGATTTCTGGCGCGAAAAAATCTCGCCGGAGTGTCCACACATGGCTGAAATGTTTTCGGTATTTGAAAAGAAGCTCCAAGAGACACCGGCACTTTCCGGGGAGATCTCCGAGCCCGATGCTGTTGCGGCCCACACGGATATCCTGAGCCCCCTTATGACGGTGGCATTTCCTTCTTCAACCTGGGATTCCGAAATCACCGGCGCCTTCAAGCCGTTTACGCACCAGATGTTTTACTGCACACCCGGTTACCGGAAAAACCTGGTGGATGCAAAGGGTTTCATCGCCGGTCGCCGCAAGGAGGCGGACGAGGCCTTGGACCACAATCGCCGGGTACGGGCCTACGCCCTGATTCTCAGTAGTCTATACGACATCGACCAGGGACTCGACACCCCGTTTGTCCGTATCGTCAAAGATCCCGAGACTGGGCTGGAGCGTTATTACCAGATCATACCCGATTTCCAATTCATCCGGGTGGGTACCGTTGGAAAACCCATTGAAATGACACCAGATATGCGGAAATTGGTGATCGAGCATATTGCCGATCCCGATGTGCTGGCCACCCTTTTGCCGCCGGAACGTTTCGAATTCAGGGGGTTTACCGTAGTCCGGGCTGTGGATGTGACCGAATCCGAGATTACATCGGCCCTGGAACGGGACCTCATTGAACAGGAATCGATTTTTTCAGCGAGCGGGTTTGGCCGCGTACAGGACCGCCTGCGGACCCTGTTTGGTGTCCCGGATCTCGAGGCGGGTCTGGCGGCTGTCCAGAATGAGGGGGAGAAAGTCCTGATCCTGAATGATGGTCGGAAATCAGCGGAGGACTGCAATTGCCTGTTTACCAACTCCAGTCATATTCCCATGGAACAGTTGGAAAACTCGGTTTGGCTCCAGGCCGTTGAGAGCCAGGCGATCCTCCGGATTCCGGATCTCAGCCGGGAACCCGGTTTGGGAGCAGTGGAACAGGACGCTGTCGACCACGGTGTACGCTCGCTTCTAATCGCTCCGCTGGTGTTTGGCGGTGAAGCCATCGGAACCCTGTCGGTTAAAACCACGCGCGCCAATGACATGAAAACATTGGATACCACCAAGATGCGGCACATCGCCCCCCTGTTTTCCATGGCGCTCAAGCGGGGCCTGGACGACATGAACAACGAGGTCCAGGCGGTGATCAAGGAAAAGTGCACGGCCGTGCATCCATCGGTTGAGTGGCGTTTTCGGAAGGCCGCCCTGGAACACATGGAGCGGCTGCGCCGGAACGAACCTTCCGAGATGGAGCCGATCATTTTCCGGGATGTGATCCCCATGTTCGGCCAGTCGGACATCCGGGGCTCCTCCGAGGTCCGGGTGAAAAGTATCCAGGCCGACCTCACCGAACAGCTGACCCTGGCCGGCAGCATCATGTCACGGGCCGGCGAATTCAGATCCTGGCCGCTGCTCGATGAATTCAGCTACCGTATCGAAAAGCGTATCGCCGAGATCAAAACCGGCCTGACCACGGAAGAGGAGAGCTCGGTGGCCGCATTCCTGCAGCAGGAAGTCGAACCGGCTTTCATGGAACTGGGGGCCATCGATCCGGCCGTGCGCGGCGCCATCGATACCTACCTGCGGGCGGTGGACCCGGACATGGGCGTGGTATACCGGAAAAGAAAGGCCTTTGAAGAGAGCGTTTCCCTGCTCAACGAGCGGTTGTCCACCTATATCGATCAGCAGCAGGCCGAGATCCAGCAGGTGTACCCCCACTACTTCGAGAAGCACCAGACCGACGGCATCGACTACGTAATCTACCTGGGCGCCGCCATGCACCCGGAAAACCGGCTCAACCCCTTTTTCCGGAAAAATCTGGCCCTCTGGCAGTTCATGGTGACCTGCGGACTGGCCTGGCACACCCGTCAGGTTCAGACGGAGCTCGCCATTCCCCTGGATACCTGCCACCTGATTCTCGTCAACCAGGTCCCCCTGTCCATTCGCTTCCGTTATGATGAAAAGCGGTTCGATGTGGACGGGGCCTATGATGTGCGGCATGAAATCATCAAGTCCCGACTGGACAAGGCCCGGGTGCGGGGCAGCCGGGAGCGTTTGACCCAGCCCGGACAGATTGCCGTGGTCTATTCCCGTCCACGGGAGGGCGCCGAGGTCCGGCAGCACATCGACTACCTGCAGAGCCGGGGACATCTGAACGATGATCTGGAAATGGTCGCCCTTGAAGACCTGCCGGGCGTGCGGGGGCTCAAGGCCCTGCGGGTCGGCGTGAACCTGCGGGCCGAATTGGTTCCGGAAGGGCTCTGGCAACAGACCGGATAGCCTGGACCTGTTGAAAAAAGTTTGGATTACGGTTCGGAACGACTCCTTTCATTTAGCGGGCACCTGAAAAGCGAACCTGTCCCACCTCCATCTGGCACACTATTGTCTCAGCAAGTGTATCGATGAAGCATTAATCCGTCCTATTGCGGCCGGAAACCGTGTGGTAGCGCCATTTCCTTGTGGTTTTCGGTGGCACAAATGTTGCTTTGTTAGCCATAATTGCCCGCAACGGGTTGCGGCAGGCTTTCCCTCTTATAAAATTAAATAGGAGCAATCATGGACATTGACAAACTCTATAACACGGCAATCACCTGGGCCAGTGAATATTCACTAAAATTACTGGCAGCCATCCTAATTTTTATCGTCGGCCGCTGGCTGGCCCGGAAAATTGCCGTTCTGCTGGAGAAGGTGCTGGAAAAGAACGGCATCGACGTCACCCTGACCGGGTTTTTGCAAAACATCACCTATTACGCCCTGTTGGTGTTGGTCCTGATTGCGGCCGCCGGTCAACTCGGTATCAACACGGCCTCTTTCCTGACCATTGTCGGCGCGGCCGGTCTGGCCGTCGGCCTGGCTCTCAAAGACTCGCTGTCCAATTTTGCCTCGGGAGTCATGCTGGTCCTCTTTCGCCCTTTCAAGGTGGGTGACCTCGTCGAGGCCGGCGGGGTAACCGGCAAAGTTGTCGGGATCAACATTTTCAATACGGTTTTGAACACAGCTGACAACCAGCGGATCATCGTACCCAACAGCGGCATCACCAGCAATGTGATCACCAACGTCAACGCCAATCCAATTCGGCGGATTGATCTGGTGGCCGGTATCGGCTATGAGGATGACATTGCCCTTGCCAAGCAGGTATTGAACGAAATCGTCCAGGCCGATAACCGCGTCCTGGAAGATCCGGGTCCCACGATCGCCGTCTCCGAACTGGCCGACAGCAGCGTCAATTTTGTTGTCAGGCCCTGGGTGAAGACTGAAGACTACTGGGGGGTCTATTTTGACCTGACCGAACAGATCAAGGTGCGGTTCGATGCGCAAGGCATCAGTATACCCTACCCCCAGCAGGATCTGCATCTGTTCCAGGAAGAAAAAGCGGCTTAACGGGCGATATCCGCACCGAAGGAGGAAAAAATGAAAAGATCCCGACAAACTTTATGGCTGACCATGCTGCTCATTACTGTTTTTCTGGCGGGCTGTGCCGGACAGCAGGCCCGGACCATGCCCCCGTTCCAACCAACCAACCTTACGGCCGATGGGTATGACCGCCGGGTCGACAATTTCGTGATTCTGTTCGACGCGTCGTCTTCCATGGCTGAGCGCAGCATGGGGCTGGTGAAACTAGAGACCGCGCGAGAGTTTGTCAAGCGCCTGAACGTGATCCTGCCTGAACTGGGCTACAATGACGCGTTCATCTCCTTCGGGCACGACAAGTCGGTCAGCCGCGCGCACACCGTGAAACACCACGGCCTGACGCCCTACCGTACTGCCGAAGTGTCCCAGACCATTGACGCCCTGACCAAAGCCGGCGGCACGACCCCCATGGCCAAAGCGATCCATGCCAACCGGGGCCTGCTGGATGGAGCGACCGGAAAGATCGCGGTGCTCATGATCGGTGATGGTAAAGACCTGGGTGAACCCGTGCTGGAGGCGGCGTACCAGGCCCGCGAGAAGTTCGGCGATCGTATGTGCATCTACCCGATACTGGTGGGGGATGACCCGGCCGGCCGGGAGTTGATGCAAGCCCTGGCGGAGGCTGCCGGCTGCGGGTTTTTTACCCAGGCCGAAGAGACCCTGAGCGGCGAGGCCATGGCGGATTTCGCCACCCGCGTATTCTTGACCGCCAAAGCGGCGGGCCCCAAGGATACGGACGGTGACGGGGTGTATGATCACCTGGACCGCTGTCCGGGCACGCCGCCGGGAACACTGGTGGATGCCGTGGGCTGCCCCCTGCCGGCCAAACCGGCCGCGCCGGTGGACAGTGACGGCGACGGGGTCCTGGATGATGACGACTTCTGTCCCGGTACGCCCCGCGGCGCCACGGTGGATGAGCGTGGCTGCTGGGTGCTCGAGGGCGTTGAGTTCGAGAGCAACCGCGCTGAGATTCGGCCTGCGTACGAACCGGAACTGGAAGCAGTCGCTACCGTTCTGGAAAACAACCCAACGGTCAAAATCCAGATCCAGGGCCACACGGACAGTGTCGGCGCTGCCGAATACAACCGGCAGCTGTCAGAAGAACGTGCCCGGGCGGTCATGGAGTGGTTGATCAGCGAGGGCATCGACCGCAAACGCCTGTCGGCGGTCGGAATGGGTGAATCCCGTCCCATTGCCAACAATGATTCAGCTGAAGGTCGGGAGCGCAACCGGCGGGTGGAACTTAAACCCATGCCTTGAACGAAGTGACTTCTATGGGCGCCGGCGGCGGAATTCCGCTGCCGGCAAGGCTCCTTGCTTGCCCTGGGTAAGGTGATGGGGGCTGCTGGTCCTGAGTTACATTTTCAATCGGAGCGTTTAAATACGGAGGAAATATTATGGCGGATACAGCTTTAGATATATTGAAAGAGGCCATTTTACTGGAAATGCGCGGTCGGGCTTTTTATAAGAAGGTTGCCGACCAGACCCAGAATGAAGCCGTGCGGGAATTTTTTGAAACCATGGTTGCTGAAGAGAATCACCACATGGACATTTTAGGTGCGCAACTCAAGTCCTACCGGGCGAACCAGAAATTTGCGCCCCTGGACGCTGCAGATACCCAGAGCGAGCCGCTTCCCGACCTGGTGCTTTCCGCTGAGGTGAAGCAGCAGCTTGCCACGGCAGATTTCGAGGCAGCCGCCATCTCCGCGGCCATGCTGATGGAGGAACGGGCCGTCAAGCTATACGGTGAACGTGCTGCCGCCACCGATGACACTGAGGAAAAAGCCCTTTACCAGTGGTTGTCGAGCTGGGAAGAAGGGCACCTCTCATTTCTGGCAGACCTGGACAAAGATCTCAAGGAAGCCATTTGGGAAGACAATCAGTTCTGGCCTTTCTAATCCTGACCCGAGCCCCTGCCCGCCATGAAGCGAGGGGGCCCAAGACTCCCCGGGTACAATGGAAATGATGAAAAGGCTGGTTGCCGGCCGAAGGGCACTCATGCCGGCTGGGGTTTGCTGTGCCATCATATTTCGCACCGGGTGCACAGCCCGTTTTCAAACGCGGCCATCAGCACACCGTCAAGAGCCATCCGGGGCAAAGGATCACCAGGCTCCCGATCCACAAGGTTTGTCCCGGTGGACCTGGCCCAGAACTGGAAGAGCTCCTCTGAGGCAACCTGGTAGGTAACGTGCCAGTGGGCTATCTCGCCCTGGGCAGTCGGCGCCAGGATCTTATAGTTGACGTTTACATCCACCTGAAGCTTTACTTCGAAATAGAAAGCCACAGTCTCTCTGGGTGTGCATTCTTTAAGATTTAAACCGCTCTTTATACCTTTCAAGCAGCACCGGTAGAAACCGGTTGATATCCTCAACAATGCCGTAATCGGACCGGCCGAAAATAGCGGCCTGGGGATCGGTGTTCACAGCGATCACTGTTTTGGCGTTCTGGATACCGGCCAGGTGCTGCCGGGCGCCGGAGATACCACAGGCCAGGTAGAGTTCGGGGGCAACCTTACGGCCGGTTTCTCCCACCTGGCGCGAGTAGGGCAGCCATTCGGCGTCACAGGCGGTCCGGGAGCCGCCCAGGGCGCTGTTTTTCAGTATCCCCGCCACCGCCCGCAGCAATTCCAGGTTTTCTTCCTTTCCGATACCCCGGCCCGCCGATACGATGGCGGCCGCCTCTTCAAGCGCGGCCTCGTCATCCGGCGGCCGCGACATGGTCAACGGCTGTACACCGCAGTCGATATCAGCCGTCTGCAGGGCGGTGACGCTGCCGGGCGCTTGAGGCGCACCGGTGGTTGAATCGGCGGCCGCTCCGCAGAATGTAAAAACGCCTCCGGATGCGGGTATCTCGATGGCGGCGGACAGTTTGCCATTAAAAACAGCCCGTTTGAAATAAAGCCGGCCGCCGGTTCGCTCAATGGCCTCAACACCGGTGATGACGGGTCGGGATGTTTGGACCGCCAGGGCAGCGGCGACCTGGCAGCCCCGCATGGTGTGGGGCAGGCAGATGTGCCGGGGACCAAGCTGCGGCAAAACCTGGTTGATCAGGGCCGTGGTCAGGACCGGGTTCGGCAGATCGAGCCCCGGGTTTTCCAGGGTGAAGATATCGAGGCCGCTGGTAGCCGCCAGGTCAGTCGCCGCGGCGGACACGTCGGATCCCGGGAGCAGTAGCCGGACGGTTGCCTTTTCGACGGCCGTATATGCGCCGGCCGCTCCCAGAAGATCCTGGGTGGAGGGCTGCAGGCGGTTGCCGATGGTTTCAGCGATCAACAGCAGATCCGTTGACGGGGTCATGTGATCAGCACCCCCTTCTCGATCAACAGGTCCAGGAGGGCTTCGGCCTTGTCTTCCGCGGTCCCCTCGAAAAAGCGTGCGCCGGAGGATGCCGCTGGTTCAGACAGGGCCATGCCCCGGGATTCATTTTCGACTCCCGCCAGGGTGTCAAACGGCAGGGTTGTCAGCTCCTGGTGCCGGGAGCGCATCATATTGGAGAGCGACGGGTAGCGCGGGCGGTTGATGCCGGATTGGATCGTGAGCAGGGCCGGAAGCGTGAGGCGGACTTCCTCGGTCCACCCGCTTTCCAGTTCGCAGGCAGCCAGCAAGGTGCGCCTATCCGGGTCGATCCGCTGGCGGATGACCGCGGCGGCGCAGGGAATCCCGAGCCGGGCGGCCAGCAGGGGGCCGGTAAGTCCTTGCATCAGGTCTTCCGATATCACGCCGGTCAGAATCAGGTCATAATGCCGGTTGCGGCAATATTCGGCGATGGCGGCGGCCACGTTGTCAGTGGGCGGGCAGTCCGGCCCGAGGTTGTCAAGATGAACGCCGGCATCCGCACCCTTGGCCAGCGCCCGCCGGATCACAGCACGGCAGCGCTCGGGGCCCACCGACAGGACTTCAACAGTCGTCCCTTCGATATGTTCCTTGATGCGGACGGCCTCTTCCAGCGCGAATTCGTCGAAGCGGTTCATGACGTAGTCGTCATGGCCGCCGGCCTCGATCCATCGGCCGGTGTCGTCTATGCATATTTGCATATCGCCGGCGGGGACCTCTTTTATGCAGACCAGAATTTTCATTTTTCAGGTGTTTAGGCTGTAGGCTGTTAGGTAAAACCACAAAATCCCTTTCGGGGATCATTTGCTTTTTGATTTCATACCTGAACCGGAGGGCAAAAGCAACTAAAAATCGAGCGAGCGTTCGTTTTATTCTTGACAGGACCGGACTGGTTCCGCTACCTTGGCCGAAACACAAAAGAAGGATTACATGAGCACCCTATTTTTCATACGGCATGGCCAGGCCTCCTTTGGCCGTTCAAATTACGACCGGCTGTCCGAATGCGGGTACGAGCAGGCCCGCGTGCTGGCGGAACATTTGCTGGGCGGGAAGCCCCTTGACCGGATTTACACCGGAACCCTGCAGCGGCAGACTGAAACCGCCCGGACCCTGACCGACCTTTATCGGGATAAGGGGATTACACTTCCCGAGCTGCGTCGGTCGGAAGCGTTCAACGAGTACGAATCCGAAACGGTCTGTCGGGCTCTGATACCCAAACTGGTTGAAGAGGATCCCGGCCTGGAACCGCTGGTGGCGACCATGTTCGAGGATAATCGCGCCTTTCAAACACTATTCGAAACGGTGATGCGGCGCTGGGTGACCGGGGTGTACCGCACACCGGGGATTGAATCCTGGGAACGGTTCAAGGCCCGGGTGAATGCTGCCCTGGACGAGATCCTGGCTGAAGATGGCCGGGGCCGGCGGGTAGCTGTTTTCACTTCTGGCGGTCCCATATCCGTTGCCGTGCAGCGGGCGCTGGAGTTGTCGGAGGCGGCCTGCCTGGAGGTCTCCTGGCAGGTGGTCAACGCGTCGGTAACCCGGTTCAAGTGTACGTCTGAACGCATCATGCTGGCCACGTTTAATGAACATTCATATCTGGAGGCCGCTGACGGTCTGGTGACATACAGGTAAACCCGGCCTGGAGGGCCGGGTATAAGTTTAAAGGTTGAAGACTGATGCCCGCGTAAAAAGCTCACGCGGCCATATACATCTCGTTTGCAGTAAGATGCGAGTAATTTGCTAAAACACGTCCTGATTGGCCAGCAGGCCCCAGGATGCGCTCTTTGACAGCCATATAAGCCATATAAATTGCCCGCGAACTGCCGCGAACCGACTCGGCGGCCTTGCGGCGCGCTTTTCTGACGGCACCGGCGCGTAACAGGTTCAAACCGGCAGCTTTCATGGTGGCCGCAAAGCGCACTGCAGGCTTACCCCGGACCCTGAGGTTTTTAATCCCGGTACGTCGATCCAGTTCGCTCATGGTCGCCTCAACACCAGCGCGCCAACGGTAGCACTCTGTGAAGGCGTCCTTTTTCTCAGCGGCTCGGCGGACGGCAAGCCGACACTGTCTGCCGCTATAGTGAAGAAAAAAGTGGTTTTTGCCCTCTTTGAGCTGACACAGACCGAAGCCTGGACATCGTCTGCACACATCCTTGGTGAATGCGGCGCTATAACGGTCGGTCTTTTTCTTATAGCGAACGCGTTCAGGGGTGTGTCCTGCGGGGCATTGGGTGAGATAACCGTTGTTGTTAAAGGTAAAACCGGTCAACAGGTTGGTGTTGGTAGCGCTCCCTTTGTGTACAGGAGCAACCAGTTCGACATCTTCGGCCTTGGCCGTCTGGTGATTGCGGTCGCTGCCGTATAGCGTGTCGGCGAGTAGTTGTTCGGGAGCCATCTGCCGCGCTTTGGCGTCATTGATGGCAGGGACCAGGGCACTGGCGTCACTTTCACATGCGCTCTGGACCGCTACATGGGTAATCAGATTGAGTTGTTGCTGTTTGCGGCGTTTGTCCTCACCAGGAGAGTATGTCTCCATGATCTGGACCTGGTAGCCCTGGCCCTTGTGGCCGCTATAGGTGGCGTCCGGATCAGAGGGGTTTTGCAAAGAGTCTGACGCAATGTTGGCGGACTTTTTGATTGTAAGCTTCTTGCCGTCTTCATCGTATTCAAGGTCGCATTGCTCGTTTAAGACCCGGTGCATCAACTTGTAGCTGTGCATGGAGCGAACCTGCGAGTTGTCCTTGAACTGCTCGATGAGATTGTAAAGATCGGCACTGACAATCTTGAGCGTCTTGTCTGACTGCGAGGGCTTAACCATTGAAAAAGACTGCTGAGAAGCCTTACCCAGGTAGCGCTCGATGTGTTCTGGGGCAATGGCATCAAATAGCTGCCGATGGTGACGCTTTAAGTTGACCAGGAACTTGGCGATGGTCTGGCTGAATATGGTGATGCGCCCGAGTTTGCGCATGTTGGACTTGATATGAACCGAGTCGATGCGCTGGCATTTGGAGTCGACAGCAAACACCTCAGCCAGTTTATCGGCAATACTATCAAACACCGTCTCATCAAGGTGTTGCTCGATAATCAATTGGCGCATGGTGTAAAGAGTTTTTTCGCTGACGTACTTGGCATCATCGCTTTCTTCGGAGATGTTGAGCGCATAATGCCACTGGATGTTGAAACACAGTTGCTCGATAGCGGCCTTGTCGCTTAAGTCCATAGCCTGCTGGAGCAACAGCACCCCTAACACGGTGTGAAGCTCCTTGCTGGGTCTACCGTTGTCTTCACAAAAGTGAGCGGCGACTTGTTCAACGGGTAGTTGATATAGCAAATGCTGACGAAACAGGTCGGGCCAGTCGTCATCGAGCATCTTGCGCCGTTTTGGGCTCAGATAGGCCCACGGATCGAAAAGCTGTTGTTGTTTGTGATCTTTGATGTGAATCATGCCGTCTCCATGGTAACATGCTGTAAATACGAACTTTTTATATCACAAACGGCATCAGAAAACAATAGTAAAATTTAAATTTATTGAATGTTTTCAATAATATAAAGCCGTGTGGCTTTTTACGGCTTTATCAAGACTGAAGGCTGAAGTAAAACCTTTTGACTGAATTCAGTCTTTCAATTCTGTTCCACAATTTCTGAAACGGTTATTAATGCCGTCGTCATACCGGACGCGATCCGGCATCCAGCGGCTTAGGTAGAAGCAACATTATGAAAAGGACCAAATCAAGCGATTAGCTTTTAGCCTTTAGTGGTTAGATTTAACTGCCGAGCATTTTTCAACCTTGGACCGTTGCCCATCGGGAAGTTAGCAGCAGATTCCTATGACGTTGAAAGGTTTTTGCTAACGGCTAATCGCTCAATTCAGGAAGGAGTTTACGATGGATTTTGAAATATCGGAGCGCATGCAGGTTATTCTCGACATGATCAACGAGTTTGTTGACAAGGAACTGCTGCCCCTTGAACCGGAGTTTCTCAACCACGACTTTGGTGAGATGCTGCCGGTTCTCGTGGAAAAGCGAGAGATGGTCAAACAGATGGAGCTGTGGGCCCCCAACCACCCCAAAGAGCTTGGCGGGATGGGGCTGGACCTGGTCGAGCACGGCCTGGTCTCCGAGGCCCTGGGACGTTCACCCCTGGGTCATTACGTGTTTGGCTGTCAGGCGCCCGACGCCGGCAACATCGAGATTTTGCATAAATATGCCACGGACGAGCAGAAGCAAAAGTACCTGGAGCCATCGGTGCAAGGCGACATCCGCAGCTGCTTTTCCATGACCGAGGTGGACATGCCCGGTTCCAATCCGGTGATGCTGGAGACCACGGCGGTGAAAGATGGTGAGGATTACGTCATCAACGGGCACAAGTGGTACACCTCCTCGGCGGACGGGGCTGAATTCGCCATCGTCATGGCCGTTACCAACCCCGAGGCGCCGCCCTACCTCCAGGCCAGCATGATCATCGTTCCCAAAGACACGCCCGGGTATAACCTGGTGCGCAACATTCCGGTGATGGGCCACCAGGGCAGCGACTACGCCAGCCATGCCGAGATTCTCTACCAGTCGTGCCGGGTCCCCCAAAAAAACCTTTTGGGCCCTGAAGGCCATGGGTTCGTGATCGCCCAGGAACGGCTGGGTCCGGGGCGTATTCACCATTGCATGCGCTGGCTGGGTATCTGCAACCGCTC
The DNA here is from genome assembly GCA_964647585.1 of uncultured Desulfobacterales bacterium. Classification (GTDB taxonomy): domain Bacteria; phylum Desulfobacterota; class Desulfobacteria; order Desulfobacterales; family CAJINA01; genus CAJINA01. Next base: position 27,275 of record CAZYGG010000027.1, read on the forward strand.
CTTTGATTTGATGTGCAAACGGGCCAACGAGCGCCAGATCCTGCCGGACGGCCGCACGCTGGGCACCCGCCAGATCGTGCGGGCCTGGATCGCGGAATCGGCTGCGGAGATTCAGGCCGCCCGGCTCATGACGCTGCACGCGGCCTGGAAAATCGAGACTGCGGGCGTTAAAGAGGCCCGATACGATATTTCCTTTATCAAGTTCGTGGTGGCCAACACCATGCAGAAAGTGATTGACCGGGCCCTGCAGGTGCACGGCGGCCTGGGAATGACGGATGATACGATCCTGGCCTATTTCTATCGTCATGAACGGGCGGCGCGGATCTATGACGGGGCCGACGAGGTCCACAAGATGTCGGTGGCCAAAAAGATGCTGAAAGCCCATGCAGAAGGTGGGTATCGCAAGGCGTTGAATATATAAGGTTAAAGGTGGAAGGTAGAAGACTGAAGGTGGGCGGTAAAAGTTGGAAGGTAGAAAGGTTTTACTTCAGCCTTCAGTCTTCGACCTGAAAACCTGAAAATGGAACAACCATGCCCCAGCCCATGACATATGCCCGTTTCCGGAGAAGTGTGATGGTTTCCATGGAAGATATATGCCGGGATATCTGCCACGCAAACAGAGAAACCATCAAGATTAAAAAAGAAGCGGTTGTCATCAAGAACCTGGTCACCATTTTCAAGGCCACCTTGAAGCTAAGCAACGAGAAGGGATTCCAGGCCATGAGCCTGCGGGACCTGTCCCGGGAAACCAAGCTCAGCATGGGAGCGCTTTACTCCTATTTTGCCGGCAAGGAAGAGCTGCTGAAAATTATTCACGAACAGGGGCGCGCCATCACATACAGCGTACTGGACGAACATGTCGCGAAAACAGGGACCGCACCGGAGAGGCTGGAGAGCGCCATACGAACCCACCTGTACCTGAGCGAAGTGATGCGTGACTGGTTCTTTTTTGCCTATATGGAAACCCGCTATTTTCGCAAAGCAGAACATAAACGGGCCATGGAAGGTGAATTGTACACGGAAAAACTCTTTCGCGATATTCTGGAGCAGGGCCAGCAAGAGGGGGCTTTCTACCTTGAATCGGCCGTTCTGACGGCGTCCGTCATCAAGGCCATGCTGCAGGACTGGTATCTTAAAAGGTGGAAGTACACCCGCCGTAAGATATCCATCGACACATATGCCGATTTTATTTTGAATATGATCAGGCGGTCTGTCTGGCCATAAATTTTCATGCTCATTAAGGCACAACTCAGCATGAAACAACCATTCCTGTTGAGATGCCGCAGCGAGCCTTTAAGTAAGAAGCATGAAAATTTATCTAATGGAACTGCATGTATGAAGCGCAACACTGATAAACCAAGATGAGGAAAGAGATGGGACACCAAGACAATCCTAGCGGAGTGCGGGACGGCGAAGCGTTCGATACCGGCAAAATGGAAACTTTTATCAAAGACCATCTCCCGGGCCTGAAAGGTGCATTGGAAGTAAAGCAGTTTCCCAGCGGTTTTTCCAATTTGACCTACATGTTGAAAATCGGGGATCGCGAACTGGTCCTGCGGCGGCCGCCTTTTGGGAAGAAAGCCAAAACCGCCCATGACATGTCCCGTGAGTATCGCATCCTGAAAGCGTTGAAACCGATCTTTCCTTATGTGCCGGAGCCGCTGATCTACTGTGACGATCCGGCGGTTATCGGGAGCCCTTTTTATATCATGCAGCGGCTGCGTGGCATCATCCTGAGAAAAAATGTTCCCCGCGGGCTGGACCTGCTCCCGGAAAAGGCGGCCGGCCTGTGTGCGAACTGGGTGGATGTGCTGGTGGATCTGCACGGACTTGACTACAAAAAGGCCGGCCTGGCGGACTTCGGCAAACCGGAGGGATATGTTCACCGGCAGGTCACGGGGTGGTCTGCCCGCTACCGCGATGCCCGCACCGACGACGCGCCCGATTTCGAAGCTGTGATGCAATGGCTTGACGATCACATGCCGGCTGATTCCCAGGTGGCCGGCGTGGTTCACAACGACTACAAGTTCGATAATGTGGTTTTGGCACCGGACGATCCGGCCAGAATCATCGGGATTCTGGACTGGGAGATGGCGACCGTCGGCGACCCCCTGATGGACCTGGGGGCCTCGCTGGCATATTGGGTGGATACTGACGATACCGAAGAGGTCCAGCTGATCCGGACCCTGCCGACGACAGCGCCCGGTATGTTCAGCCGGAAGCAGCTGGTGGCGCGTTACCTGGAACGAACCGGGTTGACGATAGACGCCTTTGACTTCTACCTCTGCTTTGGCCTTTTCCGGCTGGCGGTCATCGCCCAGCAGATCTACTATCGGTTTTACCACGGCCAGACCCGGGATGAGCGTTTTGGCATGCTGATTGCTGCGGTGCAGGTTTTGGAGAAAGCCGCTTTACGAATCATAAATGAAGGCATGTAGCGTATACGAATCCATTACTTCGGGCAAAATTTCGAAATCCGAAATAAGCAATCCGAAACAATAAAACAATTCACAATGACCAAAAGAACCAAACAGAATCGATTCTTAAAATCGGTAAGAAGTTGTTTTTGTCATTTGGTCATTGAATTTTTGAATTTGTTTCGACATTCGATATTCGGATTTCGAATTTGATAGTCCTGTGAAACCTCAAAATTGAATTGGAAGTTGGGAGAAAGTAATGAAGGCAGAGGATATAAAGAAAGTCTTAATCATCGGTGCGGGCACCATGGGACAGCAGATCGGTTTTCAGTGTGCGATCCACGGATTCGAAGTGGCTCTTTATGATGTGGCGCAGGACGTCCTGGATAAGTCCCTGAAGCGGCTTAATCGCCTGGCGGCAGAATTCACCGTCGCTGGAAAACTGACCGAGGAAGAGGCCTGCCAAGCCCTCGATAGAATTAGCGCGACCACGGATGCGGCCGCAGCGGCTGCCGAAGCCGATCTGGTCAGCGAGTCCGTGCCCGAAGATCCGAAGCTGAAAGGCCGGGTATTTGCCCAGTTCAACGAACTTTGTCCGGAACGGACCGTGTTCACCACCAACACTTCTTCCCTGGTGCCTTCCATGTTTGCCGAGGCCACGGGCCGGCCGATCCAATTTGCCGCGTTTCATTTCCACGACGTGCGCCTGACCAACGTTGTCGATATTATGCCCCATCCTCAAACCGCCCCGGAAACGGTGGCCCTTATTAAAGCCTTTGCCAAAAAAATTGGCCAGGTTGCCATTGTAATGGAGAAAGAGAACTACGGTTACGTTTTCAATTTCATGTTGATGGATTGGATGAAGTCCGCCCAAACTCTAGCCAGTCGAAACATAGCCACTGTCGAGGATATAGACCGGGCTTGGATGGGAGTGATGCATGCTCCCGCAGGGCCGTTTGGTATCATGGACAGCATCGGGCTGGACACCGCCCTGAAGGTAACCGACTACTGGGCTGAGGTGCTAGATGACCAGCAGGCTAAAATGAACGCGGATTTTTTACGTCAATACGTAGAGGCTGGCAGCCTGGGCGTGAAAAGCGGCTGCGGGTTCTATGAATATCCCAAGCCGGCCTATGCCCGGCCGGGGTTTATTGACGGGAAAGAGGCTTAATTTACTTTCTGGTATTTTTAGACGGAATCTCGTTTGATAAAATTTAAAAAGGCAAGGAATATATCAGATAATCCTTGCCTTTTTACTTAGGCATGTAACCGGGGACTAATGGTCGTCTGAGGTCTTGGATCTGGCATAAAACCGATGATCGATAGCCCCTTTAGATTGGAATATGTTGAGGATATGACGAAATTGCAGCTGTCTGATAGGTGCAGGACCATAACGAAACTGTCGAAAAACCCTTATTTTGCGATTTTTATGTTTGTAAGTATCTGATTTTATTGCATGCAAAAGTACTAAATTGGCTGTTTTTAGGCTTTTTCGACAGTTTCAGCAGATACATTTAATTTGTGACTGAGACATATGGGCTAATCAATTGATAGCCCCCCACCGTGCTTGGGTAATATCCGCGATCCGACGAACTGAAACACCGGCCAGGTACATCTCGATCATGGCATCCACAACCTCGACGATAAATGCATAGTCAGGGACTTGTAAGCCCGGGGCTAACGAATGCCAGCCTATACCACAGGCGTAGCAGGTTCACTCCCTTCCTCCCAAGCGTTGAATACCGCGTCCCACACGGCGATGCGTCCTTCGCGTATAATGAGAAACTCCATGCCCCGGCCCTGCATCTTTTTGCCGGTAGCCCCATCCAACCACCTGCCGGTCCAGGAGTCACCTATCACATCACCGGTCACCGCCTGGAATGATTTCTCCAAGCGATAACTTTTTTGACGCGCAAAACGAGACTTCATCCAAGCCTTGGCTGCCTGCTTTCCCTTAATCTCGGGGAGATCGGCGAAATGAACGACAATATCTTCGGTCCAGTCTTCTGCCAGGCGTTCAACGTCCTGTTGGTGAAAGGCATCCACGATTTCCTGAAGCCAGGTTTTAATCTCCCGTGGCATAAGGCAAACCGGTACCGTACCCGCCACTTCTTTTGAATCTTGTGTCATAGGTCCCACGCCTTTCGTGTATTTAAACGTTGACGACTGCAGAAGCACTTATATTAGAAAAAGATTGGTTCTTGGTGTCAACAATTAGTGTCCAACCCAGAGGTGGCTTTTTCGATCTCCTTGATCTTTGTATAACTAATGGAATTTGAGCTGGCGCGCACTAAGGCAATGGCACCCCGGCCTCATCCCAGCCCCGCAGGCGGTAGTAATCCTGAACCATCTGGCCAAGATCAGCTTCACTAATGTTTTTTCCGGAGTCAGACAGTCTTCGGTGAAGTTTCGGGGGGAGTTTGTCGTCTTCTGCGGTAATGCCTTCACGGATATTGAAGCGTCTAACCAAGCTGGAAACGGCGGCCGCCTTGGCGGCAAGGGCATCCTTGTCTACATCGAGCCCTGTGACGGCGTTGATAATCTCTACCAGAGCCGCCCAGGGGTAGAGGTCGCGATAGAACCGGCAGAGGATCAGGGTATCGAAAATGGTGAGTCGGTCTTCAAAGTCGATAAACATTTCGGCCTTACCTTCTATCTGGTCGGGTTTTATCATTCCGGATAGCTCCGGCTTGTAGAAGGTGGACCGCAGATGACAGGCGCCGCGGTCCGACGTTGCATAGGCGAGTCCCATTCCCTTGAGACTTCTTGGATCATACCCAGCCGGCTCCATCCCCTTGACGTGCACCGCCACATCTTCCATATTCCAGGTTTTGGCCGCAGGCTTTATTCCTTCAGCAAGGATGGCACCGATTCCTTCCCGCCGGGCAATTTGATCTAAGAGCGCGGCAATGGCATCCACATGGCCGGGCGCGATGTCATGTTCGATTCTGCCCAGGCGCTTCGCTTCCATGGCAAAAGCGCAGAGGTTCCCGGCAGTAATGGTGTCCATTCCGAGCCGGTCGCAGATGTCGTTCAGCCATGCGATCTCTTCAATGCTATCAACCATGCAGAGCCCGCCAAAGGCGTAGATGGTTTCGTATTCAGGGCCTTCGATTTTCAGACCCGCGTGCCGCCCCTTTTGGATCGTAGTCATGCGGCCACAGGCCATGAGGCACTTGGCGCAGGCATTGGGTTTGACGTGGCAACGGTCGTGAAGGGCATCCGCCCCGATTTTTTCCCAGTGGTCGCAGGTCCCCTTTTCCCAATACCCGGTGGGAAAGGCGTTAGCATTGTTCATAATCTTGACCATCTGGCTGGTACCCATGGATTTGTACGCCTTTACTCCGGGGTTTTCCCTGGATTCTGTGGCGACTTCCTTGGTCAGTTGCCGTACTGCTTTTGGATCATTCAGAGGCCGTCTCCGGTCACCCTGAAAGAGTAACGCCTTGACCTGTTTGGAGCCGAGCACCGTACCGACTCCGGCGCGGCCAGCGCTTCGCCACTTGTCATTTTTGATCACCGAAAAGCGGACCCCGTTTTCTGCCGCCGGTCCGATAACCACGGCGCCGGTCTTTTTGAACCCGGCATCAGAAGCGGCGAATTGCTTAACCACAGCCTCTTCGGTTTCGTAGGTCTCCATGCCCCACAAATTACCGGCCTTATGAAATTCGACCCGGTCGGGGAAGATAGCTATGACTGTAGGCACTGCCGACCGCCCCGAAAGGACAATGGCATCAAAGCCTGTCGCATCCATTGCTTCGGGCACTTTCCCACCTGAATAAGATTCGGCGTAGCATCCGGTCAGAGGACTCTTGGTAAAGACACCGTACCGGCTTGATCCCCAGATGCTGGAAGCAGCCACCGGTCCGGTGGCAAAAATCAAACAGTTTTCCGGGGCCATGGGATCTACACCGGGAGGATTGAGGTCAAAAAGAAGTTTTGAAGCCAGCCCCTTTCCACCGAGCAGATCAGAAAGAACGGAATCTGCCACCGGCTCGATGATAAAATCTGGCCGGGTCAGGTCAATTTTTAATATTCTTCCGAAAAATCCATTCATAGACTGTCTCCTTATGCTTTAGAAGCCTGAAGCCTTGCCGGTCATGCGTTGAATGTCGATGCGGATAATGGCCGTAGCCCGCACCTTGTCATCCGAAAAGGTCCCGTGGTTATCAGCGTAGCGATGAAAAATGATATCCAGGGCATTTCGCTTTTCTTCCGGCATCTTGATGAAAGCCGCCCGTCCGAAACCGATGATGCTTTGATAACGCATGCTCCAGTCACAGGGTGCCTCCGATTCTATGGTCTCGAAGAGGGCGTCGACCTCGAAGCAGACCTCCGGGTTTCTGGTCAGGGCCTCGATTTTCTTCCCCTTCAAGGCGCTGTGGAGATAGATCGCGTTGTCGTGATAGGCAAAGCACATGGGAACGAGGTATGGGCAACCGTCGTCGATCATGGCGATTCGGCAAACCATAGCGTTCTTAAGAATATCATGGATCTCGGCGATATCTGAGATCTCTTTGTCTTTTCTTCTCATGGGATCAATTCCCCGTAAAAGTAAAAATTCATTCCATCGGGTAAATCTGCGGAGAGCATTCGATCCTTCCATTTTTGATCATAGTCCGGAAACAGCTTAGCCACCAGTATCAGGTGCCCAGTTTCCCTATCTCGAAAAGAGGCCTTTTCTTGAATGCCGGCTCCAGGTTCTTCCAGGGATACATAAACGGTTTTGAAGTCTTCTGTTTCATTTGACCGAACGGTGAGTTCGAAGATCAAGTAGGAACAACAGGCGTCGAGGTTCCGGCGAATTTCGGAAAAGGTCGATTGTTGTAGAGCATCCAGGTCTCCGCTGCATTGTGAAATTCCGCCCATGGGTTTATCCGCACATATCAAGTATCAATGCCGCGTAAATTCTGGCCGCGTCGATCAACTGCCCTATCGGAACCACATCCTTCGGCGTATGGGCCAAATACTCGTTGCCCGGCCCCAGCCCCACGCAGGGAATGCCTGCCTCATTGATAAAGGTGCCGTCCACCCCGAAATACCAGGCACCGGCCTTCCCGGTATCGCCAAGAACGGCCTTCCGGGCTGCCAGCATGGCCTGGACCACAGCTTCGTCCGGGTCGGTAAACATGGCCGGAAACCATTTCATTGGCACCACCTCAGCGCTGAACTCGGGGTCATCGTCACGAATCTCATCCACTATGCGGCGAAATCCATCCAGAAGTTGATCCTGGCTCTCTTCAGGAAAGAACCTCCGGTCGATGACCGCTTCGCACCGGTCCGGCACGATGGGGGTCAGGGCGCCGGGGCTAGCGCAGATGTCCAGCACTGTAACCGTGGCCTTTCCGAGAAAGGCATGGTCGGGGAGAGGGTAACGGGTCTGCAAGATTTCGAGAAACCGGTTCATTTTGAAAATGGCGTTAATGCCCCCCTGGGGATAGCCGCCGTGGGATGTTCTGCCTCGAACCGTTACCTTAGCCTCGAATTTGCCCCGGTGCCCCACATAGACCTGAAGGCCGCTGGCCTCTCCGCTAACGGCGACATCGGCTCGCAGGCCATTTTCCAATAGATGCTTGATGCCCTCGCCTCTGGCCATCTCTTCCCTGGATACACAGGTGACCAACACGTCTCCGGCCAGTTTTCGATCCAGTTTTTTAATCGCCGCTCCGGCATGGACCATGGCGGCAATAGCGCCCTTCATGTCCGAGGCGCCGCGGCCGTAAATCACTTGTCCGTCATGGCCGAAGGGGGCCCCGTCGAGCACCTTACCGGAAAAGGGGTCGGCCATCTCACCTACCCCTGCGTGATCGATGTGGCCGTTAAACATGAGCGTGGGGCCGCTTCCCCTTCCCCTTATGATACCAACCACGTTGTGCAGGGCATCGGTAAAGACCTCATCAAATCCGAGATCCTCCATTTCGGTCCGGATCACCCGGCTCACCGCCTCCTCCTCCAAGCTCAGGCTGGGGGTTTGGATCAATTTCTGGCAAAAGGTCTTTATTCTTTCGGTATTAAGAACCTTATCAACAGGATTCATTCTCTTTCCTTGGGTGCTTGAGACCGCTCCCGCAATATATGACAACATGCAAAGTGGATGCGATCATCAAAACATTTTTGAACCATACAGGCACAACGCGGTCAAAGAAGGTCATTGTCTAAAATGAAACGGTCCACGTTGTGCCTTTGTCGAAAATTATTTATAGATCAAGTAACAAACTTGACGGTTAGGTCAGTACCCGAGATACGATTTTTGCACATGGGGGTTCTCCATCAGGGCCTTCCCGCTGTCTTGCATCGTGATTTCGCCGTTTTCCAGGACATACCCTCGGGTGGCCACCTGAAGCGCCCATTTGGCGTTTTGCTCCACCAGTAAAATGGTAACCCCGCGCTCCTGGTATATTTGCTGGATCACATCGAAGATCGCTTCGCGAACCACCGGCGCCAGGCCTAGACTCGGTTCATCCAGCATCAGGAGGTTCGGTTTGGATAAAATGCCCCGTGCTATGGCCAGCATCTGGGCTTCGCCCCCCGATAGGGTGCCTGCGTCCTGATTCTCCCTTTCCTTGAGCCTTGGAAAGAGTTCGAATACAAAGTCCATATCCTTGGCCACGCCTGGCGAATCTTTTCGAATAAAGGCCCCCATGCGCAGGTTGTCGGTCACGGAAAGATCCGGAAAGACGCATCGTCCTTCGGGAACCTGAATGATTCCCATATTGACGATGCGGTGGGGCGGCTGGTTCTGAATGTCCTGACCATTATACTGGATCTGTCCGGCCTGGGTTTGGTTGACACCGGAGATGGTTTTAAGCAGGGTTGATTTCCCGGCTCCGTTGGCACCCAGCAAGGCCACCAATTCCCCCTGTGCCACCGACATGGAAACGTTGCTGAGAGCCATCGCCTTACCGTAGGAAACTTTCAGGTTTTCAATTTGCAGCATTCGTGTCGCCTCCTAAGTATGCCTCGACCACCTTGGGATTGGTGTAAACAGCTTTTGGTTCCCCCTCGGCGAGTTTTTGGCCGTAATGCAGCACAACCAAACGATGAGAGATGCCCATGATCACTTTCATGACATGCTCAATGATCAAAATGGTGACACCCTGGCCGTTGATCGCCTTAATCAGCTCGATCTGTCCCACCAGTTCGGCCGGATTGAGACCTGAGCTTGGTTCATCAAGGAGCAGTAATTTCGGGCCTGTGGCCAGAGCCCTGGCGATTTCCAGGCGCTTGGTCAGCGCGTATGGCAGGTTCTCGGCCAGTTCGTTTCGATACTGGGAGATTCCGACAAAAGCGAGCAGTTCATCGGCTTTTTGGCACGCCTTCCGATTATCGGTCAGCGCACCGCTGGCTCCGAATACCGCTTCGGCGGCCAGACGCCAGGGGCCTTTGCGACGCCGATCAACCAAGGCCGCAAGTACGTTTTCCAGAACGGTCAGTTTGGTAAAAATACGGACCACCTGAAAAGTCCTTGCCACCCCCAGGTTGTTGACAATGTGGGCTTTGAGCAGGGAGATATCCCGGCCGCCAAACATAATGCACCCATCGCTCGGGGCAAAAGCACCGGAAATCAAGTTGATCAGGGTTGTCTTTCCGGCGCCGTTTGGACCGATGAGCCCCATGATTTCCCCCTTGTCGATGGCAAAGCTCACGTCGTTGACTGCGCACAACCCACCAAAGTATTTGGTCAGCCCTTTTGTACGAAGCATTTCGGTCATCCCCCAGTTCCTCCTTTCTCACTTTTTCGATTATTAACTAATCTTCCCTGAATGCTTCGAAAAAGACCGACCATGCCTTCACGCATGAACAAGATGGTCAGGATCAGTAGCAATCCGTAAATCACCAAGCGGACGTCCATTTTCAAAAAGTCTTCCAGGTAACGGAGCCACTCGGAAAGAAAGGTCAGCAGGATGGCGCCCAGGATTGGTCCGGCGATGGTACCCAATCCGCCAACCATGACCATGGTCAAGGTGTCAAAGGTGGTATGCAGGGCCATGGTTTCCGGACTGACCAGCCGGACAAAATGTGCGAACAGAGCCCCGGCAAATCCGGCAAAAAAGGCGCTAATTGTAAATACCGCCAGTTTGTAGGCAGCGATGTTGACACCGATACTGCGCGCACCGGTTTCATCGTCTCGAAGGGCCTGCAGACTGACCCCGAACTCGGATCGGGTCAGGCGTTGCATGCAGAACAGCGTAAGTAGGACTGCGGCCAGCACCACATAATAATAGTCCTGCTCAAAATAGAATTTCATTCGCCAGTCCCCGATTTGGATGGGGGTAAGTAGGGGCACGCCAGAGAGGCCCAGAGAACCCCGGGTCAGATCGACCCAGTTGACCGCTACCAGGCGGAGAATTTCGGCAAATCCGATGGTGGTAATGGCCAAGTAAGGTCCGGAAAGCCGCAGGGCCGGAATACCTAGTAGCAAGCCGAAAAAGGCCGCCACCAAGCCGCCACCAAAAAGCCCGGCCCAGGGGGATATGCCGAGTTCCATGGCCAATAAGGCACTGGTGTAGGCGCCGATTCCGAAAAAGGCCGCATGGCCCAGGTTCAACTGACCGGTAAAGCCTGCCAGCAGGTTCCAGCTCAGGGTCATGATCACGAATATCCCCGCCATGACCACGATATGCATGAAATACCGGTCTTGAACCAATTTAGGCAACAATATCAATGCGGTCAGGGCTATGAGACGGTACACCCAAGTTTTTACTTTCGCGTTCATGTCCCCTCCTTTTGCCCGAACAGACCGCTGGGTCGGATCAACAACACCATGATGATGATGACAAAGCCGATGGCGTGTTTGTATTCCATGGCGATGTAATTACCGCCCAGGGCTTCCGCTACACCGAGAATGAATCCACCGAAGATGGCACCGCGGATATTACCCATGCCGCCCAAAATGGTTACCACAAACGCCTTCAAGGTCGGCATGGCCCCCATTAGCGGGTGAACGGCAAAAAGCGTGCCGTAGAGGACGCCGCCCACACCGGCCAGGGCCGCACCCAGGGCAAAAGTGAGCATGTAGACGAAATCGATGTTGATCCCCATAAGCTGGGCGGCAAACCGATTCTGACTGGTGGCCTGGATGGCCACGCCGACCCGGGATCGGTTCAGAAAGATTTGGAGTGCGGAGATGGTTACCATAGAAAAGCCAAAGCAGAACAACCGCAACACGCTGGTGGAAGCCACACCCAGATTGATCGTGGCATTGCCAAATGGATCGTCCAGCATGCGGGGCGTGGCCCCGAAAAAGAGTTGTGCCAGATTCTCAAGCAGGATAAAAAGACCGATGGAAACCATGATGGTGTCGATGTCGGTCCACCGGGTCATCAGAGGTCGGAAAACAATCCGTTCGGTGACGATGCCGAGCAGCCCCACCATTGCCGCCGCAGCGATCACCGATCCGACCCAACCCATCCATCCCGGAATCCAGGCCATGACAAAGACCGCCGTGTAGGCCCCAACCATGGTGTAATCACCATGGGCGAAGTTGCTGATTTTCATGACGCCGAAAATCATGGTCAGCCCGATGGCGATCAGACTGTAGATGGCCCCGATGATCAGACCATTGAGTATTTGTTGAAAAAATAAGGATTCCATAATCCATCCATTAGAATTACCGCCGACTTTCAGCGGGGGTGTAAAGGGTGGGTTCCCCCACCCTTTACACCTGGTTGACAGGGCTAACCAATGGCAGGCTCTCTGCCTGGTAGAACATCTATCGGCAAAGAGCCGGGGTCGAGGTTATTTACACTTGCGCTGGTTCCAGGGCAGCGGCTTTTGGTAGGTCTTGGCGGCCCGATCGGACGGATAGATGATCTGGGTGTCTGGCTTGCACTCATCGTCAAGCTGAACCTGAACCACCGATGGGAGGACGCTATGTACCTGGCCGTCTTTGCCAAACTTCATTTGACCCTGCGAAAGCTTCATGTCCGTCCTGGCCAAGGCATCGCGAATTTTTTGACGATCCCTGCCGAGTTTTCCGGAAGGGCTGCCCGCCCGTTTGACGGCATCGAGGATGACCATCAGGTTGTCATATCCCTGGCTCGAAAAAATACCCGGCCGGCTGCCCGGGTATTTTGCGGTGTAAGCGTTTACAAATGCGGCTGTCACCGGGTCTTTCATGGCCTTGGTCGGCTCCAGAGACGAGCCCATGGCATATTCGCTGATGGCGCCGGTCATTTTGAAATACGCTTCGGTGAACTGGCCACCCACGCCGATCCACTGGGTAGCAAAGTCCAGTTCCTTGGCCTGTTTCTGAATCAATGCCGCTTCGGTGGTGGAGGCGATGTTGAAGACCACGTCCGGATCCAGGTCTTTCAGTTTGGAAATCGGAGCAGTAAAGTCGGTTGACACCGGAGATGGTTTTAAGCAGGGTTGATTTCCCGGCTCCGTTGGCACCCAGCAAGGCCACCAATTCCCCCTGTGCCACCGACATGGAAACGTTGCTGAGAGCCATCGCCTTACCGTAGGAAACTTTCAGGTTTTCAATTTGCAGCATTCGTGTCGCCTCCTAAGTATGCCTCGACCACCTTGGGATTGGTGTAAACAGCTTTTGGTTCCCCCTCGGCGAGTTTTTGGCCGTAATGCAGCACAACCAAACGATGAGAGATGCCCATGATCACTTTCATGACATGCTCAATGATCAAAATGGTGACACCCTGGCCGTTGATCGCCTTAATCAGCTCGATCTGTCCCACCAGTTCGGCCGGATTGAGACCTGAGCTTGGTTCATCAAGGAGCAGTAATTTCGGGCCTGTGGCCAGAGCCCTGGCGATTTCCAGGCGCTTGGTCAGCGCGTATGGCAGGTTCTCGGCCAGTTCGTTTCGATACTGGGAGATTCCGACAAAAGCGAGCAGTTCATCGGCTTTTTGGCACGCCTTCCGATTATCGGTCAGCGCACCGCTGGCTCCGAATACCGCTTCGGCGGCCAGACGCCAGGGGCCTTTGCGACGCCGATCAACCAAGGCCGCAAGTACGTTTTCCAGAACGGTCAGTTTGGTAAAAATACGGACCACCTGAAAAGTCCTTGCCACCCCCAGGTTGTTGACAATGTGGGCTTTGAGCAGGGAGATATCCCGGCCGCCAAACATAATGCACCCATCGCTCGGGGCAAAAGCACCGGAAATCAAGTTGATCAGGGTTGTCTTTCCGGCGCCGTTTGGACCGATGAGCCCCATGATTTCCCCCTTGTCGATGGCAAAGCTCACGTCGTTGACTGCGCACAACCCACCAAAGTATTTGGTCAGCCCTTTTGTACGAAGCATTTCGGTCATCCCCCAGTTCCTCCTTTCTCACTTTTTCGATTATTAACTAATCTTCCCTGAATGCTTCGAAAAAGACCGACCATGCCTTCACGCATGAACAAGATGGTCAGGATCAGTAGCAATCCGTAAATCACCAAGCGGACGTCCATTTTCAAAAAGTCTTCCAGGTAACGGAGCCACTCGGAAAGAAAGGTCAGCAGGATGGCGCCCAGGATTGGTCCGGCGATGGTACCCAATCCGCCAACCATGACCATGGTCAAGGTGTCAAAGGTGGTATGCAGGGCCATGGTTTCCGGACTGACCAGCCGGACAAAATGTGCGAACAGAGCCCCGGCAAATCCGGCAAAAAAGGCGCTAATTGTAAATACCGCCAGTTTGTAGGCAGCGATGTTGACACCGATACTGCGCGCACCGGTTTCATCGTCTCGAAGGGCCTGCAGACTGACCCCGAACTCGGATCGGGTCAGGCGTTGCATGCAGAACAGCGTAAGTAGGACTGCGGCCAGCACCACATAATAATAGTCCTGCTCAAAATAGAATTTCATTCGCCAGTCCCCGATTTGGATGGGGGTAAGTAGGGGCACGCCAGAGAGGCCCAGAGAACCCCGGGTCAGATCGACCCAGTTGACCGCTACCAGGCGGAGAATTTCGGCAAATCCGATGGTGGTAATGGCCAAGTAAGGTCCGGAAAGCCGCAGGGCCGGAATACCTAGTAGCAAGCCGAAAAAGGCCGCCACCAAGCCGCCACCAAAAAGCCCGGCCCAGGGGGATATGCCGAGTTCCATGGCCAATAAGGCACTGGTGTAGGCGCCGATTCCGAAAAAGGCCGCATGGCCCAGGTTCAACTGACCGGTAAAGCCTGCCAGCAGGTTCCAGCTCAGGGTCATGATCACGAATATCCCCGCCATGACCACGATATGCATGAAATACCGGTCTTGAACCAATTTAGGCAACAATATCAATGCGGTCAGGGCTATGAGACGGTACACCCAAGTTTTTACTTTCGCGTTCATGTCCCCTCCTTTTGCCCGAACAGACCGCTGGGTCGGATCAACAACACCATGATGATGATGACAAAGCCGATGGCGTGTTTGTATTCCATGGCGATGTAATTACCGCCCAGGGCTTCCGCTACACCGAGAATGAATCCACCGAAGATGGCACCGCGGATATTACCCATGCCGCCCAAAATGGTTACCACAAACGCCTTCAAGGTCGGCATGGCCCCCATTAGCGGGTGAACGGCAAAAAGCGTGCCGTAGAGGACGCCGCCCACACCGGCCAGGGCCGCACCCAGGGCAAAAGTGAGCATGTAGACGAAATCGATGTTGATCCCCATAAGCTGGGCGGCAAACCGATTCTGACTGGTGGCCTGGATGGCCACGCCGACCCGGGATCGGTTCAGAAAGATTTGGAGTGCGGAGATGGTTACCATAGAAAAGCCAAAGCAGAACAACCGCAACACGCTGGTGGAAGCCACACCCAGATTGATCGTGGCATTGCCAAATGGATCGTCCAGCATGCGGGGCGTGGCCCCGAAAAAGAGTTGTGCCAGATTCTCAAGCAGGATAAAAAGACCGATGGAAACCATGATGGTGTCGATGTCGGTCCACCGGGTCATCAGAGGTCGGAAAACAATCCGTTCGGTGACGATGCCGAGCAGCCCCACCATTGCCGCCGCAGCGATCACCGATCCGACCCAACCCATCCATCCCGGAATCCAGGCCATGACAAAGACCGCCGTGTAGGCCCCAACCATGGTGTAATCACCATGGGCGAAGTTGCTGATTTTCATGACGCCGAAAATCATGGTCAGCCCGATGGCGATCAGACTGTAGATGGCCCCGATGATCAGACCATTGAGTATTTGTTGAAAAAATAAGGATTCCATAATCCATCCATTAGAATTACCGCCGACTTTCAGCGGGGGTGTAAAGGGTGGGTTCCCCCACCCTTTACACCTGGTTGACAGGGCTAACCAATGGCAGGCTCTCTGCCTGGTAGAACATCTATCGGCAAAGAGCCGGGGTCGAGGTTATTTACACTTGCGCTGGTTCCAGGGCAGCGGCTTTTGGTAGGTCTTGGCGGCCCGATCGGACGGATAGATGATCTGGGTGTCTGGCTTGCACTCATCGTCAAGCTGAACCTGAACCACCGATGGGAGGACGCTATGTACCTGGCCGTCTTTGCCAAACTTCATTTGACCCTGCGAAAGCTTCATGTCCGTCCTGGCCAAGGCATCGCGAATTTTTTGACGATCCCTGCCGAGTTTTCCGGAAGGGCTGCCCGCCCGTTTGACGGCATCGAGGATGACCATCAGGTTGTCATATCCCTGGCTCGAAAAAATACCCGGCCGGCTGCCCGGGTATTTTGCGGTGTAAGCGTTTACAAATGCGGCTGTCACCGGGTCTTTCATGGCCTTGGTCGGCTCCAGAGACGAGCCCATGGCATATTCGCTGATGGCGCCGGTCATTTTGAAATACGCTTCGGTGAACTGGCCACCCACGCCGATCCACTGGGTAGCAAAGTCCAGTTCCTTGGCCTGTTTCTGAATCAATGCCGCTTCGGTGGTGGAGGCGATGTTGAAGACCACGTCCGGATCCAGGTCTTTCAGTTTGGAAATCGGAGCAGTAAAGTCGGTTTCGCCGATTTCGAAATAGAGATTGTCCAGCACCTTGGCACCGATTTTATTGCATTGTTCCTGCCAGATTTTCTGGCCGTCCCGACCGTAGTCGGAGTTTTCCATGAAGAATGCCACGGTCTTGGGGCGCTTGACCTCGGCCAGCCATTTGTTCATTCCTTGAAGAAACATGGGGCTGTTGGGACTGGTGCGGAAAACGTAATCGTAACCTCGATTGGTAATGGTGGGGCTGATGGCGATGGCCACCACCATAGGGCACTCCTCGTATTGGCCGAATTCGCTTGTGGCGATGTTGACGCTGGAACAATAACCGCCGCCGACCACCAACGCTTTGTCCCGGGTCACCAGTTTTTTAGCAACCGCAAGCCCCTTGTCCGGTTTGCATTCGGTGTCACCGAAGACCAGTTCGATTTCCTGGCCAAACAGACCGCCCTTGGCGTTGGCTTCATCCAGGGCCAGCATCATCCCTTTTTTCATTTCGCCGGCATTAAAGGCCAGGGAGCCGGAAAATGGGCCGAGAATGCCTATTTTAATGCTGTCGGCCGCTGAAACAGCCGCAACGCTGCCGAAAATTAGCAACAATGCCAGGGTAAAACTAAAAACACGCGATCTTTTCATCTGATTACCTCCTGTTTAAAGTGTTGGTCATGGATGTCTTCTTTATTTAACGGGTCCAGTTTGTCATTGGGCCGCGTTTATTCGACCAGGCTGCACCAACGGGCCAAAAATAAAGCGTAGACCCGGGCGGTATGAACGATGCTATCGATCCAGACCCGTTCGTTTTCCGCATGAATGTTTTCGGCCACCGGGCCGAAACAGGTTGCCTGGCCCCTGCCGAATTGCACAAAGGCGCGAAGATCGGTAGTGGCTGTGCTGATAAAATTCTCTGCGGGACTGCCGGTGAGGCTCCGATGGCAGCCATCCAGTTGACGAAACGCCTGCATTCCGGGATCCAGACTGTGGCCCTCGGAGCGGAAGCCATAAAACTCGACGGCGGGTGGATGGGACGCCAACCACGGGTCTTCGGCGGCCGCTTCGGAAACAGCCCGCACGATGTCCCTGCGGATATCCTCATAAGGGGTTTCCGGGAAAAAACCCATGCGGCAGTGAAATTCCGCTTTGGCCGGCACCGTAGAGGGCCAGTCGCCGCTTTTGATAATGCCAATGTTCAAGTTTGCAGGATTTTCAATCCCCTTAAAAGCCGGATGTTCGCTCCGATTTAGGGTGGCTTCCAGTCGCCGAAGGGCTGCTATGAGGGGGAAACATTTTTCGATGGCATTGACGCCGCCGTGGGTGTCCAGTACGTGCTTGGGGACTCCGGTCAGCGTGACTTTGAACCAGGCGACACCGATCTGGGCGGTGAGTATGGTGGGGCCGAATGGCTCCGGAATCAATACGGCCTCGGCGTCCAGGCCGGCGGCCAGACATGCTAGGGCCCCGTTGCCGCTGCACTCTTCTTCGATGACCCCTTCAATGGTCACCGGTGCCGCCAATCCAAAGCCCGCGGTATCGACGGCCCGAACAGCATAAGTCATGGCCGCGACACCGGCTTTCATGTCCCCGGCGCCACGACCGTAAAGCCAACCGTCCATTTCCAACGGATCAAAGGGGTCTCGGGTCCAGCGTTCCAGGGGTTCGGGGCTGACAACGTCGAGGTGCCCGTTGAACAATGCGCTTTTTCCCCCGTCGGTATTCGCCGGGCGGGTACCGATCACGTTGTAGCGGTTCTCGTAATTCCAGGGGACCGGGGCGAAACCAGGATGATCTTTCAATGCCGCGGGGTCGATTGGGATTTTGGTTGGATTGAAATCGAGTTGATCCAATTCCTTTTCCATTTCACGGAGCACCCCCGCTTCGTTTCCCAGGGTGCTGGGTTTTGCCACCAGTCGCATGGTGAAATCCAGCATATCTCCGGTCAGGGCATCTACTGCACTAATTAGCCTTTCTTCCTGTTTTGAGATGGTGTCTATTTTAAACCCCTATTTTTGATCGGTTAAAATTTATACCGCTAAGGATGCCAGGCCTTCTTCCATGATACCGAGCCCCTTTTCGAGCTGGGCATCGGTGATGGTCAGGGGCATGAGGACCCGAATCACGTTGCCATAAATGCCGCAGGCCAAAAGGATCAGGCCGCGATCAAAACAATATTCGACCAGGGCCTTAGCTGCATCTGCCGCTGGTGTTTTCTTCTCCCGGTCGGTGACCAGTTCCAGGGCGAGCATGGGGCCAATGCCGCGGACATCGCCGATGATCTCGAATTGCTCCTTGAATGCGTCGAACCGCCGTCGTACCGTTTCACCCAGAACAACGGCCTTATCAAGAAGATCTTCAGTCTCGAAAATATCGAACACAGCCAGAGCGGCGGCGCAGGCCACCGGATTGCCACCGTAGGTACCGCCGATGCCGCCGGGGTGCACGGTGTCCATGATTTCCTTTTTGCCCACCACGGCAGAAAGGGGCATGCCGGCAGCAAGGCTCTTAGCTACAGTGGTGATGTCGGCGGTGACATTCCAGTGCTCCATGGCGAACATAGTACCGGTGCGGCCCATCCCGCTCTGGATTTCATCGGCGATAAAAAGAATGCCGTGGGCTTCGCAGATGGCCTTGAGTTTCGGGAAATACCCGGGCGGCGGGGTGATGAAGCCGCCTTCCCCTTGGATCGGTTCCACAATGACGGCTGCAGTTTGCTCCGGTGCCACATGGGTATTGAAAAAGTCGTTCAGGTGTTCGGCACAGGCCAGGTCGCAGGCGGGATGGGACAGATTGAAAGGGCAACGGTAACAATAGGCAAACGGCATGCGGTGAATGTCCGGTGACAGCGATCCGAAGCCGAATTTATATGGCATAACCTTGCTGGTCAGGGCCATACCCAGGTAGGTGCGGCCGTGAAAGGCGTTTTCAAAGGCGATGACAGCTGGTCGTTTGGTGTGGTAACGGGCAATCTTCACGGCATTTTCCACCGCTTCGGCTCCGCTGTTGACCAACAGAGTCTTCTTTGGAAAGTCCCCCGGCACAGCCGTCCCAAGTTTTTCCGCCACCCGGATCGCCGGCTCATAGGGCAGTACCATGAAACAGGTGTGGGTGAATCTTTCCGCCTGTTCCTTTATGGCCGCCACCACTTTGGGATGGGAATGGCCCACATTCATCACCGCGATGCCGCTTGCGAAATCGATGTATTCGCGTCCTGTCACATCCCAGATCTGGACTCCTTCGGCCCGGTCCACGTAACACTCCGTCCCGCTGGCATGTCCTTTGGCCACAGCGGTCTGGCGTAACGCCTTGAGGGTTTCAATTGTCGAAAGTAATGTCATAGCAAATTCCTCACAATTGGCTAAAAAATGGAGAATGGGAAATTCCTGATGGTTTAAACATAGAGCAATGATTGGGCCAGAATGGATAATTGCAAAAATAACTTAAAAATCAATCGGTTGGTGGGCGGCCAATCAAGGAGGTGAAAAAAGTTTTGATGCAATAGTGGATCGAAACATCTATAATTATATGGAAATAAAGTAAAAATATGAGATACAATAATGAATCAAGAGATATTGTCCAAATATTATAGTTTAAACAGATAGATAAAATGCTTAGTGATTCATTAATGTATCATTTTCGTTTGCTGAGGCCGTGCTTTTTCAACTTCCTGACCACCGTGGCCTGGCTCACGGCCAGTTCCTTTGCTATCTTTCGGGTGGTCCGGTGCCGTTGCACGGCTCTTTTAAGGATACGCCGCTCCATCGCCTTAAGTTCCCCCCTCAGGCTTTGGCCGGAAGAAAGAGGGGCGTCGGTTTCATGGACAGCGTTTCCGCTGGCCTGAAGGCTTCGAGCGATAAATTCATCCAACTCCCTCTTTTCGCTCATGACCACCGCTTTTTTCACCAGGTTCTTCAACTCGCGGACGTTACCCGGGAATGCACAGCCCTGAAGCATCTCCAGCCCTTCGGGCTGTAGGTACTTTTTTAGTCCATAGGCCTTATTGTATTTTTCCAGGTAGCGGGTGACCAGTTCGAAAATATCTTCGGGGCGCTGGCGGAGGGGTGGAATGCCAAGGGTGAATGCGTTCAACCGGTAAAAGAGGTCCTGGCGGAAGGTGTGCCGTTTGACCTCGGTCCTCAAGTCCTTGTTGGTGGCAGCTACAATTGTACAGTCAATCTTTTTGGATGTGACGCCGCCTAGACGCATGATTTCTTGATCGTCCAGGTATTTGAGCAACTTGGCTTGCAGGGGTAGGGGCATGTCCCCGATTTCGTCCAGAAAGAGCGTGCCCTGGTGGGCCAGTTCGAAAAGACCGATCTTTCCATTTTCACGCGCGCCAGTATAGGCACCCCGTTCATAGCCAAAAAGCTCTGCTTCGAGAAGTGATTCGGGAAGGGCAGCGCAATTGATCTGGATGAAGGGCTGTTTATGGCGCCGGCCGTGTTTATGGATGAATTTGGCAAGGAGCCCCTTGCCGACGCCAGATTCTCCGAGGATCAGTATGTTGGATGCATCGATATGGGCCAATTTCAACGCCACCCCGATGACCTGACGCATCTTTTCGCTTTCGGCTACAATTTCCTGATTTTTCAATTCCAGGATGCTCAGTTCGGCCAGTTCTTCCTTGACTTTTTCGGCCACCATGTGGCTTTGTTCGAGCTGCCGGCGGGTGGCATTGAGCTGGGTCATATCCCGTTCGTTGACCACCACCAGGGAGATTTCACCGTTATCGTCAAATACCGGGGTACCGGTGGAGAGCAGGTGGCGACCGGTCTTCTGAATGAACTGCATGACGCTGACCTGACGGCGGGTTTCGAGTGCTTCAATGGTTACCGACCGATCAAATACGCCGGCTTTGAGTAGATCGCCGACACGCTTTCCGATGACTTCTTCCGCCCGTGTACCGTTGAGCCGTTCTGAGGCTTGGTTGACATTGATCACCGTGCCTTCGGCATCGCAAACCCAGATGCCGTCCGACGAGGCCTTGAAGATGGTCTCCAATTGCCGGTTGAGATGTCGATAAGAACGCAGTTTTCTCGCCGTACTTTCGAACTGGCCCATTTCCTGGAATGTGCAGACAGCCCCGGCCACCCGGCTTTCATGGAAAATAGGGGAGATGTTTAAGACCAGATCTACCTGTTTGCCGATGATGTGCCTTCCAATCTGGGGTTCGCCGGAATCGAGGCAAGCCATGATCTGGGGGCCGGTGAGGGGTAGCAAATCCTCAATATAGGTCCCCAGGCTCGCTTCGGCACCGATATCCAGGATGGCTTCCGCCTGGGGATTCATAAAGACAACATGCCCTTCGGAATCTGTGACCACTGCACCGTTGCTTGTCGCCTCAAACACCTGCCGATAGGTTAAGCTGTCTGTCATGCAGTCTCCCAAGGCTGATCGGAGTGATGCCTCACCGGCCGTTGATAAGAATTTTCTTTTGACGAAGGGGTCATGAAAATTTTAAGTTTGCGGACTACAACAGGATGCATCTCAACACGTTGTGGGGCTGGATTTCAAACGTCAACCAATATGCGAGCACCCTATAATGAAAGGGATATGACTAATAATGGGCATTATGTCAAGAAGGCAAATTTCTGACATGGGAGACCTAATAGAGCCGTAAATTGAAAATGAATTAAGATATGGGGCAAACGTTGTGTTAGCTAATAAGAGCTTTATCCATCGTCCCGCGCTGGCATAAGGTACAGGGTATAAACA
>CAZYGG010000028.1:0-49056 GCA_964647585.1 uncultured Desulfobacterales bacterium
CGTTTAAACAGCGTATGGGCTTTCAGCGCCTGGTTGAGATGATGCAGCACATCAATATTCGCAGGATCATACAGATTCTCAACCCCCATGACTTTTTCCGCGTGGGCGATCCCCTCTTCCGTCAAAACAGAAGACCGGGCCTTTTCGTCGACACTGTAATGCGTCTTGTTTTTTTTCAGGTCTGGGATGATCCCGTTGACCCGGTAATACAGCTCGGTGGATTTTTCAGCCGGCCCCGATATGATCAGCGGTGTCCGGGCTTCATCCACCAGGATGCTGTCCACTTCATCCACGATGGCATAATGCAGGTCCCGTTGTACCAGAGACTCCCGTTCAAACTTCATGTTGTCTCTTAAGTAATCGAAGCCGAATTCATTGTTGGTGCCATAGGTAATATCGGCTCCATAGGCGGCCTGCCTTTCGGCATCGTCAAGACCGTGCATGACGCAGCCCACGGTAAGTCCCAGAAAACTGAAAATCTGACCCATCCACCCGGTATCCCGGCTGGCGAGATAATCATTAACTGTAATGATGTGAACCCCTTTTTCGGTTAGCGCATTCAGGTAAGCGGGCAGCGTGGCTACCAGGGTTTTTCCCTCACCGGTTTTCATTTCAGAAATTGTACCCCGATGGAGAACAATCCCGCCGATCATCTGGACATCGAAATGCCGCATGCCAAGGGTTCTTACGGATGCTTCCCTTACCGTGGCAAAAGCTTCCGGCAAAATGTCATCAAGGGCTTCTCCGTTTGCCAGGCGGGCTTTGAATTTTCCGGTCTGGGCCTGGAGTTGCGCATCGTCCAAGGCCTGAATTTCGGGTTCCCGGGCATTGATGGTATCGACCAGGGGCTGGATCCGTTTTAATTCCCGGTCATTTTTACTTCCGAATATCTTTGTCAACAGCATTGAAATCATGAGCGTGGCTTTCCTTGTGTGAATCTGATTTTTCCAAAAATCAGATGAAATTTAACAGAGTTTCTGTATCCGTAGAGGTCAATTGTCACACCCCCCAGAATTGGTGTTGTCGTGAAAAGGGTGCTTTAGTAGCCCCCTGGTAAACGAAAAAATATTTTGGCAATTGATATAGTTGATAAGAATTTTTCGGGCATAGTTCAAGAAGAAGATTGAGAAAACCAAACTTTGAGAGTCCGAAGGTTGGAATGGAAAACATCTAAATTCGCAAACGGAGTGTCGAATTTAGATCAGTTGAGAATATACTTTTCCGGGTTGACGCGAATCCCGTTAAGCAGCACTTCGTAGTGCAGGTGAGGCCCGGTACTCCTGCCTGTGGTTCCAATGCTGGCAATTTTATCACCCCTTTTCACAACATCGCCGGTTTCCACCAGGATCTCGTGCGCATGGCCATAGCGGGTCATCATGCCGTGGCCGTGGTCAATTACCAGGGTTTTGCCTAACAGGCCTTTGAAACCGGTATAGGAAACAATGCCATCAGCGGTGGCGATAATCGGGTCTCCCTGCCGAGTGGCTATGTCCAGGCCCTTATGAAACTCCTTCAAGCCGGTGAAAGGCGATGTGCGGTATCCAAACCCGGATGTTTTCCAACCGTTTGTGGGCCGTATGGCTGGAGTCGATGCCAGGAGATTGATCTGATCTTCCAGGTAATTGAGCAGGTTGCCGAAGCTATTGGACTGCTTCTCCGTGGCCGACTGGATCTGGTCCGTTTTTTCGTGCATCTCCCGTATCAGGCTGTTGTGCTTTTCCGCCAGGGGCACACTGGCGTCGATATCCTCCGGTATGGAACCGCCGATACCGAAGAGACTATCCTGATCCGCGCTTTTCTCTATGTTGGCAATGATCCGGATTTTGTTTTCGAATTCATTGAGGGCCAGCAGTTTTGATTTCAGGGTATTGATCTCCCCGGCGAACTGCTGCAACTGCTTGCGCTGGGACGTGATTTCCTCGGTCTGGCTGCCCAACCGCTGCTCCAGAATGTTTGTATCGGAAACCGTTACCTTCAAGCGCTTGTAATCGTAGATGATGTACCCGGTGCAGATGAGTACCACCACCGTCATCAGGACCAGAAACCGGATGGCTGCCGTGGACAGGGTAAACTGCCTTGCATTCGTGCCGGTATTACTGAGTATGAAGAAGGATACTGATTTTCGCATTTTCATCTTCGATTGTTTCCGATGGCTGTGAAGTCCCTTACAATGGGGCTTTTACCAACCTTTGGCCATATCTTAAACAGGGACGAACCCCTCCCTGTCTCATCCGCACTGTCGTGCGCGGGCTGCAAATTTTTTATCAAATTACACAACTTTTGTTAAACTGTCAATGATTTTAGTTGGTTTGGTGTCTTTGACCCTAAAAAGGACCGTCTCGGCGGCAGCATTTACCTGCCGGCCAGACCCGGATATGGATCTTCACGACCCATATTCGGTGCGCTGGCCCGACCGCGTTCAGACTATTATTAAAACATAACCTTAAGGCTTAGGGGGCAATCGGTCAATCGCCGGCGAGAGGGGTTTCTCTTATTATTTTCATAATTTAAGTACGATACAAACAATAAACGGGAGAGCCGTCAATGGCCCTCCCGTTTTTTTGGAATTCGGATATGGCGTTACTAGTTGATGCCCAGTTTGAACTTAAGCGATTTCAAGGTGTTTTTCATCAGCATGGTAATGGTCATCGGACCTACACCGCCGGGCACCGGTGTGATGGAGCCGGCAATCTCTTTGGCGGCGTCGAAGTCCACATCCCCCTTGAGGATGGCAATCTTCTTGCCGGTTTTTTCAGAAATCTTTTCGCCAACCCGGTTCACCCCGACATCAATAACACACGCACCGGGCTTAATCCATTCCGGTTTTACCAGGTCGGGAACCCCGGCAGCTACGATAAGAATGTCTGCCCGCTGGCAGTGCGCGGCGAGATCCTTGGTGCCCGTGTGAACAATCGTAACGGTTGAGTTGGCACCCACTCCTTTTTGCAGCATCATGTTGGCAATGGGTTTTCCCACAATGTTGGAACGCCCGACAACGACCGTTTCAGCGCCCTTGGTTTCAACACCTGCCCGGATGATCATTTCCTGGATTCCGGCTGGTGTACAGGGCGGAAATTTTACTTCATTACCGCCGATCATGAGCCGACCAACGTTTACCGGATGAAATCCGTCCACGTCTTTGTCCGGATCGATGGCGTTGAGGACCTTCTTCTCATCCACGTGCTTCGGCAGAGGCAACTGAACAAGGATACCGTTAATAGATTCGTCATTGTTGTATTTGTCGATAAGAGCCAGAAGATCTTCTTCTGAAATATCGTCCGGCTGCGTATCCTGAACTTCAGTAAACCCCACCCGGTGGGCGGTCTTGATCTTTAATGTGACGTACGAGATAGATGCAGGACTTTCACCAACCAGGATGGTTACCAGTCCGGGTACGACACCGTGTTTCTCCTTAATCTCAGACACTTCAGCCATGATCTCTTCGAGAATTTCTTCGCGAATTTCAGTCCCCTTAATCAGCTTTGCAGACATGTTCATCTCCTTGTTTTAGAAGTTGTTGCGGAATTTGACCTGAAGCCCTCTGACGGGGCAAATATTTTCATTCAACTGCGTGCTTGAAAATAGCTAAAAAGTAACCCTGTTTTAATATTTCAATCGCCTGCGCATGTCAAGAAATCAAATGGCGGAAGGGTCCAAGGATAGCGCGTTCGCTTCACTTCGTGCCGAGGGTTATGGGTTCAAGTGATCCCGCTTCGCGGGGAAAAACTAAAAACCCTATTCCAAAATCCTGAAAGCGGGTCTAAATAGTCGTCATCCCGTCGCAAGCCAGGATCCAGGGTTTTAGGGCTTCGGTTTTCCACTTGACCCCTCGAACCCTTGGCCCCTGCTTTCATATCGGATACGGCACCGCCATCAGGCCGGCAGTCTCGTCGAATCCGGTCATCAGGTTCATGTTCTGGACGGCCTGACCCGCGGCCCCTTTCACCAGATTGTCAATGGCGGAAAGCAGCACCAGACGGTTGGCGGCCAAATCCAGCTTGAAGCCAATATCGCAATAGTTGGTCCCCTTGACATGGGCCGTATCCGGTGGCCGGTCATCCGGGCAGATTCGCACAAAAGGTCTTTCCCGATAAAACGCCGTAAGGCAACTGCGGATGTCATCAGCCGTCACCTTTTCCATGAGGTCGGCGTATATGGTGGTCTGCATGCCCCGGGACATGGGTACCAGGTGGGGAACAAAGGTAATATGGACCGGTGCGTCGACCACATCACCGAGGATTGCATTCATTTCCGGGGCATGCCGATGTTCCGCAACCTTGTATGCCTTGAAAGAGTCGTGGACCTCGCAAAAATGGGTAGTCAGGGAAAGCGACCGGCCGGCACCACTGACCCCTGATTTTGAATCCGCGATAAGCGCATCAGGATTAAGCCACCCCGCTTTCAGCAGAGGGATCAGCGGCAGCAGCACGCTGGTCGGGTAACATCCGGGATTACCGATCAGGTCTGCAGTCTTGATACGATCGGTATAGACCTCACACAGGCCGTAGACGGATTTTTTGAGCAGTTCCCGGGCGCTGTGCGGCTGATAAGCCGCCTCGTATGCCGCTGCATCCTGAAAGCGAAAATCCGCTGAAAGGTCGACAACTTTCTTGCCCTGGTCGATCAGTTCCGGCACAAATGCCATGGGCAGTTTATGCGGCAGGGCCAAAAAAACTACATCGACCGCCGCACAGACCTTTTTTACATCGTAGGTTTCACAGCGCAGGCCAACCTGCCCGGCCAGCGCGGGGTAGATGGCGTCAAACCGCTCACCGGCGTATTGCCGGGAGGTAATCATCTCCAGGTCGACATCGGGATGGCCCGCCAGAATTCTGACCAGTTCGGCGCCGGCATACCCCGTTGCTCCAACAACCGCTGCCTTAATCATTTGTGTTCCTCGTGCGTATAAAATTAGACTTTATGTCAGGCCGTCAACCCGAGACCAAAAGAAAAGAGGGGCCAAGGGTTCAAGGGGTCGAGGGGTCGAGTGAAAACCAAAGACCCAAAAACCTGGATCCCGACCACCAGTTTATCCCACACTTTGTAGGGGGCCGGGAGCCGCACCCTTTAGGATTAATGAATGGTTTCATGTTTTGAGTTTTAGCCCCGCAGGGCTCACTTGAACCCTCGGCCCCTTGAATCCTCGAACCCTGCCTTCTCACCCCCCCAGATAGGCTTTTTGCACATCCGGGTTTTCGAGCAGATCCGCGGAATTGCCTTCCAGCACCAGTTCACCATTTTCAAGTACGTAACCGCGCTGGGCAAACTTGAGCGCCAGGCGCGCGTTCTGCTCGACCAGTAAAATGGAGGTCCCGGCTTTATTGATCTCCTTCAACGCGTCAAACATACTCAGCATGAGCAAAGGTGCCAGTCCCATCGAAGGTTCATCCAGCAGCATAATCTTGCGGCCGCTCATGAAGGCCCGGCCCACGGCCAGCATCTGCTGTTCACCGCCGCTGAGCGTCCCGGACGCCTGATCAATCCGCTCTTCAAGCCGGGGAAAAATTTCAAAGACCTGCGCCATATCCGCTTTGATGGCGGCCTTATCTTTACGGGCGAATGTCGCCAACTGCAGGTTCTCCCGGACCGTCAGGTTACCGAACAGGCGCCGCCCTTCGGGTACGTGGGAAATATTGAGTTCGCTGACAACCTTGTCCGCCGTGTAATCCAGCAGGTTTTTTCCCATGAATTCCATCTTGGAGCCCGGATCGGCCGGCAATAGCCGGGAAATGGCTCTCAGGGTGGTACTCTTGCCGGCACCGTTGGCACCAATGATACAGATGATTTCGCCTTCGTCTAACTGGAAATTAATACCATGCAGCGCCTTGATCTTGTCGTAGGATACCTGCAGGTTTTCAATTTTTAGCTGCATCAGGTGACATCCTCCTTGCCCAGGTAAGCTTCGATTACCTGGGGATTGTTCTGGATCTCATCCGGGGTGCCCTCGGCGATTATTTCCCCGAACACCAGGGTCTGGATTGTTTCACAAAGTTCCATCACGAATTTCAAGCGGTGTTCGATGAGAAAAATGCCCACGCCGAAATCGGCATGCACCTGCCGGATGATAGCAATCATCTGTTTGAGCTCTTCCGGCGTCATACCGGCCGTGGGCTCATCCAGAAACAGGATCTTGGGACGTGTGGCCATGGCCCGGGCCATCTCGACCCGGCGCTGGGCGCCATAGGGGAGACTGCTCACCAGTTGATTCGCGAACTGGGCCACGTCAAACGTTTCCATCAACCTCAGGGAGTGCTCCTCAACCTCGGCCTCCTCCCGGTTTCGTTTGGCCGTCCCGAAGAACGCGCCGAACAGGCCGTAGGTAAGCTGTGAATAGTGGGCCATTTTCACATGCTCAAGGACGTTCATGTGGCGCCAGAGGAGCAGGTTCTGGAAGGTGCGGCCCAGTCCCCGGGAGGCCACCTGGTGGGGCATCAGGCCGATAATATTATCCCCCTCGAGCTCAATTTGCCCGTCGGTGGGTGTATGAATTCCGGTAATCAGGTTAAAGATCGTTGTTTTTCCGGCACCATTGGGCCCGATAAGCCCCTTGATTTCACCGGGTTCGATTTCCAGGTTGAAATCGTGCACCGCACGAAGACCCCCGAAAAAATGCGTCATATTACTAACCTGGAGCAGCGGCATCATTTACTCCTGTAGCTGTTTTTGGGTTTGAAAAGTTTCTTGACATCAAATTCCCTAAAGGCAATCAGGCCCATCGGTCGGTAGAGCATCACAAATATCAGCAGCAGCGGAATGATGATCCACTTATAAATTTCCAGCGGCCGCAGGGCTTCACTGAGCAGGTTGATGCTCACGGCCCCCACGATGGAGCCGACTACCGAGTTTAAGCCGCCGAAGTAGACCATGGCCAGAATCTCGGCCAGTTTCTGAATCCCGAAGGTGGCCGGATTAACATACCGCAGGACATGTGCAAATAACCCGCCGGCAATGCCGGCCCAGAAGGCGGCAAACATGAAGGTCACCATTTTGGTTCGGCGGGTATTGACGGTCATGGCATCGGCCGCCATCTCATTGTCCCGTACGGCATTGAGGGCTTTGCCCATGGTGGATCGGACGAAATTGTTGATCACCCAGATACAAATGATCGTCCAGCCGAAAACCACCGGCAGGGTCGACCAGTTCGGCTGGCTGCTCATGCCCCGCGGCCCGCCCACAAATTCCGTATTTTCGATAACGCTTTTCACAATAAAAAGAAATGCCAGCGAAATAATGGCCAGATAGTCTCCGCGGGTTCGAAACGAGGGAATGGCAACAACCAGCGCACCGAGTGCGGCCAGGAGTCCCCCGGCAATAAGCGCCAGGGGGAAAAGATACGGCCCCAGGGCCGGCGGCAGCAGGGCCGGCCCGAAAAGCTTGTCATCGGCAAACAGCATCAGGGTCAGGGTTGAGCTGCCGTACGCCCCTAAGGCCATGAATCCGGGATGGGAGCACGAAAACTCCCCCATGTAACCGTTGATGACGTTGACACTCAGGGTCAGGATAATGGCTATCATGATCAGCTTGGCCACCAGGATCCGGTAATCGCTGAGATCCGCCCAGAGATAAATGACACCGTAGAGAAGCACTATGTGCGTAATCGAGGAGATCCAGATCGGCAGGTTATCCAGTTTGTGGGCCAGCTTGTTCGCCGGTTTCCGGGTAAATTTGGATACGAGGTAAAGTGGCAGAACGTAGATCAGACCCAGATATATAAGCACACTGGGGATAAACAGCGGCTTTTTCAAAATTATCAGACAGCCAAAAAGAACCGGTATCTTGGGCAGCCCCACCATCGTCGCCAGGAGGTCGCCGAGGATGTATTCAGAGAAAACCGCGGCAAGCAGCCCGAACAACCAGCCGATGGTAGGAACCGTTGCCACAAGTTCCTGTACTGCTCCGACCAGTCTTTTGCGTTTACCGACGGTTTTGTTGTTTTTTGATTCCATGTCAATCCCTTGTTTTGTTCATATCTTTATACAGTCATCCAGCTTGCGTTCACTGGAAATGGCTGATTAAAGTCTAAGTTGGGTGCTGTGGGCCTGGCCGAAGAAACCGTGCGGCCTGAAGGTCAGGATCAGCAGAATAATCGAATAGGCAATCAGGTCCCGCAGGGTCGACGGAAATACCATGGCCACAAAAATTTCAATAAACCCGAGCAGAAAACCAGCCAGGGCAGCGCCGAGAATCGAACCGCGACCGCCTAGAATCGCGGCAACAAACGCTTTCCAGCCAAGCAGAATGCCCATGTAGGGATCCAGCACCGGATACGCCAGGCCGTAGAGGATACCTGCAGCGGCAGCCAGGGCGGATCCAATGGCAAACGTCATGGGTGCGATCACATTGATGGAAACCCCCATGAGCGGCACGGCCAGATAATCGTAGGACATGGCCCGCATGGCCATTCCCCACTTTGTCTTCTGGATAAACTTGTGCAACGCGTACATCAAAGTCAGGGAGACGCCCACAATGAGGATTTTTTTATTGGTTACAAAAATGCCGCCCAGATTGTAGGTAGTCGTCTCGATCAGGGATGGAAAACTCAATCGCTGGGCGCCGAACAGGGCCAGGTTCCCGGTTTCGAGAATAATACCAATCATAAGGCCGGTAATGGCGGCGGACGCCCGGGGCGCCTCCCGCAGGGGGCGGTATCCGACGCGCTCCACAAACATCCCCACAAACGAAGTCAGGAACATAGCGATGACGATAGTCAGGATCAGGGTTATCCATCCGGGAAGTGCCAAACCGCCCATGGCAAACAGGGCCATCAGTCCGGTGGCAATCCCAAAACCGATATAGGCACCCACCATGAAAATATCACCATGCGCAAAATTGAACAGCATCAAAATGCTGTACACCATGGAATAACCCAGGGCGATCAGGGCATAGAAGCTGCCCCACTGAAGGGCGTTGACGACGTTTTGAAGAAAATATTCCATAAAGTTAACTCCTATACCGTTTGCCTTAAATATCTTCCGTTTGCCTGAGCTATCGGAAAACGACCGGGAATCTTGGCAACGCTTAAAGCGAATGCAAATCCGGCAACCGGTATCATACGCTATTATTTATCAGGGCGGAAGAACGCGCCCCGGTCGTTGGACCGCGACGGTTTTTCCGCCCTGAAATGAACAGATACGGCTTTAGTCTTCACAGAGGTGCCGCTGTCCGGCGGGCCTTAGTGAAGTCAGCATTTTAAAACGTGAACCCTTAGGGACATACTGATTTGTAAAACTCGTATTCACCCTTGTCGCTGATTTTTACAATAACGGCACACTTAATTGGATCACCATCTTCCGTAAAGGTCATGTCGCCGGTGATGCCTTTGAAGTTTTTGATTTTCGCAAAAGCATCCCGAACGGCTTTACGGTCGGCCTTGATGTCGCCGGTCAGTTTGCCCGAATTCTCAATGGCTGTCTGAGCCAGACGCAGGGCATCCCAGGTAAGGGCGCCGACATCATCCGGAATGTAGCCGTGTTCTTTATTGTAGCGGTCAATGAAAGCCTTGGTGGCACCGGTGGCACCCGCCGCCGCATAATGAGTGCTGAAGAACTGGCCGTAGCAGTCTTCGCCGCAGAGTTTCACGGTCTCAGCGCTGCCCCAGCTGTCGCTGCCGACGACCGGAACATTAAACCCGAGCTCGTGGGCCTGTTTAACGATCAGGGCAACCTCGTTGTAGTACTGGGGCGTAAACAGGAACTGGGCCCCGGAGTCCTTGATTTTGGTCAGCTGGGCGCTGAAATCAACATCCTTGGTGGTGAAACTTTCATAGGCTACCACGCTGCCGGCACCGTTGATATCTTCCCAAGCCGCCTTGAAAAATTCAGCCAGGCCTTTGGGATAGTCACTGGCCACATCGTATAGGACCGCCGCCTTGGTGAACCCGAATTCCTCTTTTACAAAATTGGCCACAACCGGGCCCTGGAAAGGATCCAGGAAACAACCGCGGAAAACGTACGGGCGGTCTTTAGTCGTATTGGGGTTGGTGGACCACGGGCTGACCATGGCCGTCATGTAATTGTTGGCCACGTCGCCGGCGGGAACCGCCTGCTTGGATGACTGGGGCCCGACAATTACCAGGACCTCGTCTTCGGTAATCATTTTGGTGTTGGCCTTGACCGCTGATTCCGCCTTGGATTCATTGTCTTCAATAACCAGTTCCACGGGGTATTTTGTCCCGCCAACTTCCAGGCCGCCGGCTTTTTCGATGTCAGCCAGCCACATCTTGGCCGCGAACTTGGTACCCTCCCCTACCTTGGGAATGTCTCCGGTAATGGGCGCGTTGATACCTATTTTAATGGGTTTCGTTTTCTGCCAGGGCCATTTGAAACTCCAGGCATTACCTGAAAACACCAGCCCCAGGACCAGTATCATCACGACAAATGACAAACCTTTTCGCATTGTATCCTCCTTTGTTTCTGCCTCAGGATTGAAGCGGGTTAGGGTGTAACTGACAACTCGTACACGAATTTGCTTTCATAACACTTAAACCACTCGTTTTCAATGGACTTCTAATCGTCGTGCCCGACCTGATGAATCTTAATCATATTGGTCGAGCCGCTCTTTAGTGCCAGGCCGGTAATGATGACCACCAGGTCGTCTTGTTTAAGCACACCTTTGTCCACCAGCAGATGTTCGGCCGCATCCATTAACTTCCGGGTGTCCTGGAGTTTGGAAATGAGCGTGGGCGCAACGCCCCACACCAGGGACAACCGGTTGTATATCTTGGCCAGGGGAGTAAACGCATAAATCCTGCACGCGGGTCGATGTTTGGATATATATTTTGATGTCGCCCCGGATACCGAGAACGCGATAATCGCCCGGGCACCTACGTCGCTGATCATGTCCACCGCGGATTGGGCAACCGCCTGGGTAACAATATGGTCATGGTCTTTTTTATGTGTGAGGTTATAGCGTAAAAACTGGGACCGTTCCGCCTGAGTCGCTATTTTTCTCATCATTTTAACAGCTTCCAC
This sequence comes from uncultured Desulfobacterales bacterium, assembly GCA_964647585.1. Classification (GTDB taxonomy): domain Bacteria; phylum Desulfobacterota; class Desulfobacteria; order Desulfobacterales; family CAJINA01; genus CAJINA01. Next base: position 10,971 of record CAZYGG010000028.1, read on the forward strand.
CGGATATTGTCCGGACGCGGTTTCGCCGGAAAGCATGACTGCATCCGTACCATCCATAATGGCGTTGGCCACATCCGAAGCCTCGGCACGGGTGGGAATTGGGTTCTGGATCATGGATTCGAGCATCTGGGTCGCGGTGATCACCGGCCTATTGGCAGCAATTGCCTTCAGGATAATCATTTTCTGGATGGTGGGGACTTTTTCATACTGCATTTCAACCCCCAGATCCCCCCGGGCAACCATAACCGCATCGGTGGCTGCGAGGATGTCATCGATATTATCCACCGCCTCCGGCTTTTCAATTTTGGCAACCACCGGGATATCGGATCCCATTCTCTTTATAATGTCCTTGACGTCCTGAAGGTCTTCCGCCTGCCTCACAAAAGAAAGCGCTACATAATCCACATTGTTCTGGATTCCGAATCGCAGATCTTTTTTATCCTTTTCTGTTAACGACGGCGCCGACACTTGAACCCCGGGAAGGTTGATCCCCTTGTTTTCCTTCAGCATGCCGCCAATGCGAACTTTGCAAGTTACCGTGTCCCGGGTGCACTCCATGACTTTCAACTCGATCAAGCCGTCGTCCACGAGGATCTTGTCGCCCTTTTGGACATCATTGGGCAGATTTTTGTAAGTTGTCCCTACAATTTCGCTGGTGCCGACCACCAGCCGCGAGGTTATTTGAAAAGTGTTGTTTTTTACCAGGGGCACGGCCGCGCCATTTTTCAGCTTTCCGGTTCTCACCTTGGGCCCCTGCAGGTCCAGCAGGATCCCCACCGGCTGGTTCAATTCACGGGAGAGCGAACGGATCAATTTGATTACATCGCCGTGCTGCTCGTAGGTTCCGTGGGAAAAATTGAGCCGCACAACGTTTACACCGGCCTGGATCATTTTTTTCAGGATGTCCTTGTTGTTGGACGCCGGTCCGATGGTCGCGATTATCTTGGTTTTGGTTCGCATGATTTAAAATTCCTTATTTAAATTCCTTCCATGAATTTAAATGTGGTGTCTACTCGGCCAGTTGCCCGGTAATGGTCGTTCCTACGGTTTCTTGCGCTGTATTGGGGCTGAACGGTACAATCTGCGGTTCACTTTTTCAAGATCGTCATCCCGGCGCAGGCCGGGATCCAGATTCTGAAATAGCCGCCGCAGGCGTACCACAGTTCAAAGTTCGCTGTTCAATGTTGGATGTTCGGATTCATGTGGGTGGAGAACATTCAACATGGTTTACCGGCACCTGACCCCTGATCCTGTCTTTGAGCCTTCACTCTTCCCCCCTCAAGGACAGATAGACAGGATCACTTCCTCGAGCACGAGCCGGGGTTCCACGGCTGTGGATTTAAGTCGGCGATCGGTATTATCAAGAAGTTCAAGGCAGGTGAACAACTCTGCTTTGGTAAAGCGTTCGGCATTTTTGAAAAGTTTATAAACAGGGTAAGCGTTTCTGGGATTTTGAGCAATCATCAGGCCGGCCGCGATCTTTCCCGGTTTCTTTCTTTTACTGCGTTTAGCGGCAGCCTTGGGCGACAGGGTTTCTTCCCATCGGTCAATTTCTGCGATGAGGTCCCGGTCATAATCTTTTATCGCCGGTATGACCTGGTTCGTGAACTGGGGATATGTGCAGTTTGTCTGCCAACCGCTGCCGGCATGGCTTTCCGTAAAGCCCTTGATCTGAATTAGCTTCCTGATCTGGTTTACCATGGCTGCCAGCAACTGTAAGGGATACATATCTTCGGCCAGCAGGGAATTAAAAAAATAAAGTGCTGCGGCCCGGTCGCGGCCGGTGATGGCGTTGGTAAAATTGAAGATGGGGTCCTGCCTGGTTTTGCGCACCACCTGGCGGACGTCTTCCGCCGTAATGGTATCGCGTGCGCCGATAAAACTGGCCAGTTGTTTGACACTGTTGACTACCGCACGGAGGTTGAAACCGGCCAACTCCACAAGCAGTGCCCGGGCATCCGGTTCCATCTTTTTACCGCAGGCCTTCAGGACCTGGGAAAGCTGGTCATTCAATACCGCAGCCTGGGCCGTGCGATCCGCCTTGCGCTCGCCTTTGGGTACTGCGCAGTCAATCACCAGTCCTTTATCTGCTATGGTTTTATAAAGACTGCGCCGCCGGTCCACGATATCCGTGGTGATCGCCAGGTACTGCTGCGCGGGGAATCCTCTGGCTATCGCCCGCTCCAGCATGTCGGCCGCACTGCCGCTGGTCGGCACCGGCATGTTTTTCTGCCTGCAATAATCCAGCAAATCACCCAGCCAGCGGTCATCCCGGCGCTGTTCCGCGGTCAGCTTGAACGCGTCCGCCCTTGTTTCCGGGGATACTTCTTCGAAAGAAAGCCCGAGCAAGGCCATTACCTTTAAAATGGCATGGGCCGCCTTCCGGGACTCGTTACGTTCGAAAGCCGCCCTGGCCCGCTCGATAACCGCAGTGGTATCCTGTTTTGCATAAAAAACCTGGGCATCCAGAATGGCTACAACCTTGGGTGCGGCCAGCAGGGAGTATGTATTAACCTTCTCAACAGCTGTTGAGACCAGGGCTTCATTGCCATCCACCGATTCGTAGTTGAGTTTGCGTGTTTCGCCGGGGAGCAGCACCGTCAGTAACGCTTCCAGGGTCGTCTTCACCAGCAGTTCCTCACCGTGTATCAGGAAAATGCCAGGCGCCTCCCCGGAGGCCAGTGCCTTAAGATTCGTTTTCAGTTCTTTATGTTTGATTACCGGCATAAGTAAAAGATACTGAGTTCAATGGGATTAAAACCTTAACCGGGAACCGCCGGAATGACGGCGAGGCAATATACGCCTGCGGTTTTAATCTTATTGCGGTCCAATTTTCAGGTTTTATGTGGGAGCGGCATTTTGTCGCGAATAATGCGGGTCCCATCTAAAAGCCCTCAGTCCTTTTCACTTGGGAATTGCAGCCTTACGACTTGCCCTGACAAGCATGACAATTGCCACCGCGGCGCCTGTCAGCCCCAGCGTTTGCGAGATTGAGAGTAGTCCGAAAACTTCCGCCCCCCTGAAATCACCCCGCAGGGTTTCGATAATAGAACGGGTCAATCCGTAGAGCAACACATATGTCCAGAAAACCCGGCCGGTGATCTTGTTCCGTCGGCTCAAAATCAGCAGGACCACAAAGATGGTCAGGTTGGTGAAGGCGGAATAGAGCTGGGTGGGATGCAGCGGTGTGTTGACCGGCGCCAGGCAGGCTTGATCAGTAAAGGTGACCGCCCAGGGCGTGTCGCTGGGGCGACCGTAGCAGCAGCCGGCCAAAAAACAGCCCAGGCGCCCGAAGGTCTGCCCCAGGGCCAGTGCCGGGGCCAGTATGTCTGCGGTCTTCCAGAGCGGAAGCCGGTTCAGTCGCATATAGGCAACGGCGGTAATAACCGCAGCAATGAAGCCGCCGTAAAACACCAGTCCGCCCTTCCAGATTTTAATGATTTCAAACAGGTTGTCCGCAAAAGAGTCCCAGGCGGTCACAACGTAAAAAAGACGCGAGCCGATAATGGCAGCCACGAGGATGTAGAAACTAAGGTCCATGACCTTTTCGGGATTTTCACCCAACCGCCGGGCCTCCCGCATCGCCAGGACAATGCCCAGGAAAAAGCCCAGCGCAATCATAAACCCGTAGGAATATATGGTCACGTTGCCAAATTTTAACAAAACTGGGTGCATGATGGATTCGCTCGCAAAAAGAAAAGGCACCCTTTTTGCGCCTGTTTTAAGTTTTAGGTCTTAGGTTTTAAGCTCTGTTTTAAAGGTCTTTTCCTAACACTTAAAACATAAAACTTAAAACCGATGAATTCGACCCGGCGAATTTATCTGATTTTACTCCGGCAACTTTCGAAACAGCAGATGCGCAATGAATATGCCCACCCCGACCGTGATGGCACTGTCGGCCACATTAAAGGCCGGCCAGTGCATAGCACCGATATAAAAATCAAGGAAATCGACGACCTTACCGAAACGCAGCCTGTCAATCAAGTTGCCGATCGCACCTCCGAAAATCAATGCCAGGCCCGCCGATAAAACCGGATGCGTTTTAGGAATCTGCCTATAAAACAGAAAGATAAAAAAGATAGCCACGCTGGAAGCCAGGATAAATATTCCGATTCGGATGGACGCGTCCTGCTGGGCCAGGAATCCGAAAGCGCCACCCGGATTGTGGATGTGGGTCAGACTGAAAAAACCAGGGATAACCGTAATCGACTGGTACAGGGCCATCTTGGACAACACGATCGCCTTGGTAATCTGGTCGGGAATGACAATGGCGCCGGCTATGATTAGCAGGCGACCGTATTTGCTACTCCAAAATTCACGCATATTAATCAACAATCCGAAACTGTCTTCTTTCCAGTGGTAGTATTGAGCTGATAGGGTTCAAGGGTTCGAGTGAAAACCCTAAAATCTAAAAACCCTTCAAACCTTAAAACCGATGGATACCGGGTCGGATTCCGGCGCCCCTCGGTTTCGGCCTTTGAATTTTGTTTTAGCCCGCGTTGCGGGCTCACTTGACCCCTTGACCCCTCGAACCCTGCCTTTCTATTCCATTTCGGCAAGCGCTTTCAAACACTTCGGACAAATCGTCGGGTGTTCACTGTCTTTCCCGACATCCGGGTCACTGATCCAGCACCGGGCGCATTTTTCGCCGGCAGCCGGCCCCACGCTTATTTCCAGCCCCTCTACCTCTTCGCTCGTATAGATCTCTCCGGCCAGATCACCGCCAGCGATTTCTGCCTTTGACACGATGAACAGGGTTGCGAGTTCTTCAGCAAAAGGCTGCAGCGCCGCAGTTAATTCTTCATCCGCCTTGATTGCCACCGCGGCATCCAGGCTGTGGCCGATCCTTTTCTCCGCCCGCGCCTCTTCCAGGGCCTTGGTCACCTCGCCCCTGACCAGCAGCAGCCTGGACCAGCGCCCGGCCAGTTCGTCGTCGATACAGCCGTCGTCTACTGCGGGCAGTAGGCCCAGATGGATACTCGCGGTCTTCCCTGACTGCTCCGGCATGTATTTCCAGATTTCCTCGGAGGTAAACGGCAGGATCGGGGCCATGAGCCGCGCAATGGCGTCCACCAGGATGTGCAGCACGGTCTGGGCGCTGCGCCGCGCCTTTGAGGCAGTGGGCGCTGTGTAGAGCCGGTCCTTCAGGATATCGAGATAGAAAGAGGACATGTCCACGATGCAGAAGTTGTACAATGAATGGTAGATCGTGTGGAACTCGTAAAGCTCGTACGCCTTCAGGTTCTTCTCCACCAGCTTCTGCAGGCGGTGGAGGGCGAAGCGGTCCAGTTCGGGCATCTCGTCATAGGACACCGCGTCGCTGTCCGGGTTGAAATCGAACAGGTTGCCCAACATGAAGCGACTGGTGTTCCGGATGCGCCGGTAGGCGTCGGAGAGCTGCTTGAGGATGCCGTCGGAGATGCGGATATCCTCCCGGTAGTCCGCGGCCGACACCCACAGCCGGAGGATCTCCGCGCCGTGTTTATTGATCACCTCTTTGGGGGCGGTGACGTTACCGATCGATTTCGACTGTTTCTTGCCCTCGGCGTCCACTACGAATCCGTGAGTGAGGACCGCCCGGTAGGGCGCCGCGTCCCGGTTGCCCACGGCAGTGAGCAGGGCCGAGTGGAACCAGCCACGGTGCTGGTCACTGCCCTCCAGGTAGAGATCGGCCGGCCAGGTAAGCCGTTGCCGGGGATCAAGCACCGCGGTGTGGCTCACGCCGGAGTCGAACCAGACGTCCAGGATATCGGTCTCTTTCTTAAAAACGTCATGCCCGCATTTGGCGCAGGTCTGTGGCCCGGGCAGCAGTTCGGCCGCTCCCTTTTCGAACCAGATGTCTGCGCCGTGCTCGGCGAAGAGGTCGTAGATATGGTCAAGAATCTCCGGTGTCATGTGGAGCTCTTCACATTTGTCGCACGTGAAAACCGCGATGGGCACGCCCCAGGAACGCTGGCGGGAAACGCACCAGTCAGGCCGGTTCTCAATCATCCCGTAGATGCGGTCGCGGCCCCAGTGCGGCACCCACTGGACCCGGTCTATCTCTTCCAGGGATCTTTTGCGCAGACCGGTCTTTTCCATTGAAATAAACCACTGGGGCGTGGCCCGGAAGATCACCGGCTTCTTGCAGCGCCAGCAGTGCGGGTAGGAGTGATCCATTTCCTCAGTAGCCATCAGGGCGTCCTTTTCCTCCAGCTTCTCAATGATGGCGCTGTTGGCCTTAAAGACGAACTGTCCACCCACAAATCCGGCCTCGTCCGTGAACACCCCGTTGTCGTTCACCGGTGAGTAGACTTCCAGGCCGTACTGCAGGCCGACCTCGTAATCCTCCCGGCCATGGCCCGGCGCAGTGTGAACACAACCCGTGCCTGCCTCCAGGGTTACGTGGTCCCCCAGGATCACGACCGAATCCCGGTCGATCCACGGGTGTCCGCATTTGAAGTTTTCCAGGTCTGCGGCGGTAATCTCAGCCACTACGCGGTAATCCGCGACCCCGAAGGTCCGCATGCAGTCCGCCACCAGATCCCGGGCCAGGATGAGGATTTCCCCGCCGGTCTCCACGGCGGCATAGACGAAATCGGGGTGCAGGGCAATGCCCATGTTGGCGGGCAGGGTCCAGGGGGTTGTGGTCCAGATCACGATGGATGCCGGCTTGCCGGCCAACTCCGCGGCCACCTGCCCAAGTTCGTCCCGGCAAGGGAATTTCACGTAGATCGAGGGTGACGACTCATCACCGTATTCGATCTCCGCTTCGGCCAGGGCGGTCTTGCAGCTGCAGCACCAGTGGATCGGTTTCTTACTGCGGAACAACCCCCCGTTAAGGGCGAACTTGCCGCACTCGCGGGCAATGGTGGCTTCGTATTCGTAGTTCATGGTGAGGTAAGGATCCTCCCATTCACCCATCCCCCCCAGACGCTTGAACTCGTCGCGCTGGATGTCTATGAATTTTTCTGCGTAGGCCCGGCACTTTTTCCGGATCTGGGACTGAGTCATGTCGGCCTTTTTCTTGCCCAGCTCCTTGTCTACATTGTGCTCGATGGGCAACCCGTGGCAGTCCCAACCCGGCACGTAGACCGAATCGAAACCGGCCATCTGCTTGGAACGAACGATGATGTCCTTGAGGACCTTGTTCAAGGCCGTCCCGATATGGATGTGGCCATTGGCGTAAGGGGGGCCGTCATGCAGGACAAAAGGCGGCCGACCCTTCATGTTTTCGTATATCTGCGCATACAGCCCGCTCTCTTCCCATTCACTGAGCTGCTGGGGTTCCTTGTTGACAAGACTCGCTTTCATGGGGAACTTGGTCTTGGGCAGATTGAGAGTCTTTTTATAATTCATTTTTCCTCCGGGCATTGATTTTCGGATCTTGGTTAAACTTGTTTTTTTACTGCCAAATCTTCTGTCTGTCAAGCAATACCGATCGTCACCGCCCGGGTGCAAACGGATCCAGTTGCCGCCTGGCAGACTGCTGCAGGGTAACAATTTGAAATCATGCCGAACTGTGACGACCTGTACTGACTCTATTCCCTTTAAACTGTCCCGGTTTCCATAATCTGCTTTTTGACATAGTTCCTTGACACATTCATGGCCTTCCCTTAATATTTCAAAGATATTCTGTGGTTGAAACGGACCGGGCGAGGAAAATATATGACTGAAATTGATTCGGCTGGCATTACTGACGTTGGCAAGATGCGTAAAGCAAATGAAGATTCATATTATATGGATGATGATCTTCAGATTTACGTTGTCGCTGATGGAATGGGGGGCCACAAAGCCGGGGAAGTCGCCAGCCGCATTGTCGTCGAAACCATACAAGACAAAATGAACCAGAAACCGTCGAACACGGACGGCGAGAGCCTGATCACCATCGACCAGGAACTCTCACCCGAGACCACCCGGATCATGGCCGGCATTCACCTGGCTAACCAGGCCGTTTTCACCCTCTCGGAAAGCAACACAGATTACAAGGGCATGGGATCGACCGTGTCCGCAATCCTGCTGGCCGGCACCCGGGTCATAGCAGCCAACGTCGGCGACAGCCCCATCTACCTGATCCGCAACGACACTATCGAAGAGCTTTCTACCCCCCATACGTATATGGCGGAACACGCCAAGCTCGCACCCAAGGGCTCCAAACCGTTAGGCCAGCAGTACGCGCACATGATAACCCGAGCCGTGGGCCTCAAGGAGGCTGTGCAGCCGGACGCCATCGAAATCGAGGGGTTGCAGGGAGACATGCTCCTGATCTGTTCAGACGGACTCAGCGACCTGCTCAAACCGGAAGAGATTAAAAGGGTCGCGACCAATTACAAACCGGAAAAGGCGGTAAAGACCCTGGTCGCGCATGCCAACAAGCGGGGTGGCCGCGATAACATTACCATTATCATCATTCGCCTTACCCAGCACCCCAATATCGTCGGCGGCCAACCATCCGGATCGACTACCGAGGATAAAGAAGCTGAATGTTTACCGGATACAGCCGCGCTCCCGGTTGATTATGATACGGATGAAGCTTCCCACAGCACCACGATAAACGGCCTTTGCGAAACGGGTGGTTTTATTAAAACAACGGATGCGTTTACCATCGGACAGGAACTCGACCTGACCTTTACGAATCCTAAAAGCGGTGACGTGTTTATGCTCTCCGGAGTCGTGGCAGACAGGAAAGCCGATGGTATCGATATCCGTTTTAAGGATTTATCTAAAAAACAGATCACCAAGCTGAAAACAGCGATTGGACACAGTAAATAAGGAGGCCCCGATGGAGTTTTTGTTCAACACTCAAAACAATATTACCATCTTTGAAGTGGGGCTGCTGCTAACGCTGAATTCCGGTGTCTACCTGCTGAATAAGCCCAAACTCGGTTTGCTGATAAACCTCGGTTTTACCCTTTACTGGGGGTTCTTTCTTAATTTCGACATGCTCTTTGGTGACTCCAGCACTTCCGAATACTCTTTTCTGTTTTTTATGTTCGCTATTTTAATCATCATCTTCACCGTGGTCGGCCTTACCAGAGAGGAAGATTGAGGGTAAAAGTACAAGGGTTCGAGGATTCCAGGGGCCAAGGGTTCAAGTGATCCCGCTTCGCGGGACAAAACCAAAAACAAAAAGGATTTGCCGATACCTACGGTAAATCCTTTTTCATTCTCAAAACCGACATGCCGGACCCCGATCCAGCATCCATTGGTTCTTGGATTCGCTTTTGATCTTAGTGCTCAAGGTTCTCCGTTCGAATCCTTAAATCCTTGCTGTTTTCTTTGTGCCTCAAGCGAAACGGGTGGTGAACAGCTTTTAGGTTTTAGGTCTTTCGGCGAAGCCTCCCCCCACTGGTTTTCTCTGCACCTCCGGGCGATGCTTGGTTTAATGTCTTAAGGTTTTAGGCCTTCAGTTTTCCCCTTGAACCCCTGACCCCTCGAAACCTTGAATCCTGCCTTTTCACTTTTGCCTTGCACTCGCCCCCTTGTCCCCTATGCCCTGCCCTTGTTGCTAAAAAAAGAACCCCGGGGCGGCCATTCCCCGGGGTCGTTTCGGTAAAGGGTACGACTCACCCGATAACGCACCCTAAACTTCTGTCTTTATACAAAAATACACACAATATTTCAATAAAAATGAAAGCCACTCACCCGATTTCATTTTGGCAAGAGTGGGTGGAATGCGCATCTTGTCAGTGGTTACATCTAAAATAATTAGTCATCGTGGGTCCTTACACACAATAACCCGTATACCTGACTATGCCCGATAACCTTACAGACCGTTTGCCAAAGCGGTGTTTTTTTATTGTGATAACCCGGGCCGGCTGATTTTTTTCAAGCAAAAACCTTCAGGACAACCAAAAGTCCCAATCTGAGTGTGTGGCAATGTTAGCGACTATTTCTTCCCCGACTTGGAACTACCCCTCTGGATCCTCCACCATTTGAGAATTCGAATTTAAGATTTGTTTCGGATTTAAATATTGCGGCGTTCGCCTTGAGAACATTCCGAATTTCGGATTTCACCCGTTCAATCGTAAAATACCCCCTTCTCCCGTGGAGTACCGGTATCTGAGACAGGGTAATCCAATACCTGGCTCTCCGGGCCAGGATTCTTGACATCACCACCAGGACAGGCTGTATATTGACATTTCAAACAATTAGATAATATATTTCCAGTTAGCATTTTCCCGACAATATTGTTTTAACAAGTAAAAACAGCTGATTAAAGGATAATACCCGATGCCAACCAAAGTGACCCGAAGATCATTTTTAAAGGCCGGCGCCCTCACGGCCGGTGCGGTCGTATCGACCGGTCTGCCGGCTGCGCGTAACGCTGCGGCCGCCGCTGAGTCGGAGCTCTGTACCCTCCTGGACATTCGCAAATGCATTGCCTGCGGGGAGTGCGTTGACGCCTGCCGGGAGGTCAATGAAGAGAAATTCCCCGAGCCCGAAGGCGAGATGCCGGTCATGGTCCCGGTAAGCAAGGTCAAGATCGCCGACTGGTCGTCAGAGGAAAAACGGGAGGTGGACTACCGTCTCACACCTTACAACTGGCTTTTCATCCAGACCGCCGAGGGCGAATACAACGGCGAGGAATTCGAGATCAACATCCCCAGGCGCTGCATGCATTGCCGCAACGCACCCTGCTCGAAGCTCTGCCCCTTCGGAGCCGCCTTCACGCAAACCAATGGCATCATCCGGATCCACCCGGACGTCTGCATGGGCGGGGCCAAGTGCAAGAAAGTCTGCCCCTGGCACATTCCTGAACGTCAATCCGGCGTGGGACTACACCTGAACCTGCTGCCCCAGTACGCCGGTAATGGCGTCATGTATAAATGCGACCGCTGTTACAACCGCATCGCAGACGGCGAACTGCCGGCCTGCGTGGAGGTTTGCCCGGAGGAGGTCCAGCAAATCGGACCGCGGAAGGAAATGATCGCAAAGGCCTATGACCTGGCCAAGGATATTGACGGGTATGTGTACGGTGATCGGGAAAATGGAGGTACCAACACCCTGTACGTATCACCCATACCCTTTGATGTCCTCAATAAGAGCATTGAGAAAGGGCCGGGGGAGCCGCATCTCAAACCGGTGGCGGATGTCATGGCAGCCCCCAACACCTGGGCCACAGCCCTGGCCGTCGCCCCGGTGGCCGGTGTTCTCGGCGCCCTGGCGCGCTTTAAGCCCCTGGCTGCAAATCTGGAAGCCGAACAGGAGGATAGCGATGGAACCCAAAGCTAATGGCAGCGCGCTAAAATGGCTGTTGAGCGCGACCACGCTCATTGCCCTGTTCACCGGGTTTGGCAACATGCCCCTGTACGGCCGCTATTACATTGCCGATATCCCGGGATTCCAGTGGTCCGGAAATTTTATCGTCAACATGAAAGTTCATCTTGTGACCGGGGCCATACTCCTGGCACTGGCCGTCTATTACCTGGCAGGAACGATCATCCTGCGCAAAAATCAGACTCCGCGCACGGCTTTAGACCGGCTCGTGGGCATTGCCCTGACGCTGGTACTCTTCTCGGGTTTGATAGCCGGGGTGAAAAACTTTGCCGCTTGGACACCGGGATTAACACTGATGATGACCATTAATTTTTTTCATCTCGGAACGGCCATGCTGTTTGTCGCCGTGGGCGTAGTTTCCCTTGTGCTTAAGCATAAACATAGCAAAGTGAACTGTGACGAGTGAAGGTAGTGTCAATAATCTTTCGCACTTTTGATTCGGTGGCCATTACGCCAATTAAGATATCAGGCCACAAGGCCCTTATTTTTCTCGTCTATATAGAGCGTAGATATATGGTCTTGGATCACCAAATGGATTAATATAGGTATGATCAAAACTCGAAACCAAACTGAACTCGGATCCTAAGTTATCTGACAGTTCTTCAACAGAATACCGATGAAGCTTTAAGCCTGCACATTTTTTCGCACCTATCATTGAAAATTCAGCAAATATGGCGTGGCCACCGATTTTCAGAGTTGACTTTACATTTTTAAAATACCCTTTGATATCATCTTTATTGGTTAAAAAATGTAAAACAGCCCTATCAATCCATATCTCAATTTCTGGTATGGGCTCTTTGATTGGTTGAGCAATGTCTTGGTAAAGCCAATGAATTTTTTCACAGCTGTCTTGCAATCTGTGCCTGACTCGATTTAGGGCTTCATTGCTAATGTCATTAAGAACCAGCTTAATCCTTTTGGAAATAAGCTCTTCTATGAGAATAGACGTGCCTGCGCCAGGGAGAAAAATTGTTGCTTTTTTCCAATTAGGAATTTTGTGCAACAATTTAAAAGTCTGGGAAGTATCTTTTTCATACCATCCCAGTTTTGCATCTTCTGTTTTGGAAAATATTTCATCCCAATGTTTGCTGTCAGATTTCATAAATCATCACTCGTTTTATGGGCTGCTAATGTTTGAACAAACTGGTGCGCAGTTTTTTAAAATTGAGCCCTATGAGATTTGGTTGCCAAGCACAGTAATTTCTTATTTGCCAGTTTACGCTTTAACAGCAACGTCATAACCTTCTTGAACAGGAGGCGCTGTAAAGTATTCTGCAAACTTTCCAACTTGTTCCTTATAGTAACCACTTTGCTCATTTGCCACGGCGTCCGCTTCACTTTCCCATAAAGAAATAGAGACACCTTTCCCGGTTTTTGGATCAGTAAAGAGATAAATACCACAAAATCCACTCTGGGCTTTACCACCAGGCACGACACTATCCTCATAAATCTTTACAACTTCATCAATCTTATCTGCATTTACTTGGACTGTTGTAAATCGTGCAAACATGACTTCCTCCCCTCTTCTATATGCCATACATTGAATACCAAGATAGCATTATATTAAGAAGATTTTTCTGTATGAGATTTAGGCTCCCCACAGAAGGTACATTCTTCTGACAAGAGCCCACAATGCAAAATTTTAGCGGTTTCTCCATTTTATATATCAATGCCTATCTACAAAAGTAAGTCCACTGTGACCGTATTTGTCAAAAACATCGCGTAAGAATCTTTATAATCATTTAACAACAAACTGTTTTGCAATGAGACCGACGATAAATTTACCAATACCTGTTGCCGCTTGTTCTAAAGTTGAGAACCGATCATAAACAGTCCTGACTTCTTTAACTTTATCATTATCGTCGAATTCCCAAGCACACATGGCAGATAGTTCAACGGATTTGCCTTGGACATTTGCTTTGATATGGTGCTCAAAGAAAGCTTTTTGGTCAGATACGATAATATCATTCCCCGCGCCTTCCGCCGTATACGACATCTGGCCATTTTGCCAATTCAGAAACTTTATAATTTCTTCCTTTCCCACAAATTTGCCAAAGGGTGTAATCCAAACACCATCATTTGTAAAAAAGTCCGCTGCTTCGTGATTTTTACCTTCTTCCATTGTCTTTAAGCAGGCTCTCATAAGATCTTCAATTTTAGCCATGTCTCCCTCCTTTCTATAGAATGGTTGTCTTTTCTGAAGATGGATATTCCTACATCTCTTAAAATATCAACCAGATGAGAAGCACCTATGACTTCGTCCCCACCACTATTTATGATGTTAGTATTTGGACGGTTGGAAACTTTTTTGATACGATATTCACGACAGCAATAGTTGCCCCAGTACATAGGGTTGCATTGCGAAAATTTGGCGTTCGCTTATGTGGGTAATCGTTTGCTAAATCTTATGATATGAGGGCATTAGGCAGTGGTGATGGAGGGTAGTCTATAGTCTGGGCAGCTTGAGTTTCAGGGAGGGCGCAACTATTGAATAATATTTAAAAATAGAGGAAAATGTCAAGATAAATTGGATTCGATACACATTAAATGTCAATCGTTATCAATCATCAGGAAAAATTTTGCTTTTGTCAGAAATATCATATCCAAGAGCTTCAATGATTTTTCTTTTGGTATCTAAGCGACAGGGTTTTCCTTGCTCAACTCGACTAAGGGTCAAAACGGTAACTTCTGCTTTCCTGGCAAGTTCAGCCTTACCAATAAGAAGCTCCTCCCTTATTTTTCGTATGATATTGTGGCTCAATCTTTGCTCCTAAGATATAGGCCTTACCTTTTTTATTGATCCACCCTCTCCTTCAATTCTTTCCCAACTTTGAAAAAGGGCAGCTTCTTGGGTTTAATTTGAACTTCCTCACCTGTCTTAGGGTTCCTTCCAGTATATCCCTTATATTCCTTAACGTAAAAAGAACAAAGCCCCCGTATTTCGACACGGTCTTCGTTGACAAGTGCGGCTGTCATTTCATCGAAAAACAAATCCACAGCCTTAGCTGCTATTTTCTTTTTTATGTTGGCTTTTTTCTTGAGGGTTTCAATTAGATCGAGTTTATTCATTTCAAGACTCCTATAAAGTGTATCAAAAAGCTTCCAACTCATTTAGTTCGACTTTAGAATCAAGATGGATTGCTTTATATTATTTTTCAACAATTCAGTTCTCAGAGAGAGGCTTTTACAATTCTCGATTCAAATCATGAACAACTGCCCTATGGATTGTCTAAGAAGCTCTTAGGCCGACGAAAGGGCGACATTGCCCGTGGTAAGCTACCAGGGGGGGGGGCATTTTGAAAAAATTACCTATGGTCAATTAGCTGAGGACTTTTTGAGGGATTACCGAATTAACCAGAAAAAATCGCTTGATAGAGCGGAAAGGAGTGTTAAGCATTTAAACAAGTATTTCAAAGGTTTTAAGGCTATATTTATCACCACACCAAGCATTAATGAATATATTGAAACCTGTCTTGAGCAGGGAGCTGCTAACGCTTCAATAAATCGGGAGTTGTCTGCTTTGAAAAGAATGCTCAACCTCGGAGCTCAACAGACCCCGCCGATTGTAGACAGGGTGCCATATATTTCCATGCTGGCTGAAAACAATGTCCGGACAGGATTCTTTGAACACGATGAATTCCTCAAATTCAGAGATGCCCTACCCTCTTACCTTCAGGGATTCGCAACCTTTGGCTATAAGCTCGGATGGCGTGTGGGTGAAATTTCTAATCTGACTTGGTCTCTTGTTGACCGTAAGGCCTGGGGTGTAAAATTGGAAGCTGGGATGACAAAAAATAATGATGGCAGGTTGATCTATCTTGACACAGAGCTCATTTCAATATTTGAAGGGCTCTGGAATCAACGAAAAAGCGCTAAAAAAATCCTGCCATATGTTTTTCCTAATCTCAGAGGCGACGATAAAATTAAAGATTTTCGTTATGCTTGGAATAAAGCCTTTAAGAAAAGTGGTGTGCAAAAAAAGCTGTTTCACGATTTGAGGCGCACAGCAGTTAGGAATATGATTCGTTCAGGCATCCCAGAAAAGGTGGCAATGAGGATATCTGGGCATAAAACCAGGTCAGTGTTCGAACGCTACAACATCGTCGATGATAGGGACCTGAAACGAGCAGCCCGACAGCAGGAAAATTATTTAAAAACCCTCACGGGCACAATTTCGGACACAATCGTTGATTTTGAAGAAAAACAGGCTAACCAGCATACTGGCTAACCTGTTGATTTTATTGGTGCCCGGGACGAGAATCGAACTCGTACAGAGCTTAGCTCCGAGGGATTTTAAGTCCCTTGCGTCTACCAGTTCCGCCACCCGGGCAGAAGCCATCTCAGAAACGCCTTTTGGCCCAACCTCCGCGTTGGGCGTTCATATCAAGTCCTCGAAATACTATCAGTATTTCTCCGGGTTGATATTCGCGTCCGCCGCACCTTGGGCCAAAATCCATTCCTGAGATGGCTCCTATTGAATAGCGGATCTTCTATCTCAAAAAACCTTTCAAGGCAAGTAATTAAGTTATCCTGAAAGCCTGTATTACCCCGTGGCATTTGCATGCCGTACTTAATAGGACCGGACCCTTTGCAGCCAGTACCCGGATACGTGCCGCAAATAGATCGTCGGAACGATAGCCTCCCAGACCGGGGGCAATCTGCCGACTGCGTAAAACGACGGACGTATAGTCAGCGTACTGGATCTGCGCAAGGGTTCGATAGAGAATCCCTTTCCTGGCCTTGCCCGTAAATGTGCAAACGTCTGCCGGCTCCGGGCACTCTTCAGGGCAGATAAAGTCGGCATAACTGATATAAACCTGGCCGGCAGTGCCCGCAAACGGGTTGGGAAGCTGCGCGCACACCTGTTCGGGAACCGGTAAAAGGTCAAGATTCGTCCCCTCCGGCAGGGTTGTCTGCAGCCATTCGAAAGCGACGTGCAGCGGTATGGCCGGGATGACCCAGTCCGGCGGGTTCGGGTCTTTCAAGCTGCCAGCCAGGTAGGCAATACCATCCGCCCTAACCGCGTCGATACCTTCACCAATTAAAGCTTCGCACCGCTCCGGGTCGGCCTCCACGACCGTGATCCGGTTGGATTTCTTTTGAGAAAGTGTCCGGACCGCTTTCAAACCGAACTTTCCGGCGCCTAGTATCAGTATCCGGGCCACATATCCTCCATCAGGTCATGCCACTTCCGCTGGCTTTCGATTTTCCTTAGGGGCATCGCTCAGCAAGGGGTCAAGGATCCAAGGGGTCGCGGTTTCAAGGGTGAAACAAATCCCAAAAACCTTAGCGCCCGACGGTCTCTGTTAACCGACTTGCCGACTGGTTGTCAAAGGGTATCGTATTTGCTAATTACAACATTTGCTGTTCGAAATTGTGAAGCCACGCAATCGTGTACGCTAGGGTACAACAAATTCGGCAACGATCAAAGCGAAGAACCCTTCATGCCGTTTGCCGTGGTCTGATTACCTGAGGCGTCACACAAAACCGTCTGCCTCCCATTTGCCCGGGCAGGCAGAACAAATACAGGGCGAACGACATTTATGGAAGATCAAAGAAAACTAATACTTGCGTCGCAATCCCCCCGCCGGCGGTACCTGCTGGAACAGGCCGGTCTGACTTTTGCCAGTGTACCGAGTGCGATTGACGAGGCCGCTGTCCCCGTCTGTGCCCCGGAGGTTTATGCCCGCCGGCTGGCAGAAGCCAAAACAGCGGATATCGCCGCAAAGCACCCGGACTGCTGGGTGATCGGCGCGGACACGATTGTCGTCATCAATGGGGACATTCTCGGCAAACCGGATTCCATGGCAGCCGCCCGGCAGATGCTGCAGCAGTTGAGCGGCCAGACCCACGCGGTGATCACCGGGTTTGCCATATACTGCGAGGACGCGGGCCACCACTATGCGGAAACGACGACAACCGCCGTGACATTCAAAACCCTTTCCGCCGAGGAAATTGAGTGGTATGTTCAAACCCGGGAACCGTTCGACAAGGCCGGGGCTTATGCCATCCAGGGCATCGGCACCTTCCTGGTACGCAGTATTCATGGCTCGTACACCAATGTTGTCGGGCTGCCGGTCTGCGAGGTCATCGAACACCTGATCGAGCAGGGGGTTGTCCAGCATGGCAACCTGGGACAGCCGAATGGAAAGACGGAAGCCGAGTAAGGGCGGGTACCGGTTAACCGTTAATAGTTATTAGTTATTGGTAAATAGATAAAAATGTTCTATTTGTTCGGTTGGTTCGATTGGGTTGATTGGCCGGTTGAGTCAGGGCATCGCACAGGAGCCGGGGCAGCAGCTTAAACCTGTTATTCTGCAGAATAGACACCACATTTAAAATTTATGGAAGAAATTTTAAATAAGGAATTTGAAATTGAAAGACAGAATAGCCATAATTCAAGACCGCATTGCCAACGCCGCGGTAAATTGCGGCCGTTCACCGGATGAGGTCAAACTGGTGGCGGTGAGTAAAACCAAACCGGTTGCCAGTATTCAGCAGGCTCTCGATGCCGGTTTGGTCCTGTTCGGCGAAAACTATATCCAGGAAGCCCGGGAAAAAGTAAACGACCTGGCCGCCAGCCCGGCCCAGTGGCATTTTATAGGGCACCTGCAATCCAATAAAGCCAAATACGCAGTCCGGCTGTTTGACCTGATCCACTCTGTTGATTCAGAAAAACTGGCCGGGGAGCTGAATAAACAGGCAGCTAAAACAGGCAAGGTTCAACCGATTCTGCTCCAGGTCAACCTCGCCCGCGAAACCTCTAAATCGGGAACCTCCCGCGAAAAGGCCGCTGACCTGGTCACCCGAATCAGCACCCTGGAAAACCTGTCGCTCAGGGGGTTGATGACCATGCCGCCCTTTTTCGACAATCCGGATAAAGCCCGGCCATATTTCCGACAGCTCCGGGAACTGCGCGACCATATCCGCGGTCTCGCGATCCCCGGAATCGTCATGGATGAACTGTCCATGGGCATGACCGGGGATTTTGAAGCCGCTATTGAAGAAGGCGCCACCCTGGTACGCATCGGCACTGCCATTTTCGGAGGTCGTACGTGAAAATTCTTCTGCATGCCTGCTGTGGGCCCTGTTCGGTATACCCGCTTCAAGTCCTGCGTGAACAGGGAATGGATGTCATGGGCTATTTCTACCGCCACAACATCCATCCCTATACCGAGTGTCTCAAGCGCCAAGAGACCCTGCAGGATTACGCTGACCGGGCTGACTTCAGGGTCATCGTCCAGGAAGGTTACGATCTTGAAGGCTTTCTCCGGGATATCGCTTTCCGGGAAACCGAACGCTGCCGCCTTTGTTACCACAAGCGGCTCACCGCAGCCGCCCTTGTGGCCAAAAAAGGAAAATTCGACTGTTTCACCTCCACCCTGCTCTACAGTAAGTTCCAAAAGCATACCGCCATCCGGGAAATCGGTGAAACGGTGGCCAAAGCCACCGGGGTTGCCTTTCATTACCAGGATTTCCGGGAAGGCTGGAAAACGGGCATCACGGAATCCAAGCGGCTCGGCATGTACCGCCAGCAATATTGCGGGTGTATCTATTCGGAGAAGGAACGCTATTTCAAATAATAAACAAGGGGCCGCGGATGCGAGGATTCCCGGGGCCAAGGGTTCCGGCTGCGCCGGAACAAAGCCTCAAGACTAAAACCATGTTTTTTGCCGGAGTAGCAGCTTGTCGCGAGTTTCACGATACCTCGGGAGGCTTATCGCGGCGAGACGCTGCTCCCACATGACACCTCAATTGGTGGCGCTGAAGCTGCCCTGAAGGGATTTTGACCTACGCGAATGAGTTCAACGTCAAGGGCATATTTCTGGTGCCCTCCTTACCTCCGAGGTAAATTTGGTTCTAAGGTGTTGAGCAGTTGCATTGCACCGGGTAACCAGGCCGACGTAAGTACTCACCTGACCGTACATTCCCCGGTATCCGGTGGCGTAGACAGCAGATTTAAAATTCATGAAAGGAATTTTAAATGTTTGGAAACTTCCTCTACTTTATAGTCGTTCTGCTGATCTACTCGACCTACCAACCATCCGACAAGACCAATCTGGGCCCTGTGGAAACCCTGTTTGCCTTTACTGCCCTGGGGGTCCTTTTTTACGGCTTGGTGTGGTTTGCCTTCCGGCAGTTGAAACGGCAGGCGGTGGGTATAAGCCTGGCCTCCCTAGACTACCGGTTCTCAAGCATCCAGGGGCGGCTGTCGGTTCTGGCAATTATCTTGTTGACCCTGGATATCTATGGGCTCAACCTCCCCTCCTTTCTGGCGAGAATGGCCCTTTTTGCACACCTGCCGACCCTGGGTGCCGTAATTTGCATCGCACTGTTCGTGGGCTACCTTGCCATTATCTGGTATCACGCCCACCCGATCGGGCGTATGCTCGGCGGCATTGGTGAGTCGCGGCGCGCATTTATCTGGTCGCATATTGCTTTTTCAGTACCGGTTTTGATTCCCTGGTTCATCATCTCCCTGACAGCGGACCTGCTGGCCCTGCTCCCCTTCGACTTTATTAAAAACATCCAGAGCAACCCGGCGGGAGAAATCGCTTTTTTCACAGTCTTCCTGCTGGCGATCGCCATTGCCGCACCGGCGATGATCCAGCGTTTCTGGGGCTGCCAGCCCCTGGAGTCAGGAATTCACCGGAACCGGATAGAAACCCTGTGTCAAAAGGCGCAGGTCGCCTATGCAAATATTCTAAGCTGGCCCATATTCGGCGGCCGCATGCTCACTGCCGGCGTGATGGGACTGGTGGCCAGATTCAGATATATCCTGGTGACCGACGCCCTGCTGCAGTATCTTACCTTCGACGAAATCGATGCGGTGATCGCCCATGAAATCGGGCATGTTAAAAAACACCATCTGCAGTTCTACCTTCTCTTCTTCCTGGGATTCTTACTTGTCTTCTACGCCATCCAGGATATCCTGATTTTCATGGTGAGCTACCTGAACTATCTCCTGCTGTCTGTCGGCCTCTTCAGTACCGTATCGTACCCGGCGGTCTATGCCATTTTCAACGTGGTGTTTATTATCATTTTCCTGCTCTACTTCAGGTACCTTTTCGGCTTCTTCATTCGTAATTTTGAGCGCCAGGCCGATGCGTATGTTTTCGATCTGCTGCCGACCGCCTTCCCGCTGATACGTTCACTGGAAAAAGTCGCCCTGACAAGCGGACAGTCACCGGACAAGCCGAACTGGCACCATTTCAGTATCGCCGAGCGTATCGCATTTTTACAACAATGCGAACATGACCGCCGCTTTATCCAACGCCATGACCGTAAGGTTAAAAACAGCCTGCTGGCGTACGCCCTCTTTCTCTGTGTGGCCATGGCCACCGGCTGGTTTATCACCCCCCGGATCCCCACCGAGCAGCTGACCAATAACTTCCTTGAAAAACTGATTGTCCTGGAAATAGAAAAATCGCCGGGAAATGCCGCCCTCTATTACGACCTTGCCAATGTATACATCAATAAAAAGGATTTTGCGAAGGCCATCACGGCCTACCGTCAAGCGATCTGGCTGAATCCGCAATTCCCCCCGGCGCTGAACAACCTGGCCTGGCTGTACGCCACCTGCGAGGATGAGAGCCTCCGCCAACCGGAAGAGGCCTTAAAACTGGCCCTGGCGGCCGCAGATCTTTTTCCGAAGGCGCACGTCCTCGACACCCTGGCCGAAAGCTATTTTGTCAACGGGCAGGTCGAGCAGGCCCTGCTGGCCTCCAAACAAGCGCTGGGTATGGCGGAAGAAAACCGCGATTACTACCTGAAACAAACTATTCGGTTTGAAAAAGCATTGGAAGGGGTGCTGGTGCCGCGATCGGAAGTTGGCGGGGAATGAAGGCATAACAGGGTTCAAGGGCTTCCAGTATCGACTGGCAGGAGGGCCCGAAGCTTCGCGTAAGAGGATAATAGCCGTCTCAAAATAAGAAAACCCCCGGTCCACGGCCTTTGCCGTGGTCCGGGGGTTTGGCTTTTCACTTGACCCCTTGAACCCTCGAATCCTTGAACCCTTGTTTTACTTAATACACACCTTGCGCACCTGCACCAGATCCAGCATACCACCGAATATCTTGCCGATGCCATCCTGCTTCAGGGTGGTCATGCCATCGCCCAGGGCCTGCTCCAGCAGCTTTTCCACGGGTTCGTTGTTCTGGATTTTATTTTTCATTTCATCCGTGCCCATGAGCAGTTCATGCAGTCCGCACCGACCGGCATAACCGGAATTGTTGCACTTATCGCAGCCGTTAATTTTGTTGATGGTCAGATCCTCAGTGTAAGGAATATTGACGTACTTTTCGAAAAGCGCCGGGTCACCGTACTCCCTGACCAGTTCATCGTATTCAGCCTGACTGGGGTGATATTCCTTCTTGCAGTTTTTACAGAGTGTCCGGCCCAGCCGCTGGGCCAGGATGCATAAAATCGCATCAGCAAAATTGAACGGGTCCATACCCATATCCAGCAGACGGGTAATGCTTTCAGGGGCACTGTTGGTATGCAGGGTGGAAAACACAAGGTGACCGGTGAGAGAAGCTTCGATACCGATGGAGGTGGTCTCCTTGTCACGCATCTCACCCACCATGATAACATCCGGGTCAGCTCTCAAGAAGGCCCTCATCGCCGCAGGAAAGTCAAACCCTATTTTGGGTTTTACCTGGACCTGCCGCAGTCCTTTCTGGGTAATTTCAACCGGGTCTTCCGCCGTCCAGATTTTCGTTTCAATTTTATTGATATATCCCAGGGCGCTGTGCAAACTGGTGGTTTTACCTGAACCGGTGGGCCCGCAAACAAATATAATCCCGTAGGGTTGGGTAATAACGCTGACAAAATTATCAAAATTCTGTTCGGTGAGCCCCAACTTCTCCAGCGGAATCGGTTCACCGGCAGCCAGGATACGCATGACGATATCCTCGAGGGCGCCCTGGGTGGGAACCGTGGCCACCCGCAGTTCGATATCCAGCCCGCCGAACTTCTTGAACTTGATCTTGCCGTCCTGGGGTTTCCGGCGTTCGGCGATATCCAGATCGGACATGATCTTGATGCGGGAGACAATCGCATTCCGGTACTGGTAGGGGATCGTCTGGTAAACCATGCAGGAGCCGTCGACTCTTATCCGCACCTGGGTGTTCTGTTTACCGGGATAGGGTTCGATGTGAATATCCGAAGTGCCCCGGTTGTAAGCATCGATGATGATTTTATTGACCAGCTGAACCACCGCGCTGTCTTCTTCACCCACACCCCCGATCTCTTCTTCCATCTCATCTTCATCCGATTCAAGCTGCGAAAGGATGTCATCCATGGAGGCCAATTCTTTTTCATCCTGGGTAAAGAGACCGATAAATTCCAGTATATCGGGTTTCAGGGCAACACTGAACCCGATTGGCTTGCCGGGGAACAGCATCTTGATACTGTCAATCCGCTGGAGATCATTGGGATTGTCCATGGCGATGATGACCTTGCCGTCTTCCTCACGCAACGGCACAAACGAGTTGTTCTTCATAAAGGGCACTTTCAGCTTGGCCAGCAACTCGCCGGGGATAGGGGTATTCTTGTTGTATTCCACAAAGGGGACTTTATAGAATTTTGAAAGCGATTTTCCGATTTCACTTTTTGGAATCTTGAGCTCTCCCATCAGGATATCTTCAATGGGCTCTTTCCGCTCGCGGGCCTGCTTAATGGCCTTATCAAGTTCTTTACGTGTCAGAATATGATTTTCAAGAATGTAGTCAAACTTGGTCGGCCGCCCTCCCCGGGCCATGCGTTTCTGGTTGTACAGGGCAATGCCCAGTATTTTGGCCAGCTCCTCCACGGCCCACTCGTCAATCGCGTTAAAGGCGTCACCGGAGGTGCGGTTGATCATCTGGATGCCGCCCAGGAGAAATTTTTTGTAGATGATCGGAAAAACCAGGACCTGCTTGGTGGTGAATCCCGTCTTCTGGTCCCAGCTGGAATCAAATTTCAATTTCGGGTCGATGGCCTTCAGTTCGGCTTCATCATAGGCATCCTTGATGTTGATCAGTTTCTGCTTGAAGGCCGAGCAGCCGGCAATACTGTTCGGGGATACCGGAATACGGATTTCGCCAATTTCTTCACCGGATTTGAACCGGGACACCAGTTCGCGGGTTTTCCCGTCGACCACGTAGACGGTAATCCGTTCCGCTTCGAAAAGCCCGGTGATTTCGTCTCTGAGGTTGATGAGGATGTCATCCAGGTTTTTAGCAGCATAGATCTTATTGCAGATTTCCTGCAGCTTGGTTCTGTATTCCACCTCTGACTGCAGGTCGACATCTGGGTTGCCGTTCGCTTTTGCAGGCTCTGCCGCCATTTTTCACCTCTTATGTTATAGCGTTTGCCAGAATAATACGTCGACTACAACTGTAGCCCCCGACACTTCGGAATATACCTCAAACTCTATCTTGGACCGGACAAACGCTATCAATTGATTTAATTGGAAGTATCTTTTTTTTTGTGCAAGTTTCAATAGGTTGAATCAACGTGGGCTTTCAGTTGCAATCACCCCGTGAACACAACCCGGAAAACTGTTGATAGCGGTTGCCGGACTTTCAACCCGTTTTAATGTTGCTCCGCACCCCGGCCGCCCTGATTTGCCTCGAGCCAAACGAAACTTCCTGTGGCAACCGATATTTGAACTACGGATCCACCTGGTCTGTGTCCTTCTTCTGGTCTGAAAACTGCCGGTAGAGTTTCTTGCCACCACCGGCAATCAACATGACGGCCATAAAATAGAAGCAGAATTTGATAAACCCTATGGATGATGAAAACGTCCCGATTTGTTCAATTTCCGGTATCACCTGGGGGATCCTGAAAAAAACCATGATACCCATCATCACCAGGGCTATCCCCCAGACAACCTGAAAATTGCTTTTTTTGTCTGACATAAAGCTTAAACCAAGTCAAATCCGGTATGTCGGCCATACCCTGCAGGGCATGGCAGGTTGGAGAAATATAAACCAATTCATATGATTATGTCAAATCTTAATGACTTGCAGGGGCATTCAGGGTCCGGGAAAAGTGCCGGCAAAATTCCCCATTCAAGATTCCCTGTTCAGGGTTGAAAACCCGTAGCCTCTGAACCCTGAATCACTTAACCCTGGCTCACCCCTCCAGGTCCCCTTTAAACTCGGCTTTTCGTTTTTCGAGAAACGCGGAAGTTCCCTCTTTGGCATCGACACTGGCCATGCACAGGGCAAATGCATCCACCTCCATGGCGCAACCCGTCGTCAGGTCTACATTGACCCCGGCGTTGATCACCTGTTTGGCGGCCCGCAGGGATACCTTCCCTTTCGCGGCAATGGCCCCGGCTGTCTTGAAAGTCTCTTCCATAAGGGTGTCCGGGCTCAGGACTTTGTTGACCATACCCATAGTGAACGCTTCGGCCGCCGGCAGCATCTTTCCGCTAAATATCATTTCCTTGGCCCGGTTCAGTCCAATCAGCCTGGGCAAACGCTGCGTTCCGCCAAATCCGGGAATGATGCCGAGCGTGATCTCGGGCAGCCCGAACATGGCATTTTCGGAAGCGTAGATAAAATCACAGGCCAGGGCCATCTCACTACCGCCCCCCAATGCAAAACCATTTACGGCGGCGATCACCGGTATGGCCAGGCCCTGCAGCCGACTGATAACCGCCTGGCCTTTGCGGGCAAAAAGTTTGGCCTGCAGCGTATTGCACTTGGCGATCTCGGTAATATCCGCCCCGGCCACAAAAGATTTTTCACCGGCCCCGGTGAGTACCAGTACGCGGATGTCGGCATCCACCTCAATCTGATCCAGCGCCCCGGCCAATTCATCCAGAAGCGCTCCGTTAAGCGCATTCAGAGCCTTGGGCCGGTTAAAGGTAATCACGGCAATTCCGTTGTTTACTTCATACAGTATGTTTGCGTACGCCATCTTGTCCCTCCATGGTTGGGTAAGGTCAGGTGTTTCGTTTTATGTTTTAAGGTTTTTATTCAGGGTTTCTCGGGCACTTAATCTGGTTTTGGTTTTAAAGGGCAAGGCCGGTTCACTTGAACCCTCGAATCCTGGGATCCGGCCCTTCTCACCCTTTTTTTCCTGGTTTTCCACGATAGGCCGTCGGATTGATCTCTTTGATATACCCCCTGATCCCCTTGATAATCCCGTCGCACAGCCGGTCCTGGTAACGGGGATTCGTGAGCCGCTTGCATTCGCGTGGGTTGCTGATGAAGGATGTCTCGATCAGCACCGCCGGCATCTGCGCTCCCAGCAACACGTAAAAAGGCGCCTGTTTGACACCCTTGTTGCGTACCTTTTTGTAATGGGTCCTAAGGTTTTTAGTTAAAAGATCCTGAACGTTGCCCGCCAGGCGACTCGACTCATTGATCTTTGCGTTCTGCATCAGATCCGTCAATATGGTTTGCAGATCACTGATATTCTTCGTGGACGTCGCGTTTTCAAAGGCGGCCACCCGGATGGCCTCGTCATCAGTCGCCAGGTTGAGAAAATAGGTCTCGATGCCATAGGCCCGCTTGTCCCTGATGGCGTTGGTGTGGATCGAGATAAACAGATCCGCGTTTTTCGTGTTCGCAAAAGCCGTGCGTTCTTCCAGGGTGAGGTACTTGTCCGTTGTCCGGGTCATCAGCACTTCACAGCCAAGCTGTTTTCGGATTTTGTTAGCCAGTTTTTTGCTGATCTGCAGGACCACATTCTTTTCATGCACCCCCTTGTAATATCCCCGGGCCCCGTAGTCTCTCCCGCCATGACCGGGATCGATCACGATGCGGCTGACCCCCAGGGAAAACTGCCGGGCAATGGCACCCGGCGGAACTTTACCGTTTATTTTAATTTTGCCGGCCGGTCGGGATACGATTTTTGTTTTCTGGTCCTGCCCCCGGACGTCAATCACGATTCTGAAGGGATTATTCAAGGGAAATATTTTATAAGTCTTAAAAGACTTGATATCCACCACCACGCGTACCGTATCTTTTTTATACTGGCCCGCCCGGGCATCGCTCAACAGGTTGTCGTTAATCGGAATTTTTCGCCTGGTTCCCCGATCCAGCCTGGCTTTCTTCAGGTCGACAAACAACCTTTGCGGCTTTTTCAGGGAGGCATCTTTTTTCAGCAGGCGATGGGTATACGTAGTATCCCTGTCTGCATCGATAACGATCCGGGTATAGCTCGGATTCGACCAGTAGCGCAGCCCCGTCACCGTGGCAAAACCCGGTGATACTTTTGTGGCCAGGAGTTCCCGGCCGGTTTTGCTCTCGGTATTGGCCTTGAAGATCTGCTGGGCAATGGCATCGCTGCCTGGTTGGGGAGACACCGGTTTTACCCCCACCGGGGCAGACGCCACCGGTGTGGGAACCTTGCGGCCCTTTTTAACCAGGATTGCCGACGCTTTAGGACTGTATTGGCTCCGGGGGTGCTCTTTGACAACCTGCGCCAGCAGATCCAGCCCCTTTTCCCGGTCCGCTGAGAGAAAACTACGCCTATGCAGCTCCAGGTAGCACTCCCCGGCCCTGAAAAGTCCGGCCGCCGCCCAGGGTCCCTCCGGGTCGCGATCAACTATTTCTGTAAAATTCCCGATAACCCGCTTCCACTGATCACGGTATTTCGACCGCTTTTTTGATTTTACCAGGGAACGGTAACTTTTCTCGGCGTTGCTGAAATCTCTTTCAAAACCCTTTGTTGCGACTGTTTTCGCGGATGTCTGCTTCGCAACCGGCCGGGAACCACTCTTTTTTTCGAAGGCGGTCAACTGCTTCTGCGCTTTTTCGGCATAGGGCGTTCCGTCAAAACGGCTCACGACCCGTGTGAAAATATCCCGGGCTTCCCGCCGGTCGGCGGTCAGGAAAGATTTTTTAGAAAGCCCCAGGTATAATTCCCCGGTGGTGTATAACGCGGCCGCGGCAGCCGGGCCGTGTGGGTCGTGCTTGTAAACACTCTCAAACTTTCTGATCACGGCAAACCAGTTTTCCCGGTATTTTTGCCGCCGGGGGCTTTTTTTCAACTTCGTATAGGCCGCCTGTGCCTGCCCATAGGGCGAATCAGTCGGCGCGGCCGCCGGCAGTTTCATTTTCTTTTTACTGCCCGACCGGGCCAGGGTCTCCAGGGCCGCGGCCGCCTTGCGGCTGTACTGGCTTTTCGGAAATCGCAGCGTTATCCTCCGGAACAGGTCTTCGGCTTCCTTCAGATCGGACGTCCGAAAGGACTTTTTATGCAGCTCCAGGTACAGCTTACCGGTCATGTAAAGCCCGGCCGGTGCCCATTGCCCATCGGGATCCAGGTTGTAGACTGATCGGAATTTCTCGATACAGGGGAACCAGTTGGACCGGTATTTCTGTTTTTTGGGATGGTCGCGCAGATTTTCGTAGCAGGCCTGGGCCCTGAAGAAGCTCTCTTTGGGGTCGGCCGCCATCCCGGTGGTACCCATGCCGACAGCGGCCAGGATCAGGACACAGATCAAAAGGCTTTTGAACAGGCGGTGCCGGTGCCCGTTTCTGGTGTCGGGTACCTTCCGCCAGCCCTTCAAAGATCTTGTTAGTGAAATGCTCATTTAAACTTAAGTTTCAGTTTTATTTGCTTTTTCCTGCAATTGACTCAGCAGGGTCAATGCTTCCAGGGGAGTTGTGTTCGACAGATCCATACCGCGCAGGTCTCTTAAGATTGCGTTTTCCGGTGATTGGAACAGGTTCAATTGCGTGGGCCCGCCCGCCGACCCAGCTGCCTCCGCCGGAGCCTTACCGGCATTTCTAAGATGACCGGCTTCATTTTCGATCTCAAAGAGTATCTTCTTGGCTTTATCTATCACTTTCAGGGGCACCCCTGCAAGTCTGGCCACCTGGATGCCATAGCTGCGATTCGTCCCACCGGCCACAAGCTTGCGCAAAAAAATAATTTCGTCGTTCCACTCCTTAACGGCAATATTGTAGTTCTTGACCCGTTTTTTGATTTTGGCCAGTTCGGTAAGTTCGTGATAATGGGTAGCAAAGAGCGTCTTGACACCGTTGTCCCGGTAATCGTGGAGATATTCGGCCACCGCCCAGGCGATGCTCAACCCGTCAAAAGTGCTGGTTCCCCGGCCAATTTCATCCATGATAATAAGACTCCGACGGGTGGCACTGTTGAGGATATTCGCGGTTTCCTGCATTTCGACCATAAACGTACTCTGCCCCTGGGCCAGATTGTCCAGGGCCCCGACCCTTGTAAAAATTCGGTCGGTCACATTGATGTCCGCTTGCCGGGCCGGGACAAACGATCCGGCCTGGGCCATGAGCACGGTAAGAGCCACCTGTCTTAAAATCGTGGACTTGCCGGCCATGTTCGGGCCGGTTATGATCAGGATCTGTTCCGACTGGTCATCGATTGTTATGGAGTTGGGCACAAACCTTTCACCGGTAATCATCTTTTCGATCACCGGGTGACGCCCCTGGTCAATCTCTATCCGGCCCTCGGTATTGATCGCCGGCCGGCTGTAATCGTTGCGGTCAGCCGCCTCGGCAAAACCAAGCAGGCAATCGATCCGGGCCAGAAAACGGGCGATGGCCTGCAAACCCGGAGTCTTGGCGGCCACCCGGGAGCGAATGTCGTTAAACAGGTCGTACTCCAGGGTAGACCGCTCTTCATCGGCGTTGAGGACCCGGGTTTCGAATGTCTTCAACTCATCGGTGATATAGCGTTCCGCATTCACCAGGGTCTGCTTGCGCACATAGTGGTCCGGCACTGTTTCCGAATGGGCTTTGGGGATTTCAATGTAGTAGCCGAAAACCTTGTTATATCTTACCTTCAGCGAGTTGATCCCCGTGTCTTCTTTTTCCCGGGCCTCCAGCTGGATCAGCCAGCCTTTGCCCTCCCGGCTGATGGTGATCAATTCATCGAGCTCCCGGCTGTAACCGGTCCTGATCATGCCGCCCTCATGGATGACCAGGGGGGCATCCTCCCGGATGGCGTTTTCGATGAGGGTGGCCAGTTCGCTGAAAACCGCGGTATCCTTCTGCCATCCGAAGAGGTGTGAATCGAAAGTGTCCAGGGTCTCAAGGATCTCGGGCAGAGCCATGAGAGAGTGCTTTAAAGAGGTCAGATCCCGGGCATTGGCATGCCCCATGGAAATCTTGCTGATGAGGCGTTCCAGGTCGTAGATATTCTCCAAATGCTTTCTCAGGTTGCGGGTAACGCCCAGGCCCTTCAGGGCTTCTTCCACGGCGGCATGCCGGGCAATGATGCGCTCCGGATCAATGAGTGGATACCGCAACCACCGGTTGAGCAGGCGCCCGCCCATGGGGGTGACCGTCCGATCCAGCACATTGAGCAGGGTCCCTTTGCGGGTGCCGCTGTGAATATTCTTCACCAGCTCCAGGTTCCGGCAACTCAGTTCGTCGATGATGAGGGTGTCATCCAGGGAATAGGTTTCGATGCCCGCCAGATGCTCTATATCCTGCTTTTGAGTCTCGCGAATGTAGTAGAGCAGTGCCCCCGCGGCACAAACACCGGCTTTTAGATTTTCGCACCCGAAGCCTTCCAGAGAGAGGGTGCCGAATTGTTTGCACAGGGCCTCCCGGCTCCTTTTATACCGGAAAGCGCTGTCTTCGATAAAGGTAACCGCTGCTTCGGAAAAAAGGTCGATAAGCGGTTGGAAACTGGTGTTTTTTTCCGCGGAGTCCGGCAGCAAAATCTCCCGGGGAGCAATTCTCCGGGCCTCATCCCGCAAAGCGGGGTGATCGGCGGTCTCAACCAGCCGAAATGTTCCGGTGGAGATATCAAGGCAGGCCAGACCGGCCTGTTTGCCATCCAGAGCAAAGGCCAGGATATAATTATTGGACTTGCCGTCCAGCAGTTCATCTTCGATGATCATGCCGGGCGTAACAACCCGGACCACCTCGCGTTTAACGAGCCCTTTACTGGCAGCGGGATCCTCCACCTGGTCGCAGATTGCCACACGGAACCCCTGCTCTATCAGTCTCGACAGATAGGCTTTGGCCGCTTTGCAAGGCACCCCGCACATGGGAATCGGGTTTTCATCCTTCTTGTTGCGGGATGTGAGGGTGATATCGAGCGCCCGGGATGCCTTCCGGGCATCTTCAAAGAACATTTCATAAAAATCGCCCATCCTGTAGAACAGTATCGCGTCTTTGTACTGTTCCTTGACGGACAGATACTGTTTCAGCATGGGCGTGATTTTTGGTGCGCTCATATAATTAGGTTGTTTAGGCTGAAGGCTGAAGGTAGAAGTAAAAACCCTGAAGTTGGCGGGTTAGAGGGTATGCTTTCCAATCTTCAACCTGAACACCTATGCATTTTATTTTCCTTCAGCCTTCAGTCTTCAACCTGAAAACCTGTCTCTACTCAACCTTATCGGTACCAACCGGAGCGGGCTCTCCCTGGGCAGGTTCAACCGGAGCCGGGCTGCGCATGGCCGCCACATCATTTTTTAAAGCATTCAGTTCGTCCCGCTGTGAAGCAATTGTGGCGTTGAGGGTGCGAATATTTTTACCGGCCCTGAATTTTGCCGGCAGGCAGAAAAGATACGTCAACAGGATACCCAAAAAGAACAAGGTGATGAAGAAAACCCAGATCTGAAACTCCGGTGTTACATACTCCGTAAACCCCAGATTGACCTGCAAGCTGAGGGGCGCACGGAAAAAAGCAATATTCTGGTAAATAATCAGTGCCAGGAAGGCAAATACAAGGAGCCAGAATGCAATTTTCATTTTTTTCATGTTCAGTCTCCGGAAGGTTCCATTTTGTCAAACAGCGGTTTTAGGTTGTTGAACGTTTCCTGGATATGCTGGGGGATGACCCGCACGTCCGCAAACACGGTCAGCGCATTCACGTCTCCGAACCACCTGGGCACTATGTGAAAATGAAGGTGTTCCTCAACACCGGCCCCGGCTACCCGTCCCAAATTCAGGCCCACATTGAACCCGTCGGGCTGCATGACTTCCTTGAGAATCGCCACACCTTTATCAACGGTGGCCAGCAGGATTTCTTTCTCCTTGCCATCCAGCTGGTCCAAACCGGATACATGCCGAATGGGCGCCACCAGGAGATGGCCGTTGATATAGGGGTATTTATTCATCACGACCATGGTTACCCGGCCTTTATAAAGGGTCAGGTCATCGTCGGTGGTGAGGGCTTTACAGAATATGCACCCGTCTTCCTTGTCACCCAGGATGTATTCCATGCGCCACGGCGCCCACATTGTGTCCATGTTTGAATCATCCAATCCCGGTCTGTTGACATCCTCGAAATCGTCATCGGGATCGGGATCGCTATGGCAAAGCACCTGTTAGCAGTATTTCCGATACCGATTTCGATACCGAGAGAATATACCCGTGACGGTACCGATTACGACTTTGAACTTCACGTAAATCCCGAAAGTGATCTGAATAGTCACAAAATATCAATCAGTTCCGAGTCGAGCTATCCTACGCTTTTAACACTGAAAACTCAACCCTTTTTTCCCTTCAGCGCTTCAAGATTGACCGCACCCCAGGCCCCGATGGTTTCGCCGCAAATAACAACCAGGCCCTGAATCCCTTCAATGGTCCGTCCGAACTCGATGGCGTTTTTCACCGCGGAGGCTGAATCAACCCGGTTGCCTATGGCTGTCGCAGCCGCATCGGCCAGGCTGCATGAATCGGCTATCACCGTGGCGGCATCCGCTGCGCCCAGGCTAAGGGAGTGCCCCAGGGTTCCGGAAGACGTACAGACCGCCACCGGCCTGGCGCGCGAGTCAATTTTAACGCCGACTTGCATGCTCAAGGGGGAATCGCCCGCATATATCCCCACTGTGGCAGGCTTTTCAAGCTTGATAAAAAGGTCCCCCCCGTTTTCCACAACCACTTCCCGCGATTGCGCGAGCAGTCCCTGGCCCACCTGCTGAGCCACAGCGCCCGCCACCGCCGCCATGGGCCCCACCCCGGCCTGCCTGGCCGCCACAACCATCTCCTGGATGATCACCGGCATGGGTCCGGACGCGGGCCACGGCACCAGCGTCCGGGCAAACTCACCATGCCGGGCAATAAAATTTTCAATATGGCCACGGTACCGGAGCACCAGATCGCGGCTGACCCCGGCCAGTTCGCGGTCAGCCTGAATCATCAAATCGGTCTCTTGTACCACGGTTCGGAAAGAAACCAGATGCGCCTGATTCATCTGCTCTCGATAGGTGCGCGCCTCAACCATCAGAATATATCCCGATACGTATCCAGCAGGGCCCGCCGATCGGCTTCCGGGCATTGTTCGAGAAAAAACCGGTCGGTCATCCCGGCAATGAAATCGCGCACAATGTGGGCACTGCTGTGCGCGTGTTTGTATTCAGGCGACATGTTGTCCAGAAATCGGGAAAAGACCACCGATTCCCGGCGACTGTTTTCCAGATCCTCATAGTAGGACTCAAATAAAACCGTGAATAGCCGCGTGACAGTTGCAAGGTGTTTTTTTATTTTCGGATTCAGATAGATTCTTTCCAGATTGAACGCCTTGAGACGGTTCACGGCGGAAGCTGCCGGTTCACTGAAGGCCACATGGGACCGGTTATGGCTGTTGGTAATAAGGTCGGTGACCAGCGCGTAAACGATGGTCCCATTGGTTTCTCCGAGCAGCTGCCGGCAGTCGCGCGGGAGATCACTGCGTTTGATCAGCCCCAGGCGAACCGCGTCTTCAATATCCCGACCGATATAGCCGATTGTATCCGCCATGCGCACCACGCAACCTTCCATGGTCATCGGTACCAGCGACATCCGGGGATTGGCAACCTTGCTTTCAATCTCCGCCGCATGGGACGTAAAGGTCTTGACCGCAGAGGGTTTCAGAGGGCTGCAGCTAACCTCGCCGTCATGGCATAATATCCCGTCCAGGGTCTGCAGGCAGAGGTTCCATCCCCGCCCCCCCTTTTCAACCGCATTTAAAAAATGGACACTCTGGACATTGTGCAGGAAATGGCCGATGCCGGCCGAACGGCATAACGTGGACAGGATTTTTTCACCATCATGGCCAAAGGGTACGTGGCCGATATCATGCCCCAGGGCAATGGCTTCAATCAGGTCTTCGTTGAGGCCGAGAAAGCGCCCGACGGTTCGTGCAATCTTGGATACCAGTTGCACGTGCAGAACCCGATGGGAAATGTGGTCGTTCGAAATCAGTGAAAAAACCTGAGTTTTATCAATATACCGGGCATAGGCCCGTGAATGCAGAATCCTGTCCGCATCCACCGCGTAGTTCTGGCGATATCCCGCTTCGAGGCGCGCTTCCGCGCGGCGCCGTACAGCCGCACGGCTGCGGGCCGCTCCTTTCGAAAACCACTCGGATTCCCGCCGATCCAGGACGTTGTGAATCTCTTCCAGGGTTTTCGCCCCGGACAGATGGTCAGATGGTTTCATTGGCAATCAGTTTTTCCATCAGTGCGATGTAATCGATACCGGCCTTTCGAAAACCCTCCCGGCCATATTTCATGTTGGCTTCGATGACATAGTATTGGTCGGCATGCCGGCAGATGTCCACACCGACATCATTCCAACCACAGGCCCGGGCGGCTTGGCGGGCAAGTTCAATGGCCGGGGCGGGGACCTTTTCCAGCAGGATCTCCCCGCCGCAAAACACATTGGTCCGGAAGTCCCCCTCCGGGCTCTTGCGCCAGTAGGCATGCACAACCTCTCCCCCGATAACCACGATCCGCATATCCCGGTCAATCGGCAGATACTCCTGAATATAGGCAACCGGGTGGTCGCGGGTATAGTCCCGCAGTTGCTGTTTATCATGGATTAAAAATACCCCGCGCCCCAGGGCGGAGCCCCGCGGGGTCTTGCCGATGAATGGAAAATCAAAATAGTTCAGGATTTTGCTCTTCTGGTGTTTCCCGTAGAACACCCGGGTCCGGGGATGGGGTATTTCAAGCAATTGCAAAAGGGCCGTCTGCTTAATCTTATCCTGGACGCATTTATAGGTGTGGTAGCTCGGGAAGGTTGCCTTACCCATGGCGTCAAACAGGTCGGCATAAAAGGCGGTTGGATAATAGACAACCGGGGCCTCACGAATCATCCGGGCCTGCTCCGGGCGGTAGTCACCAAAATTGGGACGGACTCCCAGGGTGATCACATTCTTACAGGCCCGCAGGCGGGCTTCAAGCGCGATAACGGTTCGGCCGGTGTTCATGCTTCCTCGTTGTATGTTGGTAAATCATTTAAGGTTCCCCGTTCAAAGGTTCAGAGGTTCAGGGTTAAAAACCCCTGAACCCTTGAACCTCTGAATCCTTGAACCTTGAACCCTCGGCCCCTGTCCTTCTATTCCGGCGGATCCAGTCGAAACGTTCCCGGCTTGACCGGTTCGTTGGCCCAATACCTTTCAATGTCGAGCACGAGATGACGGGTCGCGTCGTCATGAATGGAAAGCACCCGGGGCACGACATAGCCCTCCACTTTTTGGATTTCCAGGATATCCGCCCGGTAGCGCATCTCACCGGTCTGCCGGTAGGACTCTATCCGGGTAAAGGCCGGCCTCGATTTAGAGATATAGACCTTTCCGACCATGTTCCACCATTTTTTCAAGACGATTGCGGTCTCATCGGGTGTCCGGCCGTTTATCCGCTCGGTCCGGTCATAGTCGAAAGATGGCATCCGGCCGGCAAGCAGCCGGGGCAGACTGCTCACCTCCAGGGGAAGCTGCAGGGCTGTTTTGAGGCGGTACCCCTGGAGGGACTCCCGGCGGTACTCACCGGTGGTATGGTCCTGATAGTAAAACCAGGTCCCATCGGCGGAGATGGTTACCAGGGGGCGTCCGTCCACCCCCAGCAGCACGGCCCGCAGTTTTTCGGGAACCGTGCTGACCCAGGCAATTCGCAGGCGCTGTGACTGACCGGAATGGGTGAAGGTGATCCGGCCGATTCCCCGGGAGGATACCAGGGTCTGGTTGATACTCTCTGAGTGGGCTGCCAGTCTCGCGGCAGTTTCCCCGGGATCAGCGGGTCTTGCCGGTGTGTCGCTTCTGGGAATGATGGCCGCGCAGGCAACCTGGATGAAAATCAACGGGGCCAGGACGGTGAGGCGGTGCCAGTTCACTCAGCCGGGCCTCCTTTCAGCTTCTCAATCTTATTTTCAAGCCCATCTCGGTCTTTTTCTTTGACCTTCAGAGCCCGCTGGTAACTTTCCAGGGCTTTTTTCCGGTTGTCCTTTTTCAGGTAGACATCCCCGAGGTGTTCGAGAATGATGGGATCATCCGATACGATCCCCACTGCTTTGATCAGCATTTCAAGGGCTTCGGAGTAGCGTCCCTGTTTAAAATAGACCCATCCGAGACTGTCGGTTATATACCCGTCATCCGGTTTCAATTTAAGTGCCTTGACAATCAATTTTTCAGCTTCATCCAGATTTTTGCCCATGTCCGCAAATGTATACCCGAGGTAATTCAAGGCGCTGGCATGGCTGGCATCCAGTTGGAGGACTTTTCGCATGGCCGCTATGGATTGGTCTTTATCGCCCATTTTGTCGTATACGACCCCCAAACGAAACTGAATCTTGATGTTGTCCGGGTCTTTGGCCTGCCCCCTGAGCAAAGCCCCCAGGGCTTCGTCCAGGGCACCATTTTCTTCATAAAGGGTCCCCAGGTAGAAATAAAATTCCGCTTTCTCGGGGTTATCGGCAACGGCCTGCTGCATATGCGCGATGGCCTTGTTGATTTTCTCCTGGTCCTGGTACAAAAAGGCAATTCGGACGACGGCATCCGGGTAAAAACGATCTGCCGGGGAAAGTTTTTTCATCTCAAAAATGGCCATATCGGGATCCTGCAGGCTTTCATAGGCAATGCCCAGCAGATAATTCAGGTCACGGCTGGCAGGCCCACTGTCGAGGATACCCTTCAGAATAGTGGCCGCTTCTTTGAATTTTTTCGGATCGATGTAAAGGCGCACCACGTCACGGGCCACCTGCAGATCGGAAAGGCTGCGGCGCCCCAGTTCACGAAAGAGGGGCGCGGCCTCTGCTGCGCGCCCCTGGTCGACATAGAGATGCGCAAGCCCCATGTTCGCCTTTATGTTTTTAGGATTGCCAGCAAGCAGGTCCCGGTACATTTCAATGGCCTGGTCGGTTTTACTGCGGGAAAGATAAATGGTAATAAGTTCAAATTTGGGTTCTTCGAGATCCGGATTGATCGCCAGGGCTTTCTCAAAAGCCTTCTCCGCGCGGCGCTGTTTTCCCTCCTGCAGATAAATCCGGCCCAGAAAAAAATGCCCGGCATAGGCCTGTGGATACTGTTTGACCATTTCCCGGTATACATCGGCCGCTTTGCTCTCTCGTTTCATCCGGGTGTAGACGCCCCCGAGAAATAGATAGACATTTTCCTGTTGCGGATCGATCGCAAGGATTTTTGCATAGGTTCGGGCGGCGCCTTCAAGGTCATTTTTATCTTCCAGCAACCGTCCGTGGATTTTCAGCAGGGAAAGGTCTTCCGGGTGTTTTACCAGGGCCGCCGCGATGACTTCCAGGGCTGTTTGGGCATCTTTGTTATTCAGATGCAAAAGGGCCAGTTCGCGCTGAATAAAAGCGCTGTCCGGATCGAGCTCGCCAACCTTGTCCATCAGGTCAATGGCGTCCGCCAGCTGCCCCTTATTTTTGAAAAATATTGAAAGCGAGTAGTAATAATACCTTTCCCCGGAATGGAGAAGTGCCGGGCGGGCGGTTTCTTCCACCGGGGGTTTGACCTGTCTTTGGATACAACCCGAAGCCGCCGTGATGAAAAACGCCACGGCGATGGCCGTGGCCACAATATTGAGACAGTTTCTAATCGGGAGCGATGTCATCAGTATAGGATGCAAAATCCGGCAGTCCCTTCTTAAAAAATTCACGCATTTTCTTAACAATATTTTTCTCAATCTGCCTGACACGCTCCCTGGAAATGCTATAGCGGTCGCCAATTTCCTGCAATGTGACGGGGCTGTCTGAAAAAATACGTTGATCAAAGATTTCGAGCTCCCTGGGGGTCATCTGCCTGCGGAACTCACGAATTTTCTCATGGAGCAGAGATTCCATCTCCTTTTTGGCAACCTGGTCTTCGATTGAAGGTTCTTCCGTATCCATGAACTCCATACGTTCCGTGTCGGAATCATCTTTCAGGGGGGCATCCAGGGAAACATCCCAGCCGTCCAACCGCTGGTCCATGTCTATAATTTCACGTTCCGAAACCCCCAGTCTTTCAGAGAGCATCTTCGGTTTGGGATCAAAGCCCTCTTCAATAAGTTTCTGTTTTTCTTTTTTTAGCTTGAAAAACAGTTTTCGCTGGCCCTGGGTGGTTCCTATTTTAACAAGACGCCAGTTATCCATTATGAATTTAAGGATATACGCCTTTATCCAAAATGAAGCGTAATAGGAGAACTTGACGTTTTTATACGGATCGAATTTCCTGACAGCCTGCATCAGACCGATGTTGCCTTCCTGAATCAGGTCCAGCAGGTTTTGCATCCAGACCCGCTGATACTCAAGGGCTATTTTCACCACCAGTCTGAGGTTGGAAGTAATCAGCACGTACGCCGCATCGGGATCCTGATGATCCCTTACCTTAGCTCCCAGTTCTCTTTCCTGATCCCGGGTCAACAGGCTGTACTGGCTGATTTCTGACAGGTACCGCTGTAGAGGGTCAAACTTGACGACGGCCTTATCGGGGGTCTTGGCCGGGGGCTTCGCGGCGCCCTTTTTCACGATTGCTTTTTTCGCGAGAGCCTTCTTGCCTGCTTTGGCCGGAGCCTTCTTGCCTGCCTTGACCGGAGCCTTCTTGCCTGCCTTGACCGGAGCCTTCTTGCCTGCCTTGGCCGGAGCCTTCTTGCCTGCCTTGACCGGAGCCTTCTTGCCTGCCTTGACCG
>CAZYGG010000029.1:0-48608 GCA_964647585.1 uncultured Desulfobacterales bacterium
AAAACGCTTAAAAAAATACGTAACTCTAAACTTATTTTTCAACAGCCTGTTAGACAAAGCCGATAACGAATTGCACTCAAAGCTGAAGATTTTAATGTTTTCAAGGGTGCTGTTCACATCATTTCTGCTCGGCTCAACCATTATCTTTCAGCTCGGTACGAGCGATTCCTTTCTGGCCACCTCTTTGCTGGTACTCTACGGGATGATTGGTGGAATTTTTCTTTTAAGCTGCATCTATATTGTTTTATTGGCATTTATACGGGACAGCCTTTTATTTGCCTATATCCAGGTGGCTGTCGATACGGGTATTGTTTCCCTCATACTATTCGTTACCGGCGGCTATGCCAGCGTTTTTTCTTTCCTCTACCTGGTTGTGATTATCTATTCCAGTATTCTCCTGCCCAGATGGGGCGTCCTTGTCATCGCGGCGATTTGCAGTATCCAGTACGGTGTAATGATTGACCTGGAATATTTTGAAATTATAAAACCGCTGGCCCTGGAGGGCCGTTTTTCCGCGGTCAACTTTCTTGGCAAAAGTGTTCTTTTCAAGGTGTTAGTCACCATTATTGCCTGTTTTGCGGTGGCGCTGTTGAGCGGGTTTCTGGCCGAGCAGACGGTCAAGACAAAAAGAGAACTGCAGGAGCTTGAAGACCATGTGAAAAGGGTTGAGAAAATGGCTTACATGGGCGAGATGGCCGCTGGGATGGCCCACGAAATCAAGAATCCGCTGGCGTCACTGGCGGGCTCCATCCAGCTTCTCAGGGAAGACATACGTTACGATCCGTACCATGACAAACTCATGCAGATTGCCTTGCGTGAAACCGACCGGCTGAGTGAACTGGTGGGAAATTTTCTCCTGTTCGCCCGTCCACAGGCCGGTAAGATTGAAAAAATCGATTTGCGGGCGAGTATTCTTGAGGTGCTGGAGCTGTTTGAAAAAAACAGTGAGTGTTCATCCCGCATAGACATTTCAATTGATCTGGCCCATGGCATATGGATCGAAATTGATCCGGTTCATTTCCACCAGGTCCTGTGGAACATTCTGTTGAATGCCGCTGAAGCCATAGAAAAAGAGGGGAAAATTGATATACGTCTGTATTCGTCTAAAAACAATAGGGCGACCCTGGAGATAGAGGACAACGGGTGCGGTATTCCCGAAACTACCCAAAAAATGGTTTTTGATCCCTTTTTTACAACCAAAGCCGGCGGGACAGGGCTTGGTTTGTCCATAGCACACAGCATTCTGGAGACGTATGGCTATTCACTCAGCGTGGAGAGCATGGTCGCCAGCGGCACGGTTTTCGCGCTTAAGGTTAACCGGACAACCCCGCCCCAGTCAACGGGTTAGGCTTGACACCTTGGGCCAAATAGGTTAGCTGTTCCGACTTAACTTTATATTTCCAACAGGGTCCCGCCGGACACGGGCAGGGGCGCGATCGGTGGCCCTGCGGAAGGGATAGTGAACACCCGGTGACGGCTGACGGTTCGAGGGGAGACAGGATAAAGCAGGTATGAAAAAAGAGAGCGACATATTGGAGCAACGGAGAGACAAGATCCATCAACTCAGGGAGGACGGTACCGAACCGTTTCCCAATGATTTTGGTGTTACCCATACGATTGAACAGGTAAACGCCCTGATTGACGATGCTACCCAGGACATCACTGAAGAGAGCCCGGTGTTTGCCTGCGCGGGACGCATCATGGCGATGAATAAATTCGGCAAGGCCGCCTTTATTCGGTTTCGGGACCGATCGGGGCAACTGCAGGCCTATATAAAAAAGGACATCATCGGTGAAACAGCCTACAATCTGTTTAAAAAGCTCGATATCGGGGATTTTGTAGGTCTTACGGGGGGCATGTTTCAGACCCGTACCCAGGAGTGGACCCTGCTGGCCAAAAATCTCCGGCTCGTGAGCAAGGCCACCCGGCCCCTGCCCGAAAAGTTTCACGGGTTGAAGGACCCTGAAAAACGCTACCGCAAGCGGTACGTTGACTTGATAATGAACCCGGATGTCAGGGGTATATTTGCCACCCGCAGCCGGGTCATCCAGGAAATTCGCAATTTTCTGCTGGAAAGAGATTTTCTGGAGACGGAGACCCCGATGATGCAACCGATTGCCGGGGGGGCCGAGGCCACGCCTTTTGTGACCCACCATAATGCCCTTGACATGGACCTGTATCTCAGGATTGCACCGGAATTGTACCTTAAACGGCTGGTTGTGGGCGGGTTTGAGCGGGTGTTCGAGATAAATAGAAATTTCCGAAATGAAGGGGTCTCCACCCGGCATAACCCGGAGTTCACCATGCTCGAGTTTTACCAGGCCTATGCCACCTATAAAGACCTGATGACCCTCACAGAAAAAATGTTCAAAACAGTGACCGTGCAGGCCACCGGGAGCAGTACCATTGCCTATCAGGGCGAGACCATTGAGATGGGCGGAACTTGGACGCGTATGACCCTGGCCGCGGCCCTCGCGAAGCTGGGCGGACTTGATCCACAGCTGCTCAATGACCGCGACGGTCTGCTTGGGTTTGCCCGGAAAAAAGGGATTAAATTAAACAAAACCGGAAAATTGGGGAAAATCATTACCAAGCTGTTTGATGTGCTGGTTGAACCCCAGCTGATCCAGCCGACGTTTATTACCGGCTATCCGGTTGAGGTGTCGCCCCTGTCCCGGCGCAGCGACTCCGAGCCCGGGATTACCGACCGGTTCGAGCTGTTCATTGCCGGATATGAGATCGCCAACGGTTTTTCAGAGCTGAATGATCCCGAAGACCAGAAAGGCAGGTTCCAGCAGCAGGTAGCCGATCGCGAAGCGGGCGACAGTGAGGCGCATTGCATGGACGCGGACTATATTGAAGCCCTGGAATACGGAATGCCGCCCACCGCCGGAGAAGGGATCGGGATTGACCGGCTCACCATGCTGCTGACCGATGCAGCATCGATTAGGGAGGTCATCCTGTTTCCCCATATGAAACCCTCATCTGCAGATTAGCCATGCCATTTGAATTTTTTATAGGCAGCCGCTACCTCAGGGTTAAGCAGAAACAGTCTTTTATCTCCCTGATTACCCTGCTTTCGATTGCCGGCGTAACCGTGGGTGTGATGGCCCTGATTGTGGTCATCGCCGTGATGACCGGCTTTGAAGCGGATATGAAGTCCCGTATTCTGGGTGTGGAATCGCACATCGTGGTGATGCGACACGGCGGATCCTTTTCCGACTACCGCAATGTTATGAACCGGATAGAATCGGCCGAAGGGGTCCAGGCAACCACACCATTTATATACACCCAGGTCATGATACGGTCGGCCACGGGCGTTTCCGGCGCTGTTCTCAGGGGCGTTGATCCGGAAACCGTCGGCAGCGTCGTCAAGTTTTTCAGTGATGAAGACCTGGCCCGGCTCGCCGGTGAGGTCGCCGGCGAAAATGCCAAAAGCGCCGCGCCCGGCATCATTCTCGGAAAGGAACTTGCTAAAAATCTCGGCGTCTCCAGCGGAGACACCATCGCCATGATATCACCCCGCGGCAGGCTTTCTCCCATCGGCCATATGCCGGCCATGAAACAGTTCAAAATCAAGGGGCTCTTTGAGTCCGGCATGTACGAATTTGACAACACCCTGGTTTACATTCACCTGAAAACAGCCCAGAAAATGATGCGGATGGCGGACACGGTAACGGGGATCGAGGTACGGGTCGGGGACATTTACCGGGCCGGTGAAATCGGTAAAACCCTTGCCCGGGATCTGGGATTTCCCTATTGGATCAGAGACTGGATGAGCATGAACCGGAATCTCTTTTCAGCG
This sequence comes from uncultured Desulfobacterales bacterium, assembly GCA_964647585.1. GTDB lineage: Bacteria > Desulfobacterota > Desulfobacteria > Desulfobacterales > CAJINA01 > CAJINA01. The sequence goes on from CAZYGG010000029.1 coordinate 3,806, forward strand.
CTTAAACTCGAGAAAACCGCCATGTTTATCATACTGGCGCTGATTGTACTGGTGGCCGCCTTCAATATTGCCAGCTCTCTGATTATGATGGTGATGGAGAAGACCAAAGATATTGCCATCTTAAAAGCCATGGGGGCAACCGATAAGAGCATTCGCCGGATTTTTATTTTCAAGGGAATGGCCATCGGCGTGGTCGGTACGATTTTAGGCGTTTGCGGCGGAATTATTCTCTGCATGCTGCTGTCCCATTACAAGTTTATCGAGCTGCCGGGTGATGTCTATTACATTACGACCCTGCCGGTGGTGCTGAAAGTGGTGGATGTGGCGGCCATTGCCGTTTCGGCCCTGGTCATCTGTTTTCTGGCAACCCTTTATCCTGCCCGGCAGGCATCCCGGCTGGATCCGGTAGAGGCCATTCGATATGGGTAGTGCCAATGACAGGCATACCGGCGGTGGCGGCGAAGCGCTGATCACGATACGCGATCTGCACAAACGCTATATCAACGGCGGTCGGGAGAGCATCGATATATTCACCGGTGCCCAGTTGGATATCCAGCCCGCGGAGAGTGTGGCGGTAGTGGGCGCCTCTGGTGTCGGTAAATCCACCTTTTTACATATCATTGGAACACTGGACAGACCCGACCAGGGCAGCGTTCTTTTCGAAGGGCAGGATGTTTTCAAACTCGATCGTCACCAGCTGGCCGATTTTCGCAACCGGTCCATTGGTTTCGTATTCCAGTTCCACCACCTGTTACCGGAGTTTAACGCCCTTGAAAATACCATGATGCCGGCCCTGATAGGGGGGCGCACCCGGCAGGCGGCCGCCGCAGCAGCCGAAGCGATCCTCGTAAGGGTTGGTCTGCAAGAACGGCTGCGCCATCCGGTAGGCAAACTTTCCGGCGGCGAACAGCAAAGAGTCGCTCTGGCGCGGGCCCTGATTCTCAAACCGCCCCTGCTGCTGGCGGATGAACCCACCGGCAACCTTGATCAGGAAAACAGTGAGCGCGTGCACACCCTGCTGATGGAATTGAACCAGGAACTTTCCATGACCGTTCTGATAGTGACCCACAACATGGAACTGGCCGCCCGTATGTCCCGGTGTATAACCATTAAAAACGGATTATTGGAAGGAATACACTGAGGTGGTGCCCAGGTTCAGACCATTTCTATTTTTGCTGGTCCTTATGATTGCCGGCGGGGCGCAGAGCGTATCCGCAGCGGATCCCATACGGGTGGTTGTCCTGCCGTTCGAGGTGAACGCGCCAACACCCCAGGAGGCCTTTTCCACTGAAATTGCGGACGCCTTGAAAAAGCAGCTGCAGGCGGAGGGTGTTGCGGTTGTTGAATTCCAGGGGGCCTGGAAAAGCAGCGGCAGCGTGATGGATGACCTGTCCCGGATCAGGGCCATTGGGGTTGAGGCCGGCGCCGACCGGGTCATCTGGGGCAGTTTGACCAGTTTCGGACAGCAGTACTCTCTGGATGCCCGGGTCGTGGATACATTCGGAGAGAGTACCCCCCCCAAGCCCTTTTTCGTCGAGGGCCGCAACCTCGGGACCCTGGTTGCCCGCCTTAAAGGCCTTTCCCGCAGTATCGGCATGGAGGTCCTCGATCGAAAAACAATTGCCGCCATTCTGGTGGAGGGCAACGACCGCATTGAGGCGGATGCCGTTAAGCGAGTCATTAAGACCCGGGCGGGTGACGTTTTTAAAGCCCAGCCGCTTACCCGGGATTTAAAAAAGATTTACGCCCTGGGCTATTTTGATGATGTCCGGGTTGAGGCCCGGAACGTTGCGGGCGGCAAAGCGGTTGTTTTCAAGGTAAAGGAAAAACCCACCATCCGGAATATCGCGTTTAAAGGCAATAAAAAGTACAAGGATAAAAAGCTCAAAGAGAATTTGACCCTGCGTACCGGTTCCATTCTCAACATCTTCAAAATCCAGAGCAACATTGCCATCATCGAGGATCTTTACAAAGAAAAGAATTATCACCATGTCCAGGTAACCTATAAGACACTTGAGCTGAAAAACAATCAGGCTGACCTGGAATTTACAATCGTGGAAGGCAAGCGGTCCCGGATTGAGAATATTATTTTTGACGGCAACAGCGAGTACTCGGACAAGCGGCTGAAAAAACTGGTAGAAACATCGGAGGCTTGGATTCTTTCGTTTATTACCGAAGCCGGCGATCTGGACTATGAAAAACTGAAGCAGGATGTGGCCATTCTGACCTCATTTTATCAGGATAACGGGTACATTAACGCGCGGGTGGGCGAGCCCGAGGTGGACTTTACCGAGGCCGGTATTGACGTGACTTTCAAAATCCATGAAGGCGAACGTTACAAGGTCGGCAAGGTGAACCTGATCGGCGAGTTCGTTTTACCGGAGAACTCGCTGAAAGCGGTACTGCAACTTGTGCATGCGGAATTTTTCAGTAAATCCGTGATGCGTCAGGATGTCCTGGTCATTACGGATATCTATTCCGATGAGGGCTACGCCTACGCTGAGGTCATGCCGAAAGTGCAGCGCCGTGAGCAGGAATTGCTGGTGGATGTCACCTATGATATTAAAAAAGGTCCGCTGGTTTACTACGAGAAGATCATCATCAGCGGCAATACGAAGACGCGTGATAAGGTGATCCGCCGTGAGTTAAAGGTTTATGAGCAGGAACTGTACAGCGGCAAGCGTATGAAAAAAGGTGTTCGCAACCTGTTTTATCTTGATTTTTTTGATGATATCCAGGTGGATACCCCCAAGGGCAGCACTGACGACCGGATGCTGCTTAAAATCAATGTAAAGGAAAAGGATACCGGCACTTTCTCGTTGGGGGGGGGATACAGCAGTGTTGAATCGGTCTTTGTCAGTGGCTCGATTGCTCAGCGAAATCTTTTCGGCAGAGGGCAGGTGCTAAAGCTGGAGGCGTCCCTCGGGGGTAAAACCCAGAGATTCAATCTCAGTTTTACCGAGCCATGGCTCTTCGATATTCCCCTTTCGGGAACGGGCAACCTCTACAATTGGAAAGTTGACTACGACTCGTACAGCAAGGAGAGCCTTGGTGTCGGTGCCGGTGTCGGTTACCCTGTGTTTGATTTCACCCGGGTGTATTTTAATTACCGGTATGACTCTTCGAAAGTATCGGATGTGGAAACCAATGCGGCCGACTCCGTGAAAGAGCTTACCGGGACCAACACCACCAGCAGCTTGAAAAGCAGCCTGATCTACGATTCCAGAAACAAGCGGTTTAACGCGACCCGGGGTGGTAAACATTTGATCTCCGCCGAATATGCCGGACTGGGGGGGACCATCGGGTTTACCAAAATCATCGCGGAGACCGGCTGGTATTTCCCTGTATTCTGGAAGTTTACCGGGTTTTTGCACGGCAAGGCGGGGCATGTGTCCGAAAATTCAGGATTGCTGCTGCCGGATTATGAGAAATTTTTCCTGGGGGGGATGAATTCCGTCCGGGGTTATGATTGGGAGGATCTGGCACCCACCGAGATCAATTCGGTGGGCGAGGTGGCCTATGTGGGCGGTGAGAAGTATCTCCAGTTCAATTCGGAATTGCGCTTTCCACTGGTTGAGCAAGCCGGGGTGATAGGCCTTGTCTTTTTTGATGCGGGTGATGTATACGCACAGGAGCAGGATGTGAAAATCGGCGAACTGAGAAAAAGCGCCGGTTTCGGCGTAAGATGGTATTCGCCCATGGGGCCCATACGCCTTGAAAATGCCTACATCCTCGATCCGGAGGAGGGCGGCAGTGAAGGCAGCAAATGGGAATTTTCCATGGGGGCTGCTTTCTAGAATGCATCCGTCATGAAATTGTGTTTACACCTACTTTTTTGGGAGGTAGCATGAAATTCAATATTATCAAGATTTTGAGTGTGATTTTGTTTGGTTGTGTTTTTTCTGTGCAAGCCTATGGCGCTGATGTTGCCAAAATAGGCACCATTGATTTTCAACGCATTCTCGATGTGTCCGATGCCGGAAAAGTAGCCCAGGAGCAGTTAAATAAACAGGCCAAGGAGATGGAAACCGACCTGAAGAGCAAAGGGGCTGAGATAGAGGAAAACCGGAAGCAGTTTGAACGGGAAGCCCTGGTGATGAACAAGGAAATGAAAGATACCAAAGAACGCGAAATGCGCATCAAGATAAATGATTTTAAGCAACTGCAGCAAAGATACACCGGGGTTGCGCGGGAGTTGCAGTTCCGACTGGTGGGGCAGATTCGCAACGATGTCGAAAAACTGGTTCAGGAGATGGGCAAGAAAGGGGGGTACCTGCTGATCATGGAAAGGAAAGAGGCCGGTATCATTTACATGCCCTCCAAGATTGATATTACCGACGACCTGATCAAGCAGTATAACGCCCAGTGGGCCCAGAAAAAAAAGAGTGGTGATAAGAAGAAATAACCATGCAGCTGACGACCGGGGAAATAGCGGATATCGTCGACGGCCAGATCACCGGCGATGCGCGTGTTAACATAAACGGGGTTGCCGTTTTTGAAGCGGCCGCACCCACAGACATTACGTATATCGATAATGCCAGGCTTCTAAAAAAGATAGGTGAAACCCGGGCCGGTGGGGTGATTGTACCGGACGACTTCAATGGGCCGGCGCCCTGCCCGGTTATTCGGGTTGCAAATCCCAGGCTAGGCTTTGCCATGATTCTGGCGGTTTTTCACCCGGACAAGCCACCGGTGTCCGGGATAAACCCCCGGGCGGATATCGGCGACGGGACTAGCATGGGTCAGGATGTCTCCATCGGTGCATTCGTGTCGGTCGGCGACCGGGTTCGCCTGGGCGACCGGGTTTGCCTGTGCCCGGGCGTTTTTATTGGCGCTGATACCGTCATCGGCGATGATACAACCCTTTACCCCAATGTAACCATTATGGCCCGTTGCCGTATCGGTAACCGGGTCAAGATCCATGCCGGAACGGTAATCGGAAGCGATGGCTTCGGTTTTGTGCCGGACGGGAATGCCTATTTTAAAATTAAACATACCGGTACCGTGCAGATTGATGATGATGTCGAAATCGGGGCCAATAACACCATTGATCGGGCTTCTTTTGGCAAAACCCACATTTGCCGGGGGGTTAAAACCGACAACCTGGTCCATGTGGCCCACAATGTCACGGTGGGTGAGGACACCCTGCTGGTGGCCCAGGTGGGCATTTCCGGCAGTGTTTCCATTGGGAAGCATGCCATTCTCGCCGGACAGTCAGCCGTCGCACAGCACCTGACCATTGGGGATAATGCCATTGTCGGCCCGCAGGCGGGTCTTTCCAAATCGATTGGAAAAGGTGCGGTATATTCAGGGACACTCGCCATGCCCCATAATTTATGGATGCGGGTGCAGGGTATTCTGAGAAACCTGCCGGCGCTTAAAAAGAAAATCGACAAGATCGAAAAGCACTTGCATTTGTCCGATGAAGACAAATAGCGCAACCTGTGCATAGGGTCTTCGGGGGGTAGGATGGAAAACAGGATTGATATTCATAAAATATTGCAGCATCTGCCACATCGGTATCCGTTTCTTCTCGTCGATCGTATTCTGGATATCGTCCCGGGAGAGCGGATCACAGGCTTGAAGAATGTAACCATCAATGAACCGTTTTTTCAGGGTCACTTTCCCGGGATGCCGATTATGCCGGGAGTCCTGATTGTGGAGGCCATGGCCCAGGTCGGGGGAGTACTCATTGCCGAAACAGTAGATCTGTCCTCAATAGGCGGTCTGATCTATTTCATGAGCATTGATAAAGTTCGTTTCCGCCAGCCGGTCGAACCGGGCGACCAGTTGATTTTAGATCTTGAGATTCTCAAAACGAGATCAAAAGTGGCCAAGATGGCCGGAACGGCCAAAGTCGGCGATACCCTGGTGGCCCAGGGCGAATTTATGGCCCAAATGGGAGGCAAACTATGATTCATCCGACGGCAATAATTGACCCCAAAGCTGAGATCGGAAATGATGTCAATATCGGACCGTTCACGATCATCGGTGAGGAGGTTATTATCGGCGACGGCACCACCATCGGTCCGCATGTCGTCATCGATCCATATGTGACCCTGGGGCAGAACTGCCAGGTCTATCAGTACGCGGCGATTGGGGCACCGCCCCAATCGGTGAAGTTCAAAGGGGAAAAAACCTACGTCAAGATCGGTCGAAATACCATATTGAGGGAGTTTGTGACCATTCACCGGGGGACCGGTTTTGGGGGCGGGGTTACGGAGATAGGTGAGAGCAATTTTTTGATGGCCTATACCCATGTGGCGCATGACTGCCGCACCGGGATGGCGGTAACGCTGTCCAACAACACAACCCTGGCCGGTCATATTACGATCGGTGATTATGCTACGATTGGCGGGCTGGTGGCCATCCACCAGTTTGTGCGGGTGGGGGATTACGCCTTTATCGGCGGTAAATCAGCCGTCGTCAAGGACATCCCGCCGTTTGTCATCGCCGCCGGTGATCGGGCCAGGCTCCATGGCCTGAACAGCGTCGGTCTTAAACGCCATGGTTTTTCCAAACACACGCTTTCGCTTCTGAAAAAGGCCTATCGGATCGTTTTCAGAATCGGGCTGACCCTGAACGAGGCCATCGAGCGTGTGCAGGCCGACGTGGAGCCGGTCCCCGAAGTGCTTGCGTTTATTGAATTCCTGCAAAGTTCAAGCAGGGGGCTCACGCGTTAGAACCTATCTCAAAAAACGGATTTTGGTTCAAAATCAAGGCGGCCGCGAATATCAAACCGGAGGAATACTCCCGTATTTCGAGGATTTGATATGAGCGCCCAACGCCGAGTTTGGGCCAAAAGACTTTTTTGAGATGGGTTCTAGTCAGTGCCCATCCACAAGCGGTACCCTTTGGCGCCGGGAGTGTTCTCGCTCTTTCCGAAGGATCCTTAACCTATTAAGGCGACAATATGGACAAACGCATAGGCATCATTGCCGGAAGTGGCCAGTTCCCCTTGATTTTTGCCCGGGCGGCCCGGGACAACGGCTACGCAGTATATGCCGTCGCACATGTCAACGAAACCGGAGAAGATCTTGATCAACATGTGGATGAAATCAAGTGGGTCCGGCTCGGGCAACTGAAGAAGATCATCAAGTTCTTCTCTGCGCATGGTGTCACGCAGGCCGTGATGGCCGGGGCCATAAAAAAAACCAACATGTTTCGGGATGTGCGCCCGGACCTGAAAACCATCTCAATTCTGGCCGGTATAAAAAATACCCATGACGACCGGTTGTTAAGGGCCTTTGCCGATGCCCTGGAAAAAGAGGGCATCCGCATCAAAGCATCCACCTTTCTGCTGCCTGATTTGCTGGCTCCGGAGGGGTGCTGGACGAAAAAGAAACCGACTCGGTCCGAGACTGAAGATATCAAACTCGGATGGCAGCTTGCCAAGGAAATCGGGCGCCTGGATATCGGTCAGTGTGTCGTCGTTGGCGGGGGGTCGGTACTGGCAGTGGAAGCAATCGATGGTACGGATGCAACCATAAAAAGAGGCGGCGCCCTGGCGCGGGGTACGGCCGTGGTTGTCAAAGTCTGCAAACCGAATCAGGATTTTCGGTTCGATGTGCCGGCCATCGGTGTGAAAACCATTAAAGTGATGGCGGATGTGGGTGTGAAGGTACTGGTGATCGAGGCGGGCAAGGCGGTCGTGTTTGACCGGCGGGAGATGATTCAAACGGCCGACGAACTGGGCATTTGCATTGTGGCCCGCGATGATGCACTTTAGACTGGCAAAATCGCAGAAAGAGGCGGGGGACCGGGTCGGTTGCCTGTGCAAACTTGAGATAGAAGCGCTCTTATTTGTAAACCGAGGATCAGATTGCCACTCATCATCAATTGGTGTATCGAAAAAAGGGAGTGAAACCGAAACATGATTATTGTAAAAACACCCCTTAGAATCAGTTTTGTGGGCGGCGGCTCGGATATGCAGGATTTTTACAGCCGAACCGATGGAAAAGTAGTGTGCACGGCGATTGATAAATTTGTATACGCCATTGTCAAAGCGCGCTTTGATGACATGATCTATATCAACTATTCCCGTAAGGAATGCGTTGAAAAAGTGGCGGATATCAAACACGATCTCGTGCGTGAGGCCATGCACCTGGCCGGGGTTGAAAAGGGTATCGAGATTACGACCCTGGCCGATATTCCTTCATCCGGGTCAGGCCTCGGGAGCTCCAGTTCAATCACCGTGGCCCTGCTGCATGCCCTTTATGCCTACCGCAATGAACTGGTTACGGCTGAGCAGCTGGCCCGGGATGCGTGCCGGATAGAAATCGATATCCTGGGAAAACCAATCGGACGCCAGGATCAATACGCAGCCGCGTATGGGGGCGTCAACCGATTTATTTTCAGGCAGGGAGACAAAACGGACAGGCTGCCGGTTCGTATGGAGAGCGTGGCCAACCGGAAATTTGCCTCGTCGCTGCTGCTATATTACACAGGGATTACCAGAAGCGCGGATAAAATTCTGGCCAAGCAGAAATCCAACCTGCAGAGCACGGACCGCTTTGACACCATGCAGCAAATGGTTACCCTGGTGGATCCTTTTACCGAAGCGATGCAAAACCAGGACATCAAGGCCTGCGGAGAACTCCTGTCCCGGAACTGGCGCCTGAAACAGAATATGGCCACCGGTATTTCCAATAGCGAAATCGATGACATGCACGATCGGGCCATATCCGCCGGTGCCCTGGCCGGCAAGGTGGCCGGTGCGGGCGGCGGGGGGTTCCTTTTGCTGATTGTGCCACGCGAGAAACAAAACAGCGTATTCGAGGCCATGCAGCCTTATCGGGAACTACCCTTTATGATTGCGGAGAGCGGCAGCAAAGTCATCTTTGACGACCGTTCCTATACGAGTAAATAAACACCGGAGCTGCAATTGAATATTCTGATTACCGGCGGAGCCGGGTTCATTGGATCCCACACCGCGGATGCACTCATTAAAAGCGGCCACCGGGTAAGGCTGCTGGATAATCTTCAGAAAACAGTCCACCCGAAGGGTAAACCGGACTATTTGAATCCGGCGGCCGAGTTCATTCTAGGCGATGTCAGGGAAAAGGCCGACTGGGAAAAGGCCCTGGCCGGGATGGACGCGGTGTACCACCTGGCCGCCTATCAGGATTACCTGACCGATTTTTCCAGTTTTTTTCACACCAACGCGGTTTCCACGGCACTCCTCTACGAGGTGCTGGTGGAAACCGGGCAGTATCGCCATATTCGGAAGGTCGTCGTGGCTGCCAGCCAGGCGGTAATGGGGGAGGGGCGGTATCGCTGCCCGGTCTGCGACCCGGCTGCGGAGGCCTGTTTTTATCCGCAGATCCGTACGGAAAGTCAGCTGGCCAGCGGGCAGTGGGAACATAAGTGCCCGGCTTGTGATCAGGACCTGCGGTGGGTCCCGTCGGACGAGGTGGTTATCAATCCGTGCAACCAATACGCCCTGTCCAAGCACAGCCAGGAACAGATAACCCTCCAACTGGGAAGACGTTACGACATACCGTCGGTGGTCATGCGCTACTCCATTGTGCAGGGACCCCGGCAATCCTTCTACAATGCCTATTCCGGGGCCATGCGGATTTTTGCCCTGGCCCTTTTCTTTGATAAGGCGCCGACCATTTTTGAGGACGGCTGCCAGGTAAGGGACTTTGTAAATATCAACGATGTGGTGGCGGCCAACTGCCTGGTTCTGGAACACCCGGACGCGGACTTCCAGGTGTTCAATGTAGGCGGCGGCCAGGCCTGGACCGTGAACGCGTTTTACGATTCCATGCAGGCCGTTGCCGGCAAGCAGATCGAGCCGGTCGTTGCCGGTTACTACCGTTTTGGCGATACCCGGCATATTTTTTCAGACACAACCCGCCTGCAGGCGCTTGGCTGGCACGCGACCAGGAGTGTTCAAACCAGCATCACAGATTACTGGTCGTATCTCAACCGGCAGCAGGATATGGAAGATGTCCTGGCATACGCTCAAAAACACATGCAGCAGCTGAACGTGATCAGGAAAACCGGGAAATCTGCATGAAAGCCTTTCTGCTGGCCGCCGGGAAAGGTACCCGGCTTCGGCCTTACACCGATAACCTGCCCAAATGCCTGATGCCGATCCGGGGAAAGCCCCTGCTGGAAATCTGGATAGATCTTTTTATAACCCATGGCGTTGACAGGGTGTTGATCAATACCCATCATTTTGCCGAACAGGTCGTACAGACTGCCGAGCGGCTGACCGAGAAAAAGACAATTGAAATCATTACGGTTTATGAACCGGAACTGCTGGGCAGCGGTGGGACCATTTTGGAGAACAGGGACTTTATCGCTACCGGCGAAGATTTTCTGATTGCGTATGCCGACAACCTGACCGATATCAACCTCTCTGCTATGGCTGCTTTCCACCGGAACCAGAAGGCCGCCGGAAAACTGCTGACCATGGGCCTGTTCAGAACGGCGCAGCCGAAAGCCTGCGGGATTGCCACGCTGGATGCGAGCCAGACCGTCACCGGTTTTGAGGAAAAGCCTGAGAATCCGGAAAGCGATCTTGCCAATGCCGGTATATATATGGCAACATATAGCGTTTTAGAGGCATGCTGGGAGATTCGGCAACGTGTCAGTGATAATATTTTTGATTTTGGTTTCCATGTCCTGCCCCGGCTGGTGGGTAAGATGGGCGGGTACGAAATCAAGGCGTATATGACGGACATCGGTACTGTGGAAGCCTATGAACGTGCACTTGAAGAGTGGCCCCGGAGGTAAGGGCTCGCGCAAAAATAATTTCACATTTTAAGCGCCGATCCATCCCGTCCCGCTGCGTTGCGAAAGCTTGGAATATAACTGATATTCCTTTTCTTTCACGCCTTGCCGGCCGGGCGCCTCAACGCTTAAAATTGCAAATTTATTGTTACGCGAACCCTAAAAGGAGAAAAGGTATGGATTTTGGTAAATTTGCAGCCGCCTATCTGGAGGAGTTGAAAACGGTTCTCGACGGCTTTGAAACCGATCGGTTTACTGAACTCATTGAGGCCCTGCTGGCGGCCCACGAGCAGGCGCATACAATTTTCATTATGGGAAACGGGGGCAGCGGCTCAACGGCCTCCCATTTTGTCTGTGACCTGAATAAAGGCTGCTGCCTGGATCTGGAAAAGAAATTCAAGGTGATGTGCCTGAATGACAATCTGCCGAGCCTGATGGCCTATGCCAATGATATATCCTATGAGTCCGTATTCGTGGAGCAGTTGAAGAACTTTTTTCAAAAAGGTGACCTGGTGATCGGCATATCGGGCAGCGGCAATTCCGAAAACGTGCTCCAGGCGATACGGTACGCAGGGGCCAATGGCGGCAAGACTGCCGGGATATCCGGCTACGCGGGTGGTAAACTGGCTGATTTGGTTGATATTCCCTTTGTGGCCCGGGTGGATGATATGCAGAAGGTCGAAGATGTCCATATGATTGTCGTGCATATGATCATGCAGGCCGTATATGCCAAACTGCATCCGGACAGCGCAAGCGGTAAACCCTGCTAATTTCCGCCCAGAAGCGGCATCTTTTGGCCCAGAACTGCGTTTTTCAGGCTTCGCTGAAGCTATGCCCGACAGGCGCTCTTGTGAGATAATGGCGTAGCCAGTCACGCTTTTTCAACATAGCGCCTGCTATGCCTGCGGTCTCAAAAGAGCTGCGCCTTCCGGCTTCGCTTTAAGCTACGCCGGACACGTGCTCTGAACCAAAACCTACCACTTCTGAACGGAAACGGTGAACAAAATAAAAATGGGAAAGCCAATGGACAAGAAAATACGGGCGGCGGTCATCGGGGTTGGGTATCTCGGGAAATTTCACGCCGAAAAATACGCGGCCATGGAAAACGTCGATCTGATCGGGGTTGTGGATATTGATGCTGCTCAGGCAGAGGCGGTGGCAAAAAAGATTGGAACCACTGCCTTTAACGATTACCACGATCTTCTGGGTAAAGTCGATGCGGTGAGTGTGGTGGTGCATACCCCGGCCCACTATGCAGTAAGCCGGATTTTTCTGGAAAATGATGTGGACGTGCTGATTGAAAAACCCATGACAACCGATCTTGCCGAGGCCGACGAACTGATCGACATTGCCGCCAAACGCGACCTGATTATCCAGGTGGGGCATCTGGAACGGTTCAACCCGGCAGTTGTGGCCCTCCGGGATATTATTAAACAGCCGATGTTCATTGAATCGCACCGGTTGAGTATTTACAAACCGCGGTGCACCGATGTGAGCGTTGTCCTGGACCTTATGATTCATGATATTGATATTATACTTAATTTTGTCAACTCAAATGTTAAATCGGTCCATGCCGCCGGTATTCCGGTGATCTCTGCGGAGGTGGATATTGCCAACGCGCGGCTTGAATTTGACAACGGGTGCGTGGCCAATGTCACCGCCAGCCGGATTTCAACCCGAAATGAACGAAAAATCCGTATATTTCAGAGAGATGCCTATATGTCTGTGGATTTTGCAAACCATGACATTACCCTGGTGCGGCAGGCTGCGGAAGGCAACAACGATCTTGTCCCCGGAACAGATATCCAGCAACTCTCTTTTGACAGCGGAGATGCCCTGGATGATGAAATCCGCTCGTTCGTAGCGTCTGTGCGCCACCGGACAATCCCGGAAGTAACCGGGAAAATGGGACGGGACGCACTGGGCCTGGCCCTGAATATTATGCGCCAGATCAGCAAGACCAGTGGACAGTTTCAACTGGGGTCGTAATGGGAGCCGGTTATCAAAGTTAAGAAAGCTATGATCATAGCCGGAGAAGCGTCCGGTGACTTGCATGGGGCCAGGGTTGTTGAGGCCATGCGCCAGAGGGCACCGGATCTTTTATTTTTCGGGATTGGCGGTAAAGCCTTGGAGGCGGCCGGTGTGCGGATTTTAGTTGAGGCTGCCACTCTTTCCGTGGTGGGTATCACCGAGGTGTTTGCCAAACTGCCCAATTTGCTGCGCGGGATGCGCTGCGCCAAACGCGCTTTAAAGCAGCTTAAACCGGACCTGTTGATTTTAATAGATTTTCCGGACTTCAACCTGCACGTGGCCGCGGCTGCCAAAAAGGCAAAAATTCCAATTTTATACTATATCAGCCCCCAGATATGGGCCTGGCGGATGGGCCGGGTCAAGAAAATTGGATCGCTGGTGGATCACATGGCCGTTATCTTGCCTTTCGAGGAGAAATTCTATAAAGACCATCAGGTCCCGGTTTCTTTCGTGGGACACCCGCTGCTGGATGCGCCGTTGCCACCTTTGGAACCTGAAAAGCCATTACCAGAAGGGCAGCCTCTGACCGTAGGATTACTACCGGGATCAAGGGATAGAGAGGTGGCCGGACTGCTGCCGGTGATGCTGGAGTCTGCTGCCTTGATTAAAAAGCAAGGCCAGAAAGTCCGGTTTGTTGTTTCCCGCGCACGTACGGTGGAATCGGCCTTTTTTCAGGAAATCCTGGACCGTCAGCCAAAGCGGGTCGATCTGGAGGTTTTTCCCGGACCAGTCGATGCCTTGTTTAAAAAGTGCGACCTGATCGTAGCGGCCTCGGGGACGGTTACCCTGGAAGCAGCGATTGCCGGAGTTCCCGAGATCATCATCTATAAAGTATCCCCGCTCAGTTATCTGTTGGGCCGGATGTTGATAAAGGTTCGCCATATTGGTCTGGTCAATCTGATCAACGATGAACCCCTGGTGACCGAACTTGTCCAAGATGAAGCCTCAGCGGTGAATATTGCCGCTGCTGTGGATGAACTCATTTCAAATCCGGCAAGACTTAAAAAAATGCAAGAACGACTATATGAAATCCGGGAGAAACTTGGCGGGGCGGGGGCCTCTGGCAGGGTGGCAGGTATTGCCCTGGAATTGATTGAGAGAGGCTAACGCAGCCAATTTTTGATTTAAAAAACTTAATTATAGAGTATGCGACCATAACTGGAATATTAATATAATGCGATTATTCAAGTTTGAGATTAAAGACCGGCATAGACGGGTATGGCGCATGATCATGGAGAACCGGTTCCGGCTATACCTTGCTATGCTCTGTTCCGTGGCTATCGCTGCCAGTATGGCGGCCATGGGATATTATATAGAACCGGTTGTTGACAAAATTTTTGTCGATAAGGACATGAACAAATTAGCGCTCTTACCGATCGTGGTGCTGGCGATCTTTTTTTTGAAGGGCATTGGCATGTATGGCCATGAATACTTTATGAATTATGTGGGTGAGAGCATTATCCGTCGTTTAAGAAATGACCTTTTCAATCACATTATGGATCTGCCCCTGGCCTTCTTTCACACAGAGCGCACCGGTCGGCTTATGTCCAGAATTACCAATGATGTTGCCATCGTGAAAGCGATGGTGTCGACTGCTGTTACGGGGGCTTTCAGGGACTTTTTTACCATTGTAGGGCTTACCGGCGTTATCTTCTACCGGGATTGGAAAATGGCGATAGTAGCTCTGGTGGTTTTGCCGGCAGCTTTTTACCCCGTTGTCGCACTCGGGCGTCGGGTGCGGCGGGTAAGTACGGGCTGCCAGGAATCCATCGGGGAGTTATCTTCGTTTCTCCACGAAGCCTTTGCCGGTGTCAAAATTGTAAAGGCCTTTGGCATGGAGTCCCATGAAAAGAGACGTTTTGATGAAAAAACGAGTGATCTTTTCAAGCTTGAAATTAAGGGCGTTATCGTTCGTTCGCTCTCTTCGCCCATCATGGAGTTCTTCGGAGGCGTCGGGATTGCTTTCATCATCTGGTATGGTGGTTCCAGGGTTATAGGCGGGGATTCGACACCCGGGATGTTCATGAGTTTTTTGGCCTGTGTCATGCTTCTTTATGACCCGGTAAAAAAACTCAGCGGTTTGAACAATGCCCTGCAACAGGGTATGGCCGCAGTGGACAGAATCTTTGATGTCATTGAGGCGCGGTCTGATATCCAGAACCCCCCGGAACCCAAACCCATGCAAACAGGTTCACATACCGTAGCGTTTGAACAGGTTCATTTCGGGTATGATCGGGATATGGTCCTCAAGGATATTGATCTCAAGGTGAGCAAAGGCGAAATACTTGCGCTGGTGGGTATGAGCGGTGGGGGGAAATCCTCCCTGGTTAGTCTTATTCCGCGTTTTTACGATGTGATAAAAGGCCGTGTGCTGATTGACGGTACGGATATCCGTGAGTTTGCCGTCAAGGACCTGCGCAAAGAAATAGCTATTGTAACCCAGGAGCCCATCCTATTTAACGACACGATTCGCAACAACATTGCCTATGGGAATCAGGATGCCTCGGAAGATGACATTGTGAATGCGGCCAAAGCAGCCTATGCTTTAGATTTTATAGAATCTTTCCCTCAAGGTTTCGAAACGGTCATTGGTGAATTGGGCGGGCGTTTATCCGGTGGCGAAAAGCAGCGACTTTGTATTGCCCGGGCGCTTTTAAAAAACGCGCCCATCCTGATTCTGGATGAGGCCACCTCGTCGCTGGATACGGAGTCGGAAGCCCTTGTTCAAAAGGCTCTGGAAAACCTGATGAAGGGACGGACAACCTTTGTCATCGCGCACCGGCTTTCAACCATCGGGTATGCAAACCGGATTATTGTGGTAGTCGGCGGCCGAATTGTGGAAGAGGGCACCCATGCGGAATTGATGGCCTGCAGTGGTGAATACTGTAAACTTTACCAGATGCAGATAGGCAACAATGGCACCCATTCGCAAGAAGGGCTTGGGGCTTCCGGAGAGTATCGGAACAAAGGCCTGTAAAACCAGTCGATAGGTTCAGGACTTTACTTCCCTTTGCAGCCGAATGACATACAATGCAAAGACAGCTTGATTCAAAACCATATGTAGCGCTTCTGGCAACGATTGTCCTTTTCAGTCTGTTTTTTGGCCTGGGGAGCGTACCGCTGTTTGATGAGGATGAAGGCGCCTACTCGGAAGTGACCCGGGAAATGCTCCACAGCGGGGATTTTATAACTCCCCGGCTCAACGGCGACACCTTTTTTCACAAACCCCCCATGATATACTGGGCCCAGGCGGCCAGCGTCGCCCTCTTCGGGCTCAATGAATTTGCGTTACGGCTGCCTTCCGCCCTGGCATCACTTGTCTGGGCGGTGATTCTGTTTGGTTTTGCCCGGCACCATTTTAACGCCAAAGTCGCCTGGTATGCGGTTTTTTTCATGGTGACCTCACTACAAACCAGCATCGTATCCAAAGCGGCCATCGCGGATGCGCTTTTAAATCTCTTTGTCACCCTGGCCATGTTCGCTATCTACAACTACTACCGGCAACAGCGAAAACGGGATATTTACCTGACGTTCGTGTTTATGGCCTTGGGATTTCTCAGCAAGGGCCCCATCGCCGTGCTGATCCCTTTTGTGGTCAGTGGCCTCTTTTTCGGCATAAAAGGTAGCTGGAAAATTTGGTTTAAGGCCATATTCAATCCACTTGGGTGGGGATTGTTTCTTATCATCGCGCTGCCCTGGTATATTGCCTTGTATCGGCTACATGGCCCCGCCTTCATTGATGAGATCTTTTTCACCCACAATGTAAGCCGGTTTCAGACTGCCTTTGAAGGGCATTCGGGGTCTGTTTTATATTATATTCCGGTTATTCTAATAGGTCTGATCCCCCATACGGCGTTTCTCATCAGGGCCGTCGCCAAGACGAGAACCTTGCTGAGAGCTGAACTCAACCTCTATCTTGCTTTGTGGTTTCTGTTCGTTTTCGTCCTTTTTTCCCTGGCCGGGACGAAACTGCACCACTATATCCTGTATGGTTATATTCCGCTGTTTCTTTTCATGGCCCAGACGGCCGATGATATTCGCCATACTCTGAACCAGCTTGTCTGGCCGCTTGGCTTTTTAGCGGTCCTGTTTTTTCTGCCCCAGATAGCCGCGCTTGTTCAACCCAGGATAAGTGATGAGTTTGCCAGTCTGGTACTGGCAGGGGCCCTGTCAAACTTTGACGGGGGTTATAAGATCGCCGTGGGGCTGGCATTGGCGATCTTGATCAGCCTGTTTGCAATAAAAGCACTGTCAGGCATGGCCAGAACCGTTATCGCGGGGGTGGTTGTCATTGCCGTTGCCAATTTTTATGCTGTCCCGATTGCAGGTGGTATCATGCAGCAGCCTGTCAAGGAAGCTGCCCTGATTGCACGGGAAAAGGGCTACTCGGTCAACATGTGGCAGATGAGCTACCATTCTTTCAGCGTCTACCGGCAGGGAATGGTAAAAAAGGGCACGCCGCGCAGCGGGGATATTGTCATAACAAAAATTAACAAGCTCAAAGATGTTCGCGACTACCGGATTCTTTTTCAGAAGCACGGGATCGTTCTGGCCCGGATTGTTGAGCTTTAAAACGGCTATCTTTGTGGACACCGGATGGCCATTGACCTATATGGGTACAGGTTCATACAAATGATGGAAAAAGATATCAGACTGAGCATTATCATTCCGGCCTATAACGAGGAAGACCGGATTGTGACTACGCTCGATCATACGACGGCCTATTTGTCCCGTCAGGCCTACCGCTCGGAAATCCTTGTGGTTAGTGACGGCAGCAGTGACCGCACCGGCCATGTCGTGAACAGTTATGCGCCCAGTGATAAGGTTGGGGTGAAGTTTCTCGAGTACTTTCCCAACAGGGGCAAGGGGTATGCCGTGCGCTACGGAATGTGCAAGGGCACCGGACAAGTCGTTATGTTTATGGACGCGGACTACTCCGTGCCCATTGAAGCGGTCGCGAAAGGGCTTGCGCTGCTGGAAAGCGGGCATGACGCTGCGATTGCCTCCCGGGCGCTGCCCGAATCAAACGTGGCTCACCATCAAAATTTTTTCCGGGAACTATCGGCAAAGCTGTACACGTTTATCCAGAATACCTATCTCGGTTTCAACTATCCGGACACCCAGTGCGGCTTCAAGCTCTTTACCCACAAGGCGGCCCATGACCTGTTTGCCCGGCAAAAGCTCAACAGTGTAATTTTCGATCCTGAAATCCTGTGGCTGGCCAAGCGGCACGGGTACACAACAGCGCAGTTTCCGGTGGACTGGACCCACATGGAGGATTCCCGGATCCAGTACGACAGCCTGCGCAAATCCCTGTTCGTCTTCCAGGAACTGTTTCGGATCAAGTCCCTGCACTGATACCCCTAACCAGGGACCGCTTGCGGATTTCCGTTCCGGACTTTTTCCCCAAATCTTTTTGTTACCCGGCCCTTACATCGCCAGTGGCCGGTGGTATCCAGCGCAGGCCACCTTTGAAACCATAGGCCCGGAAGAGATACCACACCTTAAAGGGCGGACTGGCCCCGGCGGTGGTGCCCAGGGCGGACGGCCTGTAGATATAAACGGGTACCGGCGGATCCACTTTTTCAAAGACTTGGTTCAGTTGCGTGATATGGCTATTGGCTTGCTGGGTCACCCCGACAGCGTCCTTACCGATAAGATCGGCATCCTGCCACCAGTAATCATATACGTTGGGTCGGTCCCAGCGATTGATGGATACCGTACGGGGATTTCCCGGGGTATAAAAGGCCAGTTCACTGGCTGTCTGGTATTTGACACCAAAAATGAAGGTGTTGGCGGGATCGGGCATCTTGGAAACCAGCGTCTTCGTTTTAAGACCCAGTTTGCGCCAGCCCTGGATCTCGTCAGCCGCACGATCAAGGTGTGCCGGTATGGGTAGAACCGGCCAGATAACCTGAAGCAATACAACCGCGGTTATCAGGTAGGTGGTTCCCACCGCCCAGGGCCATAGCCGAGAAGCGCGGACCGGTGCATTTTTCGGCCCCTGGCCGGGACCGAAGAGTGCGGCTGCCAGCACGCCCACTGTGATATAGCAGGCCATGGGCCAGTTCCCATAGACCCGGCTGTGGAAACTCAGGAGCGCAAACCCGGCAAACATGGTAAAAGAGGTAAAAAACAGGTAGCCGGCTATCCAACTGTCCGCTCCCTTTTTCTTTCTTAGGACGGCATGCCAGGCCATTAGACACAATATGAAGACGAACGGAGTCAGCAGGGCTGCCTGGGACCCGAGGTAGTCCCCAAAGAAATTCCAGTGTATTCTAAACGTTTCGTTGGCGCCGCCGATGTAGGCCACATGTCTTACGGAATTCCAGTTGTTTTGGGCATTCCAGACGATGACCGGGGTGAACATCAGACAGCCCAGCAAGACCCCGGCATAAGGTTTTAGACTGGCAAGTCGGGCCCTGTGCCCGGAAGAGAACAGGCCGTAAAGATAGGCGGAGGGTAGGAAAAGCACCATGGTATATTTGCTGAGCATACCGATGCCGAACCAGAGGCCGCCGGTCAACCAGTCGAACCAGTGGTGCCTTTCATACGCCCGGGCCACGTGATAGCATGCTCCGGCCCAGGCCATGGCCTGCAGGCCGTCCGCAGTGGCCAGAAGCCCGCCTATGGTGAAGGCGAATATTCCCTGGGTGATGATAGCGGTGTTCAGCGCGGCGCGGCCGCCAAACCAACGCCCGGCCATGAGCACCATGTAAACGGAAGCAATAGAAAGGGCCAGCACCGATGGCAGTCGGACCCCCGATTCGGTGTGGCCCAGCAAAAGGGTGCTGACTTTGATGGCCCAGGCGATCATCGGGGCCTGGTCGTGATAGCCGAGGGCCAGATGCCGACTCCACTGCCAGTAATTGGTTTCATCGGGAACAAGCAGGAAACATCCGGAATAAATAAACCGGAAAACGGTGCCGGCCAGGATGGCCGCCAGGGCCAGTTTCAAGTATTTTTTATCGATATCGGAGAACATTGATCTGCAATAAAGCCTGTAAAATCGAAAGTCAAGGATTTCAAAACGGTGAAACCCGGCAGATGACGAAAAGATACTGCCCGGATAAGCACGCTGGCTATCGCTGGTTGACTTGAAGACTGAAGAACAATAGGATATATCGATTTATATCAACAGCGTATTGGGCTTGGAAAAGAGAGTCGGTACAGGTAAATCGTAAAGAATCCTGGCCCAAAGGGCCAGGCTTTGGCTTGCCCCTGAAAGGGGCTTACCAAATACACTGAGTGTGAAGTGACTAAAGTGATCTAAAGTGCCTAAAGTTAAGGAGTCGCTACGCTCCAATGATTTTACCTGATTGGCAGGATACCTTAACTTTAGATCACTTCGAACTTTAGCTCACTTTAGGCACTCATCTCAAATTTTCATGGCATAGCTAATGGCCTCTGACCTATCCCTGAGGACCAGGTTTTTAAAGGCCGAATAAAACGGATCAAGGTTTGCCGGATCAGCCACTATGAAAATAAATACCATAATCGGGCGCTATATATTCCAGGAGATGATTCCGCCTTTTATCATCAACATGGTCTTTTTTACCTTCATGTTCCTGATGACCCGCATACTTGAAATTACCGATATGATTGTTAACTACGGGGTAAATATTTGGACTGTGATTAAAATCCTGGGATTTACCATGCCTTTTTTTCTCCAGTTCATTATTCCCATGTCGGTGATGATGGCGGTCCTGCTGGCCTTTTTAAAAATGTCCAGCGACAATGAAATCATTGCCCTGAAGGCTGGCGGCGTCAGCATCTACCGGCTGCTGCCTCCGGTTTTTCTGTTTGCCCTCATGGGTGTTGGCATGACCGGCGCCACGGCCATCTACGGCCTGCCGACCGGTCGCATGGCCATAAAGATGCTGTTGTACGAAGTGGCCGTCAACAACTCGGAGATCGGGTTGAAACCCCGGACGTTTAACGATGCTTTCGACGGGGTCATGTTGTACGTGAACAAGATAGAGCCGGCTACCCGGACCCTGCGGGACGTATTCATCGAAGACCAGCGGTCGCCGGATGTGGTCAGTACGGTGGTGTCCCCTAAAGGCCGCCTTTTCAGTCAGCCCGATACCGGGGTATTTCAACTGCGCCTTTACAACGGCAGTATCAACCAGGTTGACGTTCGAGACCGGTCGGCCCATACCGTGCAATTTGAAACCTATGATATTCGTCTGGATATCCAGAAAAGTGCGGGGATGCACGGAGGCGGGCCCAAAAATCAGGAAGAAATGAGTATACCCGAACTATTGGATTACCTGCAAAAGGCTGGCAAAAAGGATGACCGCTACTACCTGACACTGATGGAGTTTCATAAAAAGTTTTCGTTGCCTTTCTCTTGCCTGTTCCTGGCGCTTCTGGCCGTACCACTCGGGATTCAGTCAAGACATGCCAAGCGTTCCTTCGGTGTCGTCCTGGGCCTGGTCTTTTTCCTGTTTTACTACCTGTTGCTTTCGGCCGGGTGGGTGTTTGGTGAAACCGGCGCCTATCCGCCGGTAATCGGGATGTGGGTACCCAACCTGACCATGGGGGGCATCGGCCTGTTTCTGCTGGTGCGCAATGCCAGAGAGAAGCCCGTTCGGATTGAATGGATAGGGAAAGTGGTTGCCGCCATCCAAAAACGGCGGTTGTCGGCGGGGACCGACAGACCCTAGCGGCAGGTGACTGCCGGGATTCAGTAAATTTCCGGGCCGGCGCCATGCGCCAGCCCCTTTACACCTTACGACAGTGACGCCATGAACATCATCGTCAGATTCATATCCCGCGAGATTATTAAATACTTCAGCCTGGTCCTGGTGATGGTTATCGGTATCTATCTGGCCGTGGATTTCCTGGAAAAAGTGGATGATTTCATGGAGGCCGGCATCGGGTTGTCCCGGATGTTCACCTTTTTTATACATGAGATACCTTTCATTATTTCGCAGATAGCACCGGTGGCCCTGCTGCTGGCGGTGTTGATCGCGCTTGGATTGATGAATAAGAACAATGAAATTATCGCCTTGAAAAGCAGCGGCATCAGCATTTACTACCTGATGCGGCCCGTGCTGGTTATCGGCATCATTTTCAGTCTCGGCCTGGGTATCTTGTCAGAATTCATCGTGCCGGTCACCCGGGTAACCGCCAATCGCATCTGGTTGCAGGAAGTCCGCAAAGAAGCCGCCATTGCTTCCCGGGAGAAAAACATCTGGGTCAAGGGCAATCGCAGTATTTTGCATATCAAGTATTACAATCCGGCGACTGGAACCATCAATGGCATATCCCTGAACCGGTTTGACGCGGACTTTCGCCTGATCATGCGCCTGGATGCCCGGTACGGTCAGTTTGAAAACGGCCTGTGGCAACTGTCGGATGTCATCCGGCAGCAGTTCAAAAAGGATGCCCGGCAGCCGCTGGTAAAATTGGCTGAGACCCTGGCTGTCGATCTTGATATTGTACCCGTTGATCTATCCCGGGTTGCCAGAAAGTCTGATGAAATGGGATTCGGCGAGCTCTACCGCTATATCCGGAAAGTTGAAGCAGAGGGCTATGATGCGGTTAAATACCGTACGGACCTGCATGCCAAGTTTGCCTTCCCGCTGGTCTGTGTCATTATGAGCCTGGCCGGAATAGGTATTGCTGTCCGGGGTACTGGCAAGGGGAGTATGCCCATCAGTATCGCCCTTGGCATCGGGCTGGCATTTTTATACTGGGTATTTTCCTCCTTCTGTATGTCCCTGGGTTATGGCGAGATGCTGCCGCCCTGGATCGCGGCCTGGATGGCTAATTTTTTGTTTTTCTGCTTCTGTGGATTTCTGCTGCTCAACGCGGAGTGACCCTGTTGAGGTAATGATGGCCCTGTACATCTACAATTTTTTGATGCTCGCGGTGTTGATTGTCGGATTCCCGGTTGTGCTCCCATTTCTGGTGACATCTCGTAAAAGAAGAAAAACAGTGCTGCAAAGACTGTTCTTTGGTTTCAAACGCAGAACCCGGCAGGCGTGGCGCGGTGAGACCGGGAAGACGACTATCTGGGTGCATGCCCTCTCGGTGGGTGAAGTGGTCTCGGCCGTGCCGCTGGTGCTGGCGCTTGAAAAGATTTACGGTAAAGAAAAACTTGTCTTTTCAGTTTCCACGTTGACAGGCTATGAAACCGCCAGGCTCCGTCTGGAACTGCACGTTCGGCGAGTTTGCTTCTTTCCGTATGATACCCTTTTTTCAATTATCCGGGCAGTCAACCTGGTGTCCCCTGACCTGGTCATTATTGTGGAGACGGATTTATGGCCCAATTTTATGGCCCGTCTGAAGCTGAAGGCCATTCCGGCCCTGTTGGTCAATGCCCGTCTGTCCGATCGTTCAACAGCCGGTTATCGGCGCATTCCGCACATTATGAAACCGCTGCTAAATGCATTTGGAACCATCTGCGTTCAATCCCAAGAGGATGCCGACCGGTTTATAACCATCGGTGCCCGTACGGAAAGCGTGCGGGTGACCGGCAATTTCAAGTTCGACCAGCCGGTGCCGGCGATGCGCAGTCAGGAGGAAGAGACACTGAGGCGGACATTCTCTTTGCAGGCCGGCGACCGGGTCATTGTGGCCGGCAGCACGCACCCGGGGGAAGAAGGACCCTTGCTGGAGGGGGTGGCCAGGTTAACAGAATTCTGGCCGGAATTAAAGCTGGTGATCGCTCCGCGTGATCCCGAACGGGCCGCCGAAGTGAAATCCCTGGCTGTTGCCCATGGATTAACGGCCGGTCGTCTGGAGGAACTCGGAAAAAAGAGTAAGACCGGGCCGCTGGATGTCGTCGTAATTGATCGCATCGGTATTCTGGGAAGAGCCTACGCCCTGGGGGATCTCGCTTTTGTGGGCGGCAGTCTGGTCAATGCCGGTGGCCATAATCCCCTGGAGGCAGCCGCCTTTGGAAAACCGGTGCTTTTTGGTCCGGACATGAGTGATTTTCGGCAGGTTGCCCGGTGGCTGGTTGCAGGTGGGGGCGCGGTAACGGTTACCGATACAGACAGCTTTACAGGGCAGGCTCAACGGCTGCTGGCAAACGCTGAACTGGCCCGGTCAACCGGAAGAAACGCCCGCCTAATCTTTACTGCCAATTCAGGCGCGGTCCAACGGACCCTTGCGCAGGTTCGTAGTATCGGGTGGACGAATGTATAAACTCATAACGGCAATACGCAGGCTCTGGGAGGTTGATGCGGACGTTAACCCGGGTTTAAAGACAGTATTGATACCGCCTGCGAAACTCTATGCAGCCTGGATGCGTATAAGGGCGGATCTGTACCGAAAACAACTATGTACCCCGCGCAAACTTCCCTGCCGCGTTGTTTCAGTAGGCAATCTGTCTGTCGGAGGGACCGGTAAAACTCCGATGGTCATGTACCTTGCCAGGTGCCTGACCGCTAGGGGTTTGAAAGTCGTTGTCATCAGCCGGGGCTACCGGGGCCAGTTCGAAAAACAGGGCGGCATCGTCAGCGATGGCCACAAGGTCCTGGCCGGTGTGAAGGATTCCGGTGATGAGCCCCAAATCCTGGCCACGCAGCTGCCCGGCGTTCCGGTCATTGTTGGTGGCAACCGCTACCGGGCCGGCCAGAGGGCCATTAGTATCTATAACCCGGATGTGATTCTGCTGGATGATGCTTATCAGCACCTGAAACTGCAAAGAGATCTGGATCTCGTACTTATGGATTGTCGCCGACCCTTGGGGAACGGATACACCCTTCCGGCCGGGGAACTGCGAGAACCGCCGCAGTCCCTGAATCGAACAGATGCGGTGATATTTACCCGCTGTGATGTTATCAGCGGGACTGCGCAAACAAAAAGGCCTTTTCCTGATCTATCGGAATGCTTTACGGGGCCTGTTTTTAAAACCCGGCATGTCCCGGTCATCCGCAATATCGTTTCGGGTAGGCACAACCGATTTATGCACAGTACCATAGCGGGCCGGCGAGTGTTTGCTTTTTCCGGCCTGGCCAAAAATGAGGAATTCCTGTATACCCTATCGGGTTTTGAGTGTGACCTCGCCGGAAGCCTCGGGTTTCCCGATCATCACCACTATTCTGTCGCCGACCTGGCCGGGATTTCTCACCGGGCCGAAAAATTGGCAGTCGATGTTATCGTGACAACCGAGAAAGACTACGTGAAGATTAAACGGGCAACCGAATGGCCGGTGGATCTGGTGGTCATGGGGATTGACATTTCTTTCGGTGATGATAAAGAGCGCTTTCATACGTTTTTGGTAGAAAAGGGAATTTTAGATTGAATTGAAACAGCCCATGATTGATTTAAAAAAAATAGCGGGACCGGCCCTGCTCATTACCATGCGGTCTATAGGCTGCCTGCCGCGACCAGTGGGCATCCGCATCGGGAATCTGATTGGCCGGTTGCTGTTCACGTTTGATAAAAAGCATCGGAATATTGCAATCAATAATATCAGCCGGGCCTTTAAATGGGAGCCCCAGACTGGTGAGGTGTTAAGGATCGCCCGCAAGGTGTTCAACAACCTGGGAAACATGGTTTTTGAGATCGCCTGGACTTCCCGGCACAGACCGGAAGTTCTCGTGCGCCACTTCAGGATAAGCGGCAGCGAACATTACTACCAGGCCATAAAAAAGGGCCGGGGAGTTTTGATCCTTACCGCACATATGGGAAACTGGGAACTTTTTACAATTATTGCGTATATGGCAGGAATTACAGCGAATGTGGTGTATCGCCCCCTTGATTCACAGGCGCTGGATGAGGCTGTAAAAAAGATCAGGTGTCGCTTCGGGGCTGAATTGATTCCCACCAAACGAGCCATTTTCAAGATAGTGAAGGCTCTGAAAAGAAATGAGTGTGTGGCCATGCTCATGGACCAGAACGTTGATTGGTACAACGGTGTCTATGTAGATTTTTTCGGAAGAAGGGCCTGCACAAATAAAGGGCTGGCCGTAATGGCTCTCAGGACCGAAGCGCCTGTCGTACCGATTTTTATGCTCAGGGAGGGGCTGGGTTTCAGGGCTGAAGTCTGTCCGGAAATTCCCTTGATAAGAACTGGTGACAAACAAAAAGATATTGAATTGAACACCGAAAAGTACAACCAGGCCATCGAGAAGATAGTCCGCCAGTACCCGGATCAATGGTTCTGGGTTCACCAGCGCTGGAAGACAAAAGCCTATTGTGCCTGGCCGCGGGAGCGCTAAGAAATGAATTCATCTTTAAGCGGCGTAAGTAAGATATTACTCCGGTCAGCCAATTGGGTTGGTGACGCGGTTATGACAACGCCGGCCATTCGGGCGGTCAGGAAAAATTTTCCCCGGGCGAGCATTACCATCCTGGCCAAGCCTTGGGTAATACCGGTTTATCAGCAAAACCCGCATATTGATGAGGTCATGCCTTATGATGCCGCCGCCCGGCATAAGGGCACGCTGGGACTCATCCGCCTGGCCCGTGATTTGAAGCATAAGAATTTTGACCTGGCGATTCTATTTCAAAATGCATTTGAAGCGGCCTTACTCACCTTCGCGGCTAGAATCCCCAGACGGTTGGGGTTTGCCACCGACGGCCGGACGCCTTTGCTGACCGACAGATTTTACAACTATCGGGAACTGAAAAAGGGCCACCTGATCGACTATTACCTCGGCATTATAAACGGAGTCGGCCTTGATTCGGATGGGCGTGATCTTGAGCTGTTTATTTCCGATGATGAGCAGGTTCAGGCCAGGGCGTTTCTGGGTGAAGTGGGGGTGACCCCGGGTGAACTGCTCGCCGGCCTCAACCCCGGGGCGACGTTTGGCACGGCCAAACGCTGGCTCCCCGAGCGTTTCGCGGAATTAAGCCGCCGGCTTTATGAAGAACAGGGCATCCGGAGCCTGCTTTTCGGAGGCCCGGGAGAGGTGCAGCTCGGCCACCGGATCGCAACACAATCCGGTGGCAGTGCGGTGAATCTGTGCGGCCGGACAAACCTGCGCGAAGCAATGGTTCTAATAGACCGGTGCCGGTTTTTCATCACAAACGACTCCGGCCTGATGCACGTGGCGGCAGCACTCAACAAACCGCAGTTGGCCATCATCGGGCCCACGGACTTTATCGCCACCGGACCGAGCAACCCGCACAGCCGGATTGTCAGGGTCCCGGGAGCCTGTGACCTGAGTCCCTGTCTCAAAGTGGATTGCCCCATCGATCACCGCTGCATGACCCGGATATCGGTTGAACTGGTTTTAGAGGAACTGCAGGCGTTATTACCGGGAGAAATGTAAGGAAATATGTCGTTTGCCCCTAAAAACATCCTGATCGTCAAACTCAGTGCCATTGGCGATGTGATTCACACGCTGCCGGCTCTCAATGCTATCAGGCGGCATTATCCCAATGCCCGGATTACCTGGCTGGTTGAAGAGGCTGCTGCCAGTCTAGTTGAGGGCCATCCGGCTCTTGACCGGGTTCTGGTTTCCAAACGAAAACGCTGGCTGCGGGAATTAACAGGCCCTTTGCGGTATCAGTACTTTAAAGAAGCCTGTGCTTTTTTTAAGAATCTCAGGGACACTCGTTATGACCTGGTTTTGGATTTCCAAGCATCGCTAAAAGGAGGTGTCCTGATAGCCCTTGCCAGAGCCGGCCGCAAGGTCGGGTTTGGAAAGGGGCTGGAGCACCAGGAGCACAGCTACCTCTTTTTAAATGAAAAAGTGCCGGCAGTGGACATGGAGATCCATGCCCTGGCCCGGGGACTCATGCTGCTGGAGCATATCGGTATCCCTGTCCAGCGGGTCGAGTATAACCTGCCGGTTACCGCAAAGGACAAACTGAGCATTGCGCAGTTATTGTCGCAAGAAGGTGTTCAACTTGAAACGAAGTTTGTGGCCATTAATCCCGTTGCCCAATGGAAGACCAAACTCTGGGAAAATGCCAAATTCGCTGAACTTGCGGATTATCTTGTGGATCGGTATGCTGTTACCGTGGTTTTCAGCGGGGGCGCCGCAGACAGACCCGTTGTTGCGGATATCCGTGCGCGTATGCGGAACCGGGCCCTGAATCTGGCCGGTCGAACGACCTTAAAAGAGCTGGCCGCTCTTTACGAGCAGGCTGCCTGCCTGATTTCCACCGATACCGGTCCGATGCACCTGGGCGCCGCAGTAGGAATCCCGGTGGTGGCCCTGTTTGGGCCAACCGCCCCCTGGCGTACGGGACCGTTTGGAGATGGGCACCGGGTTATCCGGGCACCCATAGAATGCGCCCCCTGTTTCAACCGAACTTGCGATTCAGCTCAATGCATGCGTAAAATTGAAGTTGCCCAGGTTATAGAAGGCATTGAACAACTGGATGTATTGTAACGGTTGCTTTATGCAATAAAAGCAGGTGGTGTCAGCTCAGGCAAAGTAAATGCAGATATCGGTAATCATGACGACATACAACCGGCCCGATGCCCTGGATAAGGTGCTATCCGGCCTGCGTCAGCAGACCCAGCTGCCGTATGAAGTGCTCATTGCGGATGATGGTTCGACGCCTGAAACGGAGACCCTGATTCACAAGCTGTCCGTTTCGGCACCCTTTCCCATGCGGCATGTCTGGCATGCCGACCAGGGCTTTAGGGCGGCGGCCATCCGCAACAAGGCCATCCGACGCTCGACCGGTGATTACCTGGTACTGCTGGATGGTGACTGTATTCCGGACCGGCACTTTATTGCCGACCACAGCCATTTGGCCCAGCGGGGCCATTTTTTTCAAGGCAAAAGGATTCTGGTAGAGCAACATGCTACTCCGGGCTTCCGATTTGCCGATACTGTTGGGACTGTTAACAAGATAAGGCTGTTTTTTTCTACCGGTATTGGAAATCGGCATCATCTGTTGCGGCTGCCTTTTTTTCCGGCAACGTCATGCCGGAGCCTTAGCGGTGTGCGCAGCTGCAACCTGGGGCTGTTCAGGGACGACCTGTTTGCTGTCAACGGATTCAATGAAGAATTTACAGGCTGGGGCCGGGAGGATTCAGAGTTGGTGGCAAGGCTTTATAATTATGGTCTAAGAAGAAAAAATCAGCCCTTCATGGCCGCCTGTTATCACCTGTGGCACCCGGAAAACGATCGTAGCCGCCTGGCGTATAACAACGCCCTGCTGGATGAAGGTATCGTTTCCGACAACTATTATTGTAAGAAAGGGCTGACCCGGAACGTTAGTCGAGATTAACAAGATGACCCAGGTGGTAAACGCTTTCCAGATGCGATTGGCGTAACGTAAGGCACCTGGCTGGATGTCTACAGGAAACTTGATAAGATGACCTCTCTTGCTGAACCTGGCAGAAAATTATTTGGAAAGCCGTTTCTGTACGTCTTGTTGATCGGGGTGGCCGTCCGGCTTTACAATAGCTATTTTACTTTCTATATCAATTCAGACGGCGTTTTGTATATTAACCAGGCCAAAATGATATTTTATGGCCGGCTGGATCTGCTACCTACCAGCGGACTATCCAGTCTTTCTAACTATCCTTTTTTAATTGCCGGGACCTTTGCCGTATTGCGGGACTGGCTCCTGGCCGCCAAGTTCGTTTCGTTTTTGTTTGGGTCCCTGACCCTGATTCCGGTCTACCTGTTATTCAATCGTTTTTTTAGCCACTCGGTAAGTTCGTTGGGCACCCTGATTTATGCCCTTGTCCCCGCCCTTGTGAGCCGGAGTGCCGATGTCCTCCGAGATCCGGTCTACTGGTTCTTTCTGGTTTGCGGGATCTATTTTTTTTCATTTTTTGAAACGAAAAGGTCGCGCCTATACCTGTTTCTCAGCTGTTTGTCGTTTCTATTGGCTACCTGGGCCCGGGTAGAGGCCTTTTTGTTTGTGGGCGTGACCGCTCTTTTTATCCTGGTAACGGGCCCGCGCAGGCTGGAGAACCTGTTTTTTTTTGGTTTACCCCTGTTATGCATAGCGGGGGTTTTCAGCGTGAGCCTGGTATTTTATAACCACGACCTCAGCTTTCTTTCCCGGACATCGGAATTTGGTGATCGGATAACCTTGCCCCTAAAAAATTACCAGGCTCTGGGAAACGATATCGAACATTTAAAGAACAGTCTGTCACCGGATAATTATCAGCTCCGGGAATTTTTGCCCAAGGCGGGAAATTTTGCCTGGCTCATCGCCCTCAGTTCGATTTTTAATCATTTCCTGGAAGGTTTCTTCTACCCGTTCTGCCTGGTGTTATTGCTGGGGCTGAAAGGGAGCTGGCAGAAGGTGAGGACGGAAAAATTTCCCGCCTATCTGTCTCTTTTGATCTTTTCCGGAGGGCTCTTGCTCTTCGGGCACCTGGTGACATGGTGGAATTTTGATGCTCGCTTTCTGGCCCTGGTCATGTTCCCGATTTTTATCTTCACCGGGTATGGTCTTGAAAACAGTATGCGTTTTATAAAAAACAGGTCCAGTTTCAGTACGATCAGCGTCTATTTTATCGTTTTTGGCCTGCTTTTGGCTACGGGACTACCCAAAAATCTCTATTTCCGGGAAAAGGATAAACTCGTTTTTAGACAGATAGGAACTTACGTTGCTGAAAGGGAACACCGCAATTCCGATTTTGTGTCTATTCTTGCTTCCGGTGCCATTCGGCAGATCGCATTTTATGCGAACCAGGACAAGCCGGACTTGATTTTTCCTTCACTGGTAAGTCTTAAGGCGGTGACCGGCAGAAGTTGTGATGATCTTTTAGCCTATCTGCGCACTTCACAAACCCACTATTTTCTTTTGGAAGAAAAATTTTGGCGCGGGCAGGTGTATTCACCTTCCGAAAGCGCTTGTCTCGATAGCCTTGAAGAACTCAAACGCTGGCACCATCCGGATACAGGGCACATGGTTCTTTATAAAGTTAAACTTTAGAATACCTATGGCAAACGCACGCACACATCGACCGGCGGCTATTGCGAGCAGAGCTCGGATAGCAGTTGTCTGCCCGAACTATGGGCTTGTGGGTGGTGCCGAGCTGTTTGCCTTTGAATTGACCGAACGACTGGCAATGCGGGCGGACTTCGATATCCATGTATTTGCCAATCGATGGCGAGCGGGAAAAAACGGCATGGTTATTCATAAAGTTCCAATCCTCAAATTTCCCCGCTGGCTACGACCGATAAGTTTTGCTCTATTTGCCCAACGGGCCATAAAAGCTGGTGGTTTTGACCTTGTTCACAGTCATGAAAGACTCTATGATTTTGATTTGCTAACCCACCATGGGCTACCCCACGCAACCTGGATTAAAAAAGTTCGCAAAAAGCGGCCGAGCTTGTTTGATAGGGCGGTTAGTCACCTGGAACAAAAAGGTATCATGAGTTCAGGATTGCCGTTGATTATGCCGGTATCAAGCCTGGGAAAGGTTGAACTGCAAAAGGCGTTCAATCTGCCTGACAGCCGCATCCAGGTGATTCATCCGGGAATTACAGTCAAACGCTACCTGGAGACCGACCAGAGCAGTTGCCGCAGCGAAATCCGGAAACGGCACGCTCTCCTACCGGATGATGTTATTGCTCTGTTTGTTGGGATGAACTTCGATTTGAAAGGATTAGACCGCATAATGCAAAGCATTTCGCGGTTCACAGTGAGGGGTGACAGGCACCCGGCCTTAAGATTACTTGTGGTCGGCAATGGGGACTTTAGGAAATATCAAAAGCTTGCCGGGGATCTGGGAATTGAAAAGCGCGTTGTTTTTGCCGGTGAACGCCGAGCTGTGGAAAAATATTTTCTGGCCAGCGATTTCTTCGTTTTAATGTCCTATATGGATTCTTTTGGCATCGTTGTATTGGAAGCCATGGCCTCAGGACTGCCGGTCGTTATCTCCGACACGGTTGGCGCCCAGGACGTGGTAGAGCCAGGTAAGACCGGTTATATTATAAAAGCTGCAAACTATGACCGGACCATGGAAACTGCCTTGGAATCGATGATGCGGCCGGATCTGCGTCACGAAATGGGTAAATCGGCCAGGCGCGTTGCTGTTCAATATGACTGGGATCGGATTGCGGAAAAGGTAGCTGACCTGTACCGGCAGCGGTTGATGGACGGGAAGCGGGCTGCCAGTCTATTGTAAGTTTTGGTGTTTTGGAAGTAATGATTTAGACATTCGGTATTCCCTTAGCAGATAAATGACTTCGCTTGGTTGCCCGCAGGTAAACCCCTGGCTATACCGAATGACTCACCAAAGGCTGACTAATACGGAAAAAACGAAAACGCCTCTATATGTAGACTGCTCAACAAAGCTGTCGCTGACTATGGTGATTGATGGAAATCGTTGCGTCAGCATTTGGGTTACATCTCCGGCCCGGCTGCTTTCAAAACTTGGGAGTATTTGGCCATCTTATTTTTAAGGGCGTCTCTATTCCTGCTAAACGGAAGGACTGCATATATTGAAAAAAGTCGCCAGCAGGCCTGAATACAGTCCGCCCGCCTAATAGCTCGGACTGTGGCTTCAGGATAGTGTTTTGTATAAAAGAGGTATTCCGCTTTAATTTTTTTAGCCCATACATCAGCGGGCAGATTATTCCTTTCGCTTTTTCCTCCCCAGTGAATAACAACGGCATCAGATATGTACCCGATCCGTAACCCGGATTTTCTGATTCTCAAACAGAGGTCCTGTTCTTCCCCGTAGAGGAAAAAACGTTCATCAAATCCAGCCATGGCATTGATGACCTCTATAGGGGCGATCATACTGGC
Source organism: uncultured Desulfobacterales bacterium (assembly GCA_964647585.1). Classification (GTDB taxonomy): domain Bacteria; phylum Desulfobacterota; class Desulfobacteria; order Desulfobacterales; family CAJINA01; genus CAJINA01. Next base: position 36,224 of record CAZYGG010000029.1, read on the forward strand.
ACCTAAGACCCACGCGATATCTCCGGGAAGATCCGGCATAATTTTCCGGGCGCGACTGCCACCCGGGTATCCATCACCCACAGATGGATGGAATGAGTGGTCAGGATAAAGCATTTTCGTTCCGGCCAAACCAATGCCGGTATTTTCCTCCATGAACCGCAGCATTGTTATAAAACAATTTGGCTCGATCACTGTATCCGGATTCAGAAAATAGACATACCGGCCGCGGCAGACCTTCAAGGCCTGATTATTGGCCCGACCGAATCCCAGGTTTTCACTGTTGGCAATGAGCTTAACGTCAGTGAACTCCTTAGCGACCATACGGCGGCTGTCATCTCTGGAGTTATTATCGACCACGATTATTTCAAAAGTAATCCCCTGCTGTTCCAAAACTGATTTCAGACAGTCTGCCAAATAGTCCCGCGTATTATAGCTGACTATTATGACTGAAAGGTCGATAGTGTTGGCGGCATTTCCCATCATTTTTTTCTGCAGTGAACAACGATACCGGTTCCATCAAACCTTTTTGATATCATACGCGCAAAGGGTCTGGCTATCGGGTTTTTCAATAAATTTTCCTTTACAAACTCAGAATGGTAGGTATTGATCCTGAAAGATGACAAGTCTAAGCTTTCCAGCATTAGGAGCAATGATTTTCTGGTATAATGATGAATGTGAAAAGGTAAATCCCAACCCGACCACTTATCATAGAACAGTTTGCCATCTGTACCGCCATGGTTTGGCACCTCGATGATGATTACCCCATCTCGCTTTAGCCATTCAGTGCACTTTTTGAGTGCTGAAAACGGATCTGCTATGTGCTCGAGGCTATGCCAAAGTGTGATGGCATGAAATGATTCCTTTTCAAAACTTGCCGTGTTCCAAGTTGAGATCGCGAGCTTCAGGTTTAGCGTATTACTGATAAACGCTTGATTGGCATCCGAAATATCAAATCCGGTACAATCGAAATACTTTTTGCAGGCATATAAAAAATAACCTTTCCCGCAGCCGATATCCAGCAAACTGCCCCCATTTTTTGACGAGCGCAAGAATTTTACCCTGGAATCCTCCTGCCTGATCTTTTTTATGAAGGCTTTTTGGTCCGGCTGAACCTCTTCGTAATGAAGGCTGAAATACTTCTTATTGTAAAGTTGCTCCAATTCGTCCGGGTCTGGCTGAGGATGCGTGATCCCGTGGCCGCATTGCAGGCATTTTCTTACAGTCCATTTATCAAATCGGATGAATTCTATCAGGTTGTCTGCGCCACAGATCCGGCAATTCATTTTTATATCCTCTTAACTCAACTTTTGGGTTTCATAAAAGTTGTGTTTTAAAATCGTTGTCAGACGAACGTTTCCAGAGCCGATTTCGATCCCGATAGCGATTTCGAATTTGGCTGGCACCCTAAAGTTGAACTCTTAAGAAATCTCACCTATCACTCTGCAACTGCAAATATGTCCTATAACCAAAAGTTAGTCAAGGCGCGGCGGGTTCAAATTTATCGGCATTGGAAACGGACTGAACAGTTCGCTGAGTTTTTGGTTGTTGTTCCACAGGTGCTTTGGTATATGACTGTTTATCAATCAAGCAGGTCAACAAAAACTACCCTGCCCGGGTTTTAAAGTGTTCGGGCTATACTCTGAGCCAACGTTTAGTTTTTGAGCAAGACATGAACGGTTCGAAACCGATTGGTACTATTATGCGAAAAATAACAGCATACATTATCGCTTTTAATGAAGCGGAAAAAATCCGGGATGCCTTGAACAGCGTTTTGTGGGCAGATGAGATCATACTGGCCGACTCGTTCAGCACCGATGGAACCGCCGATATCGCTGAATCAATGGGTGCCAAAGTCGTCCAGATACCTTTTGTCGGATTTGGTGATTTGCGGAACCAGGCCATCAGGGCTTGCACATCGGAGTGGATATTCAGCCTGGATGCAGATGAACGCTGTACGGCTGAAGTCAGGGATGAAATTTTAGGTATCATTCATTCCGATAAACCTAAAGATGTATATTTTGTTCCCAGAAAGAATTTTTTCATGGGGAAATGGATTAAACATTCCGGTTTCTACCCAAACTATAGACAGCCGCAGCTCTTTCGCAACGGTGCTATGCGCTACCGGTTGGAACCGGTCCACGAAGGTTTTGAAATTTTAAACGGAACCGAACCCGGGTACCTGAAAAATGCAATTTGGCAATTTCCATTCAAGAATTTTGATGAAATCCTACACAAAGCCGCTAAATATTCATCACTTGGGGCTAAACGCATGGCAGATGAGGGTGTGGCGGCTGGTATGTTTAAAGCATTTTTTCACGGTACGTGGTCTTTTATCCAACATTTTATATTGAAGCGGGGGTTGCTTGACGGTTGGGCCGGCTTTATAATTGCCCTCGGTAATTTCGAAGGCACCTTCTATAAATACGCTAAACTTTGCCAAAATCAATCTGCCTGGGCGCCACCTCCAAGCCCTCCTTTGGAAAAAACACAACCGGAATGATCACAACGTCTATTTGCAGCGAAAAAGATGGTGAAAAATGAATTACATATTGCGGTCGCGGTAAAGGGGTTCATTTCAACCGGGGGCGCTGAAAAATATGCCGTAGAAGTGACCCGCCGTCTTGCGAGCAGAGGGCATCGGATTGACCTCTATGCTTGGAACGCAGATGAAAGCTTAACGACCGGGATTGACTTTACGCCTGTCCCCCTACCCAAAATTTATAGTGTTTCGAGTGTGCTGACCTCCTACTCCTTTGCCCGGGAGGCAGCTGCCCTCATTTCCCGGAACTCCTATGATGTGGTTATGTCTCACGAAAGGGGCTTTTGCCAGGATCTCGCAACGGTTCATACGTTTTCATATCGTCTTGGCACCGAGGAATACTCCTTTTTGAAAATGCTAAACAGTATCTATCTGAGTCCGCGCAGCTGGCTGCACCTTTGGCTTGAAAAAAAGCAGATGGAAAGCCCCTGCCTCGCGCCGGTCTCATCCGTTATAAAAGAAGGGATTGAACGTTATTATGGGCGTACTACAGATACTGAGATTGTGACACCAGGTGTTGATATCGACTGGTTCAATCCGGCTTGGGTTAAAGGCCATCGGGACCAGGCCCGTGAAGCAGAGAAAATCGAACCGGGTGAAATGGCGGTACTTTTTGTCGGCTCTGAGTTTAAACGTAAAGGGTTGGCTGATCTTATCCCGGCCATTGGACACGGCATGAAGCTACTGGTTGTTGGCACAGGGGAACGCATAAGGTATTACCGACGCCTGGCTGAAAAGGCAGGCGTCGGGGATCAGATTTTATTCAAGGGTTTTACGGGTGATGTCAGGCATTTTTATGCTGCTGCGGATGTAGTGGTCCTGCCTTCCCGGAAGGAGGCCTTTGGTATGACTATCCTGGAAGCCATGGCATGTGGTCTGCCGGTCATCAGTAGCATTGCTACGGGTGTGGCGTCCCTGGTCCGACACGGGAAAAACGGTTTGATCTTTGATGACGCTGCCAGGCTGGGTGGAATGTTAAAAAGCCTCTCCTCAAGGGGGTTAAGGCAAGGCCTGGGGGCACAGGCCCGCCTGACCGCCGAAAACCATACTTGGGAAACAACCGCAGCACTTTATGAGCAGATATGCTTTAAAATAGCTGCAGGGAAAAACGGTCGTTCTTAGGTACTTGTTTGGGGAACTGTTTTCTTCCTATGTATTTGCTTTGCCAGTGTGTCGATTCTTTGTTATAAGTATCGAAAAAAAGTTCATATTTTTTATCAGGCAGCCAGCGGTTTGGCTGATCGGCACAGGTTCAGTTGGTCTGGCCTCAAAATGGTGAAGCAACGTCCGCTCCGCAAACATGGACAAAAGCAGACGAAAGTGTTCCATAGTTGAGATTACACACAAACCCGGAGGATAAGATGGCAGTAAGTCAGGAACTATTAGATATACTGGCCTGCCCTAAGTGCAAGGGTGACATTCACTTGAATGATTCGGAAGACGGTCTGGTATGTGAGAATTGTAAGCTGCTGTATGAAATTAGAGATGATATCCCTATCATGCTGATTGATGAAGCCAAACCCATTGATTGATTCCGGTGGGCGTCACCTGCATCGGCAGGCGGTGCTTTTGAAACAGTCCATAGTCAGAGCAACCAGATATGAGCCGACCCAAGCCCCCCGAACCGGCCAAGTTGATTGCCGGACTTTTCACCCCCGTGAAAGGTCTTTGCACGCCGGTCGTCGCAGCGCTTGAAAGGCAATTCGGACCGGTTGACTATATCAGCCGATGGCTCACATTTGATTATACCGATTATTACACCGCCGAAATGGGGGGGCCTCTTTTCAGGCGGGTATTAAGCTTTAAGCACCTGATTGAGCAGGACCAGCTGCCGCATATTAAAAATTACACGAATGAGTTGGAACATACATGGAAGCGCAGCGGTAAACGCCGGATCAACATTGATCCCGGCTACCTGCTGCCTTCAAGGTTCGTATTGGCCACCGGTAAAAATTTCGCCCACAGGATCTATATCGGCCATTCGATTTACGCCGATTTAACCCTGCTGTATGAAAAAGGCCGGTTTCAAACCCTGCCGTGGACCTACCCGGACTATGCCGACCCGGGCCTGCAGGTGGTTCTGGAGCAGATCAGAGATAAATATATGGACGCCGGGGCGTAAAAGTACGATGGCGCCGTAAAGTGAGGAAAACAGCATGATCCACAGCATGACTGCCTTTGCGCGTTCGGAAATAGTGACCGAGGCTACGACCGTCAATATGGAAGTCCGCTCGGTCAACAGCCGGCACCTGGATATCAACGTCCGTCTGCCCTCCCGCTTCTTGGGATTGGAAGAGAGGATCCGGTCAACGCTGGTCAAGCATTTGACCAGGGGGCGTATCGATATCAAGGTTCAAATTCAGGATAAAGACGCGGCCAGCCTCGCCTTTGAAATTGATGAGGCCCGGGCGACCGCTTACCATACAGCGCTTGACCGCATCCGGCAGACCTTCCAGATTGACACACCGATATCGCTTAAAACACTGGTTGACGCCGGGGGCATCATCAAGCCTGTCGACCTTGAACCGGATCCGAGCGCCTGCCTGCCGGTGGTGGATGAGTGCCTGGCGACAGCCATAGACGCCCTGATCGCCATGCGCAAGAACGAGGGCGAATTTTTAGCGCGCGATTTTAGCGGCCGGCTGGCGTTCATTGAAAAAAGCGTGAAGACCATTGAGGCGGATTCGGCTGACTTGCCGGCGCATTATCAACAGCGGCTGCAGGAGAGAATTACCGCCCTGACCCGGGGTATTGTCGAGATCGATCCGGCCCGAATTGCCCAGGAAGCCGCCATTCTGGCTGATCGGAGTGATATATCGGAAGAAATAGTGCGGGTTTACAGCCATATTGAGCAGTTCCGAAGCTTGATGAGCGCACCTGAGCCGGCCGGCCGGAAATTGAATTTTTTGATTCAGGAGTTTAACCGGGAATTCAACACCATGGGGTCCAAAACCGGCAAAGCCCAGGTGGCCCACATGGTCGTTGAAGTCAAGGCCGAGTTGGAAAAGCTGAGAGAGCAGGTGCAAAACGTAGAGTAGTGTCTACCCACAAAGGGCATCTTTTGGCCCAGAGCGGCGTTTTCGCCGTTTTGAAATCCTCGACATAGTCACAACTATGCCTGCGGTTTCAAAACGACTCAAGCCTTGCTCTGAACCAAAACCTGCCCTTTGTGGGCAGACACTTGAGGCAAAAAAACAACCAGAAAAACTTAAAAGTTCTCTGGCGAGGGGAACCGGTAGATGGAAACCAACCTGCTGAATATTGGTTTTGGAAATACGGTTGTGGCCGAGCGTGTCGTTGCCATTGTCACGCCGAATTCCGCGCCGATGAAACGTTTGAAAGACCAGGCCAAAGAAAATGATCGCCTGGTGGACGCCACCCACGGGCGCCGGACCCGCTCGATCATTGTGCTGGACAGCAACCACATTGTGCTTTCCGCTATCCAGGCGGAAACGGTCGCCCAGCGCTACGCCGGGCTGGGGGAAGAGTAAGGTTTGGAAAAGACGCCGCCCCTGAACAGCAGTTCGGAAAAGCCGGGGATCCTTTTTATTCTATCCGCCCCCTCGGGTACCGGTAAAACCACTATCTGCAACCAGGTGTTCAAGCGAATTCCCCACCTTGTTTTTTCCGTCTCCTATACAACCCGGGCGCCACGCCCGGGAGAGCGTCAGGGCATTGATTACTGTTTTGTCTCCAAAGGTGAGTTCGAACAAAAAATTGAAGACGACCAGTGGGCGGAATGGGCCCGGGTGCATGGCAATTATTACGGCACTTCCGCGGAATTTCTGGACAGCGCCCTGGCCCGCCAGCAGAGTGTGTTGCTGGATATAGATGTGCAGGGGGCCGCCCAGATCCGGAAGCGTTACCCCGGGTGTGTCACCATTTTTATCATGCCGCCGTCAATGGAAGCCCTGCGGGAACGCCTGGCGGCCCGCCGGACGGATGACGTTGCGGTTATTCAAAAGCGCCTGGCCAATGCCGAAAAAGAAATTGCGCAGAAAGACCTTTATCGCCATATTATCGTAAATGATGACCTTGCGACAGCTGTCGATGAAATGGTGTCCCTGATCCTGCATTACAGCCGGTAAATAGCAAAACCTGGCAGAAATGATGGATTCATAATAGGCAAATTAGACCTTAGCGCATGTTTTAGGTTTTAAATCTTAACACTTAACACATAAGACCTAAAACAGAAGGATTCGGTTTTTTGCGAACCCTTCAACGGGAGCCCCCTTTGAAACCTGAAATATTAGCTGGTATTCACCCGGTCCAGGAGGCTGTCAGGGCCGCCCGACGCGAAATCCGGGAGGTGTTTCTGGCATCCGGGAAAAAGGGCGGTCGCCTGGCCCGGATCGAGCAGGAGGCCCTGGATGCCGGAATTCCGGTCAAACAACTGACGGCGGAAAAGATCACTGCTCTTGCCGGGGACCGGCGGCACCAGGGCGTCGCGGCCCGGGTCGGTCCGCTGCCGCTCTATGAATTAGAGGATCTTGTCGCTTCAGTTGATAACGGCCGGGCCCCTTTTTTGCTGCTATTGGACCAGGTCCTGGATCCCCACAACCTCGGGGCCCTTATCAGGACGGCCCTGTGTGCGGGCGTGGACGGCATCGTCTGCCCCCGGGACCGGGCCGCTGCGCCCTCACCGGCCGTATCCCGGATATCGGCCGGCGCCATGGAGCATGCCCGCATGACCGTTGTCACCAATCTGGTGGCAACCCTGAAAACATTGCAAGAAAAACGTTTCTGGGTGGCCGGCCTGGATGTGGCCGGAGATCAATCCCTGTTTGCTACGGATCTTTCGGGGCCGCTGGCCATTGTCATCGGGGGCGAAGAGAAAGGGATGCGACCTTTGGTGAAAAAACAGTGCGATTACCTGGTTGCCATTCCCCAGGCCAGTTCTTTGAATTCCCTTAACGCATCGGTTGCCGGCGCGGTGGTGATGTACGAAGTCTTCAGGCAGCGCCGGCTGACGAAGGAGAGCTAAAATACAGGGATTGCCGATACAGACGACCCGGATCCCGGCGGGGTTCTGGCCCGGGATCGGCCGAGCGATTGCCAATACCCTCTGGCCCCCCCGTTGTCATGCCTGCGGCTGTTCCATTGCCCGTATGCACGACACGCACGCCGGTTCCGGTGTACCTCCGGCGGATGACGGCCACCCGGGGCCCGGGACGATTTTTGCGCAGGTCCTGTGCGCCGCCTGTACGGGTACCTTTGCGGCCGTCAAACCGCCTTTGTGCACCTGTTGCGGTAAAATGTTCATGAGCCGGGAGGGGCCGGATCATCTCTGCGGGTATTGCAGCCGCCATGCCTGGCATTTTCATATGGCCCGGTCTGCCGGGGTTTTCGACCACTGCCTGGCAACCCTTGTACACCGGTTCAAGTACAGCGGGCAGACCGGGTTGGCGCAGCCGCTGGGGATGCTCATGCTGGGAGTCCTGCTGGATAACTGGAGCCTGGCTGACATCGATTGGGTCGTGCCGGTTCCACTGCATCGCCACCGCCTGCGGGAAAGGGGATTCAATCAGTCAGGCCTGCTGATACAAACCTGGGCATCCTCGCGGAAAGTATACCCGGCCGCAGGGGCGGGCCTGCCGGTGGCAGCGGACCTGTTGGCGCGTACCCGGCCGACAGCCTCCCAGACCGGGCTGGGTCGCAGCGCGCGTGCAGCCAATTTGAAGAACGCATTCAGGGTACGCCCGGGAAAGGTGGTCGCCAATTTGCGGCTGCTCGTGGTGGATGACGTGTTTACCACCGGGGCCACCGCCAACGAGTGCGCCCGGGTTCTTATGAAAGCCGGTGCAAAACGCGTGGATGTTTTAACACTGGCACGCACCCACACTGGATATGGGAAACTTCACCATGGGGAAACTTTTTAAGCTCGATGAATTACGGGAAATTCTAGCCGTACAACGGCAGGCCCACAAGCGGGTCGTATTTACCAACGGATGCTTTGACATTATGCATGCCGGACATGTGCATTATTTGCGGGCCGCCAAAGACCAGGGCGACCTGCTGGTTGTCGGACTGAATTCGGACCGCTCGGTAAGGACCATCAAAGGGGCATCGCGACCCATCGTGGAGCAGGTCATGCGGGCCCAGGTTCTGGGGGCCCTGGCCTGCGTCGATTATATAACGTTTTTTGACGATCCGGATCCGCTACAGCTCATTCTGGCCCTGAAACCGAATGTACTGGTCAAAGGGGCGGATTGGGAGGAAGACCGGATTGTCGGGGCCCGTGAGGTCAGGGACGCGGGCGGCGATGTTGTCCGGGTGCCGCTTGTGCCGGGCATATCAACCTCTGAGATTATCAGGCGGATCCTTGAAAAGAACACCCTGCCGGAAGACCACTGAGAAATGACACCGCCGCAAATGACCGGAAACAAACTGATCAAGGCTGAGCGGGAAGGGGTGGTCTATTTCCAATTTGCCGGCCTGACCGAATTTCCCGAACTCGACCATCGGGTTTTTTCCAGAATAGGGGGGCGGAGTCAGGCGCCGTTCGACGAACTGAATGTGGCCTACAGCGTCGGCGACCAGCCGGGAGCTGTCCGGCAAAACCGGCGCCTGGTTGCAAAGGCCGGGGATTGCCGGTATACGGTATATGCCAACCAGGTACATGGGACCGAGATTCTGATCTATACCGGATCGGGCGCCGCCGCGGACATGAGCGGCCGGCCCCGTACCGGAGATGCCTTGATTACCGATATCCCGGGACTATCCCTGGCTGTCCAGGTGGCGGATTGCCAGGCGATCCTGCTCTACGATTCTGTCCGACGGGTTGTGGCCAACGCGCATTCCGGCTGGCGGGGCAGTGTCAACGACATTGCCGGCAAAACCGTCGCCGCCATGGAGGACCACTTCGGCTGCCGGGGCACGGACATGGTTGCCGCTATCGGGCCTTCGCTGGGTCCGTGCTGTGCGGAATTTAGTAATTACCGTACGGAAATACCGGAAAAGCTCTGGAAATACAGGGACAAGGCGAACTATTTTGATTTCTGGAAAATCAGCCGCGACCAGCTGACTGCCGCCGGATTAAAACTGGAAAACATTCACACCGGGGGCCTGTGCACGCGCTGTGGCACAGACCATTTTTACTCCTACCGGGGAGAAGCCCGGCACACGGGACGGTTTGCCACGGTGATTGGCCTGCGGGCTGCCACCGATTGAAAATTGTCATACCGTCCTATGGGCAACAAACCGTATTGGCGGAAAACGAACGTTGAAACCGTTTCGACAGGAAATTTGATGAACCTTGCCGACAGCCAGATATTATGGAATCGATCACTGGGTGAAGCCTATCGCTGCATGGGGATGACCACCGGCGACGCGTACAGAACAGCACAACCCGGACAGTTTGTAATGGTTAAACTTGATAGCGGGTTTGCGCCGCTTTTACGGAGGCCGTTTTCAATCCACCGGCTGATAGACCCCGGCGACGGCGGTGCCGGGATTGAGCTGTTATACAAAATGGTCGGGCCGACAACCGATCAGATGGGTGGCTTGCGGCCGGGAGACACCCTCAGCCTGTTGGGGCCCCTGGGCAGGGGGTTTACCGTCCCGCCCGAACCCTCCTGCGCGGCGCTGGTCGGCGGCGGGATCGGCATCGCACCGCTGGTGTTCCTGGCGTCCGGTCTGATAGCGGGCGGCCATGGGCCGGACAGCATCAGGGTTTTTCTGGGGGGGCGCTCGGTTGCGGACCTGTTATGTGTCGACGATTTCACCGGGATGGGGTTGCGGGTATCCACGACCACGGATGATGGCAGTGCCGGGGAAAAAGGCCTGGTCACCGGACCGCTCGAAAGGGCCCTGGCTGCCGATGAGATCCAGACGGTGTATGCCTGCGGTCCTGTGGGTATGTTAAAGGGGGTTGCGGCCCTGGCGGAAAAGTACCAGGTTGCCTGCCAGGTATCGATTGAAACGATCATGGCCTGCGGAATGGGGGCCTGTATGGGCTGTGCGGTAAGAAGCCAGGATTCCCGGGAGGATAAATGCCGGCATGCCTGCCTGGACGGTCCGGTGTTCGAAGCCGGTCAAATTATCATTGATCATTGAGGCTAATATAAGCGATAAGCCATTGGCTGTTAGCTGTTAGTATAAGCATTGCAGCGTGTTAGGATTTCTAATCAGACAGGTCGCAAAACGAGACGATGCCTGGTTGTTAAAGGGCTAACAGCTAAATGCTAAAATCTAACGGCTCTATTTTGGTGCGGGAAACAGGCCCAAACCGCCGGTGCGGATACAACGTTGCCGGAGGACCCGCCGATGCCCGCTGAACGTGTTATTTTCATTGACTCGCAGGTGAAGCTGTGTTAAATGAATTTGCCTTGAACGGGCAGCATTTTACAGCCCCTGTTTGTAAGGTGTTCTTTTGCATGAAGAGGGAAAAAGTACGCGCTTTTAAGGAGTTGGCGTATTACAGCAGTCTGGGTTTGCAGGTGGCGCTGTCCATATTTATCGGTCTGGCTGCCGGTGTCTATCTTGATCGGAAATTTGAGTCGACACCGTGGTTTACACTGATTTTTCTGGGATTTGGCATTGCAGCGGGATTTAGGAACATCGCGCTCGCCATTAAAAAGAGCCGCAAATTCTAACGACCAGAGGTATAAGAGCAAGGTGGATATCCAGAAACGGTTATTAAAATTCGTAACCCGCAGCAACTGGGTTTTGTTTGCGCTTTTCAGCCTGGGCGGATGGCTGCTGGCCACGCCTGGTTTCGCCCGGGGTGTTCTATTCGGGGGCCTGCTGGTAACCGTGAATTTTCACCTGCTGGCCCTGACCCTGAAAAAGGCGCTGACCCCCCCGTATCTCGCCTCACATAACGCCATCCTGGCTAAATATTACATGCGGTTCATTGCCAGCGGTATCATAATTTTTGTTTTGATTGCAGGGCATTTCGTTAACCCACTGGGGTTGATAGTCGGCCTTTCGGTTGTGGTGGCCAGTATTATCCTGGCTACATTTTTAGAAGTGAAAAACCTAATTTTCAAGGAGGCGGTCTAAGGTGGAACATCCCTATATGTTTTTCGTAAAACTGTTTGAGTTGATCGGTCTGGGGAGCTTTGCGCACCATTATCCCCATGTCATCTATTCCTGGGTAGTTATGGTCTTCCTCATTGTTGTGGGGGGTCTGGCTGTCAAAGGTATCAGCATGATCCCGTCCAAGGGCCAGAACTTCTGGGAAATCGTCCTTGGCGGCATGGAAGAATTCATGGTGGACCTCACCGGTGATGAAGGCCGCTGGTTCTTCCCGCTTATTGCCACGGTTTTCCTGTATATCGCGGTCTGCAACCTTTCGGGGCTGCTGCCCGGATTTTTTCCACCCACCGCCAGCCTTAATACAACGGCTTCCTGTGCCCTGGTCGTGGTCATATTCACACATATCATCGGCGTCAAGTATCACGGTGCTGCCTATATCAAACATTTTCTCGGCCCGATCTGGTGGATGGTGCCGATTATTTTTCCGATCGAAATCATCGGCCACCTGGCCCGGATCATGTCACTCTCTTTCCGTCTTTTCGGTAACATGATGGGGCATGAACTGGTTCTGGGAATTTTGTTCATGCTGGCCGGCGCCTTTTTCGCGCCCCTGCCGATCATGGCCATGGGTATCTTTGTGGCCCTCGTGCAGGCCTTTGTATTTTTTCTGCTCTCAATCATGTACTTTACAGGTGCGATGGAGCACGCTCACTAGAAGCATGTATCGGGTTGGCCCCGGTGCCGGCCCGTTGGAATTTTTGTACAATAAATGGGATATTGTACACGTAATGGGATAATGGAAGAAGCAAACTAAAACCTTTCAAATTAAGGAGAAGTAGGTATGGAAGCTCAAGCATTACAGTTTTT
>CAZYGG010000030.1:0-48022 GCA_964647585.1 uncultured Desulfobacterales bacterium
TCTGATGCGGGGTGGAGCAGTCTGGTAGCTCGTCGGGCTCATAACCCGAAGGTCATAGGTTCAAATCCTATCCCCGCTACCACAGTTAAATCAAGGGTTTAAGCGACGGCTTAAGCCCTTTTTTTATGCCGGTGAAATGGACCCGGGCAGATTACACCCGTGGCCAATCGCACTGGACGTCGGCTTTGATTTTTCAAGCTTATCGTGGTATCTAAAACGGCTGATTCTAATAATAAAGCATTAAGCGCAATCGTTATTGCGCGCTTCACAAAGAGGGAACATGGATAAAATAGAAAAATTCTGGCCGGTCATCCTGGGGGTTGCTGTTTTAGCGATAGTCCTGATCTTTTATCAGTTCCTGGCAAGCCGCCTGGAAGCTCCCGACTTTGCGTCCATACAGAATATCGAAGAGCGGAAAGAGACCTTCTTCAACTATTTTGGCCGTAGCACTCAGAAATTGAACGCCCAGATCATGGGCGATCGGAAAAAAATTAAAAAACTGGCGGCCAACCCGTCTACCATCACTACCCAGGCCGGCTGGTTAAAGGCAAGGGCAGCCCTGTACGGCGTGACCGGCGACATCTCACCGGCCTTTTTTGAAGAAGTGCTCAAAAGGGTGGACGGATTACCGCCGGGTCTGGTCCTGCCCCAGGCGGCCCTGGAATCCGGTTGGGGTACCTCCCGCTACGCAGCTGAGGGCAACAACTTTTTTGGGCAAAAATGTACTGGCAAAGGTTGTGGTATGGTCCCGAAAGACCGGGCCCCCGGCCAGAAATTCGAAATGGCCACGTTCGACACGCCCTTTGAATCCGTGAACGCGTATATATTCAACATCAATACTCACGATGCCTACGCCCAATTACGCGACATTCGCGCCCGTCTGAGGAAAAACGACAAGCCCTTGACCGGGGAGGCCCTGGCCGAAGGATTGGGGGCTTATTCTGAAATAGGGTCGGATTATATCAGGAAGATCCGCGGCCTGATCCGGGCCAACCGCCTGGATGAAACCTACGGGTTTCTACCCGAACGGTAATTCAGGCTGTTAGGCTGTAGGCGTTTAGGCTGAAGGAAAACCTTTTCGCCTGCCAAGGCAGGCCCGAAACCCGGCCAGCAAAGCATGGTATGAAGCGAAGTCACCGCTTTGGTTTTTACCTAATCGCCTACAGCCTAAACCCCTAAAACGCTACTCTTGCAGCATGTTAATAATTTCATCCACCCGGTTTTTCATCTGGATAAAATTGAAGATGTAAAAGTCCTCGGCGTTTTCCAGCAGGCGCTTTTCGATAAGACCCAGGCTCTCCCAGCCGGTCTGCTGATCCAGTTCCGGGGAGATGATCCACCCGCCTTCCGTCTGAATTTCTCCATCGGATAGAATTCGTGAAAAAGCGATGCCCACCACCGCAATTTCCGGGTAGGCCGCCATGGTCTGACACAGAGAGTAGATATTGATCTTATCCACTGCTACCGGCAGAGATATCCTCGCATCGGCGGCCTTTTTAAGAAAGGCCAGGTGGTAAAGATCTTCCCGGCTAAACCGAATTTCTTTTTCGGCCACCTCCGGACCGCTGACGGAACTTGTCGCCCAGCCGTGCTTCAACCAGCGCTGCAGGACAGGTTTGGTCACACCGGCTGCAATTATTGCATCGGAAACGGTAAACGATTCCACGGTCATCATATCACCTCCCGGTTTATGGACGCGGTTTGTACGGTCGAGTATAACAAATGGCCTCTGGAAACACAAACCGGCGGTTGATTTCTGATCGCGAACCGCTTATACCAATTGTCAAAAATATGTTCTGTTTGCTCGAGTTTACTGAAGGCAACCAGTCATGGCTGCAACAGCTTTTCACCGAAAATGACAATTGGATGGAATATATTTTTGACAACCGGTATAAACGCGATAGATTAAAATTTTATGTGACTCAGGAGAGGTAAACAATGGCCCCAAAATTCATCAGCATGCGCAACCTCAAATTCCTGCTCTATGAAGTTTTCGACGTAGAGGCCCTGACCCGTTACGGTTACTTTAAGGCACACAACCGGAAGATGGTCGACATGGTACTGGATGCCGCCCATAAGCTCGGCACGAAACTGCTGTTTCCCATCTTCGAAGAGATGGACCGGGAGCCCCCCCACCTGGAGGACGGTAGGGTGAAAGTCCACCCGCAGATAAAAAAAATCGTTCAGGAGTTCGGCGCCGGCGGCTGGATATCCGCCCGTTTTCCCGAGGAGCACGACGGCGACCAGATGCCGCTGCTGGCTGCCAGCGCCTGCTGGCTGATCTTCTGCGGGGCCAACTATTCGGCCGCCGCCTTTCCAGCGCTGACCGCCGGGGCGGCCCGCCTGATTACTTCCTTCGGGAATAAAAAACTCATCGACACATTTGTGGCCAACATGCTCGCAGGCAAATGGCAGGGCACTATGGCTCTCACTGAGCCCGAGGCCGGCAGCTCCCTCACCGATATCACCACTATGGCTTTTCCACAGGAAGACGGCTCGTACCGGATCAAAGGGCGCAAAGTCTTCATCTCCGCCGGGGACCATGACGGGGTTGAAAACATCGTTCACCTCATGCTTGCCAAAATAGAGGGCGCCCCGGCCGGCATCAAAGGCATCTCCCTTTTTGTCGTTCCCAACAACCGCATTGGTGACGGCGGGAAGCTGGTTCCGAACGACATTGCGGTTTCCCAGATCTTTCACAAGCTCGGATACCGGGGCTGTCCCATTACCGAACTGGCCATTGGTGAAAAGGATGACTGCCATGGATATCTGGTGGGCGAACCTCACCGGGGCATTATCTACATGTTTCAGATGATGAACGAGGAGCGGATCGGTGTCGGTACCGCGGCCGCCGCGATTGCATCGGCCGCCTATTACGCCGCTCTGGAATACACCCGACAGCGATCCCAGGGACGCCGCCTGACGGAAAAAGATCCAGCCGTCCCCCAGATCCCCATTATCGAACATACCGATATCAAGCGCATGCTGCTCTTCCAGCGCGGCGTGGTCGAGGGCTCGTTCGCGCTTCTCATGCAGTGCGCGCTGTACGAGGACCTGGTGACGGCCCTTCCGGATGGCGCAGAAAAAGAACGCTGCCGCCTGCTGCTGGACCTGCTCACCCCGGTTGCCAAAAGCTATCCTTCCGAAATGGGCATCCTGGCCACCAGCCAGGCGATCCAGTGCTTCGGCGGCTACGGCTACTGCGAAGACTTTCCGGTCGAGCAGCTATTCCGGGATATTCGGATTCATACGATTCACGAGGGCACCACCGGGATCCAGGCCATGGATCTCCTGGGCCGCAAACTGGTCATGCATGAAGGCCGGGCCGGCCTTCTTTTTATGGAAGAGGTTCAAAAAACCATAGATGCCGCCGGGGCGGTCCCCGAGTTGATAACCCTGGCCGCCAAACTGGACAGCGCCATGCAGAAACTCCAGAAAGTGACGTTTCACCTGTTCGGGGTTGCCGGCGAGAAGGGGCCGGAAGTGTTCCTGGCAGATGCAACGCTCTTTCTCGAATTTTTTGGAATCGTTGCCGTTGCCTGGCAGTGGCTGGTCCAGGCAATTGCCGCACAGCAGGCCTTGTCCGGTAAGCTATCCGCGGCCGACAAGAACTTTTACACGGGCAAACTCTACACCTGCCGCTATTTTCTGGGCTATGAGCTTCCAAAAACAGAGGGGCTGGCCGTGCGGCTGATGGAAAAGGATCCGGTAACGATGGAGATGGAGACGGTCTTTTTTAACGACTAATGTTTCAGCTAAAAAGTTACCGCTAAGCAACGCTGCAGCACTATCGATATCAGGTACTTAAAAATACGAAATACGAATATCGAAATTCGAAAAAATAAAACAAATCACAATGACCGAAAAATTAAACAGAAACCGCCATACTTCAGGTGAGCATTTGTTTTATCATTCGGTCATTCAGATTTTGAATTTGTTTTGGAATTCGTGCTTCGTATTTCGAATTTAGCAGCCCTATGAAACCAGGTCAGCGCTATTAATTTTTGCCAATGTACTTTGTGGGGCTCACCACTTAGAAGTAACTGGTTCCATCCCAGCAATGCGTACAGAGCTTCTCTTTGGGCAGGCCGATAGCTTCCACCAAGTCATCCAGGGCCTGGTACTTGAGACTGGTAAGCTTCAGCCGCTCACGGACAAGGTCGATCATCTCCAGGTTCTTCTCCGATCCGGCCCGGGCATACTCTTCCAGATTTTTATCTTCCGCACCCTCGATCTTTTTGATCATCTGCCGGCCGGCCAGGTCCAGGGTGGATCTGGAGGTTGAAAAGTTCAAAAATTCGCAAGGATGAATCAGGCACGGGCAGGCCGGACGCATGTGCGCTTCCCGGGCGCCGTATTCATACAGTATCTGGATATTGTCTTTGAGCTGGGTGCCCCGGACAATGGAGTCTTCACAAAAAAGTATCCGCTGGCCCTCTATCAGCCGCCTGACCGGTATCAGCTTCATCTTGGCCACCAGGTCCCGCAGGTCCTGGCTCTGGGGCATGAAACTGCGCGGCCAGGTGGGCGTGTATTTCACGAACGGCCGAAAATACGGTATCTTTTTCTCACTGGCGTACCCGATCGCATGCCCGATGCCCGAGTCCGGAATACCGGCCACGAAATCGATGGCCTCATCATCCCGACGAGCCAGGGCGGCGCCACAATTATTGCGGACCCATTCCACGTTAATACCTTCATACTCGGTGGCCGGATACCCGTAATAGACCCACAAAAATGAGCAGACCTGCATCTTTTCACCCGCTGGGATCCGTTGTTCAACACCTTCGGCAGACATAAAGACCGTCTCACCCGGCCCAAGAAAGGTATCCACCTCATAACCCAGATTGGGGAAAGCGCAACTTTCCGAGGCCGCGGCAAAAGCACCCTCTTTCCGGCCGATCACAATGGGCGTCCGCCCCAGTTTGTCCCGAGCTGCGTAAATACCGTCCTCGGTGAGAATTAACATTGAACAGGACCCGTTTACCCGGGCGAATACATTCTGGATGCCGGCCTCGAAAGAGTCCTCCTCACAGATCAATGTCGCCACAACCTCGGTGGGGTTATCATCCCCCGTGAGTATTTCTGAAAATTGTTTTTTAAGTCTGAACGCTCTGGCCGTCAGGGCGTCAACGTTATTGATCTTGCCGACGGTGACAATCCCGAAGGTCCCCAGATGAGAGCTGATAATGAGCGGCTGGGCATCAAAATCGCTGATGATGCCAATGCCTTTGGTACCGCTGAATTTGGGCAGATCCGATTCGAACTTGGTCCGAAAATAGTTATTCTGGATGTCGTGGATGGATCGTCTGATCCCCCCTGAATTAATAACCGCCATGCCGCCGCGTTTGGTCCCGAGATGCGAGTGGTAGTCCGTTCCATAAAAAATATCATTCACGCAATCCGTCTTCGATACAACACCGAATAATCCACCCATGCCCGCTCCTTTAGCTTAGATAAATTTGCTTTGAGTTGATCTGCTGGTCAGGTAGCCCAGAGGTGTATTTCTTACTTTACAAACCATATTTTAGTCAAACTAAAATTATGGACTGGGAAGGTTGGATAGATATAGTTACCGGTTCAACGGACCGAATGCCACGAAGCCATATGAAAATCGAAATCGCTATCGAAATCGAAATCGTCTTTCGATCTTAACATCATGTTATCTTTAAGTTTAGATCCCGATTTGGATACTGACTCAACCATACACCGGGAACTTCTGACAGAGCGCCGCCACGCGTTCTATTGTCCGGCCAACCGCCGCCGGGTCCTCATCGTCGGACAGCACCGTATCGATCATATCGGCAATTTCCAGGATTTCGCTTTTACCCATCCCCCGGGTGGTCACAGCTGCAGTCCCGAAGCGGACACCGCTTACCGTGCCGGGCTTTTGTTCATCCCCGGGAATCACGTTGCGATTGGCAATAATCCCCACCGATTCCAGGGTCTTTTCGGCCGGACCCCCTTCTATTCCCTTTGAGCGCATGTCCACCAGGACAAGGTGGTTGTCCGTGCCGCCGGTAACGATTCGGTAGCCCCGGTCCGCAAGCGCCCGGGCCAGGCAGGCCGCGTTCGCGACGGTTTGCGCCTGGATATCGATGAACGCCTTTTCGCCGGCCAGCTTGAAGGCCATTGCCTTGGCGGCAATCAGGTTCACCGCGCTGGTCCCCTGGCAGCCGGGAAATATGGTCCGGTCTATCTTCCGGGCATATGGCTCCCGGCAGAGGATCACCCCACCCCGGGGGCCCATGAGGGTCTTGTAGCCGGTAAAGGTCACAAAGTCGCTGTGCGGTACCGGGCTGGGAATTACACCGGCCGCCACCAGCCCCGCCAGGTGGGCCATGTCAACCAGCAGGTAGGCGGATACATCCCGGGCGATTTCGGCCATCCGGGCATAGTCGATACAGCGCGGATAGGAACTGGCCCCGGCCACGATCATTTTCGGCCTGAACGCATCCGCCATCCGGATCACCTGGTTGTAGTCTATCCGTTCGGTTGCCGGGTCTACCCCGTAGTGCCGGAAGTCAAAACAGCGACCGGTGATGGAGGCCTGGTGGCCATGGGACAGATGCCCCCCATGGGCCAGGTTCATGGACAGGATGCGGGCACCAATGTCCAGAACAGAGAAGTAAACCGCCAGGTTGGCCGATGTCCCGCTATGGGGCTGCACATTCACGTGCTCGGCCCCGAAAAGCGCCCGGCCCCGTTCAACGGCCAGGGTTTCAACCGCATCGACGTGGACGCAGCCCGCATGAAAGCGTTTGCCGGGGTAGCCTTCGATGGTCTTGGTATTCAGGACCGATCCCATGGTCTCGAGGATGGCGGGCGGCATATGGTTTTCGGCCGCTATCAGGTTCAAGGTCGCTTCCAGGCGCTCGCGCTCACGGTCAACCAACCGGGTAATTTCAGGATCCGTTATTTGCAAATAAGCCACTGGGAACCTCCAACTGGTTTGAATGAAACCATTTTGGGTTTACTGCAGATTCTACACCTAATTTTCATAAATACATTCCGTTATCCTGTCACTCTGAGCGTAGCGAAGAGTCCCCCGCATGCCAAGGTTATCTTGCATTGCAAGGGATTCTTCGTCGCCTGCCGGGCGTCTTGTGCGGCGGAGCCCATGGGGGCGAAGACGTAAGCCTTTGGCGAAGCCTGGTTTCACTCCTCAGAATGACAGGATAGACCAATCGGAACATATTTTTGAAAATTGCTATAAAGTTATAACCTACTTGTGGTTTGGCGCCAATACCCTTGTTTGCCGGTGGCCCAAAAAAAGACCGCTCCCCATCAGGGGAACGGTCTTTATAAACCCGGCAGGGTTTTAGTATTTTATTGA
Organism: uncultured Desulfobacterales bacterium; assembly: GCA_964647585.1. Classification (GTDB taxonomy): domain Bacteria; phylum Desulfobacterota; class Desulfobacteria; order Desulfobacterales; family CAJINA01; genus CAJINA01. The sequence goes on from CAZYGG010000030.1 coordinate 7,337, forward strand.
CGTTTTACGGATCAAGTAGCAGCCTTGCCGCGCTCGTGCTTCTCCCAGTCTTCCACCACTTCACCCTCCTCCACATCTTCCCAGCCGGTGACCATGGCCTTGATGTGGGCAAAAACAGAGTGGCCGGTTGTCGTCATGTACACGTGAATGACGAGGAACTGGAGAATACCGAACGCGCCGGCCAGGTGGATGAAGACCACCACCTTCAGGCTGAGCCAATCCAGACCCCAGGCACCCCAGGAGTTGTAACTCCAGTAGAGGAATCCGCTGATCATCTGAATCGGCAGGCCGGCGGCGGCCAGTGAAAGATAGACCAGCCGCTGCAGGGGGTTGTGCTTGGCGTCCTTCTGCTTCGGGACCGGGTGCGACTCGCCCCTGAAAATCCCGTAGGCGTAGTAGCGCACCACGGACAGCACCTTTTTCGTTGTGGGTATGTACTGTTTCCATTCACCGGTGGTCAGAATCCAGAATACAAAAAAGGCAAAAGCGATCAGCCAGGTCAACCCTACATAATTATGGACCGTAACTGCGGTGTCAAACCCAAGCAGGGTGAACGTGCCGTGCACCTCGAAACCGGTTATCAGTAGAATTGAGATCAGCAGCATCTGCAGCCAGTGCCAGAACCGTTCATAACGGGTATACAGGTAAATCTTGGTCATTTTTTTAGCAGTCATGAATCAGCCCTCCTTCCGGCCGTTGCTGGTAAAAACGCGTCCGACGCCATGCAGGCATACCCCGAACAGGGCGCCCAGAACAGCGATCCAGCCAAGCGAATCCAGCAGCATCCAGCGATCGCGCCCGGGCATGTACACCCCGGAGATATCAGCCAGACGGCTCTCCTTGGTGATATGGCATTCCGTGCAGGTCACCACGTTGTCTTTCGGCGCGACCATGTGGGTGGTTGGAAAAACATATGTGGTGCTCACGAAATCGAACTCACCTGAAAAAGGAACCCCCACGGCGTCATTCCCTCTTTTGAGAGCATCTTTCCAGTCAAGCGTTGTCCAGTAACCCTTGGGGCCCGATAGCAAGGGAACCAGGAGGGTTTTGTTGACCTTGTCATAGGGTTGATTCCCGTTGTGAACCTTGAACGGAAAAATCCGGGAATTGGCATCCTCCGGCCCGCCGACCGGCTGGCTGAGTTTTACCGTTCCGGAGGGATCGATGGCATCACGGGCCGTAAAACTCTCGATGGATCCATTGAACCAGCGATAGACCGGCTTGACATCCTTGGCCCATTTCATCTGGCCTTTGACGGTCAGGTAATCGTGTTTCCCGAATTCATCCTTGGTTTTATAGGGCTTGCCGTCCTTGAGTTTCCCCGACTGGGCCCAGTCCCAGGACATCTTCGTAGGATTGACCCGCGCAAATGTGGGAATGTGGCAGCTCTGGCAGGCCACCTTATCCGTGTGGTCGTTGGCTTTCGACCCCGCCTTGTGAGGTTTGGCGCTGTGACACGATTCGCAGGAAATCTTGGCGGTCAGGTCATCTTCGATCAGACTTTTACGATCCGTAAAGGCCGGTTCGGTATATATCCGCCCGGCGATATTGTGCATGGAGGTGGTATGGCAGCGGGTGCAATTGAAATTCTGCCCGTCGGTGCCCATGTGGACATCGAGCTTTTTATTCGGCTTGGTCAGGGAGGAATCCAGATCTCCGTGTTTCACCCCATCGCCCCCGCCACCGTAAAAATGGCAGGAACCGCAGTTTTTGCGGGTGGGCCGGCTGATGTCAGTTACGGCCTTTTCGATATCGGCGTAAATCTCTGCGGCGATCTCCTGTTCTTCGGGATCATCCGACGCGGCAAAAGCATTGTAGTCTTCAAAAGACTCTTCCCAGTTGATGTCCTTTTGGCCATGGCAGACCAGGCAGTTGATGCTCTCGGTTTTCTTGCCCCAGCCGGGATGACAGGAGAGGCAACCCTTGTCCTGGTTCATGTTGCCGGAGATACAAAAATTATTCAGGGAATGACCGGCCTTTCCGATGATCGCCCCGTTTCTGTCATGGCCGGCCTGCCAGGTCCAGTGGATCGTCTTTTGAAACTGGTTTTCCGCTTCCGAGTGGCAGGAGAGGCACGCCTGGGTCACTTCGGGCCCTGATTTGAACTTCTGCTTGAGTGCCTTCACGTTGCCGTGGTTTACAGTGACCCACAACTTCTTCTCTTTGGTCGCCTGCTGTGCCATGGTTCTCCCCGGGGCCTGCGCTTCACCTTCAGCCTCCGGCGCCCCAGTGGCCGACCCGGCGGCCAGTAGAACCGCCAATCCCACAGCCAGCAGATTCATCAGTTTAAAGGGTTTCATTTACCTTTCCTCATCTACGCGTGTATCAGTTGAGTTATGCAAAACTTCTGCCCAGAAATAAAATATTTCGACAGCTTACGCGGTATCGTTCACCTTTGTCAAGCAGGTAACGACCAAGCTGGACAGGGCAATCACCGGACACGGGCATCACCCTGTTAATGCCTTTGCACCTGCCCTCCGATAACTGCAGGCAGGTGCAAAGGTTATAGGTTTAGGCCGGATCCGTATCAGGGCGCCGGCGGTTTGATTTTAAAGGAACCGTCTTTGTTAATGGTCAGTTCCCCGTCGATGTAATAGACGTTCTTGAGTTCCGGGCGAACGTCCTGGACCATGTAGTAGGATTCCCCGCTGCGGGCACCGGTGCCGCAGATGAAGACGACGGGCTTGTCTTTCGGCAGCGTCGCAATCTTGTCTTCCAGGTTGTCCACCGGAATGTTGACGGCCGTCTTGAGAGTGCCCTTGTCGAACTCGTCCTTGTCCCGTACATCGATGAGCATAATGCTCCCGGGATTCTCTTTCATGATTTTCTCGAAGGTGGCGATGTCGATGGTGCCTTCCTCGCCGCCGGCTTTAACCGCTACGGGAGCCGCACCAGCAACTTTTTTCCAGGCCGGGTAGCCCGCTGCAAATACAGATACATCTTTATAACCAAGTTTGACCGCCTTCCTGGCGGACTTATGGCTGAGCTTTCAGGTGTACCCGCCGCAATAGAAACTCAGCGGCGTACTCTTGTCGGCCGGCAGTTCGGCGGTCATCTTGTCGAACTTGCTGTCCGGGATGCTGATGGCACCCGGGATGTGGCCCTTGACGTACTTGGGACGGGTGGGACGGGAGTCCACGAAGACCACGTTGGCCTGCTTATCAATCTTGCTTTTTACCCAGCTGACTTCCACGGCGTAGTAATTGCCGGCCGTCTTCTTCCAAACGGGAAAGCCGTCTTCGAAAACCTTTACATTCTTATAACCGAGTTTTTCCGCCTTCCAGGCGGATTTGTGACTCAGCTTTCAAGTGGGCCCCTGGCAATAGAATATGAGCACGGCGCTCTTGTCCGCGGGCAGCTGGTCGGTCATCTTGGCAAACTTGCTGTCCGGAATGCTCACGGCCGCGGGAATGTAGCCCTTGTCAAACTTGGGCCGCTTGGGCCGGGAGTCAATGATCAAAGACTTTTCCGGCCTGGGGATCTTGGCGTACTGCTGGACAAATTTCACATCGACAATATCGTGAAATTTCCACGCAGCCGCTTCAGCCTTGGCCGGGGTCTCCTTGGTGGCCGACTGGGTCGTCGTGCAACCGAACCCCACCGCCACAAGCAGCATCAGGCCGACTGCCAGGGTTGTCAATTTTCTGAATCTCATGTTTACCTCCAGTTTGGGTTAAAAAAGTCTACTTACATTTTGCCGGTGTAGGTGAATCCGCTGCAAAAGAGTAGAGGTATGTGTAAATATCCAACAACTCCTTTTCCCCCAGGGCATCCCACTCCGTCTTACATTTAAAAATCGCGAAGTCTTTCTTTTCAAAGGTTCGCGTCCACTGCGCCTGTGTTTTGGCATCCGGGTTGACAATCGGTTTCGGCGATTCGACTTCGCCACGGGCCATGCAGGCTTTGTATACCTTGCGGTAGGTGTATTTGCCTTTGCGTTTGTTGCCTTTGCCGGCGGCAAACACAAGCCCTACAGATGTAAAAACAAAAATCAGAACCGTCACCATTAGAATAATCTTCTTCATTACAGCCTCCTTTTGAAATGTTAATTTCAGTATAATTTACCTTATTTATTTAAAAAACAACGTACCGGTCCACTTCGGCAACCATCTCCGCGTTACGAGCCTGCGTTGCAAAGTCCTTAAAGCCGACCCCGGGAACCTCTTCTTCCCGGCCGTGGAGCCCGTTTGATCGGAAACTGACGTCACAGATTGAAAGCTTTGCCTTTCCGACCAGTTCTTTAAACTGCGGATCCAGGGAAAGGCATACACCCATTCCGCTGAAAAAGATTTCCACCTCTTTACCTTTTTCATAGGCAGCGTCGGTCAGCTTGACCACGTAATCCAAGTATTTTTCCGAGCTAACCAATATTCCCAGAGTATCAGCCATTGTACAGGTTCCTTTCCATCATTCACTTAAAACGTTTTCCATCTTCCCCATGATCAGTTCCCTCAACCCGGGATCCGTTGCATACTTCAAAATCAGCAGATAGATCCCCTCCCTGACCAGGTCGGACTCGCTTTTATCACGGTTTTCCGCAATGGATTTCAGGCTGGCAAACATTTCATGGACATCCTGACTCACCTTTGTCGATACCGACACAACATTCGGCCCCAGACCGGCAAAAGTCTCAGTTTCGCTGCCTTCGGCACAGACGGCCGGATCGGGTGCGTACCTGACAATCAGTCGGTAGCATTCCATCGCCTTGTCGACAAAGCGTTGTTTTAGAAACGCTTCACCCAGCGACTTGACTATCTTCCGGGCCCAGAACGCTTCATCACTGTCAACGGACATCTTTTCCAAAACTTTTCTGGCAGACTCAAGGGATCGGTCATAGCAGGCGCAGCGTTCCAGCATCACGGCTGCGGCAAGGTCCTTATCCATTTGCAGTGCCTCCTTTGGTTGGCCGGTAGCAGCCCGGTTGGGTGAAGACATCCAGCTTATACCCGACATTTATATGCATTGAACGAACTGTTACCACCAGCAAATCACCTTATCATGAATGAAAATCTCGTCAACCAGCGCCGACCAGTCCACATCGCCGGCATACAACACCGCAACTGTCGTTTCGTTCATGCTGGACAGTTCTTCAGTAAGTTTTTCCACGGTTTCATCAGGCTCTGACTTCAGGATATTCAATACTTTCATTGGCTCACCTTTTAAAACGGGATGACGATGTCGGCCTGGTTCAGCTTTGCCGAGACATCCGCCATGGTTACATGTTTGAAACCATATTTTTCCACATTCTCGGAATTGTTGGAAAACCGCTCCCCCTCCATCTCGTCTATAAATTCCATGTTATCCTGATAGGCTTCATCCATGTTGCCTATTTCGTGATGGAGAACAACCATCTGGACTTCAGTATTCTCGAGGAGCAGTCCCAGGCTCGTACGCAGCCCTTCGTACTGCTGCTCAACATCCCTTATCAGCACCACTGCCTTTTTCATTTCCCGACTCCCGTTATCCCTTTTTGATGAAATATTTCGTAGCGCCGTTTTCGACATCCAGCATACCCAGAAACTGGTTGCCGTCCTTGTTGCCGAAAGCGGGGATATCATTTTTCGAGCCCGGATCGGTACCCAGTATTTCAATGATCTGGCCGGCAGCCATCCCTTTGAGGGTCTTTTTGGTTTTAAGCAACGGCATGGGGCAGGTTAACCCCGCGGTATCTAGTATAATATCTGCTTTAATAGTTTCGAGATCCATTCTTGCTCCTTTCATTTAGAAAGCTACAAACTTGCCCGACTTTTCATTCCATATGGCGACCAGCGCCCAGAACAACAAAAAACCGATGAAAAGCGGCAGTCCGAGGTGCCATGTAAAAACACCGGGCATGAACAGGCCTTTGCCCAGGGTTTCATCCAGGCCGACAGTTTTTATCAGATTCGACATCATTGGATTGGTCAGGGAAAAAGCAACCAGGGTGACAACCAGCTTGGTATGCCCTTCACCAATACGCCAGAGCGTACTGGAAGCACATCCACCGGCCAGCATCATACCGATGCCGAAAATCAGGCCGCCCATAAGGCTCCCCAGCCAGAACGGGTGATAAACCCCCATTGTATCGGGCTGAATATAGCTCCACTTGATCACCGCCGAACCCAGACCGTAGATCATCAGGCTCATGGCGACCACCCGGACCATCTCCGCATCCCCGGTCATAAAAGGACAGCGGAAAGCCCGTACAAAGCAAAAACGGGACCGGTGCATGACCAGGCCGATTAAGAGGCCGAAACAGAGCAGCCCGCCGATCTGGGTCTTTTCAAAAGCGGAATAGAGATAGAAGGCACCGGTTGCCGCCACCAGAATCACGCCGCCCAGGTAGGGTTGAATTTTATCCCAGTTTAAAGCATCCAGCCGGGAAGGCCCGGCGGGTTTCAGCGCAGCCATTCTGGGCGTCAGGTGCTCCATCTCCCAGAGCAGGTAGCGCAGACCGATATAGGCACCGACCCCGAGGCCGAACATCATCGCATAACCACCCATGGAAAATACGCCGATGGCGGTATAAAACCCGCCCACATTGCAGCCGCCGGCCAATGCCGCCCCGGCGCCCATGAGAATCCCACCGGCCAGCCCCTTCACATACTCGATCCCCGGAGCCCGGCGTATTTTGAACTGGCGACTCATCAGGGCGGAGGCCAGCGCACCCGCGAAGAGACCGAAGTTGGATACCGACATGGTGTTCAGCCACGGCGTGACGGGCCGCTCGCCGGTCACCCCGACCAGGTAATATATCCAGTCACCCCAGTTGCGGTATCCTCCGGCAATCCCCCACGGGCCCTGCCACAGGAATATAATCAACGCCAGGACTGCTATGAAAATCCCGGCCAGCCAGGCCGGCCAGTCCTGTTCAAATACGGCAATATAATTATTCCGGGCTTCTTCTTTTATGCTGTGCCAAAAGGTCGGCGCTGCCATTGAATTTCCTCAGTCCCAAGTTAGAAATTAAAACCGCAAAGTTGCCGAAAGGTATGCGTCCCACACATCATCAACTACCGCATTAAAAGTATCCGAATAGCGCAAGTCATCAATTTTCACGGGAGCACCCAGGGGGTTGCCGCTGCCCGAATACTCATAGTCGTAGTAACGACCGCCAAGGGTAACAAAGAATTTATCCTCTACAATGGGTTGGTGCCAGTAGCTTTCCAGAACCTGCCCCCGGGTTGCCAGCTTGCTGCCGACCAGTGAGTCTTCTGCGCCCGTGAAATTGAACCAGTACTGGGAGCCCCAGTTATATTCGACCCCCAGACGGGCGTCGAAAGGCATCGGGAAAACAGCACCCGCATAAACACTGTACCCGTCGTGGCTCTCAAGCTGATTGTTAGAACTCAGTAGCCCCTGCCCCAGAATTTCATACCAGGGGTTTGCTGATATCTGCGAGGGATCGGTGCGGCTCCATGATGTCGCCAGGAAAAGATCTATATCGGCAAACCGTTCGGCCAGATTTGTTCTTAAAAGCAACGACAAGGCGTCCCAGTCGCCGATGTTTGTGGTGGGTTCCATCCGACTTACAAAAAGCCCTTCGTTGGGATCAACCGTATAGGTCCCAGTGCTGTCCTTGGATACAATGAAGGGCATAACTGTAAGCCCGGTAAAACCATCCGTAATCTCGGAAGCGTGCGCGTAATTTAAAACCGCGCTGGTTTCATCATTGTCGAACATCGTGGCAATGAACCCGAACATGTTCACATCATTCACATCCGCCTGGGCGCTGTTGCCCCAGTCCGACTCAAACCCCATGCCGTAGCAGAGCTTGAAGGCCGCCCCGGGTATGTTGGTAGCGTCTTCCAGCGCGAAATTAAGGGAGGCACCGTCAAACTGCCAGTTGATAATGGTTGCCAGGGGAGATCCTCCCTCCAAGCTGTAATTGGAGTATTCCAATGGCGGGCCCTCGGTCGCCGGCCGCCGGCCCAGAGACAAATTGGTCGGCACCGAACCGGTATCGAACTTGTAGTTGAAATAGGCCCGTTCCAGGCGGATAGTGTCACCGTGAGGCAGGCTGGAGGTGGTACCGTCAAAGGTCACATCCCCCAGGCTGCCGTTGTTATACTCTACCCCGGTACTGTCGCCGAATACCTTGTATGCTGCCAGCCGACCGTCAAAAGAGAGCTGGTCATTCACCTTGGCTTTCATATTCAGCCGGAACTTGTTGGTCAGAATCAGGTCGTTGCTAGCGGTTGCCGTATCAGACGGCATATTTGCGGCTGAACCAGCCCATCCGCCCAACATTGTCTGAATATTGCTAAGAGTCTGACCGTTTATACCAGCCATGAGCGGGCCGGAAACTGAAAGCGGAGTGACCCGAATACTATCATAGTGGATAGTATCCGCCCTTGTCCTGAACTCCACGCCAAAGGAGACCTTGTCGGTGGCCGTGTGCAGCTCGACCTTGTTGAGGCGTTCATCCATCTCCTTTAAATCGGCACTGGACCCGGCGCTGGGCGTCTTCTCCATCTCTTCCAGTTTTTTCTGCAGGGTATCCATCTGCTTGTTCATCTGCTCGAGTTGCTGCTTGAGCGCATCAATATCATCGTCGGCTGATGCGTTCATGGGCATAAACCCCGTTAACATGAGAAGCGCTGCTGGAACCAATAACAGAAACCTGTATTTCTTGATTGATTGCAATGGCATAGCCACCTCCGCCCTATATAAGGATTGATCGCGCCGCTCTTCGCACGCGGTTAATAAGCATCCGGGTCAATGGATCCTCCGCAAGGTCCATGCCAATGGCGCCGACCAACCGGGCAACAAGTCTATCTAATTGAGTTAATTGTTTTTATATACCATCGTTGAAAAGCTTGCATTCCTGGTTAACAGGAATTATGTTAACGGGTGTTAACAAAAGGGGTTTACAGTTAACAACGTGAAGGGAGCTGCCCATGGATGTCGCCAAATACTGGAAAACAATCGTCGATACATTGCAGGATGGTCTGCTGGTAGTGAGTCCCCAGGGAACAATCCTGGCCTCTAATAAAGCCGCTGAAAGGGTTACCGGCTACCGGGAGGATGAACTCGTCGGCAAATCCTGCCGGCTCCTGAACTGCACCGGCTGCAAACTGCTCGGAAAGGAGGTTCCCGACAAGTTTTGCCAGCTTTTCATTAAAGAAAATGTAAGGGAAAAAAAGTGCCTGATCACCAACAAGGATCGCCGGTCGGTACATATTTCAAAAAATGCGAAAGTGCTCAAGGACCCCAACGGAAATGTCATCGGTGCTGTTGAAACCTTGAAGGATATCACGGATCAGGTCAGACAGCAGCAGGAGATCAAATCGCTCAAACAAACCTTCCAGCTTAGCGAGGGATACCACGGCATCCTGGGCAAATCGACCCGAATCCAGAACCTGTTTGCGATGATCGACAACGTTGCCCAGTCGGACACACCGGTTATGATCCAGGGTTCCAGCGGCAGCGGCAAGGAGCTGGTCGCCCGTGCCATTCACCGCGAGAGCCCCCGCCAGGACAAACCCTTTATCAAGGTAAACTGTGCGGCCCTGAATGAAAACCTGCTGGAAAGCGAGCTGTTCGGGCATGTGAAAGGGGCCTACACCGGGGCGGACAAGGATCGCGTGGGCCGTTTTGAAGCGGCTCACGAAGGCACCCTATTGCTTGATGAGATCGGGGATATTCCCCTTTCTCTCCAGGTAAAGCTGTTGCGGGTTCTGGAAGACAAGAAAATTGAACGGGTAGGTGACAACCGCTCAATTCCGGTGGATGTCCGGATCATTTCCGCCACCAATAAGGACCTGGAAAAGATGATTGCCGCGGATCTGTTCCGGGAAGATCTTTTTTTCAGGATCAACGTCTTTCCCCTGCAATGCCCCTCGCTGGCGGAGAGGCGGGAGGATATCCCGCTGATCGCTCAGTATTTCATCCGCCGCAACGCGACCGCTTCGGGCAAAAAGATCCTGGGGCTCACCCCCGAAGCCCTGGAAAAAATGACACTTTACGCCTGGCCCGGCAATGTCAGGGAATTGAGAAACGCCATTGAATATGCCTTTGTCCTATGCCCCAGCGGCGCCATCGGAACGGCCCATCTCCCCTTAAAAATCGTCTCCGCCGGTGAGGCGGTCACACCGGAATGCAAACTGGATTCCAATTGCCTGGATGAAAGGTCCCGCCTGATCCAGGTGTTGCAGGCGACCGGCGGCAACCAGTCAGCGGCCGCCCGGCAGCTGGGGGTTAGCCGGGTGACCGTCTGGAAGCGGATGAAGAAGTATGGCGTTGATCCGAAAAGAGACCTTTAGAGGCTACCCCAGATACTCAATTCTATTCAGCCAAACCTCCCGCCAGGGAATCCGATAAGTCGTTGTAAGCGGTGAAAATGTCTGTCACCTCACCTCCGGTAATGAAATGGTAGTCGGCCGCCGTGATCAGTCCGACCCCGACCGGGCCGGAGTTCACCGAATACCCCCTCACCGGGTTGACAAACGGCTGGGAGACAAATGCCAGATCAGCAGATGAAATCAGGCTGATATTTTGCCCCCGACTCAAGTTCGCTACTGATGTCCTGATCCCACGTGGTTCCGCCTGGATAAACGCCAGGTCCGCGGCGTTGATCAAACCGACTGATTCCTGATCCTGGGCGAACAGCGGATTCCCGGATACCAGACCAATACTCATAACGACAAACAGAATGATGGCAGTTTTTTGAATGGTGGTTTTCATGATGGCCTCCTTTTGGTAGTGTGTTTTCGCTTTTCTACAATTTTACAACTATCGAACTGTGTTTCCAAAAAAAATTCCTTCCGGTCAGTCGGCAGCTTATACGATTCGATTCTTTTATAGTTTTACAAGCGTCGAATCGTTACGGCAAAAAAAATTCTAGTCGAGGATGTCCAGCACCTTGCGCACCTCGTCCAGGGTCTCTTTTCTGGCCCTGGCCACCAGGAACTTGCCCCGCCTTTCCGTGGTAATCAGATCGGCATTGGATAGTTCCTTGAGGTGGTGCGAAACGGTCGGCGCCCCGATATTGAGGGATTCCATGATATCGCAGACGAAACACCCGCACCCATCCGCCTCGAAATCGCTTTCATTGTGCCGGGCAATCTCCAGGTACAACTCGAGTCTTTTCTGGTGTGAAAGCGCCTTGAGGATCTTTGCCAGTTTTGCCGTTTCCATGTCTGTTCCAGTAGATATTTTATAATTCGATAACTTTCGAATTGAAAATACCGCAGGCGAACTCCGATGTCAAGCGGTTTTTTACTTTTGGCTGATCGCGGTTTCGCCTACAATTTCAAGCAGCTGTTTTTTCTCGTGATCTGAAAGGTGTCGCCACCGGCCCGGGCTCAGACCGCCCAGCCGGATATGGGCCACCCGGACGCGCTTTAAGGCCACCACCCGGTGCCCCACTTTGGCTGCCATGCGGCGAATTTGCCGGTTGCGGCCCTCTTGCAGGGTGATCTTGAAGCGCCGGGCTGACAACCGGCTGACCTGTGCGGGGCGTGTCATTTTCCCCTTTAGGGACACACCCCGCGCCAGCTTCTTCAGGACCCCTTCAGTCAGGGGCTTGGCGACGGTAACTTCATACTCTTTTTCGTGGTCGAAGGAAGGATGTGAAAGGCGGTGGTGAATCGGCCCGTCGTCGGTGATCAGCAGCAGCCCGGTCGACTCCTTGTCCAGGCGGCCGACCGGAAAAAGCCGGCTGCCAATATCCACCAGGTCCAGAACGATCTTTTCACCCGCATGATCGCATGAGGTCACATAACCCTCGGGTTTGTGCAGGGCGATGTACACATGGTCGGCTTTCAAGACAGCCGGTTGCCCGTCGACAAGCACGTTGTCCCGGTCCGGATCGACCCGGGTCCCCAGGACCGTGATCCGTTCGCCGTTGACGGCCACCCGGCCGGCCCGGATGAGGGTTTCCCCCTTGCGCCGCGAACAGACGCCCGCGGCGGAAAGAAATTTCTGCAGGCGCATGGGTTTCATAACCGGTCACACCGCACGTTCCCAAATTGCCGTTCAAATTCATCATCCATATCTTCAGAAAACTGTTCCAGGGAAAATTCACGCCCGCAGACCCGGCAGGCCAGTGCCACCCTGGTTCATGTTCGCCTGACAACCAGGCACCGGCCGCATACCGGGCAGGTTGCTTTGGTGTAATCCGTCATTTGCCTCTGTTCCTATCTCCCCCCGGTCACGCGGGGCAGCATCTAAATCCCTGTCAATTCAAATAAAGCCAGCGATGTAATTTGACAAGTTCCGGTTTGTATGTCAATTCAAATCGGGATCGCTATCGGGATCGGGTCTCGATTTCGATTTCGATTTCGAATCAGTAATCAGCTAAAAGGTAGCCATGGTCCTGAACTCTCTTTTTCCGGTTTTCGCCCTCGTTGTCCTGGGGGTCGCCCTGAAGCATTTCAAGATTACCGGGGATGCGTTCCTTAAGACCGCGGACCGCCTGGTTTACTTCATCTTCTTCCCCGCCATGCTCTTCTGGAAAATCGGTGGGGCCAAAACCGGGGCCGGCATCCCATGGAGCTTCTGCGGGGCGGCCCTGGCGGCTTTGGCAGTGACCTACCTTGTCAGCGCCCTGGCGCTGAAGACCTTCCGGATATCGGCTTTCCAGGCCGGCTCGTTCTCCCAGAGCTGCTACCGTTTCAACACCTACATCGGCATGGCCATCATCCTCAGCGCCCTGGGTGAACCGGGCGTCCGCCATTTCGGCATCCTCATCGGATTCATCATTCCGTTTATCAACGTGCTGGCCGTGGCGACCCTCTCCTGGTACGGCGATACCGACCGTTCCGGAAAATCGCGCGTCAGCCTGACCTTAAAGGCCCTTGTGTCGAACCCGCTGGTGCTCGCCTGCCTGGCAGGCCTGGTCTATGCCCGTTTCATCAACACCTTTCCGGTTTTTATCGACAACACCCTGCGCCTGATTTCCATGATCACCCTGCCCCTGGCCCTGCTGAGCATCGGCGGTTCCCTGACCGTGTCATCCCTGGCCGGTTATTTACGTCCGTCCCTGGTTGCGGCGGCTATCAAACTGGTGGTGCTGCCGCTGGTCGGCTATGGCTTTTTATCCCTCCTGGCGGTCAGCCGCTTCGAGATCCAGACCGGGATGATCTTTTTCGCCCTGCCCACATCGACCGCTCTTTACGTGCTCTCCTCCCAGCTGGGCAGCGACACCCGACTGGCGGCTGCATCCATCGTGCTCTCAACGATACTCTCTTTCGGATCGCTGACAGCCGTACTTTTGATCTTTTTCTGAACAGGGCAAACTATTCGCTATGGAAAAAAAATTCAAACTGATCATTGAGTACGACGGCACCGCCTATCATGGTTGGCAGCGCCAGAAATCCGATCGCAGCATCCAGGCTGAAATTGAGAAGGCCCTGTCCGTAATGACCCGGCAGGTGGTCATCCTGGCGGCCTCCGGACGAACGGACGCAGGGGTCCACGCTCTGGGACAGGTGGCGCATTTTGCCTGCGAAACCGCCATCCAACCAGAGGACTTCCGTCGCGGACTCAACAGCCTGCTGCCGGATGACATCGTCATAAATACCTGCGAAAGTGTACCGGACACGTTTCACGCCCGGTATGACGCCAAACGTAAAACCTACCGCTACCGCATCCTGAACCGCGCGGTGCCCACGGCCGTGGACCGCCGCTTTGTCTGGCACATCCGCAAAGCACTGCAGGTCGATGCCATGCAGGTGGCCGCAAACCACGTGGTGGGGCAGCACGACTTCAAGGCCTTCGAAGGCACCGGGAGCCCGCGCACATCCACGGTACGCACCATCCTCCGGACGGATCTTAAAAAGGAAACCGGTGGCTATCTGATCTTTGAAGTCGCGGGGGACGGCTTTTTGCGGTACATGGTGCGCAATATTGTTGGCACCCTCGTGGAGGTCGGACGGGGCAAAATCACCCCGGAAGAGTTCAGGGCCATCCTGGAATCAAAGGATCGCGAACAGGCCGGGGCTACAGCCCCTCCACAAGGGTTGTTCCTGTTAGCGGTAGATTATTAAGGCCGAATTGAAGGTGGTTCATCAGCTGAATGTAGTGGGCACCTATTTTGCTACCTTTCTCCGTTTTCGTTCTTTAACGATAATTTCAAGTTCCTTACTCATTTGACCGGCAATGGCCGTATTTTCTTCGGCGCGTCTGGCCAAGTAGGGTAGCGTTGACTCTACCGGTCCGTAGGGAAGGTATTTGCTGACATTATATCCGGCATTTGCGAGGTTGAAGCTAATATTATCACTCATACCATACAACTGTGAAAAATAGATGTGCGCGTGGTCGTTAGCCAGATCCTTTTCACACATGAGCTCTATCAGTAATCTACAGCTGGCTTCATTGTGCGTGCCCACACAAATTTCAACAACATCTATATTGTCGACGAAGATTTCTACGGCTTTGTCGTATTCTCTGTCCGTTTCCTCTTTGGTGGCGTTGATGGGTGATCTGTATCCATATCGTTTGGCGCGTTCGCGTTCTTTTTCGATATAGGCACCGCGCACAATTTTTATGCCCAGCGTATAGCCTGCGTCCCGGGCGCGCCGAATCAACCCGAGGAAATAGTCATTGCGGTCCCAGCGGTACAGCTGAAGAGTCGTAAAGACAACGGCTTTGCTCTGGTTGTACCTAACCATCATCTCCTCAGCGAGGTCGTCGATGGCTTGCTGGATCCAACTCTCTTCTGCATCGATATAAATTGGTTTGTCCGCCTCAAAAGACGCTTTACAAATAGTCTCAAGTCTGTTTTTTACTTTGTCCCACTCACGTTGCGCTTCAATCGTAAGCGCCTCTTTGGCGGTAACTTTTTTATAGAGTTCGAATGAGCCAATGGCCGTCATTTTCATGCAAGTGCAAGGAATATCTGGGTTTGATTTAGATTTTTCAATTATTTTTAACAACTCTTTCTGGGTAGCGTCAAAGCCAGCCTCATCCTCGGTCCCTTCAATAGAATAATCCAGAATAGCGCCTATTCCAGACTGGCCCAACTTTCCTACCACATTGGCATACTCACTTTCCTTCTCACCGCCACAAAACTGCCTAAATACGGTACTCTTGATTATCGATTTGACCGGCAGCCCCATCGCCAAGGTAAGTTTTGCAGCTTTGGAAAGGAATTTAACCAGAAAGGGGCTTTTGGTCAGCCAAAAAATAAAATGCGATAAAAACAGCTCCTGGTCCGATTTATTTTGAAATGCGATGGATGTATCTTCAAAAGAAACCGGTAACTTTTTACTATTGCATTCCTGCGTATCTTTCACGATTGACTCCTATTGCCAAACTCTGCTCACTTTGGCTGATAGTAACAACCTGATTTGGGGAAAAGGGTTGATTTGCCTGCCCGTCCTACTTCTTCCTCGAACGGTTCTTCATTTGTTGCACCTGCTCGTTGTAAAAGGCGATCACTTCCCGCCGGCGTAACATACCGATCAGGATGCCATAGTCATCTTCGCGGACCACCGGCAGGCTCTCAATGTTCCGGGTCGTGAACTTTTGCATCACCGTGTTGAGATCGTCCGCCATGGTAGTAACGATGATATCGGTGGTAGCCAGGTCGTTGACTACGACCAATGGCTCAATTTCGGGCGTAAACAGGACCTCGCGGATATCGGTACTGGAAAAAATCCCGACCAGACGTTCGTTTTTATCCATAACCGGGAAATAGTGCTGCTTGGTCTTGGAAAAATACTGCTTGAATTCCAGGAATGGCATGCCCTGCGGAATCAAATCCACCTTCTTGACTTTGGCCATCAGGTCCTTGACATGAATCGCCTGGAGGATGTCCACAAAAAACTCACCAGCATGGGCCGGGGAATCAATCCTGCTTTTAACCTGGTTGTGAAAGATAGTCCACTTCCGGGCGAACAGGTAGCTTACCGAACAGACCATCAGGCAGGGCAGCAGCAGGTGGTAAGAGTTCGTCATCTCGCTTACAAAAATAATTGTGGAAATGGGGGTATTGGAGACCGCGGTGAAAAAACCAGCCATGCCCACCACCACAAAGGCTCCCGGTTCGGTCACGATGCCCGGCATGATCTGGTGAAAAAACTTGCCCACCGCGCCTCCCATGGCGCCCCCGATCACAATCGACGGTCCGAAGACGCCGCCACTCCCGCCCGACCCAATGGAAAAACTGGTGGTGAAAATCTTGCCGATGGCCAGTGCCAGCAAAAAGGGGATCGTCAGCTCATTGTTGAGGGCCATCTGGGCAAACCCGTACCCGAAGGCCAGGGCCTGGGGCAGAAAGAAACCGATGATACCGGTACACAGGCCGCCGATGGCCGGCTTGATGTGATTGGGAATGGCAAATTTGTGAAAAACAGCAGTCAGCCCGTAAAACGATTTGATGTACAGAACCCCGGTCGCCACCAGTACCAGGGCCAGCACGAAATAGGGCCCGAGTTCCAGCGGGTTCCTGAAAAGAAAATCAGGCGACTCGAACAGGGAGCCCCAGCCGAATACCAGGCAGAAAAGGCAATATGCGACCACTGAGGAGATCCCGGCCGGTATGATCACATCGGATTCAAACTCCGGATCGCGGTAGAGGACTTCCGCGGCGAACAGGGCGCCGGCCAGGGGGGCCCGGAAGATACTGCCTACTCCCGCCCCGATACCCGCCGCCATCATGATGCGCCGGTCCCGGTCGGAGAGATTCAGCTTAGTCGCCAGAAAAGAGCCGAAGCCCGCGCCGATCTGGGCAATGGGCCCCTCCCGGCCGCCGCTGCCGCCCGTGGTGAGCGTAACCGCCGAGGCCAGGGTCTTTACAAAGGGGACCCGGCCCCGAATGAACCCGCCCCGGTTGTGAAAGGCGTCAATGGCGGCATCCGTACCGTGGCCTTCCGCTTCCGGTGCATAGGTATACACCAGCCAGCCGCTGAATATGCCGCCCAGGGCCGGCAACAGCAATAGAATCCATCGGTTGAAAGGGGTCGCCGTGGGTGTCAGGAGGTGGTGTTCGCCGGCCGGGGAAGGCGGCCGGTAGCCTGCCAGCATATCCATGAAATAGTGGCCGCCGAGCAGGCACAGGTAGTGAAACAGAATCGAGCCCAGACCCGCGATAATCCCGATCAGGACAAAATAGAACGCCCACTTGCCGGCGTGGGTAATGTTCTCCGACACATCTTTCCCGGTAAAGGGAGCCAGGCGCTCTATGGTTCGCTTCAGCATATTGCTCACACCGGTATCACTGTCAGATGGGATAGCGATAGAGGCGTATCCCTTAAGTTCCTTATTTAACAACGCTACTACTATAGCGTTTTGAAGTACTAAAAAATCAAACAAAACCTATCATTACAATCGATGAGGGTCTATTTTTGTCATTTGGTCATTTGAATTTTGAATTTGTTGAGCGCATAGCTTCACTTCGTGTCGAACTTAGTGTTTTGAATTTCGGATTTAGAATCCATGATAGAGCTATAAAAATTTGTTTACCCTCTTTGTGGGACGCAACCCTAGGTCAGGTCCGCAATGCCCTTCAGGACCGTATCGAACAACTCCTCGACCTGCTGCTCATCGATACATGAAAAGGCCACCCGCAAATTCCGGTCTCCCAGCGCAATCAGGCCGACTCCGTATTTGTCAAGCAGGTGCACGCGGAGGGTTTCCGCATCCACAGTTTTAAGCTTCAGGCACATGAAATACCCGGAATTGAACGGATAGACGTCCCAGGCCGCCGCGTACTTGGGATCGGCCAGGACCGCTTTCACACGGTCGGCCCGCGCCTTGAGTATCTCGAACTTCTCCTGCTGCTCCGCCGCGTAGGAATCCGATTGCATGGATCTGAGGATAATCGCCTGGCCGAGATGCGAGCAGTTCGAAATGTTACCCCGGACGGCTCCGGCGGTCTTTCTCTCCAGGGCGTTGTACACTGCCGCCGCATCGGTCTCTACCGGGCAGCCGTAGGTAATGAAGCCGGACCGCAGGCCCCACACGAAATTCTCCTTGGTGGCGCCGTCAAGCTTGATGGCCAGAAGCCGCGGATGGCTCTGGCAGAGCCGGGCAAACAGCGATTCTTTCAGGGTGTCGTCCTCGTAAAACAATCCAAAATAGGCATCGTCAAACACCGCCAGGACGTTGGTGCCACCTTCGGCAACCGCAGTGAGGATCTCGACAATCCGCCGGCCTTCAGTCTCCGTAGCGGTATACCCGGACGGATTCTGGGGGAAATTGAGCAAAACGGCAATCTTGTCGTTTTCAGCAGCCTCAGCCTTGACAGCCGCTTCGAAGGCCTCCAGGTTGAAGCCGCCCGTCGCGTTGAAAAGTTCGTACTGGCTGATACGGACGCCTTTGCGCACCGACATGATCAGGTTGTAATTCCCCCACATCATTTCCGGCAGGATCACCACGTCCCCCGGGTCCAGCCAGACATCCGCAAAAATGGCAATGGCGTGGGTGATCCCGTTGGTGGCCACGGGCAGACTGATCTCTTTGCCGGCCAAAGATGCGTTCTTTGCAAACAGGGATTTTTTCCAGGCCTGTCTCAAATCCGGTATCCCGAACGAAGGCGCGTAGGTCAAGTAGTTGCTGGCCGGTATATCGTTCACAAATACGTCCACCGAATCCAGCTTCATGGTGTGACCCGCCTCTTTGGCGATGCCAATGGTGGCATTGATGTTGTGCGCCTTTTCCTTGGCTTCGGCGCTCTGGCTTAAAATGCCCTTGGGGAAAAACAGATTCTTGCCGATGTCTGACAACATGTCAAACAGGTGGGGGTTCCCGGCCTCAACAATACTGTTTAATTCTTTCGCGAGAGGGTTCATTTTTTACTCCAAGGAAAATGGATTAGTGAAATTATCATTAAAATATGAACCTTACCACTTACAGGCGGCAAAGGAAATATGTCAAGGCAAAAAAAAAGCCCCGACCAGTAAGGTCGAGGCTTTAAAAACTCTATCAATATCGGATAGGTTTCCGTTTACAAACGGTAGGTTTTGGTTCGGGGCAAGGCCGCAGCATTTCAGTCAACCGGAGGCGTAGGCAATCTACGTCGAGGATAGCGCTACGCTTCACTCCGTGTCCAGGAAGCGCTTGTCCGGCATAGCCTGCGGCAACGCCGGAAGAACGCAGCCCCGGGCCAAAAGATGCCGTTTGTAGACGGAAACTACTTGGCAGCGCGCTTGGAAGCCTTGAGCGGATTAATTTTCTGAGCTTTTGAAGCGACTGTTGTTTTCACATGGGTGGCCAGATTGCAGTTACCGTTCTTCCATTTCGCCTCCGGCTGCGGGCAGGCGGTGCAGTACCACTTGGTTGCATATTCGGACTTACGGTTGCAGCCGTCACACTGTTCAACGATTTCGTGACACAGACCGCCATTGTAAGAACAACCGGCAGCTGTCATGAAATGGCATTCCTGGCCTTCTCTGATAGTTGTACAAAGCACTTGAATCACCTCCTCTTAAGATGGTTTCAAACCAAAAAAAAAGCCCGGGAAAATTCACCGGCCTTTAAAGTCAGGTCCTTTAAATTTGCCGGACTATAAACACCGTTTTTAAGCTTGTCAAGGAAAAAGCGCACAAATATCCACCGGGCCAAATCAAAAGAATACTTGATTTTTATACGGAAAATTGAGACCTTGCCTTTAAAGTCGCCTGAACAAACTTTGTCCGGAAAACATCTGTCGGCACGTTTGGACAGGGCCTTGGCGCTTTTGGATCAAGACGGACATACACATACAGGTCGGCGGTGGTCAAACACCAGGCAGATTAAATACAAGTGTTTAATATGATTAAAGAACAAGCCATTGAAGTGCTCGAGACCGAGGCAGCCGGCATCCTGGAGATCGCCGGAAAACTGGATGACCGTTTCACCCGGGTGATAGATCTTGTCCTGGCCTCCCGCGGGCGGGTTATCGTCAGCGGCATCGGTAAATCCGGGCTGATCGGGAAAAAAATCGTGGCCACCTTGAACAGCACGGGGACCCTGGCCCTCTTCCTGCACCCGGTGGAAGCGATGCACGGGGACCTGGGGGCGGTGAGCGCGGATGACATACTGCTGGCCCTCTCCAACAGCGGGGAAACCATAGAGCTGAACGCCCTTATCCCGAGTATCAAAAAGATCGGCTGCAAGGTGATCGCCCTCACGGGTAACCCGGCGTCGACCCTGGCCAAGAATAGTGACCAGGTCCTGGACGTCGGTGTTGCCAAGGAGGCCTGCCCGCTGGGCCTGGCACCCACGACAAGCACCACGGCCCTGCTGGCCATGGGGGATGCCATGGCGGTTGTGCTCACCAATAAGAAGGAATTTAAGAGCAGTGATTTCAAACGCTTTCATCCTGGAGGAGCACTTGGCCAGCGGCTGTCCAACCGCATTGAAGAGTTGATGCTGTCCGGCAGCACGATACCGTCGGTACTGGCCGGCGAATCGATCCGGACGGCGGTCGGGGCAATCGATACCAGTGAACTGGGTGCCGTCTTTGTGGTTGACGCCGCCAATACCCTGGTCGGAATTCTCACCGACGGGGACATACGGCGTTTTGTTGCCCGGCAGACCATCTCGCTCGATCAGCCGGTCGACACGGTTATGACCCGGGACCCACGCACTCTTTCGCCGGACGCACCCGCGTATGACGCCCTGAACCTGATGGAGCGCCACCAAATCACCGTTTTGCCCATTACCGGACCTGCTGGTGAGGTAAAAGGGCTTTTACACCTGCATGATATTCTCGGAAAAGGCGAATTTAAATTTAACGGGAAGTAGGACCAGCGTGAAGTGACTAAAGTTCAGGAGAACGATTATGGACCTTGGCGATTTTGATCCAACCATTGAATCTCTTGGTGAAGCAAAAATCCCCTCCCCGATACTAAGCGAGAAGATCGCCGGCCAGGCCCAGTATTTTGTGTCGGACGACGACCTCATCTGCGTCTCGGTAAGGCCCGGGGAAATTACCCGGAAAGTGTCGCAGGGGATCCCCCTGCCGGCTTTTGAACTGGCCGGCCCGCGGCGCAACATTTACTTCGACCCCAGCAAGCTGCGCTGTGCCATCGCCACCTGCGGCGGACTGTGTCCCGGCCTGAATGATATCATCCGGGCCATTGTCCTCGAGCTTTACTACCATTACGGCGTCCGCAACATTTACGGCATCCGCTACGGGCTGCAGGGATTCATTTCCGACTACGGCCATGACTTTATGGATCTCGCCCCGTCGGTCGTCTCCGACATCCTGAACATGGGCGGTTCCATTCTCGGCTCTTCCCGGGGACCGCAGGATATAGACCTGATTGTCGATTCGCTGGAACGATCCAACATCGGGATTTTATTCATGGTGGGCGGCGACGGAACGCTGATGGCTACCAGTAAAATTGCCGCCGCGGTTACCCGCCGCGGACTGAAAATCAGCGTGATCGGTATTCCCAAAACAATCGACAACGATATCCACCTGGTTTCCCGGTCTTTCGGTTTCGACACGGCCGTCCAGGTGGCCACCGGGGCCATCAAGGGCGCCCACAATGAGGCCAAAGGGTATCCCCACGGCATCGGTCTGATAAAATTGATGGGCCGGCATTCCGGTTTTATCGCCACTACCGCAGCCCTGGCCCAGCAGGATGTCAACTTTGTACTGATCCCGGAAATGGATTTTGACATCAAAGGCCCGGGTGGTTTTCTCGAAGAGCTGGAAAAACGGCTGACCGACAGCGATCATGCCGTGATTGTCGTGGCTGAAGGGGCGGGGCAGAAGTATTTCTCCGGTCAGGACAAAGACCGCGACGAATCCGGAAATATCCGCCTGAAAGATATAGGCCTGCTGCTGAAACAGGAAATTACGGATTACTTTAAAAGCAAAGAAATCGAAATCTCACTAAAGTACATCGACCCCAGCTACATGATCCGGAGCCTGCCGGCCAATGCGAATGACAGTGTTTTCTGCGGATTTTTGGGACGGGACGCGGTGCACGCGGGACTTGCGGGAAAGACAAAACTGCTCATCGGGCACTGGAACAACCACTTCGTGCATATTCCGCTGAGTGCCTCGGTGGGCAAGCGCAAGCAGGTAATGCCTCACGGTAAACTCTGGCGGACCGTCCTGGAGGCGACCGGCCAGGGATCGTTGGTGGCTGGCTAGAAGCGATTTGTCAGAATACCATTTCGAAACAGATGATTCAATCGTGTAAGGTTTCTGTCATTCTGAGGAGTGTAACGACGAAGACTCCCCCTCAATAAAACGATAGCCTCAGCATACGGGAGACTCTTCGCTCCGCTCAGAGTGACAGAATATGGGGTCATGGCAACCGTATTGGTCCTGGTTCAGACAATTGCGCGTAAAATAACGTCGGCGTGCTTGCGGGCGGCGCCGGTATTCGCCTGGACCATTGCCCTGCCCGCCGCACCTGCCTGGGCGGCTGCGTCCGGGTGGGCCAGATAAAACTTGATTTTTTCAGCCAATTCCCGCTGGTCGGTGACCTCGCTACCGCCTCCGGATGCAACCAGCAACTCCTTTTCCGCCTGGAAATCTTCCATGGAAGGTCCGAAGAGAACCGGTTTGCCCCAGGCCGCCGCCTCAAGGACATTCTGTCCGCCCAGCGGTACCAGGCTCCCTCCGCAAAAAACAACCGCGGCAACGCTGTAAGTTGCCGGAAGCTCTCCCAGGGTGTCCAGGATCACCAACCGTGCCCGCCGCAGGCGGCCGGTAGACTGCAACCCGGAACGCATCTGGAAGTCGATGCCCATCTCCCGGGCCCGCGCGGCAATTTTACCCGCCCGGGGCATGTGCCGGGGCGCGACGATGCAGACCAGGTCCGGCACCGCCTGGCTGACTTCCAGAAACGTGTCGAGCAGCAGGGTCTCTTCACCCCTGCGCAGGCTGCCGGCCACCAGTACCGGCTCATCACCGCCCAGGCAGTAAAGATCCCGCATCGCGCTCTCGGCGGCCGGTGTCACCGTCCCGGCCAGATGGTCATATTTGGCATTGCCGTTACTGACGATCTTCCCGAGCGATACCCCCAGGCTATTTAATCGCGCTGCGTCGGGTGCCCCGATCATGCTGAAAGCCTCCATGGTCGCCAGCACCGGTCCGATCAGTGGCTGTATCCGGCGATACCCGTTTACGGAACGTACGGATATGCGGCCATTGACCATGATCGTCCGGATACCCGCCCGGTGGGCCAGGTACAACCAGTTGGGCCATATTTCGGTCTCGACAAGCACCAGGACATCCGGTTTTACCGTTTGCAGGGCCAGCGCCACCGTTGGCAGGAAATCAACCGGGGCAAAAACAGAGGCCGCCTGAGCCCCCAGGGCCTTGCGGGCAGCGGCCTGGCCGGTCACCGTCGTAGTGGAGAGGATGATCTCGGCTTCCGGCAGATCACCGGCCAGTTGCGCGATGATCGGGACCGCCGCGCCGACTTCGCCCACAGAGGCGGCATGCACCCATATGCGCACCGTACCGCTGGCTTTTCCCCCTATCTCACGCCGGTAATACCCCAAACGATTGAAAAGACTTTCACGCTGTTTTCCGGAAACCAGGGTGTAGACCAGGAAAAAAGGGAAAGCCAGCAGAAAGCCGAGGCCGCCTGCAAGGTTATAGAGAATTAACGGAAGATTCATGGCTGCCGCCTGGGGACTAGAAGCCATCTCAAAAAACGGATTTTGGTCCAAGATACGGCGGACGCGACATTCAAACCGGAGGAATACTCCAGTATTTCGAGGATTTGATCCGCCCTACAATTGGCGAGATTCCTTACGGAGGCACTTTACTCGCCAATTTTGCGTCCAACGCCGAAATTGGGCCAAAAGACTTTTTTGAGATAGTTTCTAATCTTCTACAGGGTTATCAAGCGAGCTGGGCGGTTCGTCCGGCTGCGCCTCTATTTCTAAGAAACGACCGCCCCTGACCTGGATAAGAAAGAGCGGCTTGTGCACGTCACCGTTATAGTCAAAGGCGGTGGCCCCGGTGGCGCCCTTAAAATCGGCCACGCGCAACAACTCATCCCGCAATTCAAAGCGTGAACGCACATCCGGCCGGTTGATCAACTGCAGCAGAAGCCGGGCCGTATCGTAACCGACCGCCTCGATGTATCCCGGCCGGTCAGCAAAGGCCCCCTGATAGGCATTTACAAACTGCCGGGTGGAGGGTCTTTTACTGTCGGCATAGAAGCCGTCAGGCAAAATGGCACCCTGGGAGTAATCGCGGCTCATCTCGATCAGGGTCTCAGAGCTCCACAGATTGGTACCCATCAGGGTAACCTCGTTCACGTCATAAAAAGCCAGCTGGGGTAGGATCAGGCCAGCCTTATTGGGCGCATCCGGGATAAAAATGGTGTCAAAATCCACGATGGAGTCAGGCTCGACCGGTGCTTGCGCCTGGGGATCGGCTTCCGGGATGCAGGCCGGCACCTCACCGGTAACGGCGTTTTTCCAGCAGGCCAGCTCAGCCGGCAGGGGATACAAAAGGCCCGGAATTTTCTCCAGGCCGTCACAGCCCGCATATTGGGCCTTGCTGAAAGGCGGCCAGATCCGTTCGGCCCGCGCCTGGATATCGGCCGGTATTTTATAGTGCAGCCCCACCAGTTTCTTGATGGGTTTGGCGAAGTCGGTGGTTTTAACATCGTAAGATTCGACGGCCACGACCTGCCCATTCTGACGGATCACTTCATCCCAGAAAAGCGTCATGAACGTGCGGCCGTATTTCTCATCCGGGTAGAGAATCGCAAACCGCCGGGCCCCGAGCTTCTCCACAGCATGGGTAACTATCGCCTGGACCTGCATACCGGGAGTGAAAAAGTTTCTGAAAACAAAATCCCCGATCTCAGTGATGTTTTCTTTCTGGGTAAAGGTGACGATGGGCAGGTGCCGCTCCTGGGCAATCCGGGCCGCCGGTTCAGCGGTCACGATGGGACCGATGATCGCGGCTACACCGCTCTCGTAAAGCTCCCCCACTGCCCGGACGGCTACCACCGGGTCAGAGCGGGTATCCTTGATAATGATTTCAATGTGGGGGTTGGTGCCGGCCGCGGCGGACTTGCTGAGCGCCAGCTGAATGCCGTTAAGGGCCCGCTGTCCATAGACCTCGTACCGGCCACTCAGCGGCAAAAGGCAACCGATGGTGAACCGCTTGTAAATCAGCGCATCCGCCAGTTCAGCCACCACCTGCTGCATGTCGGGACTCTCCAGCCGCTCTGTCAGCAAATTGATCTGGGAACGTTCCATCAGCCTGAGCGCAGACTTGAGCCTTTCATACAATTCGTCGCCCGCCTGGCCCCGTGCGATTTCGTACGCCCGGGCGTAGGCGTAAGCAGCATCAACCGGGGAATCCAGGGCCATGTAGGTATCACCCAGGATCGCGTAGACTTTCAATTGTTGGGGGACGGTCACATCAGCGTTGAGAACCGTGCCGGCCTCCAGCAGCAGTTCTTCGAACTGCCCTTCATAAAAATAGGTCAGCACGATCTCCACCCGGGCGTCACCGGCGGACGCGCTTTCGGGATATTCCGACGCAACCTGCCGGTAAACTTTGCGGGCAGCGGTATAATCGCCGATCATGAAGTAGGCGCTCCCGGCTTTCAGCAACGCTTCGACCGCACGGGAATGCCCGGGAAAAGCGGCCGCAAACGCCAGGTAACCGGCAGCGGCCTTTTCATAGGCTTCGTCCGCAAACAGCTCTTCGGCCTGGGCGAATTGCTTGCCCGCCACGGATGAATCAACGGCGGGTTTTCCCGGTGCGGTGTCGACCACAACTTTTTTCGGCGCGCAGGCCGGTCCCAGAAAGAACAGGAGCAGCAATGGCATGATGTAACGCAGCTTCATAATTCGATTCAGTCCATGGGTGTTTATTGTGTGACATAGGGTTTTATACAATACCTTACCGATATTCAACAATATTCTTCACACAGGATTTAGCAGTGCGCACTAATTTGCCAAAAGATCCCGTCATAGCAGAGAAAACACAACAGTTTTGCGGCCGGGCCGGTATGCTTTCTCCAAACTGGCTGCACAACATTCAGGGCACGCTGCACAGCAGGTTGTGCAACGGAGTCCTTGCAGGCTGCATAACCGGCTGATTTAATTAAACCGTGGTCTGGTATACCGTTTGCTGTCCATGAGGCATGGATGGATTCAGGAACTATCTGCTTCCAAAGGCTCTGGAAGGAAAATACCCCAATGCGGGTAAGGAATGGGCCTGGTTCTGGGTCTTCCCCGCCCATAAAAATCGATTGACCCCAGAACCAGAATAGTTAGACGACACCATGCCTACCCCGGCAGTTTGCAGAAACAGGCACGGAGTTGTAAGCCCGTTGGATAATAATGTCTCATGATAATTATTTTCCGGTTTTATCACGCTGACTGATAACTACGATAATAAGCGCAAAAAGATGCCAATGTTACATTTTCGCAATATGCTCGATTGAACCAATTATCTACATAACAATTTGAAATGAAACATTTATTGACATCTTGGGCATATATTTCTATTTATCCATATAAACTGTCTCATAGACAGTTTCCCGCCAAAAACATGCAGCATGATAATATTAATGTTATGCGTCAAAAGCATCGCGATTGTCATAAAAGGAGAGTATGAGGTTTTAAGGTGCGCTCCTAAAATTATAATATTCATGTAGGACCCAAGGAGAAACTTATAATGTAAGGGGCGTACCAAAACTCCCCACTGCAATGGTGGGCGTAAATTGCTTGAAAGGGAGGAAAGACAGTGTGTTCGCATGATCAGGATTATTCAAGCCAACAAGCCTGGGCCGGGTTAGAGTGTCTAACCGCTTTTATTCCTGTACCCGCTGACAACAATTTTCTATCACTATCCCTTCGTATATTAATCATCCTGATAATCAGTGTCGGCATAGCGTCGTGCGCATCGGTTGGACTGAATGGTGAGATGGCTTTCAACACTAAGACTACGCAACCATCTGCTGCGTTGGCCACCTCACTGCTAGTTGGGCCCGGCTTTGAGGCAAACCAGGGTCAAATCGACAGTGAAGTTCGCTTTTCGGCGCGTAGTCAGAACAGGGTAGTGTCTCTGACATCAAACGAAGTTATTTTTTCGCTGCCGCAGCTGGTCGGAACGGCGAACCTTATTACAGAGCCACAGGAAAATCGACTGGAGGATATGCGCTTCAATGTCTTCCGCATGTCTTTCGAGGACAGTCACCAGGAGGTGGAGATCTCCGGAGAGAGACAGCTGCCGGGAGTCGTGCACTATTTTATCGGCAACGATCCAAGCCGCTGGCGTACTTTCATCCCCACCTATCGTGTGGTTCGCTACCGCAACCTCTATCCTGGCGTGGATCTTGTTCTCGAACGCACCTCCGGCCAGCTATCCTATCGATTCGAATTGGCGCCGGGCGCCGATCCCGAGACGATTGGACTTGCTTTTCACGGAACGAAGTCGATCTCAATCAATCAGCAAGGTGATTTGGTAGTCGCAGTCCCAGGGGGAATTCTGCGTCACAGCGCACCCCGGTTGTACCAGGATAACGGGACGGGTAGCTCTCAGGTTAACGGCGGGTTTATTTTAAGAAAAGATAAGGTCGGCTTTGCTGTCGGGGAGTACGATCGTACCCTAAAACTCGTCATCGACCCACTTATTTCACTTGAACTTTCTGCTATCTTCGGCGGCCCTTTGGCCGTTGGTCTTGCCGAATCTCATATCGCCGTAGGACCGGATGGTGCCGTACATCTCACAGGTACAATGGCAGGTGCCGTATTCACGGGGGCTGACCCCGCTACTTATTCAGGTTTTTGGGATGGGTTCGTCGCAAAGTATGACTTGAGCAATCCGGCTGTGCCTGGTGCCATGTACCCGCTGTGGGCCACGTACATCGGAGGGACCGAGACTGACTATCCTTTGGATATTGCGGTCGACAGACAGGGCCTGGTTTATATCACCGGTCAAACACGATGCAGCCCGGAGTGCGAGGGTCTACCCCGGGCTGAACTGGGCTATCAGCCGCAGGCACGCGGTGACTGGGATGCCTTCGTTACCAAGCTTTCGGCATCTGGACTAGTTGAGAGATCGACCTATCTGGGAGGCGAAGGCGACATTGACGCTGGATACGCTATAGCGATTGATGACCGGGGCCTGAACGAGGGCACTTCGGGCGTGTACGTAGCCGGCAAAACGAACCCCACGGACAGCGGATTCCGATCGGATTCTTGCGACCCAGATCCGGCAACGCCGAGCGCCTGCTCTACTTTGCAGCGAGGTGCGGGCGACGACGGATTTCTGGTCAAACTCAACAATCGACTGAGCAACGTCATCTATTTCAGCTATCTTGGTGGCGGCAGCCAGGACTCAATCCTTGATCTTGAAGTTCGAGATGGGGAAGCCTGGGTAACGGGCGCGACTAAATCGTACAAATTCCCGAGGCGTAACGCCCTCCAGAACTGTCTCAACCAGCCGGGCGTTTTACAATGTACCTTACCCCCGCCTGATGATGCGTTTGACGTTTTTGTTTCACGATTTAGTGCCGCGGGAGATGAACTGGTGTTCTCAACATTGCTCGGCGGCAGTGACGATGACCTGGGTTCCGGTGTTGCGGTATCCCAGAATGGCACAATCTATGTCACAGGACGAAGTAAACGGGGCACACGACCGTTTCCAGCTACACCGTCTGCCTACCATACAGAAATAGCCGGCATTTCCACTCAGGATGGTTTCTTAGCCCGACTTGATCCTGTGGCGACTGGAATGAAACTGGGGTTCTGGACTTATCTGGGCGGAGAGGGTGTGGATTCTCCTCAGGAGATTGCATTGGACAAGGGGGGCTTTGCTTACATCACTGGCTGGACCAATTCAGGTGAACGGTTCGCGGAATCGCCTGCGCTGTTCGATGATTTCGAAACGTTCGGACGCGATGCGTTTATTGTCCGCATCGGTCCCGCAGGTCAAGAGCTTGACTGGTGGGCGTTGATTGGTGGGGACAGCTGGGACGTGGGTAGCAGCGTAGCATTGGACGGCCACAAGACCATCTACGTTTCGGGTTTTACGAAGTCGTCGGATTTTCAACTTGAGCCACCCCTGGGTACGCCTACTTGGAATAGCATCTTTGTTGTCAAGATCGGCCTCTGCGGCCGTCTGGCGATCAACACGACTTACGCGCCCGAGCTGGCGGCAATCGGCGAAACAGTGACCTTCTATATCACACTGGCCAATACTGGTGACTGCCCGTTGACCGGAGTGGGGCTGAACCACAGATTGGACGAAGAGTCCGCGCAATTTGTCGTGCTGACGGATCCCGATGCCACCGCTGGCACATGTGCGATGCTGGATGAGGTGTCGTTCCGCTGTGAACTGGACCCACTACCGCCGGGTACCGAGGTGAGGATCAGGATCGCCGGGCTCGGACCTCAGGCGGGCACGATCAAGAATATAGTACGTGCATGGGCTACGGAAGCTGCTCAGGTTGTCGATGAGGATAATGTTACCATCGTTCCATGAAAAACAGAGAAGGGTCGCATCTTAACGGTCTGTTGCCCAAATCATGAATTTATTAAAATGATCTTTTTCAAATGCAATTAATGCAGGCATAGTGTCATATCTTGAATAGTGAATTAAAAAATTGTGCATAATATATTTATATAAACTACAGGTTATTAAGTTAATTAGCGCCGAGCCTTAGAAAATGCATAAAACGTTGTTATTCACAATTCAAGATGTGACACCAAGAATCATGGGCCTTTAGTCGAAAAAAAGATGCCCAAGTGGCTATTCACAACTCCGCTTGGAGATAATTTGATTAGCACTTGTGTGGAATAGAATATTGATTTGAATGATAAATGCATAACAATGGAGTGAAGAAGGATTGCCAAAAAGCTGACGCTTTTGGGTCCCCTCGCTTCACTCGGTAACCTCTTACCCCAAACGTTAACTTAAAAGCATTTAACTAATAGGTGGGGCAACAGTTTTCGCAATCAATAACCCTTGTTTTGCAGTAACCTTCAGGAGGGCCAATGGCCAAGACACTGACCGTCATTCTGTTAATGCTTGCCATATTTTACCCCGCCAATCATGTAATTGCCGATATGTATAAATGGGTGGACCAAAACGGTGTGATTCATTTTAGCGACACGCCACCCACATCCGGGCAAAAAGTAAAGACTATTAAAACGCCGAATTATCAATCGCCAGGCCCGAGTTCTGATACAGCCGAACCTCAGAGACACACTGACCCTGCCCAAAAAAGGGCTCCCCGGGACGAGGTACCCAAAAAGAGGAATTACGACAACAGTGTCCAAATATTCACTACCAGCTGGTGCAAATATTGTAAAAGAGCGGTTGCCTTTTTGCGCTCTCATCGTGTCAAGTTCAAGCAATACGACATTGAAAAAGACCCGAACGCGGCCAGAATGATGTATGCCTTAGGTGGTACGGGCGGTGTGCCGTTCGCTATTATAAATGGTAAACAGGTCCGTGGGTTCTCTGCAAACACCTACAAGCAAGTCCTTGGTTTAAAATAACAGGCGGTTAAGAGAAGCGTTAAGCCAAACTGCCGCCGGACAGGAAAATTATCGATATGAAAAAGGTCTGCTGCTGGTTCGGGTCCCATCCGGCGAACAGGCCCCGGGCGGCTTCCGCCGCCGGAAGCGTGGTCCCTTGCAGTCTTTTCAGTACCGGCGTCGCAATATATGCGGCCGCTTGATATTCCGACAGGGTGGGTATATCAAAATCCACCGGCTTGACCAGGCAGCTGCCGGCGGCCATGTCGTTGATCACCGTGCCGGATTTGTGAAGGGCGACTGTGGGGCTGCCGGCCCCATTCAGGCAGAGGCGGTCAATTGCGATCGCCGGAAAAGTCCGTGTAGAAACGCCGGGCGCCCTGCACCGGCAGGGGTTTGCCAACCAGCATATCGATATCAGGGAAGGCGGCTGCCAGGCGCTGGATGAAGGGCCGGTGAAAAACCATCACTTTACGGGTCCGCGCTTTGCGCATGATATAACCGATCAACTCCGGGCTGGGCAGAGATTTGGCGACGATGCGATAATCCAGTCCGGGAGCGAGGTTTGCCGTGAGGGCCTGGATGTTCCGATCCAGTCGGTCCAGGTCCACGACCAGGGCCGGCGTCGCCGGACCGTTGGCCCGCAGTTCCCGGTTCAGTGTCTCAAAATAGGCGGAGTAGGCCGCCCCCCGGTCCCCCGGTTTGAGCCCCAGGGCCACCGCCAGACCAGACCCCGCCGCGATTAACAAAAACCTGCGTCTGTTCATTTTGCCTCCCGTGAGAAGTAAAAGCTGTCGCAAAAAAACGGATTTCAGTTCAAAACAAAAGCGTGCTGTCAATTGCACCGGTGTGCCCCCTGCCGACAAACTCTATTTGTTTCCGGCACGGGGGTCAAGACCACTTGATTTCATCTTTTGAGGGTTAACAAGGTTTACATTCAACCCCAGGCTGTATATATTTAATTTTTGTAATAATGGCCGGCTCGGCACTCCGGACGGCTTGCATGGTTTGCTGAGGAATTCTATAAGATCTCCCTGAAATTATTTCCCCAAAAAACCGTATCACCGCAGCACTAATCAGTTAAGGAGGAGAATATGTCAATATCTTCAGATGCTTCTACAGGCTTTGACAAAGCACTATCCATTGGCCGCCCCCCGAATATTGTGAAACTTTTCCCAAACTCGCGCGCGCTCATCGTGAGCGGCAAGTATATTGACCGCGCCATGCTGCAAAAAGGCGACGCCATGTCCATCGCCGCCAACGGACGCAGTTATTTCGTCATCAGGGGCGCACTGGCTGCCGCCCAGCGGGCGAACAGTTGCCTGATCATTGAAATTGCCCGCTCCGAGGGTGGCGCCGGCGCCTATTGCGCGGTCAACTACTGGAACATCGCCCGGCAGGTGGACGCGCTGTGCAACGAGATGGGGATTACGGTTCCGGTGGCGATCCACGCCGACCACTACGGCATTAAAACCCCGGATGACATCGCGCCGGCCAAAGTCGAGATTCCCACCCTTTTTGACGCCGGCATCACCTCTATCGCCATTGATGCCTCCCACATGCCGGACGACCAGAACCTGCTGGCCAACCTGGAATTGAAACCCTTGATTCCGAACTGGGCCGGCCTGGAGACCGAAATAGGCGAAATAAAAGGCAAGCTCGGGTTGTCCACCCGGGAAGAGGCCCTCTTTCTCATTCAGGGATTGAATGCCCACGACATTTTCCCCGATTGGATTGCCCTGAACAACGGTACCACCCACGGCATCGAGGCCAGTGGTCAGGGCATCCAGGTCCCGCTGACCGCACAGATCCATGCGGCCCTCGCCCCCTATGGTATTTCCGGGGCGCAGCACGGCACCTCCGGAAACAATTCCGACCGGTTAAGAGAGATTGCCGCCCAGACCCAGACCACCAAGGCCAATGTGGCCACGGCCCTGCAGATGCTGTCCTGGGGGTTTGAGGTCAACGATTACGGGAACGCCATCCTCGACGACAACGGTGATTTCATCAAGGTGCCGGATGCCGGCGTGACGGAAGAGATGTGGGCCCGGATGAAGGCCTACGCCGACGACGCCGGGATAAAGGGGGGCAACTATAAAAAATTGAACCTGCCCTTTGAAAACCATCTCCAGGGGCAGCCCGCGGAAGTCAAGGCGCGGATGGTCAAACGGGTGGAGGATTTTGTCTATAACATGCTTACGGACGTGTTCAACGCGACGGACACCGCCCAGATAGCCATCGAGGCCATTATCGCGGCGGGATCCCATGACCCGGGCGCCAAAGCCAGCCGGAGTGAAGACCCCGCGCAATGGACGCCTGAAAAGATAGCCGAGAAGGCCGCGGGCATTGAGTCGGACAAAGGACCCGAAGGAGATTTTGACGACTGATTTACCCTAATGGGGTTTATTATGGTGATACCCGCGATAAACCCGCCGAAAACTTATTGCCCCCAGTGCGGCGGGAAATTAATTCAAAAAAAGTGGGAGGGACAGCGTCGGCTCTTTTGTGAGACGTGTGCAAACGCGATCTATGAAAACCCGGTACCGGCTTCCTGCCTGGTCGTGGTGGACAGCCGGAACCGGCTCGCGCTGGTCAAACGCAGCGTGGCACCTAAAAAGGGCCACTGGTGCCTGCCGGGCGGCTTCATGGAGCTGGGTGAAGGGCCGGAAGAAGCCGCCCTCCGGGAACTCGTTGAGGAAACCGGGCTGAACGGAAAAATCGATCGCCTGCTGGGGGTCATGTCCACCCCCAATGCCCAGTACCACACGGTCCTGATGGTCGCCTACCTGGTTCGGGATTTTGAAGGCCGCCTAGTGCCCGGTGATGATGCCTCGGAGGCCGCCTGGTTTTCACACAAAGAACTGCCTGAAATCGCCTTTACCAGCCACAGTCATTTCATCATGACCTATTATGGCCTGCCTCACCTTCCGCAATAGGGGCTGTTTCAAATTCGGGCGGCACTGATGCTGAAGGAAAATCCTTAAATCAAGCTATTTAGCTATTGGCTCTTAGCGATTAGAGCTGTTTTCAGAAATATATTCCCATTGCTCTACCCTGTCATTCTGAGGAGTGAAAGACGAAGAATCCCTCACATGGGAGCATGGCCTTAGCTTGTAGGGGACTCTTCGCTGCGCGCAGAGTGACATGCAAACGGAACGTATTTATGGTAATCGGTCTAGTAATTCTGTAACACCTTGATTTCTATCTATTTCATCTAAAACCTAATGGTTAAAAGCTAACAGCTTCCATATAGGCTTACCACGCATGGATCGGCACTAATCATAACACCTAAAACTTAACACTTAAAACCGATGAATTCGACTTTTTACGAATTCATCTTTTTAAACAGGGCGGGGCCCTTTCAAGACCACTCAGCTGGTCTGTTTCTTAGCCAGTTCCCAGAATTCATCCAGTTTGGCTGGCGAGACAGACCCCATATCCAGCCCCTTGGCCTGCAAAAGAGACTCCATCTGCTTGAAACGACACGTAAATTTATTAATGGAGCCTGTCAGGGCGGTTTCCGGGTGAAAACCGGCAAAACGGGCCACATTGGCAAGCGTAAAGAGGATATCCCCGAATTCCATGGCCATTTTCTCAGATGACCCTTCCGGGGCGTTTTGGCGCTCCAACTCCTGGTTGAATTCCGCCGACTCCTCGCTGAATTTCTCCATGACACCGGGCAGGTCCGACCAGTCGAAACCGGCCTGGGCGGCCCTTTCGGAAACCCGATAGGCACGCAGCAGCGCCGGCAGTCCGGAGGGGATTGAATCCAGGATGGATTTCTGGCGGTCAGGTGCTTCTTCGGTTTTTTTTATCGCCTGCCACTGGCGCCTGACCTGGGATTCGGTATCGGCCGCAGCATCACCGAAAACGTGGGGGTGTCGCCTGACCATCTTGGCCGTTATTCGCGCAGCCACCGCGTCAAGGTCAAAAAGCCCCCCGACATCATATATCCTGAGGATAAACAGCAACTGGAAGAGCACGTCACCCAGTTCTTCACAGGCGGCGGCCGTATCACCGTTTTCGATTGCCTCGATCAGTTCAAAGGTTTCCTCGGCCAGATAGATTGCCATGGAAGCCGGGGTCTGCTTGCGATCCCACGGGCATCCGTTTTCGCCCCTGAGCGTGTCGATTAGATGCAGCAGGCCATCAATGGAGTTTAACTTTTTTTCTCCCAAAAGCGCTTTAATTCTCCCATTTTCTCATCAAATGCCCGCTGCATGTCATCAGAAACAATCTTGGCCATATTTTCCGAAAGCATATTGATGTGCGGGGCCAGCAAAGAGTCACGCACCAGCGGCGATCCCTTGGGCAGAAACGCCGTCAGGGTTACCAGCAACACGGAAACAATCAGAATCCCTTTGAAAACACCGAAACCGGCCCCGCTCACTCTATCTACCCACCCCAGGTGGGCAATACTCATCAGGTATTTGAGAACAACTCCCAGGATACTGATAATAATAAGAATAAGGCAGAATATGACCATGAAACTCGTAATGTTTAGATAGATCGTGTTGGATATCCACCGGGACAGGAGGCCGGCCATCTCCGGATAATAGGTATAGGCCGCGTAAAAACCCGCCAGCACACCAATTATCGAGGCCACTTCTTTCACCAGGCCTCTGAAAATGCCCCGGATCAGGCAAAATCCAAGAATGACGGCAACCACCAAATCAAAGCTGTTCAAAAGTCTCGCTCCTTTCAGGTACCCGGGTCGCATCCGGCCAACACATTGTGCCCGCCCCGTGATTGTTCTCAGGCGGGAGCCGTGACCAATTAACAAGGCCTGCATGCAAAGGTCAAGGTGTTTTTCCGGCTGGACTGCGCGGATGGCCGGCCCATATCGGTTTTGTTTGCAATACCCGGATTCTTTATGATAGATAATGCCTGTTAAGAGACAAGGACCCGACGAACCATGAGCCACACGCCTGACGCAAAAGATGACCAGCTGACTTTCGGCGATATCAACCTCGCCCGGCAGCTGTTTGGTGAACATAATGCCAACCTTCACCGGGTGGCAGACACGGTCGGGGTCCGGATTCATGCCCGCGGCAATGTTGTCTTCATCCAGGGGGACGCCATCGCCGCCGCACTGGCCCGCAATATTCTCAGCCAGCTATACGGCCTGTTGGAAAACGGCTACCCGGTCTATTTAAATGATATCGACCATGCCGTCCGCGCTTTAAGCAAGAATGACCGGACCCGGCTGCAGGATATCTTCATGGATACGGCGTTTGTAACCGCCAAGAAGAAGACGATCGCTCCCAAAAGCGCCGCCCAGAAAGAATATATCGACGCCATCCGCACCAATGATATGGTCTTTGGTATTGGCCCGGCAGGCACGGGCAAAACCTACCTGGCCATGGCCATGGCGGTGGCCGCCCTTTCAAAAGGCGAAGTTGACCGTATTATTCTCACCCGTCCGGCGGTGGAAGCCGGCGAGGCCCTCGGCTTTCTGCCGGGTGACCTGGCCGAGAAAGTGGACCCCTACCTCAGGCCTCTGTATGACGCGCTGCACGACATGATGCGGTTTGAGAAAGCTTCCCGGCTGATGACCCAGGGCGTCATTGAGGTGGCCCCCCTGGCATTCATGCGGGGCCGGACCCTGAATGACGCGTTTGTCATCCTGGATGAGGCCCAGAATACGACCACCGAACAGATGAAAATGTTTCTCACACGTATAGGATTCAACTCCAGAGCTGTCATCACCGGCGACATCACCCAGACCGACCTGCCCGATAATAAAGCCTCCGGCCTTATCGAAGCCAAACAGATTCTCAAAAACATTGAAGGCATTCAATTCGTCTTTTTCAGCAAAGTTGATGTGGTCCGGCACCAACTCGTTCAGAAAGTTATTGATGCTTACGAAAAACATGATGCCCTGACGGACAAAGCGTAGCCAACCGTTAATCAGGACGGCATCTGTAAAAAGCGCTATGGAAAAGAAAAAGGAAAACCTGAGCAGCTTTATGAAACCGGGCAATTCGGTTCCAGGTGTGCTGCTGGTTTCCGTACTCCTGCTGTACATTATTATCCTGTTCCCCAACCTGGTGAGTACCCGGCATGATTATAATGTCGGAGATGTCGTCACAAACGACATCAAGGCCGCGAAAGATTTTTTTGTCGAAGATCAGGACGCCACGGTTGCCAGGCAGACACAGGCGGTTGCCGCGGTGTTAACCGTGTACGACCATGACCCGGACATCCTGCCGGAGACAACCGGCCGCGTCAAAAAGGCCTTTGCCCTGCTCCGGGGGGTCTACCAGGCGTACCAGGAAACCCCCGCCCCGCAACCGGCCGCGGACCAGCCGGTTTCCGACGAACCGGCGGCAGCCGTGCTTTCACTGCGGGACCTGATCAATCAGCAGGAAGACAACTTTCAAAAGGCCCTGGGCATCCCGGTGAGCAAAGGGGCCTACAAAATCCTGACCAGAGATGAGGCTGCTCTGGACATTGAAGTATTGATTGTAAAGATCATCACGGAGATTCTCGACAACGGGGTGGTGGGCAACAAGGAATTGCTGCTGCGGGAAGGTGAAACCGGCATTACCCTGCGCAACATTAAAACAAAATCTGAAAAACCGGTCATAAAACTCAAGCGCTTTTACGGCCTGGATCAGGCCCAGACCATGGTCCGGATTATCGGACAACCCCTATTAAAAGGGTTGAGCTATTCGCAGCGCAACCTGATTGTGGATTACGCCCAGCAGCTTATTCACCCCAATATCACCCTCAACCGCAGTGAAACCGAAGAGCGCAAGAAACTGGCCGCCGCCAATATCAAACCGATCCTCTACCAGATTAAAGCCGGCGAAATGTTGCTGCGGGAGGGCGAACGGGTTACGGCCGTACACTTGCTCAAACTGAAAAAATCACGTCCTTCCGAAAAAACCGAAACTTCGGTGCTGAGCAGTCTGGGCGCCGGCCTGATTATGCTGTGTCTCATTATCGCCATGTTCATGCCCCAGTTTAAAGCCGCGGCCACAGGTTCAAAAAAAGAATTCAATAAGAATCTGCTGTTCATTGCCCTGGTCCTGGTCTCAGCCTTTTTATTCGTCCGGCTGAATATTTTTCTGATTGCGGCCCTGGCCAAGTCCCCGCCTTTTCAATTGTCGGTATCTTCGATCATTTACGGTCTGCCCATGGCCGCCGGTGCCATGACGGTCTGTCTTTTTATGGGGCTGCCGGTGGCCATTCCCTTTGCCATGGTGCTCGCCACGGGAACGGCGACCCTCCTGCAAAACGATTTCGGCATCTTTGTCTACTTTTTTATCAGCGGTATCATGGGCGCTTACTGGCTGCAAAGCTGCCGTGAAAGAAAGGTCTTCGTCAAGGCCGGTCTGAAACTCGGCCTGCTCAACGTCCTGCTGGTTATCGGCATCGACACCTATCGGGCCGACATGGCGGATCTGAAAATAATGTGGGACTGCATCTTCGCAATGGTCGGTGGTATCGGGGCCGGTGTCGTTACCGCCGGCCTGGCCCCCCTGATTGAGATCGCCTTCGATTATACCACCGATATCAAATTGCTTGAACTGGCAAATCTCGACCGCCCGATCCTGCGGCGGCTCATGATAGAAGCCCCGGGCACCTACCACCACAGCGTTGTGGTCGGCTCCCTGGTTGAAGCCGCTGCTGACGAAATTGGAGCAAACCCGCTTTTGGCAAAGGTCTGCGGGTATTACCACGATATCGGGAAAATCAACAAGCCCCTTTATTTCGTTGAAAACCAGCGCGACGGTATAAACCGGCATGACAAACTGGCCCCGTCCATGTCTAAAACCATTTTGATCGCCCATGTTAAAGACGGTGTCGCCATGGCCCGCGAGAACAAGCTCGGCCAGGTGATCGTCGACACGATCCGGCAATCCCACGGCACCAGCCTGATCAAGTATTTCTACAACAAGGCCTGTGAACAAAACCCGGGCGACAGCATCAATATGGATGATTACCGGTATCCGGGGCCGCGGCCGCAAACACGGGAAGCCGGCCTGGTGATGCTGGCCGACGTCGTGGAGGCCGCCTCGCGCACCCTTGAGAATCCAACGCCGTCCCGGATACAGGGGCTGGTGCAAACCCTGATCAACAACATCTTCTCAGATGGACAGCTCGATCAGTGTGAGCTGACGCTCAAGGATCTGCACGCCATCGCCAAAAATTTTATCAGCATCCTGACCGGCATCCATCATCATCGCATCGAGTACCCCGAAAAATTGGGTAAAACGAACGGGAATACCAAAAATGGGCATACTGATAGACAACCAGCAGAACGGCCGACCGATCAACCTCGCAAAGATAGAGGAGGCGGCCCGGGCCATCTTAAACGACTTGGACTGCCCTGAGGGTGAGCTGTCCATTCTGTTTGTCGATGATCATCGCATCCAGGCGCTAAACCGGGAATACCGCCGTAAAGACCACCCCACCAACGTTTTATCATTTTCCATGCGCGAAGGTGATTTTTCCCAGGTTACACCCGAGCTGCTGGGCGATGTGGTCATCTCCGTGGACACCGCTGCCGCCGAAGCTGAAAGCGCCGGCATCCTTCTGGGAGAACGTATGGCCTGGCTGCTCATACACGGCATCCTGCACCTTTTCGGATACGACCATGAAAAATCCGCGCAACAGGCAGATGAGATGGAAACCAGGACCAGGCAGTTGATGCAGAAAGTAAAGCCCCTGATGTCCGCAGATCTTAAGTAAAGGAGTTCACCATGTACCTGGTCACAGCTGCCGAAATGCAGCAAATGGATGGCGAAACGATCCGCTCATTCGGTATCCCGGGACGGGTGTTGATGGAAAACGCCGGCCGGGGCGTCACCCGGGTCCTTTTCGATAAATTTCCTGAGGTGGCCGGCGGACGTGTGGCCATCCTGGCCGGCCGCGGCAACAACGGCGGTGATGGTTTTGTAGTGGCCCGCTATGCTGCCCAGCGCGGTCTGGCTGTCGTCGTATACCTGCTGGCCAGGGCCGACCAGGTGACCGGCGACGCTTTGGCCAACCTCGATCTGCTGGGGCCCCTTGAAGTTCCCGTGGTTGAAATACTGGACGGTGAAAGCCTTATGGCACATAAAACCGCCATGGCGCATCACGACATCTGGGTGGACGCTGTTTTCGGAACCGGTTTGAATTCCGACATCCGGGGGCATTACCGGGATGCCATCAATCTGATTAACGGTTTCGACCGGCCCGTGCTGGCGGTGGATATCCCCTCCGGAATAAACGCTGATAACGGCCAGATCTGCGGCGTCTGTATACGGGCCGATGCAACGGTTACGTTTGCCTTTCCCAAAATCG
Source organism: uncultured Desulfobacterales bacterium (assembly GCA_964647585.1). Taxonomy (GTDB): domain Bacteria; phylum Desulfobacterota; class Desulfobacteria; order Desulfobacterales; family CAJINA01; genus CAJINA01. The sequence goes on from CAZYGG010000030.1 coordinate 46,970, forward strand.
GCCACACGGTTTTTCCGGGGAAAGCGTATACGGGCTCCCTGGAAATCATCGACATCGGCATACCCCCGCATATCGCGGACACGGTCGCCCCGCGCCAGCGGCTTACCACACCGGAAGAGGTCACCCAAAGTCTGGCCCGGCGCACACCCGATGCCCACAAGGGCGATACCGGGCACCTGCTGGTCATTGCCGGCAGTACCGGAAAAACCGGGGCAGCGGTCATGACCTGCGAAGCGGCCATGCGCACCGGCGCAGGGCTTGTGTCTCTGGGCGCACCCCGGAGTCTGAACGCGGTCCTGGAAACGATGCTGGTGGAAGTGATGACCGCCCCTCTGCCGGAAACCGGTGAGGGGGCCCTTTCCCAAAAAGCCGGCGATGAAATCGAGGTGCTGCTGCGGGGCAAACGGTGCCTGGCGATCGGCCCCGGGCTCGGCCAGGCCGACGCGACCGGGCAGCTTGTGCGCCAACTGCTGCGCCGGTGCGAAATTCCCATGGTGATCGATGCCGATGGTCTCAACCACATTGCCGGGGAAAAGGCTCTTCTTGAAAAGCTGAAAGCGCCCGCAGTTCTCACCCCGCACCCGGGCGAAATGGCCCGGCTTACCGGGCTCTCCACCGCCCAGGTACAACGCGACCGGGTAAGCTGCGCCCGGGAATTTGCCGTCGCCACCGGAACTATCGTTGTTTTGAAAGGCGCCGGGACGATTATCGCCACTGCAGACGGCCGCATCCATATCAATCCCACCGGCAACCCCGGCATGGCCGCCGGCGGGATGGGAGATGTCCTGACCGGCATCATCGCCGGGTTCATAACCCAGGGGATCTCACCGGAGATGGCCGCCGTAACGGGCGTTTATCTGCATGGCGCGGCTGCCGATGCCCTGGCGTCCGCCGGCACACCCACGGGCTACCTGGCTTCCGAAATAATGGACCAGGTCCCGGAACAACTGGGCCTCTTCCTGGTGTAAACAATCACCCGTAAACCGGGTGTCCTTGGGATTTTGGCCCTGCGGCTTCATGGTGCAAGGATGAAAGGTTGATGAACTCGTAAAA
>CAZYGG010000031.1:0-47547 GCA_964647585.1 uncultured Desulfobacterales bacterium
ATGCCTGCGGTTTCAAAAGCGCTCAAGCCTTGCTCTGAACCAAAATCTACCATTTATGGACGGACACAAGTTAACATTTCAACAGGTACGGCCAGGTACCCGCATGATTCAAGCTATGGGCGGTTATCAAAAAACCGTTTGGATTTTCTTTCCGAGCGGGGCAGGGCGCCGTAGGCCACGATATCCACCGCGCTTGAAATCATAATATTGTTTTTAACACATTTGGCGACTTTTTGTGAAATAGCAGCGTAGGCGGTACTGCTCTGATCCTCGGCGCATTCCACTTTGAGAGTCATATACTCCTTACCGTCGTCGCGCCGGTCCAGGATGACCTGGTATTCGCAGCTGATTTCAGGGATTGTGGATAGAACCTCGTCGATCTGGCCCGGATAGACGTTGACCGCCCGGAAGATGAACATATCGTCGGAACGCCCCAGGATACGGTCATGCATGGGCAGCACACTGCCGCAGGAGCAGGGTGTATCGATGGCACGGGTCAGGTCCCGGGTCCGATAGCGGATCAGGGGCGCCCCCTCCTTGGTGATCGTGGTTACTACCATCTCACCCGGGTCTCCGGGCGAGACGGGCTCCAGGGATTCCGGGTCCAGGATTTCCAGAATATAGTAGTCGGCCCAGTAGTGGATGCCCTCGTGTCGAGCGCAATCCAGCCCCGTCCCCGGGCCGTAAAGTTCGGTCATCCCGGTAATATCGAACATGTCCTCTAACCCCAGCAATTCCTTGATTCTGGCCCGCATGGCATCGGAACTTCTTTCAGAACCGAATATCATTTTCTTCAGGGCGATTTTATCCTTCAAGCCGCGTCTTAAAATTTCTTCAGCCATCAACAGACCCATGGACGCGGTGCAGCACATAACGGTGGACTGCAAGTCTATCAGGAATTGGCATTGCATGTCGACGTTTCCCGGTCCGACCGGGATGGCCAGGGCCCCAAACTCTTCGCAGCCCAACTGGAACCCGGCGCCGGCTGTCCAGATGCCGTAGCCCACCGCTATCTGGACCCGGTCCTCTTTGGTAAGCCCGGCCATTTCGTAACAGCGGGCAAAAAAATGAACCCAGTCATCAATATCCTTGCGGGTGTAAGCCAGGACTTTCTTCTTGCCGGTGGTACCGGAGGATGCATGGATGCGGACGATATCCGCTTGCGGTACCGACAGCAACGGCAGCGGATACCCATCCCTAAGGTCATCGGCGGTTGTGAAGGGCAGCCGGCGGATATCGTCGAGGGTGTTGATGCTGTCGGGCGTGATGCCGACCGCATCCAGCTTACCTCGGTAGAAGGGAGATCCCGTGTAGGCGTGTTTTACCGTCCATTGCAGGCCACTGAGCTGGTGATCTGCCAGCTCTTCCTGATTTTCAAACGCAGGCATGTACGATTTTGACATGGCGTGTTCTCCTGGAGCAGTTCGCGTGGTTGCAGGTTTCAATTATTGAATTTACATGTTCTTCTTCTCTGGCGCGCCTCTTTTTTCGGCACGCAGGGCCGTGGTAGCCGGGATATCGACGGATCCGGTTTCCGGATCGATCACGACGCCGTAATCCTTCCAGGCTCCGGTGACGCTCACGTAACCGAAACGGACATCATTTTCCACTGCCGCCGGGTCGCGTGCCAGGGGATCCCCGTAACCCCCGCCGCCGGCGCTGCAAAACCCGATAACATCGCCATTTTCACAGAATGTCAGCCCGCTGGGGTCGGCCGCGGTATCGTTTTTTAAAAAGCGAGCCTTGGAGCCCGGCTGTCCCCCGAAGATTCCTTCCGGCGGGTAAATATAACGCCCGGCCTGTACCGCGATGGTTGTGGGTGGTCGCGGGGCATGGGCATCGTCAGGTACGCGGATGGTCATTTTGCGGCCAATTCCACCCCTGTGCAGCCCGGGACCGCCGGAATCGCAGACCAGTTCACGTGCCTGAATCATCAGCGGCGTGTCGCTTTCCAGGATTTCCACGGGCGTGTTGGCCCCGTTGGCCGGGAAGATGGCGCAGTGGTGACCGTCCATGCGACTGCTGGCGCCCAGACCTCCTCCACGGATGATCATCGTGTGCCATGGCTGCCCGTCGGCTCTCTTCCCGTACATGATGTTGGTCTGGGCCGGTGTGCCGCCGCTCCCGGCAATGATGTTGTCCGGGGTGGCTGCGGCCAGGGCCTTGAAAACCATTTCGGTCATAAAGTGGCCGACCTGCATGCGCGCGGCAACTGCGGCCGGAAAGCTGCAGTTTACTACGCAGCCTTCGGGGGCGGTCATGCCGATGGGCCGGATAGCGCCTTCGTTAATGGGGATGTCGGGATCGAATGCGCTTTTTATGGCCATAAAGACATAGGCATACGTGAAATTGTAGACAACATTGACGCCCCAATCCACCTGGGGGGCGGTCCCGGCAAAGTCGACATTGATATCGCTGCCGGACACAGCCACCGACAGTTTGATGGGAATATCAGCCCGTTTCCCGGCGCCTTCGATAAGACCGGTGAAGGGATAGGTGCCGTCCGGGATTTTTGTGATGGCGGCCCGCATGCTTTTTTCTGTCCGGCTGATGATTTCATCCGCCAGGTCATTGAGTGTGTCAAGCCCTTCGTCGTTCATCATCTCAATGATTTTCTGGGCGCACACATGGTTGGCGGCCACCTGGGACCGGATGTCGCCGGTCACCTCCTCAGGGGTGCGCACGTTCCAGCGAATCAGATCGAGTACCGCCTGGTTCAGTTTTCCGGCATCGTAGAGCTTGAGCGGGGGAATGAAGAGGCCTTCTTCATAGACTTCCCGGTTATCTGAAGCGACCCGCCCGCCGATGTCCGCATGGTGAAATACGCAGGCGGTAAAGGCCACCGGCTTCTCTTTAAAGAAAATGGGGCTTAAGACGCAAACATCATTGAGATGCCCGGCCAGGAGCCAGGGGTCATTGACAATGAAGACATCCCCGGGTCGATAATCTTCCAGCGGGGTGGCGGTGATAATGTGCTTAACCCCCAAGGCCATGGCACCGGCCTGCCCCGGGGTGCAGAAGGTGCCCTGGACAAGCTCCTGTCCCCGGCTGTCAGTGAACATGCAAGTGTAGTCATGGGCATCGCGGAGCAGGCTTGAGAATGCTGTGCGCGCGACGGATGCATCGGCTTCATCCACAATGGAAACCAGTCGCCGCCACAAAATTTCAAGGGTAATGGGGTCGAACTTGGTCGTCATTTCTAAGAACCTCTTTAAGGGGTTGAGACATCCAGTTATATTTAGGCACTTTAGATCACTTTAGTCACTATAGTTCACTCTAACGCAGGTCAATCCACACGAAACCGAATTCATCCACCCGAACGCCGGCATCTTCGCCGATGACGATGGTGGACTCTCTTTCTTCAATAATGGCCGGTCCTTCAAATTCCGCGCCGGGAAAAAGTCTGGCCCGATCATATACAGTATGCTCGATAAACGCTTTGCGGGCTATGGAAAAAGCCAGGCGACAGGTTTTGGTACAGTCCGCCAGGCGGCCGGTTGTTTTTTTGAGCGGCGGGATTTTGAATGGCCTTTCGGGCAGACTGGCGCGGACCTTGAAGGTGACGAATTCAACTGCGCTGTCCTGGTAGGTCCGCCCGTACAGCCGCTGGTACTCTGCGTCGAACAGCGCCCGGATCTCACTTTTTTCCCACTGGTCAAAAGGCTTTGATTTTATGACCAGGTCGGTTTCGGCGCCCTGGCCCACAAAGCGCATCATCAGGGTCCGCTCAAATCGGATCTCCAACCCGCCGGCCGCGCTGCCTAAAATGGCTGCGCCTTCGATTTCCAGTGTGTGGAACAGCGCTTCGATTTCGGCAAAGTCGGCTTCGTCCAGCGCAACCCGGTGGCTGCGGGACAGGTCAAAGGCGACCGGCGCGGTAAAAAACCCCAGCGCGGAGCCGACCCCGGCCAGGGGGGGCACCAGGATGCGCGGCGCGCCGATTTTTTTTGCCAGGCCAAAGGCGTGCACGGGGCCCGCCCCGCCGAACGCGGATACGGTCACAATGTTGGGGTTCCCGCCTTTTTCAGCGATATGCGTTTTGGCGGCGGCGGCCATGGTTTCATTGATCAGGTCGTGGATGCCGAAAGCCGCCTGCACAGGGGTGGTTCCCAGGGGGCTCGCCACTTTTGCGGTGATGGCTTTTTCAGCGGCCGATATGTCCAGCGGCATGCTGCCGCCCAGGAAGTAATCGGGATCCAGATAACCCAGGACAAGATCGGCGTCGGTGACCGTGGGGTTTTCACCACCCAGACCGTAACAGGCCGGGCCGGGGTCTGCCCCGGCGCTTTCGGGTCCCACCTGGAGCAGGCCCAGTCGGCTGATCTGGGCGATGCTGCCCCCGCCGGCCCCGATCTCCATCAGGTCCACCACCGGGACCTGGATGGGGAGGCCGCTGCCTTTTTTAAACCGCTGCACCCGACCAACTTCGAAAGTCGAGACCAGCCCGGCGTGCCCTTTCTGGATCAGGCACGATTTGGCCGTGGTGCCGCCCATGTCAAAGCAGAACATGTCCTTGATTGAAAATAGAAGGCCGTAGTGCTGCGAGGCGATCACCGCCGCTGTGGGGCCCGATTCGATAATCCGGACCGGGAATTCGCGGGCCGTTTCAAGAGAGGTGATGCCGCCGGAGGAGAGCATGATAAATAGTTCGCCGTCAAAGCCAAGGGCCGCAAGACGGGCGGAAAGCTTTTTGAGGTAGCGGGTGGTGATCGGTTTTACATAGGCATTGGTGGCAGTCGTACTGGTACGTTCATATTCCCTTATCTGGGGCAGGACCTCAAAGGAGGTTGAAAGAAAAAGGTCCGGTGCTTCGTCCCGGATAAGGTCCCGGATAGCCCGCTCATGGGCAGGATTTTCGTAGGAATTGATCAGGCAGACCGCGATGGATTCGATACCGGCCGCCTTCATTTCCGCCAGTCGCCGGCGCACCTGCTCCAGATCCAGCGGGGTTACGATCCGCCCATCGCTGGCGATTCTTTCGTCTACTTCGCTGCGCAGATAACGCGGGATCAAGGGCGCCGGATATTCCGAGAAGATGTCGTACGCGTCATACCGGATTTCCCGGCCCAGCTCCAGGACATCCCGGAAACCGCGCGTGGTTATCAGGCCGGTACGGGCCCCCTTGCGTTCGATGATGGCGTTGATAACCAGGGTGGTGCCATGGATAAATTCATAAATGCCGCCCACAAAGCCGGGGCGCTTTGCAAGCAGTTCCTGGATACCCGTTTCAACGGCATCGGAAGGATCGGCGGGTGTGGTCAGGCATTTGTTGGTTATGAACTCACCGGTTTCATCATTTACCAGGACAAAATCGGTGAAGGTGCCCCCGATGTCACAACCCAGTCGAAAGGATTTGTCCAAAGGATTCCTCCTGTTGATGAATTCGCAAAAACCGAATTTTGGTTCCCCGCAAAAAACACGCAGGATCTACGACAAATCAAGGCGGCCGCGAGGTTCCATCCGGAGGAATACTCCAGTATTTTGAGGACTGGAACCGAGCGCCCAACGCCGAGATTGGGCCAATCAGTCTTCGCTCTTCGAGCTTCCGTCTTCGCTGCGCAAGCTTCGCCGGACAAGACGCCCGAGACGAAGACTCTTTTGAGACAGCTTCTAAAATATCGATGGCTCTTCCCATTCACCAAAAACATCGCGAAAGATGCCGGCCATCTCTCCCACGGTTGCATAGGCCCGGCAGCAGTCCACCAGGAAGGGCATGACATTGTCGCCTTCTACGGTGGCCTTCTCCAGGGCCTGCAATGTCCGGGTCACTGCCCGGTTGTCCCGGGTCCTTTTAAGCTCCCGCAGGTCGGCCTGCTGTTTTTCCACCCACTCTTCATTGTATTCGTGCAGGTCCACATCACCGCTGCTCTCGTCATCACCGTCGGTGTACTTGTTGCTGCCGACTTTAATGTACTCACCGGTCTGCAGCCCTTTTTCGTATTCATAGGCCTGCCGGGAAACCTTGCGCTGGATAAAGCCGCTTCCAACGGCCTTGAGCATGCCGCCCATCTTCTGGACCTGCTGCATCTCTTCCAGGATTTTTGCTTCCATTTCCAGGGTCAGGGTTTCTATAAAATAGGAGCCCGCCAGGGGATCCACGGTATCACGCAGCCCGACTTCCTCCATGAGGATTTCAAGGGTGCGCAGCGACAAAAGGGCCGCCCGGGGGGTGGGAATGGTGTAGGCCTCGTCAAAGGAGCACAGGGCCGTGGTCTGGGCGCCGGCCAGCGCGGCCCCCAGCGCGTAAAAGGCCCCCCGCATGATATTGTTTTCAGGCTGTTCCTTGGTCAGGCCGCTGCCGCCGCCGCCGAAAAGCCCCCGTAAAAAAAGCTTCTTCTTCTCGGTGACGCCGTAGTCGTTTTTCAGCATTTTAGCCCAGAGCTTGCGGGCTGCCCGGAATTTGGCCACCTGTTCCCAGAGGTTGCCGTACACATTGAAGTTGAAAGAAAAGCGGCCCACGAAGTCTTCGGCTGGCAGCCCGCGCGCCATCACGTTTTCCATGTAGGCCCTGGCAATTTCGAAGGCGCAGCCGACCTCCTGGGCCGGTGTCGCACCCGACTCACGGATATGGTACCCGCAGAGGCTCACCGGATTGCAGCGCGGCAGTTCCTTTACGGCGTATTCGATGGTGTCGCCGACCAGGCGAACGCCGTGTTCGACCGGATAGATCCAGGCCCCCCGGCCGATCATCTCTTTGAGAATGTCATTTTGCGGGGTGGCGGAGATTTTCTCTTTCGGGTAGCCGAATTTTTCTGCCACGGCCTGGTACATGGCCAGCATGATGGTGGCCACGGCGTTAATGGTCAGTCCGCTGCCGATGCGGTCCAGGGGGATATCCTTGAAAGCGATTTCAAAATCTCTCAACGAGTCCACCGCCATGCCCACCCGGCCGACTTCGCCTATGGATCTGGGGTGATCGGAATCGTAACCCATCTGGGTCGGCAGGTCGAAGGCGACATTCAAGCCGGTCTGTCCGTGTCCGATCATCAATTTAAAGCGACGGTTGGTCTCCGCGGGCGTACCAAAACCGGTATACTGGCGGGTTGTCCAGGCCCGGCTGCGATATCCTAGAGGGTGCAGGCTCCGGGTGAAAGGAAATTCACCCGGATCGCCCAGGTCTTTTTCATAGGTAAAACCCGCCTGGTCAAGGTCTTCGGGACCGTACGTCGGTTTTACGGTGATGCCGGACTGGTAGCGGACTTCTGCGATCGCGTCTTTCTTGTTTTTTGTATATTTGGCAACGCCCATATTAGTTCCCTGTCAGCCTGAGTTGGTGTTAATTTGAATAGAAACCAAAAACCATATCCTGCGCCAAGACGCCAGGACGCAAAGAAAACCCATTATTTTCAATGCACTTTCGCGCGTAATCGATTTTGAATTTGTCCTTTCAGCGCAGCTGATAATTCATGGTTTTGACCTTCTTGGCGCCTTTGCGTCTTGGCGCGATGCCCGGTTTGGTTTTTTTGTAATTGTGTCTTTGCCCAAAATGATATCCCCGCGAGTCGACTCCGGATAATTAACGTCCGGCCGGGGCCGGCAGGCCGCAAAGGTTGTAAATCCCCGCAGTAATATCGTTAAACGGCGTACCACCCGGGTAAACACCGGCCACCCCCAGCTTTTCGAGCACCGCGATGTCACGGCTGGGAATGACACCCCCGACGACCAGTTTGACATCCGGCATTTCTTCGTTTCGCATCATTTCCAGCAGGCGCGTGCAGATGGGAATGTGGGCTCCGGACATGATACTCAGGCCGATTACATCCACCGTCTCCTGGCCGGCGGCGGTGACGATCTGTTCCAGGTCCTGGTGCAGGCCGGTATAGATGACCTCCATACCGGCATCCCGCAGGGCCAGGGCCACGATTTTGGCACCACGGTCGTGCCCGTCCAGGCCGGGTTTCGCAAGGAGAATTCTAATTTTACGCTGGTTCATCCGTGTCCCTCCCCAATGGTCAGAATTCCTTTTCGTTTTTAGCGTCACCGGCGGCAAGTTGTTCGAGTACCGCGGCTTTGCCGCGGAGGATATGCTCCCTGACCAGTTTTTCCACACCGTCGGCGTCACGTTCGCGGATGGCGGCAACCATGCGCCTGTGATCCTGATTGCTCTGTTTGGCCATGGTTTCCTGGCTTAAGATGATATGCCGGAAACGGTGAATTTGCGCCTTCAGATCATTGATCATTTTGATGAGGCGCGGGCTGTTGCTCAGGGTGTAGAGCAGTTCGTGAAACCGGGTGTTGATCTTTTCCAGCTCAGCCACCTGGCCCAGTTTCAGACAGTGTTGGTATTCCTCTATTTTCTTTTCCAACTCGGCCAGCTCCTCCGGGGTGTGATTTTTGGCCGCGAGCCGGGCCGCGTAAGATTCAAGGACGCTGCGAATTCCGAAGGTTTCATCGATATCCTGGCTGGTCAGGCCAAGCACCGTGAACCCGCCCGCGGGCAGTTTTTTCAAAAATCCCTGGCTTTCCAGTTTGTGCAGGGCTTCCCGGACCGGCGTTCGGCTGACACCAATTGAATCGGCGATGCGGCTTTCCACCAGGCGGCTGCCAGGTGCGATTCCGCCCAGGATAATGGCCTGTTTGAGATATTCAAAGACATGCTGCCCGGCCGATTTTCGGGTGGGCAGTGCCTTCAGGCCATCGAGTCCAGCGGTTCCGATTTTTATTTCTGCCATCTCTATAACCCTTCCCACCGGGCGATGTTGGTCTGCAACACTTCGTGGGTACCGCCGCCGCTGAGTAAAAACCGCGTGTCGCGGAAATAGCGCTGGGCCGGATATTCCATGGAGTAGCCGTATCCGGCAAAAATACGGGTGCATTCGTCCGCTGCGCTGCAGGCGGCTTCGGTTGCAAAGTACTTGGCCATGGTGGCCTCTTTCATACACTCGGCGCCGCGGTCAATCATGGCCGCGGCCTTGTAAGTCATCAACCGCGAGGCTTCCAGGTTAGTGGCCATCTGGGCGATTTTCGACTGGATCAACTGGTATTTGCTGATGGGTTTACCGAAGGTCATGCGTTCTTTGGCATATTTGATAGAAGCGTCCATGGCCCCGCGCTGCAGGCCGATACCCAGGGCGGCGGTCATGGTGCGGATTTCGGCCAGGATCGACAGAAAGCAGGAAAGCCCCTGTCCTTCGGGGGTTACCCGGTACGCTTCGGGGATCAATACATCTTTAAAAGCCACTTCGCAAATGGGGGTCGTGCGGGTTCCCAGGCATTCGAAACGCGGACTGAGCGAGACGCCGGGCAGGTCACGGGGCACAAAGAAGTAGCCGATCCCCCGCAGTCTTTTGGCCGGGTCCGTCTGGCACAGGACCGTGTAAAAACTCGCTTCCGGGCCATCGGTGACCCATGTTTTCATACCGTTGATCAGGTAGCCGTCAGCCACTGCGGTTGCCCGGGTGCTGATGGCGCCCAGATCCGATCCGGCCTCGGGTTCGGTCATGCAGAAACAGCCGATTTTTTCGCCGCGCATGGCCGGCAGAAAAAAGTCTGCATGCATTTCGGGGCTGCCGTAATGGAAGAGGAAGTTGGTGCCCATCAGGCACTGCATGGCGGTAATGGAAGCCAGGCTCATGAGACCCCTGGCCAGTTCTTCGCAGATGATGCAATACAGGGTTGTGTTGCCGCCGGCTCCGCCTTTGCCGCGGGGATAACGGATACCGAACACGCCCATCCCGGCCAGCTGCCGGAACAGTTCGCGGGGAAATTCTCCCTTTTTATCCAGCTCTTCGGCAATGGGGATGACTTCGTTATCCACAAAACGGGCGATGGAGGCGCGTATCAGTTTTTCCGGATCTGATCTCAGCATTGGCTGGTTCCTTCAATATAAGTGCCTAAAGTGAACTAAAGTTTGAAGTGAACTAAAGTTAAGGTATTTTACCAATCAGATAAAATCAGTGGAGCTCAGCCAGGCTTCGCCGAAGGCTACGCCCGGCAGGCGACGCATTAACTTTAGGCACTTTAGATCACTTAAGACACTTCAAACTTGCTTTTATTCTCCACACATGACATCGCAAACCGCCTGCAGCTGGCGGCTGAGTTCGGGTACCACCGTGAACAGATCGCCGACGATGCCCCAGTCGGCCACTTTGAAAATCGGTGCCAGCGGGTCTTTGTTGATGGCCACGATGAATTTGGAATCCAGCATACCGGCGCGGTGCTGAATGGCACCGGAGAGGCCGCAGGCGATATACAGATCCGGCCGCACGGTCTGGCCGGTCTGGCCCACCTGGTGGGTAGCCGGGATCCAGCCCTCTTCGACCGCCACCCGCGTACCTGCGACTTCAGCATCCAGGACACCGGCCAGTTCCCGCAGAACCTCGAAACCGGCGGCATTATTGAGCCCCCTTCCACCGGCCACGATGACCCGGGCTGTGGAGAGGCTCCCGCCGGAACTGTCGGCCTTGACGGTTTCCAGGATCCGGGTACCGATTTCAGACTCTACCAGGGCCGCTTTGTGTGCGATCACTGTGCCCTTATGGCCGGACAGCGGGACCGCTTCCATGACGCCCGGACGCACGGTGGCCATCTGCGGCCGTGAATAGCGGTTGGCGATGGTGGCCATAATGTTACCGCCAAAAGCCGGGCGCGTCTGCCACAGGATGCCCTCATCCGGATCGATGCTCAACTCGGTGCAGTCCGCGGTCAGACCGCTCCCCACCCGGCGGGAGAGCCGCGGTGCCAGGTCCCGTCCGATATGGGTGGCACCCAGCAGCAGGATGTTGGGTTTATGGGCCTGCACGAGCTCTTCCAGCACCCGGGTATAGGCCCTGGTGCGATAGTCGGCCAGCGCTTTATCTTCGGCCAGGTAGACTTTATCGGCCCCGAATTCGATCAGGGTCTCTGCCAGGGGCGCCACCCGATTTCCAATCAAGACCGCGGCAACTTCCTGGTCGAGGCTTTGCGCCAGCGCCCGGGCCTTGCTCAGCAGTTCCACGGATACGCGGGTCAGGTTGCCCGCGCGTTGTTCGGCGAAGACCCAGACCCCCTGGTGGTCACTGAAATCGGGAATACTTCGTTCCGTGGCGTCCGTGCAGATGGCCCCGGTCCGGCACACTTCCAGACAGGCGCTGCAGGCGGTGCAGCGCTCGCCGATTTCCGCCTTGCCTTCAACCAGGGTCACTGCCTCGTAAGGGCATTTGCGGAGGCAGCGCTGGCAGCCATCGCACAGATCGATTTCAACCCAGACAGCCATGGATGCTTTTCCTTTTCTTAATCTTATTTCTCAGCTTTCGGATTTCAGCCGGAATCGAAATCGCTATCGGTATCGAAATCGGGTCTGGAGACGTCATGCAAAAATCGACTTCGATAGCGATTTCGATTCCGATACCGATATTGAATCTAAACTTTCATGAAACCCGAAAATTGAGTTACGGTGCTATCAGACGATTCTCTTTAAGCCTTTCCACCAGGTTTTGCACCATTTCCGCCGTATCACCCTCAAGCATCTCGCCCCTGCGTTCGAATTTGGGCGCAAAGGTTTTAATGACATGGGTCAGTGATCCGTCCAGGCCCACCTGGGCCGTGGTGACTCCGATATCGGCCGCGTTCCAGATCTTTATGGGCGCTTTTTCACGGCAGGCCTTCAGGAGGCCGGCCATGCGGGGATAGCGGGGCGTGTTCAACTGGCCGATAACGGTCAACAGAGCGGGCAGGCGGCATTCCACCCGTTCATAGCCGTCTTCCAGGCGTCGTTTGACCACCAGCCGGTCGGGTGCGATGGTTTCGATATCGAAGACATAGCTCACCTGGGGCAGGTCCAGGTAGTCCGCCACCTGGGGGCCGACCTGGGCGGTGTCCCCGTCAATGGCCTGTCGGCCGCACAGGATGAGATCATAGTCACCCATGGTTTCCACGGCTTTACCCAGGGTAAAGGAGGTGGCCCATGTGTCGGCCCCGGAAAAGGCGCGGTCGGTGAGCAGGATTGCCCGGTCCGCGCCCATGCCCAGGGCTTCGGAGAGGGCATCGATGGCCTGGGGCGGCCCCATGGATATCACCGTCACCGCGGCGTCATGGGCGGCCTTCAGGCCCAGGGCGGCCTCCAGGGCGTGCCGGTCATCCGGGTTGATGATGCTGTCAAGCCCTTCGCGGATCAGGTTCCCTGTTTTGGGGTCCAGCTTGACGTCCGTGGTATCCGGCACCTGCTTGACTAATACGATGATGTGCATTAAATGACCCCTTTTTCTTTCAGATCGGCAAGTTTTTTAGCAGACAAGCCGAGCTTCTCCCCGTAAATAGCCTGGTTCTGTTCCCCAAAACGGGGCGGGAAGGAGAGCGTCCGGTCCTGCTTTTCAAGAAACGGTGTCATGTTGGGCGGCGGTGCCAGGGTGATCTCTTTCCCGGTGACCGGGTCTTCGGCCGAAAGCAGTCTCCGGCTGACCAGAGGGTCCGCAATGACTTCGTTGATGGCCTTTATCTTGCTGATCGGAACCGTAATGGTGTTAAAAAGCTCGATCAGTTCTTCGGAAGTGTGGTTGGCGGTGATGGCGTTAATCTGCCGGTTGAGGGTTTTCACAGCTTTTATCCGGCCGCTGTTTTTTTGGTATTCCGGAAGGTCCAGCGATTTGAAAATATCCAGGTTGGCCATGGCCTGCCATTGGCGGTCGTTGCCCACCGCCAGGTAGATAAACCCGTTGGCGGTTTTGTAGACCGAGACCGGGCAGAAGAACTCATGGGTGTTTCCCCGGCGGCTGATCCGGGTATCAAAACTGGCCGTCATGGTCACCGGCACCGTCAGCCAGGAGACGGTGGATTCAAACATGGCCAGGTCTATCCGGGAGCCATCCCCGGAGATTTCTCTTTTAAAAAGCGCTTTCATAAGCAGGCCGTAGGCGTGCTCGCTGGTGCCCATGTCCGGCAGGGGGATGCCCAGTACCTGGGGGGCGCCGTCGGCTTCCCCGGTCAATTCCATCAACCCGGACCGCGCCTGCAGGATGGGGTCATAGGCCCCCTCATTGCTGTCCGGGCCGAAACCGGTGACCCCCAGCCAGATAATGTCCGGCTTGGCTGATTTCAGGGTGTCGTAGTCTATGCCCAATTTTACATAGTTTTTTGGCAGCTGGTTGGTGGTGAAGATGTCAATGTCCAGGTCACGGACTAAACTTTGCAGGATCTCCCGGCCTTCCGGCTCGGCCAGGTTGAGGGTCAGCGCCTGCTTACCGGCATTGATGCAGAGGAAATAGGCGTTCATTTTTTCCTCTCCCAGGGCATTGGCGCCAATCATCCGGTTGGGATCACCGTAGACCGGGTGTTCCAGCCGAATGACCTCCATACCATCCATTGCCAGGCGATAGGTCAGGTACGGCACGACGGTTGCCTGTTCAAGTGAAAGGACCTTAACATCTTGAAAAAGTTCCATTATACCTCTCTTGCGGCCTTTAAAATGGTGATGTTGCGGGGTGCTGCCATCTATCCCGAAGAACAGGGGATAGCATTTTTAATAGCGCCGACGTTTTTGATTGCGTCGGTCAGATAGATGCTTGACGGGTTGCGGTGTATACAGTATACAGTATACAACGATTGATTCTTATACGGATACGAAACCATTGTCAAGAGGCACCTGAACAGGGTACAGTTGCGCCAATCCGAAAAGGCTCCCACATTCATGCTCCCGGTGGTTTAAACAGAACTTCACTCTGGTGAAAGTCAGTGACAAGACAGTACTTAACTGTTTATATTAAAACATTTAATCCATATTCAGGATCGTTGTTCAGCAGATTTCCAGCGACGATCAGGAGGATATGACGTGCAGCTACCCGGTTTTGAATACCTCGAGCCCCGTGATCTTGACGCAGCGCTTGATCTGCTGGGTGAATATGGTGCTGACTGTGCAGTACTCGCGGGCGGCACCGATCTGATTGTCAGAATGAAACAGCGGCTTAAAAGTCCGCGCTGGCTGTTGAGTCTTAAACATCTGCGTGACCTGGACTATATTCAAGAAACTGACAGCTGTTTGAAGGTAGGGGCCGCCACCCCCCTGGCTCGGATCATCAGCTCTGACATCATTCAACAGAAGTTACCGGGATTCCACGAGGCAGTGGCTGCGGTCGGCGCCCGGTCGATCCAGCATTTCCGGGGCACCCTGGGAGGCAACCTCTGCCAGGACAACCGCTGCCGGTTTTACAACCAGTCGGCGTTTTTCCGTTCCACCCGGCAGGCCTGCCACAAGGCGGGCGGGACGATCTGCTACGCCCGGGAAGGGTCCGACCGGTGCCGTTCCACCTGCCAGTCCGACGGAGCCCCGGCCCTGATGGCGCTAGCGGCCGACGTGACCCTGCGCGGTGTCGGCTCGGAGCGAACCATAGCGCTCAAAGACCTCTACACGGCCGTGGGAGATGCCCCGCTCTCATTGCATCACAGTGAGCTGCTCACCGAGATTTCAATCCCCTTGACCGGACCCGGCACAGGCAGTGCCTACCGGCGCCTGGCCTTTCGCTCGGCCATTGATTACCCCATTGTTTCCGTGGCCGCTTTTATCTGCATCGAAGCCGGCGTCATCCGCGAGGCCAGAATTGTCGTGGGTGCCATTGGCAGCGCCCCGCTTTTTCTGGTTACCGCCTCAAAAGGCCTTAAGGATAAGCCGGTTGACGATGCCATGGCGCTGTCTGCGGCTGCGGAAATGGCCGGCAGCAGCGCCGCGGCATTTATCGTAGACAATGTCAATGCTACCATGGAATACCGGACCGCAATGATTCCGGTCCTGGTGTCACGGGCCCTCGCAGGGGCGATCGCAAGTGCCGGTACCTGATGGTGCCCGGCGGAGGTATGTACATGGAAAAGGTGAACCTGGAACTGACTGTAAACGGCGAAACGCTGGCGTTTTTGATCTTCCCGAACCGCACCCTGCTGGAGGTCCTGCGTGAAGAAGCCGGCCTGACCGGTGCCAAGGAAGGCTGCGGCGAAGGGGGTTGCGGCGCCTGTACCGTACTGCTCGACGGTAAACCGGTGCGAGCCTGCCTGACCCTGGCGGTGGAGGCCGCTGGCAGCGCCATTACCACCGTTGAAGGTCTTGCCGCAGGAGAAACCCTCGATCCCCTCCAGGAGGCCTTTATCGCACACGGCGGCGTGCAGTGCGGATTCTGCACACCCGGCATGCTCATGTCTGCCAAAGGGCTTTTGCTGGAAGACCCGCAGCCGGATGAAATCAAGATTCGACGGGCCCTGAGCGGGAATATCTGCCGCTGCACCGGGTACGCCAAGATTGTTGAGGCAGTGGACGCTGCCGCCAAAAATAAACAAGGTGAGACAGATGGCTGACCACGCCTATATCGGAAAGAAGATGCCCCGGGTGGACACTCGGGCCAAGGTGACCGGCGAGGCCCGGTATACCGCCGATCTGAATCTGCCCCGGATGCTGGTGGGCAAGATTCTCAGAAGCCCCCATCCCCATGCCCGGATACGGTCCATAGACGTTTCCGCGGCTGAAAATCTGCCGGGGGTCAAGGCGGTCGTTACCGAGAAGGAGACGCTGGGCCGGAAATGGGGCGTTTTCAGGTACACTCTCGATCAGCAGATGCTCACCACGGACAAGGTCCGTTTCATCGGTGAAGATGTGGCGGCGGTGGCCGCGGTTGACAAGGAGACCGCCCGGGCGGCGCTTGACCTGATCAAGGTGGACTACGAGGTGCTGGAACCGGTATTTGACCCCATGGCGGCCATGGCCCCGGAGGCTCCCCGGCTGCACGAAGATTTCCCGAACAATATCAATATCCATGTTCCCATCCACGTAGGCGATGTGGAAGCCGGTTTCAAGCAGTCGCACTACGTCCGGGAGGACACCTACACGGCACCGGAGGATTCCTATTTCCAGGCCGAGCCCTACGCGGTAGTTGCCCGCTGGGACCTGGACGGCAACCTGGAGATATGGATGCCCAACGCGGGCCCGCACATGAAGTCCAAACCCCTGTCTAATCTGCTGGGCATCCCGCTTAACAAGGTCCGGGTTCGTAAGATTACAATCGGGGGCGCCTTCGGGGGGCGCAGCGAAATTTGCCCGGCGGACTTCATCTGCGCCCTGCTGGCCAAAAAGGCGCAGCGGCCCGTGAAGATCGTTTTTACACGGGAAGAAAACACCATCGCCACCCGCCAGGGGCATGCATTGATTACCACCATCAAAACCGGTGTGGACAAAGCAGGCCGGGTTTTGGCCCGGGACGTCACCTGCTACATGGATGGCGGGGCCTATAGCAGCACCGGGCCTATTGCTACCAGTGTGCCGTTTCTCTGCATGGAACAGGCCTACCGGATGGAGAATGTGCGCTACAACGGTTACCGGATTTACACGAACAAGCCGATCCGGGGGATGATCCGGATGCACGGCCGGGGGTTTGCCTGCGGGGTGGACATCCAGCTGGACCGGATTGCCGATCACCTGGGGTTGGACCCTGTGGCCATCCGCCTGATCAATGCCCGGCAGCCCGGCGAATATACCAATACCCGTTCCCTGGTTGCCAGCTGCGCCATGAGCGAGACCATCGAGAAGGCGGCGGAAAAAGCGCGCTGGAAAGAAAAGTGGGACCGGTTGCCGCCGTATCACGGCATCGGCATTGGGACCAATTCCGTGCAGACGGGTTTCCCCATGGGAATCCGCGGCGGCAGCCAGGCCGCGATCAAGTTCAACGAGGACGGGGGCGCCACGGTGATCTCCGGCGTGGTGGACAACGGCCAGGGCAATGACAATATGCTGGTCCAGATCGCGGCGGAAGAGTTGGGCATCCGGCCCGAAGATGTCCAGCTGGTTACCGCGGATACGGAAGTGACCTCCTCGGACCCGGGGGCCTATTCACAGGTATCCACATTTATCGGGGGGCACGCCGTGAAGCTGGCCGCCCGCGAGGTGATGAAAAAAATTCTGCTGACCGCGTCGGAAATGCTGGCAGTCGATGTGGACGACCTGGTTGCCCGGGACCGGATGATCGCGGTCAAAAAAGATCCGGAAAAGTGCGTCCATATCAAGAAAGCGATCCGCATGGGGCTGGTGAAAGGCCGGGCGCCCAGCGGTGAGGGCGCCTACTGGCCCAAGGTGGACGCCAAACGTGAATGGGTGTCAAACCCTTTCGGCCAGATGTGCGGCGCGTTTTCATTCGGAACGACGATTTGCGAGGTAAAGGTCGATCCCGAAACCGGCCAGGTGACTGTGCTGGAGGTCACCGCAGCCCAGGATGTGGGCTACGCCCTGAATCCCCTGGTTCTCGAAGGGCAGTTCGAAGGGGCGGTGGCCATGGGCGGCCAGGGCGGGATGCTGACCGAACAGCACAGCTGGAAAGACGGATCCGTCCTGAACCCAACCCAGCTTGAATACAAACTGCCCTTGGCTGTTGATATGCCGAAGATCAATTCCATTATCGTAGAGTCGGTGGACCCGGACGGGCCATACGGCGCCAAGGAAGCGGGTATGTCCATTGCCATGTCGGTCGCCCAGGCCTACAGTGCGGCCATATGCAATGCCATTGGCATTTATCTGGATGATTTTCCCCTGACACCGGACAGGATTCTCAGGGCCATCCGGGAAAAGCAAGCGGAGGAGACCTGATTTGAAAGCCAAAGAGATCGATCATATTTGTATCGCCGTAAAAGACCTGGCCAAGGCCCGGAAAATCTACGAAGAAACCTTTGGATTGACCCTGGCCCTCGAATACATCGCCGAGCAGGAAAAGATAAAGGTGGCCCGCTACTACCTGGGAACCGTGGCCCTGGAACTCATGGAGTCCACCACCCCCGACGGCGATGTGGCCAGGTTTATCGAGAAAAAGGGCGAGGGGGTCTTCCTGATTTCCTACCGCGTGGATGACGTGGGCGCCGGCTTGACCGAATTGAAACAAAAGGGCGCCCGGCTCATCGACGCGAAACCGCGTGAGTTGATGGGCAATCGCTACGCGTTTATCATGCCGCCGGCTGACACCTGCGGTGTTTTAACGGAAATCATCGACGGCGAGTTCGATCCGGAAAAGTGATCTGCCTCCGGCCCCGTTCCAAACCTCTACCCGGTCACATCCCCTGACCGCACGCTGCGGCAATTTTCTATTTGCAGGTCCCCTCGGATTGGGGTATGGTGGGCTCTGCCCGCATGCTTCGAAAACAGTTGTTTTTTTATTATATTACCAGCAATTTAAACGCCCAACCAAAAAGGAGGCCCTATGGAGGTCAAGAAGATATTTTTGCCAGAATCGGAACTGCCCCGGAAATGGTACAATATTGCCGCCGACATGCCCACACCCATGGAACCCCCGCTGCACCCCGGCACCGGTCAACCCTGCGGCCCGGAGGACCTGGCCCCGATTTTTCCCATGCCGCTCATCGAACAGGAAGTGAGCCAGGAGCGCTGGATCGACATCCCCGATGAAGTCCTGGAAAAATACTTGATCTGGCGGCCGACGCCCCTTTACCGTGCCTATGCCCTGGAGAAATTCCTCGATACCCCGGCGAAAATATATTTCAAGAACGAGGGCGTGAGCCCGGCGGGCAGCCATAAACCCAACACAGCCATTGCCCAGGCCTACTATAATAAAGTTTCCGGGACCCGACGGATCTATACCGAAACCGGAGCCGGGCAGTGGGGCAGTGCGCTCTCTTTCTGCTGCTCGCTTTTCGGACTGGAATGCAAGGTTTACATGGTCAAGGTCAGCTTCCAGCAAAAACCGTATCGCCGGATGATGATGGAAACCTGGGGCGGGACCTGCGTGCCCAGTCCCAGTACGGAAACCAATGCCGGCCGCACGATTCTGGAACAGAATCCGGATTCCCCGGGCAGCCTCGGGATTGCCATCAGCGAAGCGGTTGAGGCGGCGGTGGGTAGTGATGACACCAAGTACTCTCTGGGCAGTGTGCTGAACCATGTCATGCTGCACCAGACCGTGAACGGCCTGGAAGCCCAGAAGCAGATGGCTATTGCCGGCGATTACCCGGATGTCATCATTGGCTGCGCCGGCGGCGGGAGCAATTTCGCCGGGCTGATTCTGCCTTTTGTGCGGGACAAGATCAACGGCAAGGATATCGATATTATCGGCGTAGAGCCGACCTCCTGCCCCACCATGACCAAAGGGCCCTTTGCCTATGATTTTGGTGATACCGTGCAGATGACGCCGCTGCTGCCGATGCATACCCTCGGCCACACGTTCGTACCTGAAGGGATCCATGCCGGCGGGCTTCGTTATCATGGTATGGCGCCGGTCATCAGCCAGTTGCTCATGAGCGACCTCATCCGGGCTGAAGCGATACCCCAATTGGAAACCTTCGAGTCTGGCATTACCTTTGCCAGAACGGAAGGCTTTATCAGCGCCCCGGAGACGGATCATGCCGTGGCCGCAACCATTCGTGAGGCCCTGAAAGCCAAAGAGGAAGGCAAGGAGAAAGTGATTCTCTTCAACTGGAGCGGACACGGGCTGGTGGATATGGCCGCCTATGACGCCTACCTGTCCGGCAAATTGGCCGACCATGAACTGGCCCAGGAAGAGATCGAACGCGCCCTGGCGGATATCGCGCCCCTGCCGAAACCGCAGCAGTACAAAGGGTAGTAAAACCGATATGCAGAGCAAACGTCCCGGAGGCTGAAGTCTCCGGGATCGTTTTTTACATTTTCCAATTTTACTTAAAAAAAGGGTTCCAGGATTCAAGGGGCTAAGGTTTTTGTTTTTCCACTTGAACCCCTGACCCCCTTGAAACCTTTAATGTTATGCCCAAAAAAAAGACCCCACCCGCAGATGACTATGAGATCAGGTGCCCCCGCCTGGGACACCAGATTTATTTTTCTTACTGCCGCCAGGAAAACCTGGGGCTGCCCTGTTTTAAAACGCTGGACTGCTGGCACACCCATTTCGAAGTGCACACGTTCCTCAAAGAGGAATTGACCGCAGACCAGTGGGAAGCGACTTTCTGCCGGGGTCCCAAACCAAAGATGCTTTCGCTGCTGGAGTTGATCGAACAGGCGAAAAAGCAAAAAGAATAAACCAGAGGTTTATTTTTTAAGGATTCAAGGGTTCAAGTGAAATGCTTTAAAAGCCCAAAGTCCGAATTTAAACACTTGACCCCTTGCCCCCTTGAATCCTGGGACCCTTTTCTTTGATAAAAATGTAGAAGCACCAGAACTCAGAAAACCGGTTTTAAGTTTTAGGTGTTAGGGAAAAATCTTAAAACTTAAAACGTAAGACTTAAAACCCGAGTGTAACGAGGAAATTTATGCAAGCTGAATTCTTACTTGGGAACGGAGCCATTGCGCTCGGGCTGCTGGAAGCCGGCTGCCAGGTCGTTACTTCCTATCCGGGAACGCCCAGTTCGGAGATACTGCCGGAGGTGGTCCGCATGGTGAAAGCCAACGGGCTGAATACCTATGTGGAGTGGTCCACCAACGAAAAGGTGGCCCTGGACAATGCCTATGCCGCCGCGATTGCCGGTAAACGGGCCGCTGTCTGCATGAAGCAGGTGGGGCTGAACGTGGCTGCCGACTCCCTGATGAGTGCCGCCTACCTGGGGACTACCGGGGGGCTGGTCATTATCTCCTGCGATGATCCCGGACCCCACTCCTCCCAGACCGAGCAGGATACCCGCCTCATGGCCCGTCTGGCCAAGGTGCCGGTGTTGGATCCGGCCACACCCCAGGAAGCCCGGGAGATGGCCGCCAAGGCCCTGGAGCTGTCCGAGGAATTCGGCATCCCGGTGATTCTGCGGCCGGCCATTCGGGTCTGTCACGCGCGGCAGAACATCGTCCCGGGGAAACTGGCCTCGAACGCGCAGAAGGCAATATTTGAAAAAAACCCGGCACGCTGGGCGGCCACGCCCCGCTTCCGGTTCATGCTGCACGGGGAATTGAACCAGAAGCTGAAAGATATCAGCAACCGGTTCGACACACTCAAGTCGTTCAACAGCCACGATTTGAAACCGGGACGGACATACCCGCTGGGGATTATCGCCGGCGGCGTTTCCTGGGCGGTGGTAAGAGACCTCCTGGGGGAAAGAGACCGCCGGGATGTTCCGCTGCTTAAGCTCGGAGCGCCCTATCCCTTTCCTGAGCAGCTCGCCGATGAATTCATGGCTGCCTGCGAGCGGGTCCTGGTGGTGGAAGAGACCGATACGGTCATTGAACTGTTTTTAAGGAATAAAGACAAAGTCCTCGGGAGGCTTTCCGGGCACGTACCCTCCGAAGGGGAGCTGGTGCCGCAGGTCGTGGAGAAAATCCTGAACACGGTGCTGGCTGAAAACGGCCTGGAACCGCTGGCAAGCCACGGAGATCCGGAAGCGCTGGAATTGGCGCAGTCGCTCGATCTGCCCATCCGCAAACCGACCCTCTGCGCCGGCTGCCCCCACCGGGCGGCGTTCTTCGCCATTCGCAAGGCCCGGCCCAAGGCCATCTATACGTCCGACATAGGCTGCTATACCCTGGGCATGAATCTCGGCGGCGTGGATACATGTCTCGATATGGGGGCGGGCATTACCCTGGGATCCGGTTTTGTGCAGGCGTTTAAACAGGATGACGTGGACCAGCCGGTGGTGGCCACCCTGGGCGATTCGACTTTTTTCCATTCCGGCACCGCCGGCCTGTTGAATGCGGTTTACAACGACGCCCGCTTTATCCTGGTGATCCTGGACAACCAGACCACGGCCATGACCGGCATGCAGCCCGCGATCTCAACGGGTATCCGGGCCGACGGGAGTATGGGCAAGCCTATCGCACTGGAGCGGGTGGTTGCCGGCTGTGGTATCGACTTTGTCGAGGTGGTCGATCCCTACGATCTGAAAGCCACGCGGACCCTTCTCAAGAAAGCGGCCGAATACGCCAGTGATCCGGAGGGAGGTATCGCGGTCATTATTTCACGGCATCCGTGCCTTATTAATGACCGGGATGGCGCTGTGCCGACCAAAATACCGGTGGTGGTGAATGACGAGTGTGACCTGTGCGGTTTCTGCCATGACCGGTTCGAATGCCCGGCCCTGTATAAAGACCTGGAACGTGAGCGGACTCGGATAAACCCGATATTGTGCGCCGAGTGCGGGGTTTGCCTGCAGGTATGCCCTAAGGGAGCTATAGAAGCTCAGTGATTTTAGAAACCATTTCAAAAAAGTCTTTTGGTCCAATCTCGGCGTTGGGCGCTCGGTTCCAATCTTCGAAATACCCGGTGTATTCCTCCGGTTGGAACCTCGCGCCCGCCGCACTTGTCGCAGATCCCGCGCTTTTTGCGGGGAACCAAAATCCGTTTTTTGAGATAGTTTCTCTTTAAAGGAAAATCAAGATATGCAGAAAACTAACATTGTTCTTTGCGGGTTGGGCGGCCAGGGGATTCTGTTCATGACCAAGGTACTGGCCCGGACAGCCCTGGCCAAAGGCATGGATGTTCTCGGGGCTGAAACCCATGGTATGGCCCAGCGGGGCGGCTCGGTTGTGTCGCACCTCAGGCTCGGTGAAGTCAACAGCAGCCTGGTAAATGCCGGTGAGTGCCATCACCTGTTGGCTCTTGAGGAAAACGAGGCCTGCCGCAATCTGCCTTTTCTTGCCCGGGGCGCGCAGCTGTATGTGAATACCGCTTCCAGGCGGTTCCCCGGGAATCGAGTCCGGTACTACCTTGAAGGAAAAAAGATCCAGTACCGGACCGTCGCGGCCGATAAGATTGCTTTAGATCTGGACGCCCCCATGGCCGCCAACCTGGCCCTGATCGGTTTCATGGCGTCCTGTGCGGAGAGCCCTTTCAGTACTGCGGAACTAAGAGCAACCATTGACGCCATCAGCCCGGAGAAGTTCAAAGAAACTAATTTTAATGTCTTTGATGCCGGTGCTTCCGCCGCCGGGTAGATTGCATGTTTTTTGTCCTCACCTGACGGGAGGGGTATCAGAACCGTAGGTTGGGTTGAATGGAATGAAACCCAACATCAGCAGTGTTGTTTGAGCAAGCGTTGGGTTCGCTACGCTTAACCCAACCTGCGACTCTCATCACAAGTTGCAGTTGCCAGACGGCGCATCCTCAAAAGGGGGACTGAAAAGGGTTCTCCTAAAGCCTAAACACCTATAGCCTATCAGCCTGAATCCGGACGTGCCAAGGGGCTCCCTAAATGGGCAAGCCAGAGGCCGGCCCTCGGGGCAGTTTTCTTTACAAAAACTTATCCGGATCAGCCATAAACTCCCGGTAAACCCGGTAGTGCTCGGTTTCCTTGTAGGGGATCTGCCGGATGGGGCTTTCGTCGAAGCTGTAGATGGTGGCCCCCGGGCAGGCCAGCAGGATAGGGGAGTGCGAGGCGATGATGAACTGGGCGTGTCCGGCCGCCCCCATTTCTTTCAGCAGTTGCAGCAATTCGAGCTGGCTGCCGGGCGACAGGGCTGTCTCGGGTTCATCCAGGAGGTAAAGCCCTTTGAAGCGGTACCGGGCTTTGAAAAACGACATGAGCGACTGCCCGTGGGATTGGGTCATCAGGGATTTACCGCCAAAATACTCCAGGATACCGGGGTCGGAGGCGGCCCACTCATCCAGGTAGGCGGCAAAGTTTTTCGATATTTCCGAGTCAAAATACGACCCCGGTACCGATCCGTTTGACCACTTCACCGCAATAAATTTGAAGAACATGCCCTCATAGAGGTTGCGTTCATACCGGGTTCTTTCAATTCCTTCCCAGATGTGGATGCGGCATTTTTCCGCCAGGGCAGCCAGCAGGGTGGATTTGCCGGTACCGTTTTCCCCTGAAAAGAAAGTGACGGGCGATGGAAACGCCAGGTGCCGGGTCTCGTTAAAAACCGGCAGGTTGAACGGGTAGACCGCTCGGGTCGGGCTGTTTTCCAGGGAGAAACTTACGCTGTTCAGGTGTATCATGAGGCCATCTCATAGCTCTTTTCTGACAAACGGCCGGCATTTTTCGGTAAAGGCCACCAGTTCTTTCAGCTTGTTCCTGGCCTTGCCCGAATCGATGGTGTCGGTGGCCCGGTCGATACCGGATTTAAAGTCGTTGTCGCGGCTGGCCGCAACAAATGCCGCGGCTGCGTTCAATACGGCAATATCGCGTTTCGGCCCCTTGTCGCCCTCCAGGATATCCATAATGATCCGCGCATTGGCGTGGGCATCGCCGCCCTCGATTGCATCCAGCCCGACCCGCTCGAAACCATAGTCTTCCGGTGTGATTACCCGGGTTTCCACCTGCCCGTTCTCAAGGTGGGAGACGGTCGTAGCCCCGCAGAGACTGATTTCATCATTGGTCTTTTCGCCGTGTACCACCAGCGCGTTTTCAGCCCCCAGCTTTGATAGCACTTGAGCCATCTTGTCGGTCAGGGCCGGCTGGTAGACGCCAAGTACATAGGCGGAGGCGCCGGCCGGGTTGATCAGCGGAGCTATGAGATTAAAGATGGTGCGAATGCCCATCTCTTCCCTGAAAGTCCCCACATTTTTCATCGGTCCGCGGAGCAGGGGTTTAAAGATAAACCCGATGCCCAAATCCATGATACATTTTTCCATGTCCGAATTGGATATCTCCAGATTGACGCCCAGGTTCTCCAGGACATCACCGGCTCCGAAATAACGCGAAACCGTCCGGTTGCCGTGCCGGGCCATCCTGGCCCCGCCGGCTGAAGCAATAAACATGGTTGCCGTGGAGATATTGAAGGTGCTGGTCAGGCCGGCGCCGGTGCCGGTGGTGGCCAGCACGGTTTCCCGTTCAACATGGATGTCATCCCGGCCCAAGGACAGCAGGCCGTTGTTCAGATCCAGCTTCACGGCCCTTTCCCTCAAGGCCCGGGCAGCCCCGGTGATTTCATCCACGGTTTCACCTTTCATGCGCAGCGCGGTGACCAGAGCCCCGATCTGTGAAGACGCGACCTTTCCGTCCAGCACAAGGTTCATGGCCTTTTCCATTTCACCGGTGTCAAGGTCCTCCCCATTGATGGCCTTGATGATCGCTTCTTTTATCATTTTGCGCCTCCTTGCCTGGATTGGCTATACGTGGATGCTGTCATGAAAAAGGCCGCAGGTTCTGGCGCCCCGCGGCCAAAAAAAACCGTGGCGCCCTTTGAGGTGGCCCACGGTTTGCTGTCTGTATGTCCGATCAGGTTACATCCGGCAGGCACACCCCTAGGTGGAGCTGCGCCAGCACCAGTTAAAGCAGGTCAGTAAATCTATCGTTCTATTTAATCGTTCCATGGCAATTGAATTAGGGTGGCTGACTGTAATTGTCAAGGCTTTATTTGGCAATGAATCCGCTGGTCCGTTGACGCCTGCGATCGAGTGAGAGTGTCAGGGTATTCAGGGGGGGAATTGCCGGTCGCTGACAGACGCCTGTTCAACTTGACACACCCCGGGTACTATTGTAGGTAGCAGACACCTGTACATATGTATGCAATGTTAGAAATTTTAGGGATTTATCTATTCTTTTGATGAACGGATCAGGGTGGGTGACAGGACGCGCATGGCGTTTGATATGAGACAGCACCGGGGACTGATCGGCCTGCTATTGGGGTCCGCGGCGGTACTGACGGCAGCGACGGCGGTTGACTATCCCCTGACAAAATGGCTGGCCGGAAACGGTTGGCCGGCATTTGCCGAATTCATGGGGCGCTCCCTCTTCGAGGGTGAACTCCCGGGAGGCGGGGACCTGGTGATTTTTTTTATCATCGGCGTTTTTGGCTTCTACGCGTTGAGCCTGCGGCCGACAGCGCCGGAGAGGGTAGCCGCCTGGCGCCCGGCCCTGGGTTTTATGGTGGTGGGATTAACCCTCACGGCATTCGCCTATGTGCATACGTTGAAATGGCTGGTGGCCCGGGCCCGGCCAAATCTGGTGTTTGACGGGCACTATGCCTTTTCAGCCTGGTATGAGATCGGTCCGCATTTTGTCACCGAGGGGATCTACCACGGCAGTTTCACCAGTGGACATACCGCCCAGGCCTTTGTCATGATGGTTCTGGCCTACGCCCTTGCCGGAAGCCCCGCGGCGGGCCGGGGCCTTAAAGTCATCGGTTGGCTGGTCGGGGCTCTGGTGGTTGTTTTCGCCCTGGGCATGGGGCTGGCCCGCTGCATGTCGCTGTCCCACTGGGTGACGGACGTGGTGGGCGCCATGGTGATCTCCTGGGTGACGCTGCATGTTCTTTATTTTGACATTATGAAAGTGCCCCGGCAGCAAAGGCACCGGAAAGCGCTGGACCGGGCCGGCGGCCTGCGAACCGGCTGGGAGTTGTTATTGGCATTTTATCTGGTGGCCATGTTTCTGGGAATCCTGGTTTCCGGTATCGGCTTGCGGGCCTTATGGGTGGCCCAGGCACGCTGGCTGGCCGTCCTGCTGGTGCCGGGAATTCCGGCTGTCATCTGGGGCTTTAGCCGCAGTGCCGCCTGCTGTCGCGACCTGTACCGGGCGTTGGCGTTGATTGAAAAGGAGCCGATAGCTGCATGAATGCAAACCCTGCCGAATTTGAAGTCACGGCCAACCGGACTGCGGCCGCCTGTCGGCGCCGCGGCTGGTTGGTTCTGGCAGGGTTGACGCTGGTCCTGGTGACCGTGACAGCCGCCCTGACCGCCTTCAATGTGGATTTGAAGTTGGCCGGCCGTTTTTATGAACCGGGGCGGGGCTGGTTTCTGGGGCATGCCCAGCCGTGGCAGTGGCTCTACCGGTACGGCACCATTCCAGGCCTGGTGGTGACCCTGGCAGCCCTGGTGGGCTGGTTCGCGGGCAAGTTCCGCCGGAACCTGGCGGCCTGGCGACCGTACTGCCTGCTGGTGGTGTTGACCACGGTGATCGCCTCCGGCATCCTGGTAAATGCCGTGTTGAAACAGTACTGGGGACGTCCCCGGCCCGATCAGATCACCGATTTCGGTGGGCAGTGGACTTATCGAGATGTCCACCGGCCGGGCATTCCGGGGCAGGGCGGTTCGTTTCCCTGCGGGCACTGCGCCATGGGGTTCACCCTGGTGTCGCTCTTTTTCGTTCGTAAACGCTCAAAATTGATCGCCTATGCCGGCGGCGGTGCCGGCATCGTACTGGGGGGGGCTCTGAGTATGACCCGGATCGTCCAGGGGGCGCATTTTCTCACGGATACCCTCTGGTCACTGGGTCTTAACCTGATCGTGGCTGCCGCCCTGTACTACCTGGTACTGACCATTCCCGCGGGAAAGGGGCGGGCGGAGGTGGCTCCTGTTAAAAAGGGGCGTCGCCTCGGGTTGATTGCCGGCCTGGTGGCCTGCCTGCTGCTGGCAGTGGGCGCCTTTGCCACCCGGCGGCCCTTTTACGAATCCTATCCCCACACGGTGAACATAACGCCGGAAATTCAATCCATCATTGTAAGGCTGAATGCCGACCCGGAACGATTCAATGTGGGTTACTGGGAGAACGGGTCCGCCCTGGTCCGGCTGGACTCACACGGGTTTGGTTGGATGTATTTTGACCACCGGGTAACCTATGTCACCGCCCAAGCGGGTCAAACCCTTATTATGGAATACCGGGTTAATCCGGTCAGCTATTTTGCCGAACTGGATCATGCCATTGATCTGCAGCTTCCGGTTCAATACCGGGGGCGACTGGACATTCGTCTGGAATCCAACCTGGAAGCGGACACCCTGGAGAAGACCGCTCAATGAAAAGACTTTTGCGGATTCTGGCGGTTGATTCCGTTGCGGACCTTTTTCGCCATAAATCTTTCTTTTTCCTAATTTTCTTCCTCATTGCAGCCGACCGGGTATTGCGTAAATTTCTCGGAGCCGACAAGGAGAAACTTTCCCTCGGGCTGGATTGGGAATGGGGTCTGCAACTGGCCAGTTACGTTTTTGAGGACCTGCCCGGGATTATCATAGATCTGCTCACCGATTACCGGACCCTGCTGGTGGTGGCGGCCCTTTTTTTTCTCAAACAGCTCATTTCCATGTGGCCCAGTTCTGATATGCGGCGCATGCACCGCGCTGAGCGCAAGGGGTTCGGGCTCATCGGGTCGCTGCTGGCCCTGAAATGGCAGCAGGTGGTATGGGATGCCATTGCCATCGGGACCGTGTGCGGCCTGGTGGCCGGGTGGAGCCTGGTCTGCTTTCTTCTGGCCCGGGTGTGGTGGTCGGCGGCGCCTTCCGTTGGGGCGCTGGTCCTGCTGGGCGCGACTGCGGGGGCGGCCCTGCCCCTGGGCATGGCCGGGTTCTCCTTTTCCTCCAAGCTGGCCGTGATTTCCCAGGGGAGTTTTCGTGAAAAAATGGGCCTGTTTTACCGCCTTTTTTTCAGCTGGCCGGTGCTGTGGCCGTCCTATCTCTTTTTTGTCTTCCGGATCGTGGTGGAGGTCATTTTTGTTGCCTTGATCCCGGCCGGGGCCATTCTGATGATTGATCATTTCTGGCTGCGCATCACGGTGGCCAGTTTGTCGGCCACCCCCGTATACGCCTTTCTCAAGATGGCCTCCTTTAAATTTTTCCTGGAAGTCTACAAGCCGTTTTCCCTGGTACGGGCTGAATATAACTCCTATTACCAGGTGTCATCCGCGCAAGACGATCGCTGAGGGCTACATGCGCGCCACATCTTGATAGCCGAAGTTGACTGTCTTCAGTTCTACTGTTCTTCTATTCGCCTATGCTGGCAAGTGTTGCGTTATATCCGATAGATAAATCGATAACCTATCCAACCTGAAATCGATCCAGGCGTTCGATGATGATGTCGGCGATCTCTGCGACTGAAAACTTATCATTATTGATCAGCAGGTGATAGAGGTGCGGGTCGGAAAGATCCATTTTCGTGAAATGTCGGGTAAATTCATCCCGTTCGGCCTGCCGGGTTTCAATGTGTTTCCGGGCCTCTTTCTCGGTGTTGCCCATATAGGCCATGATGATTTTCAGCTTGAAAGCCAGCGGCGCCGTCAACCGGACATGCAGGACATGGGACATATCCTGGGTCAGGCAGACGCCGCCCCGGCCGACGATGATGCTGTTTCCGGCCTTGGCAAAATAGCGCACTGTTTTTTTGATGTAGAAGAACACCTCGAACGGGTCGGCATGTTCGCGTCCCATAAACGTCGTAATCATGGATTGAAACGTGGGATCGACCTGGGTGATGTACTCCAGCTCAGCCTTGGCATAGCCTGATTTCTTGGCGATTTTCTCCAGAAGAAGCCGGTCGAGCACGGTCCATTCGGCTCCATTTTTAGATGTTTCGTTCAATCGGGCATGCAGGGCTTCGGCCAGAGGATAGGCCTGGCAGCCGAATTCCCGGGAAATGGTGACACAGGGTTTGGGTTTCTCTTTCGCATGGGCCTGTCGCACAGCCCATTCATTCCAGGCTCTCAATCGTTTCTCAATTTCGGGGATGATCAGGTAAGGTACTTTCATAAGGCGGTCCTCCTTTCATCACAATAAGGGTTAGTCGATGAAAGCCGGTGTTGGAAGCTGCAGGGAAGGCGATGCCAGGGCCGGTGGCGCCTTGAGCGGCGCGAATGTGAAGGAGGCACTCGGCAGATCAGCAGGGTGATGGAAACACGTATACGATATTTTAAAATACAACGGTGGGATTGAAAGTGTCAAGCACGGAACGGTTCCGGCATTTTCCGATGGCCGGTCGGCGGCGACCCTGTTATACTGCAAAAAGTTACCCCCTCCTGTACCAGGGTAATTGGAGGGTAAGCGATGCAAGCCGATATCCCTCAACTCACCAATTTTGAGTCGGCTGTCAGAACCTATTTCAGCAGGGCAGATATCGCTGGACCACTCGATCACCTGCAGCACTGCCTGCCTGTCGGGGCAAGGCTGGTAGCAGCCGGCGGCGCGATCCGCAATGTTTTGATCCAGGCCGTCCACGGAACTGCGCCCGCCACCTGGGACATCGATCTGTTCATCGGGGACCTGGAGCCGGAGGTTTCCCTGGAATGCGCCTTGAGTGGTCAACAGAAGGACCTGACTGACTTACGGGGCATGCGGTGGCAGCCGGAATCCTCGGACCTGGCATTTGATATATACCGGTTCTGCGATTTCGTGATCATTCAAGCATACCGGTTGGCGCCAACCCTGGAAAGTCTGTTGCAAACCTTAGGTTTCACCCTCAATGCCGTTGTTTTTGAGGTGGGCGACCGGCAGCTTTATGAAAATGGCCGCCTGGCGGCCATCCAGGAACGGCGTCTCGACACCATTTACCCCTTGCGGGAGGTGCTGGCCGGAAAGCAGGGGCGTGAAACGGCCGCGGCCATCATGGCTGATTACAACCGCATTTACCGATACGCGGACTAACAGGAATATTTGCGCCAGGCCCCTGAAGCCGCTGCCTGTGTGGTTTAACCCAAAAGCATTTTTTTGAGATGGCTTCTAATAACGATTGCTCCGCTAAGTGACAATTGGTATAATCGGTTCTCAGCAATTTCCGGCGCAAAAAATCTTGATTGCTATTGACCAGTTTTCTACCCAGGAGGGCACCATGAAAAAAGTCAGCCTGTTGCTGTGCGCGGGCCTGTTTCTGCTGTTACCGGCAAACCTGATGGCGGAGGATGTGCCGATCAGTGAGGCCACTTCCGAGTGCATTGACTGCCACGCAACGATACATCCCGGCATTGTAAAGGACTGGCAAAACAGCCGGCATGCCAGGATCTCTCCCGGGCAGGCCATGGCCGTGGAGGGACTGGCCCGCAAGGTGTCCAGCCGGAAAGTCCCGGAAGAGTTGACCGGAACGGCGGTCGGCTGCGCTGAATGCCACGCCATGCGGGCCGGGGACCACGCCGATACATTTGAACACAACGGCTACGACATTCACATCGTGGTCAGCCCCAAAGATTGCGCCACCTGTCACGCCGAGGAAGAGGCCCAATATGGGCATAACCTGATGGCCAACGCCTATGCGAACCTGGCGGAAAATCCCCTGTACCAGAAATTACAACTCAGCATAATCGGGACCAAGGAAAGAAAGCAGGGACGGATTACCTTGAAACCGGCCAATGACGATACCCGGGCGGAGACCTGCTATTATTGTCACGGGACCCAACTGGCCGTTACCGGCAAGGAAACCCGGGACACCGAACTGGCCGGCGAGCTGGAATTTCCCGTGATTGCCGGCTGGCCCAACCAGGGCGTCGGCCGGATCAATCTCGACGGCAGTCTGGGCTCCTGCGCCGCCTGTCATACCCGGCACGCGTTTTCGATTGAGATGGCCCGTAAGCCTTCAACCTGCAAGGAATGCCACGTGGGACCGGACGTTCCGGCCGCCAAGGTCTACGCGTCCAGCAAACACGGCAATATCTATTCCGCCATGCACAAAACGTGGGATTTCGAGGCCGTGCCCTGGAAGATCGGCGAGGATTTCACCGCGCCGACCTGCGCCGCCTGCCACGTGAGCCTTTTGATCAATGCGGATGAAGAGGTGGTTTCCAGGCGAACCCACCAGATGAGTGACCGTCTGCCGCAGCGTATCCTGGGCCTGATCTACGCGCACCCCCATCCGCGGGAAGCGGATACCTCCGTGATCCGCAACCGGGAAGGGCAGGCGCTGGCGACCAGCTTTGACGGCACCCCCGCCAAAAATTACCTGATCGGCCCTGAAGAGCAGACCACTCGCCGTAAGGCCATGCAGGCCGCCTGCCTGAACTGCCACGGCACATCCTGGGTCGCGGGACACTGGCGCCGGTTTGAAAACACCCTTCAGAAAACCAATGCCGACGTAAAAATTGCTACCGATATCATGAACGACATCTGGAAAGGCGGGTACGCGGACCTGGCGGGCAATCCTTTTGACGAGGCCATTGAAAAACGCTGGAAAGATGTCTGGCTGTTCTATGCCAACACAATTCGTTTTACTTCAGCCATGGGCGGGGGCGGCGACTACGAAGTGTTTGCGGATGGTCACTACCATCTATCCCAGGCAGTGCAGGAAATGAATGCCTGGCTGAATCTGCATAAGAAGGCCGATGAGGGGAAGAAGTAGAAGCAAGCTTACAGAAACAATGAACAAACGTCGCTAAATCTATCCTAAATTTATTTGATTTAAATAAATCCGAAATCCGAAACACGGAATGTTCTCAAGGCGAACGCCGCAAATTCGAAACAATTTAAAAATTCAAATGACCAAATGACAAAAATTAAACCATACCGGCTGTAATAAGTGGTTTTGTTTGGAGTTTCGGTTATTGTGATTTGCTATTTTGTTTCGGATTTTGAAATTCGTATTTCGGATTTTAGGTATCTAACGGTGATAGCTTCTAGTGTTATTAGCTGAGAAACCAATGTGGCGAAATATTTGAAGCCTAGACGCAAAACATCAGGCGCGCATCAATTTAGATATGCGCATGATCGCTTCGTTCATGTTGTCGAGCCGGTTTATCAGCAGCCCAATCAAATGGTCTTTGATCTTGTTGCTCATTTCAGGTTTTATCCGGTCAAAAAAATCCCGGTCCATTTCTATTGCCGTGACCGCTTCATTGGCGATGACGTTGCTCTGGCGCGGCTTGCCCGAGACCCAGGACATCTCACCGAATATTTCGCCCGGTTTCAGGCGTGACAGCTGGATATTGGCGCCATCCTGCTCCCGGGTAATCCGGCAGACACCCTCGGCCAGGAGAAAAAGCGTGGTGGATAGTTGACCTTCCTTAATGAGATAGTCGTCTTTCTCATAGTGGGTGACCGGCGGGTCCATCTCGGCGAGAAGCTGCAGCTCATCGTTGGAAAAGGTTTCAAACAAGGGGATATCCTTGATCAGGTCAGAGATAGACATTGCTCATTCCTTTCCTTCTTTGCGGGGAACTTGGATTGCGGGACAATTGGCTGCGGATACTATATAATAATGCTCGGCAAAGCGCCACCGAAATTCCGGATGTTTCTTGCCCATTAGCCAGTAAAAGTGTTTTCAGGGCTTTCAATCGTGTTCAAGATGGCTCCTGCTAACAGTTGTCATACATCCGTATGATCTCCCCGGTGCCTGCGCCCTCAACGCTCTTGACAAAGCCATTGACCACTTTACGCATCGGGATGGGATTGTGACCGGGGAAATAGTCTTCATATATGTGCACGGCGTCTTCAACCAGCCCCGAGGAAACAACATTGATACGGATTCCATTTTTCAATTCCAGGGAGACTGCCCTGGCAAAACTGTGAATACCGCCATTCACCATCGCGGCACTGGTGGTCTGGACCACGGGGTGATCCGCCAGTATTCCGGTGGAGAGCGTAAACGAGCCGCCGGGATTCAGGTAATTCTGCCCGATTCTGACAAGATTCACCTGTCCCATTAACTTGCTGCGCAAGCCGATATAAAAATCATCCTCGGTCAGGGTGTCAAACTCTGCCCATTTCGCTTCACCCGCGATACAGACGATCGCATCGACCTTCCCAACGGAGGCGAACATGGCTTCAATAGAGCCGCTGTCGGCAATATCAACGGTGGTATCACCTGAATTCCGCCCACCGATGATGACCTCGTGTTTTTTTGAGAAATGCGCGCTTACTTTTTTGCCGATTGTGCCGTTACCGCCTATAATCAGTATTTTCATTGAAGATCTCCTTTTATGTATTTTCGCTTGACTGAAAACCTAAATTCGCTAATATCATTTGTCAAATGAATAGTTTTGATGCAAACAATCAAATATTGTGATTATTGTGAATTTGCCCATAGATTACCTGAGAACCTTCATTGCCGTGGCCGATACCAGCGGGTTTACCCGGGCCGGCCTCCAGATAAACCGCTCTCAATCTGCCGTCAGTATGCAAATCAAGCGCCTTGAGGTCGAAATCGGCAAGGCGCTTTTCGACCGGGTGGGCAAAACCGTAAAACTCACGACGGACGGCAACCTCTTGATCAAATACGCCCGGCGAATCGTCAAGGAACATGACGCTGCCGTGGCGGCCCTTGCCAAGCCGGGGTTACAGGGCCGCATTCGTTTCGGCTCCCCTGAACATTATACGGTTGGGGTCCTGCCGGTATTGCTGGCCCGTTTTGCGGCCTCTTACCCGGATGTACTGGTGGAAATGCGTTGTGAGAACAGCGACCAGATCAAGGTTGCCGTTGACAGGGGGCTGCTTGACCTGGGGCTTTGCACCCAGATCAGTGCGGGGGGGCGGGTGATTTATCACGACCCGGTTGTCTGGGTCACCACCCCGGATTTCAGGGCGCCAAAGGATAAACCGCTGTCCCTGGCGGTATTTGAAGAAGACTGCATTTTCCGGAGTTGGGCCACCGAGGCCCTGGAAAAGGCGGGCCTGAGTTATCGCATTGTCTATGTCAGCCGGAGCAGCTCCGGGATCCTGGACGCGGTTCGGGCCGGACTGGCCATTGCGCCGATTGTAAAAAGCAATGTTCCGGAAGACCTTAAAATTGCCGGGGTCGGCAAAGGGCTTCCGGAACTTCCGGTTTCCAATGTGGCCCTTCACCAGGCGAAAAAACCTGCATCAGAAACCATTGAATGTTTTGCCCAGCACCTGCGTAATTCTTTTCGGGAGAAGGGCTGAACAGATGATGACCCAGGTTTTTGGCGCTCATACTGATTTTCATCAACACCTTACGTTATATTGTCACTCTGAGCTCAGCGAAGAGTCCCCCGCACGCCAAGGTTATCTTTGATTGTAGGGGATTCTTCGTCGCCTGCCGGGCGTAGCCTTTGGCGAAGACTGGTTTCACTCCTCAGAATGACAGGGCAGACCAATCGGATCATAGTTTTCAAAAATGCTATAAACGGGACGCTGATAATGTCTCTGCTTGCCAGACTTATCCTGCTCAGGCAGGAACTAAAAAAAACCAAATGCGGGCGTTGCGGTCTGTATTACGATAAACGGCACGCCCAGTGTCCGCATTGCCGGGATATGAACGCAGCCAGGTTGAAAGCTTTCCTGGAAGAGAGCGGGATAGACCCCGATGCCAAAAGTGGGCTGGGGCAGTTTCTGGTACTGGCGGCCGTCATCGTGGTGGTGATTTTTCTGCTATCGCGCGTCATTTAAACGTTTCTTGCCGAAAGCTGAATTATGGAAAATCCTGATGTGCAAAATTCACTCGTGGAACAGATTGAATATTTCGAACCCCTGATCGTTACGAATGACCGGCACACGTTTATACGCCAGAGTACCGGCTTGCCGCCATCCCAATTCCTTCCGGAAGAATATCTGCAACTATGCCCGCTGACAGTTCTGGACGAGGAAACCGTCCAGCTGATTCAGGTACGGCAACTCCACCAGGCCCTCGATCATACCCAAAGCGCTACGGGGTCCGCAGTTCTGCTCAGGTCTTTACTGCAGCCCAGCACGGATTTAGGCCATATTACGGCCAGGCAGGAATCGTTGCGGGAAATCGCGGCCAACGACAGCCTGCGCCGGTCCCTCTCCGATTGTGTCCACGAATTCAGTCAGGGAGAGAATGCGCTTTATACGTTTTTAAACAAAGGCATCTACGCCTTATTTCCGTATCCCGGTATAAACCAGGCCAGAGACGCTGCCAAACAAATCAGCCGCATTATCAAGACGCTGCCTGCGGTGGCGTCGGCCTATCTGCGCGCTTTGCTGTCCAGCCTGCAGGCCTATCCCGGGTCGGCCATCGATCAGATGATGCACGGCGCGATCTACAGAACCATGCACGGGCTGCAAGCGGCCGGCGAAGTCAGCCCTTTGACTCCGAAAGTAAAATTCAGCCCCCGCCGGTTCACCCCGTGGCTGCTGGCCGGGCCCCTGGTGGCCCTAGCGCCCCATGTCCAGGACAAAGTCGGCCTGGCAGAACTGCTGCCCCCCCTGGTGGCGCACATCGGTTATGCCTGGACCGGCATTCACCTGCTTTACAGTCTCTTCTTCAAACCGGCCCGCGACACGTTCAATTTTATTGAGCCTTTTCGGGAAAGATGTGTTGGCGATGATGTGTTTAACAGGGCGATAGACGCATTCGGGATGCTCGATGAACTTCTTTCTTTTGACACCTTTGCCAGAAAGCTGTCCCATGCCGCCATACTGCCGCGAGTCACTGATGAAAGTCACCACACTTTTGAAGCAACCGGCTTGAGAAACCCTGTCCTGGCTGTTGAAAGCGAAGCCTTTGTGCCGAATGAGGTTCATTTGGACGGCGTCCGGCTGACCTTCATCAGCGGCCCCAACAGCGGTGGCAAGACCACCATCTGCAAGAGCATTGCCCAGAACCAGCTGCTGGCCCAGGCGGGTGGCTATGTAGTCGCTGAACAGGCCACCATCAACATCGCTGACAAGATTTGCTACCAGGCGCCGAAATTCGATGGCCTGCAGGACGACGAGGGCCGGTTCGGCACGGAACTGGCCCGGACGCGAGACATCTTCTTTTCAGCCAGTCCGCAGAGCCTGGTGATTCTGGACGAACTGGCAG
Organism: uncultured Desulfobacterales bacterium; assembly: GCA_964647585.1. Lineage (GTDB taxonomy): Bacteria > Desulfobacterota > Desulfobacteria > Desulfobacterales > CAJINA01 > CAJINA01. Next base: position 36,199 of record CAZYGG010000031.1, read on the forward strand.
AGGGGACCACCTACGAGGAGCGGATGGAGGAGTCCTCCGGGATCATGGGTGATTTTTTCACCATAGGAAACAACACGGTGCTGGTGACGCACAACCATTCCCTGGTGGACCGCTTTATGGAAGAAGAAAAAGGACAATGCCTCCGGACCGATTTTAACAATGATGAGCCGACCTATCGAATTGTCAGTGGAATCTCGAGGGTGTCCCATGCGTCGAGAATCGCGGAAAAGATCAGCTTTTCCAGCGAAGACCGGCACCGGTATTTGAAAGACAATGGTTTCTTGTGAGTAATTCTAAATTTCGGGGTGTTGAATGAAAAAGGCCAGAAAGCAGAAGTTGTTAACTGGCCTTTTTTATTGGTAAAATTAGGTCGGGGCGAAAGGATTTGAACCTTCGACCCCTTGAACCCCATCAAGCCGGGTCCCTGGAACGCAGTCAACTATAACACACTGAAGATTCAACACATTCCAGTTGCCTGCTTGATTGCCTCCCGACTACGCATAGTGTGCATGCTGTGTATGCTAACGCATAGTTACGCATGCTGGCGGCACAAGAGGCTACGAAATGGCTACAAATCTACTGCTGTATGCTCAGTTACTAACCGGATAATACCGGAAACATTCCTATTTTAAGATCAATCTTTTTTAGACGAGCGCTCTTGGTTCTCAGTACTTGACACTTGTTTCCCGTTTCAATATAGTGGGCGTTATCGTTACATTTTGCCGGATTAAATCATTACAATATAATGGTTGTATACATTGCAATTTACCGAATAATACCGATGGGCGGTCAGAATGCACTATCTGCCAAGGATTGTAGACAAAGAACTCGCCACGAGATTGGCCTCGACAGGAGCTGTTGTCATAGAAGGTCCCAAAGCAAGTGGCAAAACAGAAACCGCCCGCCAGATTGCTGCCAGCGAAGTTCTCCTCGACATCGATGCAAATGCCAGGCAGGCCGTGGCCATCGATCCGAAACTGGTGCTTGGTGGTGAAGTGCCGCGCCTGATTGATGAATGGCAGCTAGAGCCTGCTATCTGGAATCATATCAGGAGAATTGTGGACGATCGAGGGTTGCCAGGCCAGTTTGTTCTGACCGGATCCGCTGTGCCGGCAGATGATATCACGCGGCATACGGGAGCAGGAAGGCTGACGCGACTCCGCCTGCGTCCGATGACCCTCTTTGAAACCGGTCATTCCAACGGTGCCGCATCAATTGGTGGATTTCTATTCGGTACATTTCAAGATTGCCGCGATCCCGGTCTGGAGGTTGGTGATCTTGCGGAGCGCGTGGCGATTGGAGGCTGGCCGGCACATCAGCGGTTGACGACTGAACAGTCAATTGTAGCTGTACGGGATTATCTGGAAGAAATCGTCCGTGCCGACATTAGCCGGGTGGATCAACGGCGGCGCGATCCTGCCAAAGTCATGCGAGTTGTTCAGTCACTTGCTAGAAACATTGCTACCCCTGTGGCGCTCAGAGTTCTTGCCGTTGATGCCGGGGGCGCCGATGGCGCCCTGCAAGACGAGACCGTCAGAGGATATCTTGACACCCTGGCGCGGTTGATGATCATTGAGGATCAACCGCCATGGGCACCCCGTCTCCGGTCGAAGTCGATCCTGCGAAACGCATCAAAACGCCATTTCGTTGATCCTTCTCTTGCCGTAGCAGCCTTGCGAAGTACTCCCGAACGCCTTTTAAAAGATCTTAATTTGTTCGGACTCTTGTTTGAATCAATGGTTATTCGCGACCTGCGGGTCTATGCCCAGGCCAGCGATGCGAGAGTGCTTCATTACAGAGACAACACCGGTCTTGAAGTGGATGCCATTGTTGAAACCGGGGACGGACGTTGGGCAGCATATGAAATTAAACTGGGGACAGGTCACATAGACGCCGCGGCAGCCAGTCTGCTGAAGTTCGCCGAACGTGTTGATACCGGAAAATGTGGATCACCCGCCTTGCTTGGCGTTATTGTCGGCACCGGCTATGGGTATATGCGCAAAGATGGCGTAGCTGTTATCCCCGTCGGCGCTTTGGGCGTCTAAAAAGGATAAATTTCTCCCTCTTTTCTCCCTGAGGAGAAAAACCAAATAAAAAGGCGGGAAAGCTCATAAGCTAACCCGCCTTAATCATTTTAAAATTTTGGTCGGTGCGAGAGGATTTGAACCTCCGACCCCTTGAACCCCATTTTATAACGCTCAGGGACAAAAATGTACTCTAACTATAAGGAATAACAGCATAAACCATTTTCCTTCTGATTTCAAAGTCACCTGTGTATATTGTTCTAAATGGTTGTTTTTGTTGCATGCGGTGCATATTGTCAGTCTATTTTGGTCCCCCCGTTGGTCACCTCGGATTTTTCTACCCAGCACAATGCAAAATGTAGGGTATCTTCAATTATCGCAACATAGCGTAATACCAGACCCAATCTAGTATGGTTTCGAATTTTTTAAAGGTGCGCATAGTTGGCAACATTGCCCGTTCCCAATATGCTCATCAATCGCAATGCTGGCAAAGTTGTGATAATTGCAGGTAACTATGATGAAAATAGCGTGTTTTCTGTATGTAAGTGGTAAATTGGAACTTATCCAATAACCACCACCATACAGGGGGCACATAACGTCTCAATACACGACCATCCTGGGTTTTGGGTCTTTTGCGATTCACCTTGTGCGGAGCGATAAGCTCGGTTCCATATTGTTCTCGTAGGCTATCATCAATGATTTGGTCTGGCGGTTTGGTAATAAACCTGTTTTTTATTGTACTTTCATCCAGTTTCACTTCGTGGGATGAAGCGCTTGATATGTCAATGGCGACAGGAAGCCCAGAGCGCCAGCGATTGCTATGATCTCGGTCCCTTTGCCACTTCAAACGATACTTCCTCCCTTTATTGGGTTCGAGTCTTACTTGCGAGTCACGCTGGAGGCCAATTTTTAAGCATTGACTAACAGCTTAATATCATGCCATTATCAGGCTATCCAGCACCTAATCCTACCCAAAAGCATTAAGACACTACAGATGGAACTGTTAGACTACAGAAGGTTTGCTGTTGAGCACAGCACTGGAACGTGGACGAATATATAAAAGATAATCCACACATAATACCTGACTTATTTTCCGCCGATTTAGTTGGAGAGAATTTTAGTGAATATGATCTGAGTAGAGCTGACATGAGAAACGCAACCTAACCAATGCAAACCTCGTTCTCGCCAATCTGAGTGGTGCTAACTTGAGGTGCAGATCTGACCGGAGCTTTATTAAGGCATATCATCATATATGCCACCTCATTAAAGGATACCACACTGGCAATGGGAAATTTAAAGGGTGTTGATCTGAGAGGGGCTTTTTTTCGAGGAGGATTCTCCTCAGGGTAGAAGTGCTCATTTTACTTGGGGAAATTAAAGCGTCTATAATTCAGATTCGGAACCATGGGGCCATCCCCAAGCATATTAAGGGCGGTTTTTTGAAAAACATTTCAAATCTGGAAAGGCGCATGGCACGGGCCTGGGGACCTATTCAGCCTTGCTTATGGCGCAAACCCAGAGGGGAAGCATTCACCTCAATAGATCTAAAGAAGACGGGGCGACTGTCAAGGAGAGGCTTCCAATACCTCAAATCCAAGGGAACAGGCGAAGAACGCTATGAAGAACGATCCCAACAGCCACATAACTATACTGGTAGTGGACGATACGCCTATGAACATCGAACTGTTGGAAGGCATACTCATGCCGGCTGGGTACATGGTTGAAACGGCAGGAGACGGGAAGGCGGCCTTGGCAAAAGTAGAATCTAATATTCCTGATTTGGTTGTTCTGGACGTGATGATGCCAGGCATGAACGGTTATGAGGTTTGCCACAGGATTCGGGAAAATAAAAGGCTGCCGTATATCCCGATAATCTTTGTCACGGCCAGTGAACTGGAACAACATGATATCATTTTCGGGTTGGACCAGGGTGGCGATGACTATATTCGGAAGCCCTTCAATGTGGAAGAGCTGCTTTCGAGAATCAAAGCCTGCCTGAGGATGAAAGCGCTTTACGATGAGCTTAGCCGCACCAAAGCCGAACTGGCGCGGCATGTATCGTCCTCGACAGTGAAACTTGTGGAAAGGACGGCTTCGGGTGGAACTCTTATTGAAAACAGAATCTCAGAGGTGGCGGTCTTGTTTTCCGACATGCGGGGCTTCACCAGTTTGTCTCAGGACATGCCTCCTGAAAAGGTGTTTGAGATGCTCAACCTCAATCTGGGTAAGCAGATTGAGATTATTGAAAAATACAACGGGGTCATTGATAAGATCAGCGGCGATGAGGTTATGGCCGTATTCGAAGATAAAGATAAGGCTGAAAATGCCTTGCGGTGTGCAATCGCGATCATAGAATCACTGTCAGCCATGAGCCCTAAAGAGGGGGGCGAGTGGACAAGCGTCGGTATTGGAATCAATACCGGCTTTGTTTTCTGGGGGAGCTTGGGAAATGTCAGGTTTAAGGATTTTACGATTGTCGGCAATACGGTCAATATCGCCGCCCGGCTTTGTGGTTTAGCCGATAAGTTCCAGGTCCTGTTTACGGAAACAACTCTGAACCAGATTCAGGCAGAAAAACTTGCGTACCAATCCATCGGGCAAAAGATGTTGAAAGGCTTGCGGAAACCTGTAGAAGTATTTGAAGCGATTTTATGAAAGACACTTTTCTTTACTTCCAATATCCCTGGCGGGGTGCCAAATGGAGGGGAGTAGAATGGGAGAAACGGTCGTTGAAAAAAAAAGCAAGACAAACAACCCCCTGAGAACGAAGCTTGTTATTATTGAAGCGCTTGTTTTTCTCCTGCCCGGGCTTGCGATTGTATATGTCTATCATCAAAAACAAATCTCTTTCAATATAACTCAGATCCTTATTCTCCTGGCGGTACTTATACTGATTCTTGGCGGGATGCTGATACTTCGGCAATTCTTCGACCGCATACTCATGATCCAGAACATGGTGAAAAAGGTTGAAGCAGGGGACCAGTACCTATTAGACGTGAAAAAAGGTACGGGTGAATTGCAGGAGATCACCATGTCCTTCAACAACCTCATGAAAAATTTTCAAGAAACCAGCAGTGAACTTCAACGCCGGCTTGAGGAGATCGCTGAGAGGAAACTGGTCGCAGCCGCCTTAAAAAACGCTAAAGAAAAGGCGGAGTCTGCAAATAAGGCCAAAAGTCGGTTCATTGCAAACATGAGTCATGAATTTCTGACACCACTTAGCACTGTCATCGGATTTTCCCAGATACTGCAAACAAAGACCCATGGAGAACTGAATGAAAAGCAGATCAAATATGTCAATAACGTGCTGAAGAGCGGACAACACCTTCTGAAATTGGTAAATGGGATCCTTGAGCTTTCCAAAATCGAAGCGGGGAGTATCGAACTGGAACTTACCAAGCTTAATCCGGGTGAGGAATTAAGAGATTTAGTACACATGGTCCAAGGGACTGCTGACAATAAGTCTATCGGTGTATATTTAAGTATTGAACCGGATCTGCCTGATATTAACGCAGATCGCGATAAATTCAGGCAGATTGTACTCAATCTTCTCGACAACGCCGTGAAATTCACCCCGGATGGCGGGGAAATTCGTATCAACGCTAACCTTGCTTGTAGTCCCCTGTTTCAGATTTCGGGCTTTAAGGATAAGGCTACCCGGTCCGAATTGTTTGATTCTGATATGGATTACATCCAAATATCCATAAATGATACGGGCATTGGCATCAGACCTGAGGATCATGAGCGGGTTTTTTCGTTATTCGAACAGGTGGAGACATCGGTAGAAAGATTGTTTGATGGAGTAGGTATTGGTCTTGCCACAAGCCGTAAACTCGTAGACCTACATAAAGGAAAGATATGGATGGAAAGCGAGGGGAAAGGAAAAGGAAGCCGTTTCAGTTTTACTCTGCCACTCAATCCATAAGTGGAAAAATATAGGTGAATATCGCGATTAATTAAATCCAATGAAACCTGTTTTTACGTTAAGAGATGCAGCATCTTTGGAAACCTTCGATTAGGTATTTCCGAAAAGGACAGCGGCCGAGAGTTAAAATCTTTTTACGGTCATGGTGGCAAGACTGACAGATAGAGGCAACGGCGGCCAGCGAATACCGTTTGAAACCTAATATGAACATCTTCTTTATAGTATTATACATTCGAAATAGTAAGGAGTCAGGATATGAATGAGAAGATTCGGAATGTTGGTACGCTGTGGATAATTCTTTTAATAGGATTGTTTCATGGCGGCGAATTATCTGCCCAGACTGTAAATGTTATAAAAGTGGTCGGTAATCATGCCCCGCCATACCGGATTATAGAGGGGGATTCATTTTCAGGGATCTATTTCGATGCCATGAAAGAGATTGGAAAGCGAACCGGTACCACTATTGATTTTAAAGAACAACCGTTTAAAAGAGCCTTAAGGTTAATGGAGTATGGACGTGCAGATGTGATGCTGGGACCAAATAGGAATCCTGAACGAGAGGCCTATATGGTCTATACAGAGGCTACTGTTGGCCGCGCCAATAAAGCCTTTTATGTTCATCCCGAATCGCCACTGATTACCCAATATGACGATTTGAAAGGAAAACGTATCATCACCCATCGTGGCAAGCGCTATTTTGACAAATTTGATAACGACGGTTCGCTTAAAAAGATTGTGACAAACTCATATACCCAAGCGATAGAAATGGTTTCCAGGCGGAGGGGTGATGTGGTCATTATGCCTGAAAGCGAAGGAGGCTACCTGCTAAAGGAAAATAATGTAACGCTGAAAAAGTCCCCCTTTATCGTTAGGGGGAAACAATCTTATATTACGATATCAAGGAAATCACCTGTTATAAAACTGCAAACAAAGATTGAGGAGGCCATGTCCGAAATGATTTCGGATGGCACTATGGATAACATATTGAATCGCTATAGCTTTGAGAATTGACCCGGTTATTAAGTGGCTGTCACCAGCAAAATATGGAAACCCGGCGTCATAAAAAGGAAATTTAATATATGACGATTATCAGAAAAAATATCTGCCGTCATTTGTCATTATTGATATTTCTACTCATCTCATGTTTGTACAGTTCTGCGTATTCTTCCGAGACAGAAAAGCAGACAGGTCAGTTTGACGTGAGGGCAATGGCGTCCATTGCAGGCAGAGCCATCTATCATTTAGACCAGGAACAGCTACTGGATGTGATGAATGGTTATCTGAAGGAGCATGATGAGATAAAAGGACTAAAAGTTACGGATGCGATTAGCGGAGAGGCTCTGCTCACTTACTTCCGCCGGGCGGATGGGGCGATGATCTATGGAGAGGACTTTCCTGATAAAATCCGTACCTTTAACCACCTTGCCGAAAAGGTGATGTTCCATGACGAGGTGGTTGGAACGATTGAAATTTATTACCATTTATCAGAAAAAACACCACTCAGTGATCAGGAGCAACAGTGGCTGCGTAAACATCCGATTATTCGGCTTGCGGTTCTCAAGGACAGGAAGCCATACGATATCACTACTGCAGACGGCGTTCATACCGGGTTGCATGCAGATCTGCTTAGGATCATCAATCGGAAACTGGGCAGCAATCTTCAACCAATCATCTTTAGCACCTGGGATAGTGCCTACGCCGCAGCTGAGAAAGGCCAGGTTGACGGCATTATGGGACTGGGTTGGACCGAGTCCAGAGAAGAGACTTTCTTTTTCTCACCTATTTATCATTACGTTCCCGCCGATCTAATTACCCGTTCTGATTACCCTATAATACCAAGCTGGGTCGCTCTCGGCGATAGTATGATCTGGATAAAAAAGAACTCGCAACTTGCAGCCGTGATAAAAAAGGAGCTTCCAGATGTCCAGATACTGGAAGCCGGTAATGAGATGCAGGCGCTTTCGCAGCTATCAATCGGGGTTGGTGACGGCTATGTTTCATGGGGCACCACCCCTGATGCTGAGTTGGGAATGCTGGGATTAAAGAAGGCGCTGAAGATCGATAGTCGGCAAGGTGAGTTTTCCATCGGTATCCACAAGTCGCTGCCGCTGGTCGCATCAATTATAGAAAAGGGTCTTAATGCCATACCACTGACAGCCCTTGCAGAGCTTCGCAGTAAGTGGTTAGAAGAAAGTGATAACAGTTTCACTGCCGAGGAAGAGAGGTGGCTGGAGCTACATCCGATCACCCGAGTTGCAGTGACAAAGGAGTGGCCCCCTTACGATGTGATCAGTGACAATGGTGATCATAGAGGTCTGCACTCCGATATTGTTACTGAGATAAACCGGAGGCTGGGTATCCAGTTAGTCCTGGTTCCTTACGGCAGTTGGGAAGAGGCATACCAGAAGGCAGCTTCAGGCGAAGTGGATGCTATTTTGGGGCTGAGCTGGAGCCGCGAACGGGAGGAGTCCTTCAATTTCTCCAGGCCCTATCATTTCTTACCTCATCAACTGGTAACCCGGCTTGAAGAGGGTGAAATAAACAGCCTTGATGATATGGCCGGCAAGGTGCTTTGGGTGATAAAGGGAACAATTTATGAGAAGGCGATTTCTCAAAAATACCCTGATATTAAGGTGGAAACAGCAAAGGATTACGCAACGCTGTATCAGAAAATTCTGTCCGGTAAGGGCGATGCATCTCTTAGTGATGACGTTGATCGCCAGTCATTTCCAACAGGGTTAAAAACCTCACCTGATATTTATCTTGATGAAGGGCATCTCCACTTTGGAAGCCACAAGAGCCAGCCATTGATCGCATCCATTATCAACAAGGGGCTGCAGTCGATTCCGCGCAAACGAATGGCAGAGATCAAGAACCGCTGGTTTAATCCCTTGGCAGGCAGCGCTGAACTCAGGCTGACCGTCAACGAACAAATCTGGCTTAACTCCAATTCCAAGTGGACGGTTGCCAACGAAATAGACTGGCCCCCCTTTGATTTCGCTGTCGATGGCGAGCCGCTGGGCTTGTCCATTGATATCGTCAAACTTGCGGCCGAGAAGATTGGTGTCGAACTTGAGTTTGTCAACGGCTATACATGGGCGCAACTGATGGAGCAGTTCAAAGCCGGCAAACTGGATATTCTTCCGGCCCTTTTCAAAACCAAGGCACGGCAAAATTTCATTGCCTTTACCCATAACTACGCCGCGAACCCATCGGTAATGATTGTTCGGGGGGATGATAAATCGATAAGGAACCTGGCCGACCTGCAGGGAAAAAGTGTGGCGGTTATCGAGGGGTATGCCAATGCGGAGGTACTGACAAAACATCACCCTGGAATCAAGCAGGTTCTGGTCAAGGATGTCTCGGCAGGATTGAAAGCGGTATCCGTTGGCAATGCCGACGCTTATATCGCCAGCCTTGGCCCTATCTCCTACGTTACGGAGAAAGAGTTCATTCCAAACATCAGTATTGTGGGAGATTCCGGACTTTTTGAGCCCCATGAATCCCATATCCACATGGGAGTTGCCAGGGACCGGATGGTTTTCCGCGATATTTTGCAAAAAGGGATCGACGCCATCACCACTGAGGAGTACCTGAAAATACGGCAGAGGTGGTTGCCTTTGGCTGGTGATACATCGGGCGACAAGACGCTTATCGATCTGACGCGGGGTGAACTGCGATGGCTGGCCGAACAAGGGGATTTCACCTTGGGTGTGGACCCTTCATGGCCCCCGTTCGAGTTCATTGACGAAAAGGGTGTCTACAGCGGTGTCGGTGCGGGATATGCCGAACTTGTCGCCGCCCGGTTGGGGATTACCATGACACCCCAAACCGGTCTCTCCTGGACCGAGATGCTTGAAAAAGCGAAGGCTGGAGAAGTTGATATCCTGCCGACCGTTGCCCGCACACCGGAGCGCGAGAAGTATCTCCACTTCACCAGGCCCTACGTTTCCTTCCCCAATGTCATCGCCACCCGCAAGGACGCCCCTTTTGTTGACAGCCTCACGGGATTGGACGGCAAAAGAGTGGGTGTGGTCAAGGGCTACGCCATCCATGAGTTACTCGTAACCAACCATAAAGAGTTGGACATCGTAGCGGTTGAAAACCTTGCTGAAGGGCTTCGTGAACTTAACAGCGGGAGGCTTGATGCTTTTATCGATAACCTCGCGACAATCACTTATGAAATTGACCGTTCAGATCTTGATGATCTTAAAATCGCCGCGCCGACCCCATATCAATTTGAACTCGCCATGGCAGTCCGCAAAGGGTTGCCGGAACTTGTTCCTCTTCTGGAAAAAGCGCTGGATTCCGTAGGTGAGCGTGAGAGGGCATCCATTGTCAATTCCTGGATCGCGGTTAAGGTAAAATATGGTCTCGATATGAAAACTGTGCTGCTTTGGGTGGTACCACTCACTCTCAGCGCGGTAGCCATTATTTTTTTAATAGTGATGTGGAACCGGAGGTTGGCAAAGGAAATAAATACACGGGAAATAGCACAAAAGAATTTGAGTGAAAGTGAGCAGAACCTGAAGCGAACACAGAACATCGCTAAAATTGGCTACTGGAGCCTTGATCTCTTAAACGACAAGTTGTCTTGGTCTGATGAACTCTATCGGATTTTCGGTCTTCAGCCTCAGGAGTTTACAGCTAGTTTCGAAGGGTTTCTCGACTGTGTGCATCCTAATGATCGTGAACTGGTTGATAAGGCATATTCGGATTCCATAGAGTGTAATGACAATGGGTATGAGATTGAGCACCGGATTGTTCGCAAAGACACGGATGAGATCCGGTACATCTTTGAAAAGTGCGAACACGAAAAAGATGATTCTGGAACAATCATTCGGTCGGTCGGAATGGCCCAAGACATTACCGAACGCATATTAAAGGATGAAGAGCTACGCAAACTCTCGCGTGCCACAGAGGCCAGCCCGGCCTCCATTATTATCACTGATTCAGAGGGCACCATTGAGTACGTTAACCCCAAGTTCATCGAGGTGACCGGCTACGGCGCTGAAGAAGCCATTGGCCAGAACCCAAGCATACTGAGTAGCAGCAGGCAACCACCGGAATACTATCAAGAGATGTGGAATACGCTCACAGCCGGAAACGAGTGGCACGGTGAATTTGAAAACCAACGAAAGGACGGCAGTCATTACTGGGAGAAAGCCTCCATTTCTCCGATTACAAATTCCCGGGGAGAAGTCACCCATTACGTGGCGGTCAAGGAAGACATCACCGCGCGAAAAGAAGCAGATGCAGAATTGTCCAGATACACCAAGGCGCTGGAAAAGGCCAACAGTGATCTGGAAGAATCTCAAAAGAAAGCTATCGAGCTCATGCAAAATGCCCAAGCCGAGCGGAGACGCACTGAAGTTGCCCTCTTTGAGCTCCAGGAGAGCG
>CAZYGG010000032.1:0-24965 GCA_964647585.1 uncultured Desulfobacterales bacterium
TGCGCTCAAACAGCACTTCGCCTTTCTCGCCCTTTCCTGCGATGCTCGGCGCGTCTTAAAGGGAAGTTCAAAACCGGAAAGAAAGTCAGCCCTGTTTGAGGGGGCTTCCTGATGCCGCTAGCTATGCTGGAGGAGCATCACTTTTAAAATAGACAAAACCCATCCGGCCGATCGGCATCTCAGGCGATCAGGGAAAGAAACAGGGTTAACAGCCCGGTCAGAACAAAAAGAGACTCGGCAATGAATTCAAGCCGGATGCCGGGCAGGAGCCGTCCCTGCTGGCTGGCAAGGGCCACCGGTAGAAAAAGCAGGGGGCAAAGCGACAACAGGTAGCCGAACCACGGAACGATGTTGAAAACCCCGGCCAGCGCGAGTGTGGTGGCACCGATAAGCAGCGTTGTCTTCAGCAGCACCCGGGTCTGTTTTTCCCCGAAGGCTACCGGGATAGTTTCCTTGCCGACGATTCGGTCACCCTGAATGTCCGCCAGATCAAAAAAGGCCGTCCGGACAAAGACCATGCAGGTGGACCAGATGAAGACGGCCACCGTGGCCGGGCCGGACGCCTCTACCGAATATCGCAAAGCCGGCAGGATGGCGGTTACCACGCCCCAGGCGACGGCAATCAACACTGTTTTTGATCCCGGTATATCTTTGATCCGGCGATACCGGATATGCTTGATATTGGGTGGAACCAGGTTCAGATTGTACGAAAGACCGGTAATACTCATGGCCAGCAGGACAAAAAAAGGCAGCGGGCCGAGCGAATAAGCCGTGGTCAACCCCACCCCCCCGGCGAGCAGCGCCAGCATCCCCAGCAGGGTGCGGTTGCTTTCGTAGAACCGGGCGCGCACGGGGTTGTTGTAGTGGTCGGATTTTTTGCCCGTCAGGTTGTTCATGATGTGCATGGAGAGCACATACAGGAAAGCGATCAGGACATGTGGGAAGTTCTGGGGGACCCCTAAAAGGCGGGTGCAGGCGTAGCACAGGCAGCCGGCCCCCAGGGCCACATAGATATTGCTCATCAACAGGATTCGCTGGAGATTGAACAGGGCCAGTTTCCAGCCGGACAGCCGACTGACGGGAATCAGCTCCAGTACACGGCAAATCTTGCGGAGGACCCAGTTCGGGGTTGAAGCACCGGCGGTTATTCCGATGGTTTTCGCGCCCGTCAGCGCATTGAGATCCAGCCCCTCTTCGGTTTCTATGTGATACGTGGGTTTGCCGGTCTGCCGGGCGATTTCAGCCAGGCGCAAGGTGTTGCCGCTGTTGTGACCACCGACGACAATAATGGCGTCCACCCGGGCGGCCAGCTCAGTGATTTCAGCCTGGCGCTTGCTGGTGGAATCACAAATCGTATCGAAGGCTTTATAATGGGGCCGCTGCTCAGACGCCCACTGTTTGACGGTGTTGTAAAATTCGGTGTTCTGGGTTGTCTGGGCGACAATAATGGCCTGGTCGAAGGTTGGCAGGGCAGCGAGTTCCGCCAGGCTGTTGACCACGTGGCCGTGGCTGGCGGCATAGCCCTTCAGGCCGATAACTTCCGGGTGCTCACGGTCGCCGATAATAATGGAGGCATAGCCTTTTTCAGTATGCTTGCGGATAATGGTCTGGACCCGTATGACTCGCGGACAGGTGGCGTTGATTACCTTGAAACCGGCATCTTCCAGGTCCTTTTGGGCTTCCGGAGGGACGCCGTGGGCCCTGATCAGGGTTGTTCCGCTCCCTTCCCGGGGGATCGTGTCCAGGCTGTTGATCCCCTTTTCTTTCAGCAGAGCGAGGACCTGGGGATTGTGTATCAGGGGACCATAGGTGCTGATCGGCTCAGGCTGATTGCCAGGCGCCTCCAGGACCATATCAACAGCCCTGCGGACCCCCATGCAGAAACCAGCGGTTTTGGCTATGATGATTTTCATTTAGCTGAAACAAAGCCGGAGATTTTTCAGAGATCCTCAAGCGGGCTGAGGTAGACGTTATGGTCCACCAGGGCGAGGGAGTGAATCCGTGCTTTTATAAATTTCTGTTCTCCGAAGATATTCATCAGCTTCAGACCGTCATCTTCAGGCTCCACGGAATCAACGGCTTCCATAATAAGGGTTTTTGCAGCACCCTCGACAAGATAGGCATTGGCTTCACACATTTTTATCCTCATGCAAGTATGTTTTTAAGGTTATCTTCAATCAGTGCGTCGATGAGGTGCGGCAGGGGCGCCTGCGTCAGGCCCACGATTTCGATATTTTCCCGGGAAAGGGGGAGCAGCAGTTTGCGGGCCGGGCTGGTCGCTATAGCCCGGGCCATAATCGGTGTCAATTCGCCCATCATGGCGTTGGCCATGATGATGCTCACCGGGCCAATAATAATATCCGCCTGCTTCACGGTACAGACAATCGCATTTTCCCCAGACGCGCCGCGATTCGCGCGGGCTTTCAACATCTGGGCGGTTGCGATTGCGTTGGTTCCCAGGGCGATGATCTCGATGTTGCTGCCGGTCGCGGTCAACCGCTTGATGACCGCGCTGCCGATCCCGCCGCCTTGTCCATCAATCACGCAGATTCGTTTCATAGTTCAGCCTTAGGTTCTCCACCAGTCTAAATGCTTTCAGCCTAAAAGCTTTCACTAACCGGATGATTATCAGATCCCGAAAATAGCGTCAATAAAAACAGCCGCTCTACAGCTTCCTGATTTTGGTTCTGCTGCGACGGGCTTTTTTCGACAAACGCCGACGGGGGCCCTTTTTTCGGGTTGTGGGTTTCCAGCCGGCAGGGGGCTCCTCGTCAAGGCCTTTCATTTCCAGATATCCGGCCAGCATCAATTTTTGTTCAAAAGCGGGCGAGTCAATTATGGCCGCCCCACGGGATTGGGCGAACGCGGTGATGTCCCGGTCGGAACTCACCACCAGGGCCCCCTCCCTTTCCCGGGCAGCCATCTTTTTGATCACGCTGTCGGCGGTTTCCCCCCGGCGGGAGAACACAATGGCGATGCCTTTGTGCCGGTCTCTTTCCAGGGTGAATCCCGGAGCCCGGGTTCCGTCAAAAACCACCGTTATTTTATGGGATTTGATCTTTTTGTATCCGGCCAAAAGGTCTATCAGGGCCTCCCGGCCGGCCTGGAGATCGTGGCGGTCAATCCGGTTCAGGTCCGGTGATTGGCGGATGAGGTTATAGCCGTCGATGATGATATGAATTGGCAAGGCGGTTTACCGCTTGAGAAGACCGAGCAATCGGTCGAGATCGTCGTTGCTGTAATACTCGATTTCGACGCTGCCCTTCTGCTGTTTACGTTTAATCCGGACCCGGGTGCCGAAGTGGCGGGAAAGATCCTCTTCCAGGCTGGTGAAATAGAATTTTTCAGAGTCCGCCGGCGGCGGAGCCGGCTTTTGGGTCTGTTTTTTGAGACGCTTGATCAAGGTTTCCGTCTGGCGCACGGAGAGTTTTTTGGCGATGACTTCACGCCAGGCGGCAATCTGGCCGGCCCGGGTCTCGATTCCCAGCAGCGCCCGGGCATGTCCCATGCTGACCGTGCTGGCGGTAATGCTGGCCTTGATTTCATCCGGCAGCTGGCGCAGCCTGAGAAAATTGGCCACCGCGCTGCGACTTTTACCGACCCGTTCCGCGGCCTGGTCCTGGGTAAGGTCAAACTCCGTCATCAGGCGGTGGTAGGCGTCCGCTTCTTCGATGGGGTTGAAATCCTCCCTTTGGATATTCTCGACGATTGACATCTCCAGCATCTGCGCATCGGTGAGGCTTTTAACCATGACCGGAACTTTATCAAGCCCGGCCATTTTGGCGGCCCGCAGGCGGCGTTCCCCGGCCACAAGCTCATAGCCGTTGGTGTCCTTGCGGACCAGCAGCGGCTGGATAATGCCCTGGCTCTTTATCGATTCGCAAAGTTCTTCCAATTCATCGGCCGCAAAATGGGTGCGTGGCTGGTATCGGTTCGGACCGATAAGGTCTATGTCACATTCAACAAACCCCCTGTTGGAACCCTCCTCTTGGGGGGAGGCAGCGGTGGGGATCAGGGCCGCCAGCCCTCGTCCCAGGGCCTGCTTTTTGAGTTTTTTCGGGGAGGCTGTTTCCTTTTTACCAATTTTTTGTCTCTGCATTGAGCACCTTTGATCCGGGCTTCAGGCTAAAACCGGGCCGGCCTGCGGATCGTCTGCCGGGAGGTCATTGATTCATAATCTCGCGGGCGAGTTCAAAATAGCTGGTGGCACCGGCCGATGTGGCATCGTAGAGCAATATGGGCTTGCCGAAACTGGGTGCTTCACTGAGGCGGACGTTGCGCGGGACCATCGTATTGAATACGAGGCCATTAAAGTGTTTTTCAGCCTCATCGGCAACCTGGTAGGACAGGTTGGTCCGTTTATCAAACATTGTCAACAGGATCCCGCCGATTTCAAGGTCGGGGTTCAGGCTGTTTTTTATGAGGGTCATTGTCTGCATCAGCTGACCGATGCCTTCCAGGGCATAAAATTCACACTGCAGAGGGATCAGCAGCTTGTTTGCCGCGGTCATCGCGTTGACGGTGAGCAGGCTCAGGGAAGGCGGGGAGTCGATGATAATGTATTCAAAATCATCGCTAACATCGGCCAGGAGGTGTTTAAGCACCGACTCCCGGCCTGCGGATGTCATCATTTCAACTTCGAAACCGATCAGTTCAACCAGAGCGGGGATGGCCTTGAGCGCGGGGAGTTCAGTATCATGGACCAGTGCTTTGGCTGTTTCCGCGCCAATCATGCCGTGATACAGATTGCGCCTGATAGTGGTTTTGTCGATACCAACTCCGGTGGTTGCGTTGCCCTGGGGGTCACAGTCCACCAGCAGGGTGGCTTTTTCAGAAACGGATAAAGCTGCCGCAAGATTGATAGCCGTAGTGGTTTTGCCCACGCCGCCTTTCTGGTTGGCAATGCAGATGATGTGTGCCATAATCACGATCCCCTATCATATCTGGCGGGATTTGGGAAGAGGGACCTTTAACCGTGGTTCATCCGGGAGCTTTCTTAAAAAGCGAAATTTCTCACAGGTGCGGCGCTGCGAATATCAAACCGGAGGCAGACACCCGTATTGTGGCGTCCGGCCTCCCGGGTGGTGTGGGGTTGGTTGTCCGCCGTTTTTTGTGGTATGGATAATAATAGAAGGATTTGATGGGGATATGAAACGGTTAGCCTCAAAATTCATCGCGCTGGTTACCATGGCAGCCCTGCTGGCGGGCATGGCGACACCCCTTCCCCTGGGCGCCCTGACCTATTCAAAGGAAGAGGAGTTCGGACGGGAGTTCACCCGGTATGTGGAAACCCACATGCACGTCATCAATGACCAGTACATTGCCGGGTATGTTGAATCCGTCGGCCAGCGGGTGCTTTCGCATTTCCCCCCCCAGCAGCTCAAGTTTACTTTCAGGGTCATAAAATCGGACATCTATAATGCTTTCGCCGGGCCGGGTGGGCATATCTTCATCCACAGCGGACTGTTGGCCGCCATGGAATCCGAAGATGAACTGGCCGGTATCCTGGGACACGAAATCGCCCATGTGACCAGCCGCCACATATCCCAGAAACTGGCCCGGCAGAAAAAGATCAACTATGTCACGCTGGCCGGTATTGTGGCCGGGGTGCTGCTGGGCGCAGCCGGTTCGGCAGCCGGGGCCCAGGCCTTGACCTATGGAACCATGGCCGCCGGGCAGTCTGCAGAACTGGCCTACAGCCGGGAAAACGAGCTGGAAGCCGACGAGAAGGGGCTGCATTCCATCGCCGCGGCCGGTTATGACTGCAAGGGCCTCTTGGATGTCCTTAAAAAAATTCGCAGCCGCGAGTGGTTTGGCACAAAGCAGATTCCGACCTACCTGAAA
Organism: uncultured Desulfobacterales bacterium; assembly: GCA_964647585.1. Lineage (GTDB taxonomy): Bacteria > Desulfobacterota > Desulfobacteria > Desulfobacterales > CAJINA01 > CAJINA01. The sequence continues at coordinate 5,845 of CAZYGG010000032.1, forward strand.
ACGCATCCCGCAACCGAGGACCGAATTCTGTATATTGATGGCTGGATGGCGGCGCACAAGGGCGATCGTCACAAGACCCACACCGGCAACCCGCGGGGGTTTGCCATGGCCCATAGCCGTATACTGGCGCTGTATACAGACCGACACCTGGCTCTGAAGGCTTTAAAACAGAGGGTTGACCAGCAGCCGCAGCTGGCGGTCACCCACTATGGATATGGCCTGGTGCTGGCGCGGAGCGGGCAGTACGCTCAGGCGATCAAACACCAGGAAGAAGCCCTGCGGATCAGGCCTTTTGATCCCTATCTGCAGGGTGAACTCGGCCGGGCCTATTATCTGGGCGGTCGTTATCAGGAGGCGCGGTACAATCTCGAAGCCGCGGTCAAGACCTTTCCAGAGTACACGGACGGCCTCTTTTTCATGGGGCGCACCTACCAGCAGTTGGGTAATTATCCGGAAGCAGCCCGGTATCTGGAGAGGCTCTATGATATTGCCCCACGCTACCGCCGGTTGTGCTATTTTCTTGGGAATGCCTATGGCAAACTGGGCCGCCTGGGAGAAGCCCACTACTATCTGGCGTTATATTATTTGCAAAAAGGGGAACGGGATACCGCCCGGTTTCATCTTGAGCGGGCCAGGCAGGTCGCGACCGATCCCATCCATAAAGACCGTGTTGATGACCTGCTCGGCAAGCTGAAGCCGGCCAAACCCGATCAAAAGCAAATGGGGCCGTAAAGGCCGGCTGCGCCGGTGTTAGCGAATCCGGGTGGGATTGTTTACGTTGGTTTCGGGTGGCGCCAATTTCCCGGCTAATCGCGGCAACCGGCGTCAGCTCCGGTCAAAGTGTGAAAACTGCATGGTGAAGGTGCCGCGTCCCTGGGTGGCTGACCGCAGTACGGTCGAGTAGCCAAACATCTTGGCGAGGGGCACGGTCGCTTTGATAATCTGGATGCCCGCTTTGTGTTCCATCGATTCGATTTTTCCGCCGCGCGCGTTGACGTCGCCAATGACGTCCCCCATAAAGTTTTCCGGCACAAAAATTTCAGTTTTCATAATGGGGTCGAGCAGGAATGAGCTGCCTTTCGACAGCGCCTCTTTCAAGGCCATGGAGGCGCTTACGGTGTAGGCCAGTTCCGATCCCTGGGATTCTTTAAAGGAGCCCCCCACCAGGGTCGCGGCGACGTCCACCACCGGGTAGCCCATCAAGGCACCGCTTTCCAGAGCTTCCCGGACGCCTTTTTCGACGGATGCGATGTACATGTCGGGAATGGTTTCAGCGGTTATCTCTGATTCAAAACGATTTTCCGATCCCCTGGAAAGGGGCGTCAGTTTCAGTTGGACCTCGCCGAAATGGCGCTGACCGGCCACTTCATTATCGAAGGTGGCCCGGCCAATGACTTCATTCTCGATGGTTTCCCGGTAGACCACCTGGGGCCGCCCCACATTAACGCTGGTTTTAAACTCACGCAGCATCCGGCTGATGATGACTTCAAGGTGCAGTTCGCCCATGCCTGAAAGAATGGTCTGCCCCGTGTCCGCGTCTTTCTTAAGGCGCAGGGTTGGATCTTCGGCAGTGAATTTTTCAAGAACCTGATCGAGTTTGTCCTGATCGGCACTGGTTTTCGGTTCGATGGCTACCGAAATGACGGGTTCATATATTTCAATTTTTTCCAGCAGTAACGGTTTTTCGACCGAGCACAGGGTTTCCCCGGTCGTTGAGTCCTTGAGGCCGACGACCCCGACAATGCTGCCTGCGCCGACTTCATCCAGGCGCTCTCTTTTATTGGCATGCATGCGGAGGATCCGCGCCAGTTTTTCCTTGACCTGCCGGGCCGGGTTGAAGACGTTACCCTTGGCTTTCAGGCGGCCGCTGTACACGCGCACGAAACTGAGTTTGCGGCCCTCCATCATGGCTACTTTAAAAATAAGCGCGGCCAAAGGTGCGCTGTCTCTGGGTGGGCAGGCGACCGCCTCCCCGGTTTCCGGGTGCTCGCCCTGGATAGGGGGGACATCCAGCGGGCTCGGCAGGTAGTCGATGATGGCATCCAGCAGGGGCTGGACCCCCCGATTTTTCAAAGCACTGCCGCATAATACCGGGACCAGGTCGAGTTGGATGGTGGCCTTGCGAATGGCGGCTATGAGTGTTTTGGTCTCAATCTCTTCTTCCGCGAGGTAGGCTTCCATAATATCGTCATCTGATTCCGCCAGTGTTTCTATCAGTATGTCGCGATATTCCCGGGCCTGATCCAACAGGTCCGCCGGGATCTCTTCTGTAGAAAAGGTCGCACCCAGGGTGTCGGCATGCCAGCGTATCTGCTGCAGGCCGATGAGATCGATGACCCCCTCGAATTCGTCTTCGCTACCCACCGGCAACTGCAGGATGAGTGGAGATGCGTTGAGGCGGTCTTTCATCATCTCGATAGTCCCGAAAAAATCGGCCCCGATACGGTCGAGTTTGTTGATAAAAGCGATTTTGGGGACTTTGTATTTATCGGCCTGCCGCCAGACCGTTTCGGACTGGGGTTCCACACCGCCCACTGCGCAAAAAACACCGATGGCACCGTCGAGAACGCGCAGGGAGCGCTCCACTTCGATGGTGAAGTCCACGTGCCCCGGGGTATCTATAATTTGGATTTCGCTGTTTTTCCACTGGCAGGTCGTGACCGCCGAAGTGATGGTGATGCCGCGCTCTTGTTCATCCGGCATCCAATCCATGACGGCTTCGCCGTTGTGTACTTCGCCTATCCGGTGTGAGCGTCCTGAATAATACAAAATACGCTCGGTGACGGTTGTTTTACCGGCGTCGATATGCGCCATGATGCCGATGTTTCTGATTTTGCTTATTTTGTCTTTTGGTTTCATCTTATTAATAGAATATTTGCTTTCAGAGGATAGCGCAGGTCCAGATGCCCGGCGGCCGGTATCGGTTCCCGACCGGGCTCCAGGATTTTAACCGCGTCGATCTCAGCCATATTGAGAACCAGGGAGTTCACAATTGAATAGATTGCCAGCATATCCGCCTGGACACCGCCCGGGTGATGCATCCATGTTTCAGGGTTAAGGTCAACATAGGCCGTTTTGTCAGAGCCTATGAAAAAGGTCTTGAGGATATCACCTTGCGGGAGGGTGCGTACCCGGTGCTTATTCAGCGGACCCGCGGCCAGCTCCCGGATGATGGTCCTGCCAAGGGCCACCGGGTTTTCCAAACGGGGCAACTGCCTTTGTTCGGCCAGCAGGGCGAAACGGTCATTATCGGCATAATAGAGGCTTACCGTCACGGCCCGGGCTGTTTCAAGACCGCCGGGCACCGCCCCGCCCGGAGACGCCTGGGCGAAAAGACAGGGGACTGCGAGCAGGCCCAGGGCCGGTATCATGATTATGGCCATGACGATCAGGATGTCTGTCCGGTGCTGGCGGTCATCCGGCTTGCGCCATATTTCAACGCCTGGACGTTTTGGCATTATACGTATCGGTCCTGTAAAAGTTTACAGGGAAATTGATTATTTCGTACACATGGATCGGGTATAAGATCCCCCGGAATTCTTTGGTGATCCTCCGACTGATTTCAATATCAATGTTGAATTGTTTCAGTAGAATGCGCACCTCATTGGATATCATCATTTTCGTATGCGTGCCTTCCCGCGAGAGCCCTTCAATGCGCTTGGCCAGGTTTATGGCATAGCCTTCCGGTTTGGGCGCCATTTTTTTGGAAACCCGTTGCCGGACGATGACCTTGCCGGTATGGATCCCTATGGCGATATCCGAGGCAATTTTTGCTTCGGATACCCGCTTCATGTTAAACGCAGACTGGAACCAGAGTGATTTCATGTAGGAAGCCATCATCAGGGCCGTATACAGGTTGGTGTTGGCGTCATCATTGTAAAGAATTACGCAGGCTTCATCTCCACGTATATCAAATTCCATCTTGTTTTCATCGGCCCTGGTAATCTCAAAAACCCTTTTTTTGGCATCAAACATGGTTTTCTGGAATTCTTCCAGGAACATGTCATAGTCAATCAGCCCAAGGGTGTCCGAGAAAACCGAGGAGTGGATGATGTCGGAGAAAAGGATGACCGCCTGTCGCGGCGCAGATTTTTGGTGAGATGCGCTCATAATCGCCCTCTTGAAGTGTCTATAATCCGGTTAAAATGCACACTTGCCCGGTAATCTGTAAGCCGGTCTATCATATCAAAAAATATAACGCCATATAAAAAGGGGGTAGTCGCAGCGACCACCCCCTTGTTTTCCTGGTGGAGCTGAGGGGGATCGAACCCCTGACCTCATGACTGCCAGTCATGCGCTCTCCCATCTGAGCTACAGCCCCAATAAGTAAGGGGCACCTACCAGATATACCGACGGGTGTCAACGAAAAGTTACGGGTATGGTTTTCAAACCCTGCGGTTCGATCCGGAGCGGTTCCAGTCGTTTGCGGACGCTGCCGCTATGGCTTTTCCAGGCAGTTGTTCCGGCCAGGCGGCCCCAACTAGCCTCTTTAGAGACGGCCGGTAAGAAACAGTCTCACACAGCCTTTGGGACGGTATATTGCAGGAAGTATTGACAAATGAATTGTCAGGAAATAAATTTAACAGTTTAGTGAAACTGCAGATGAATTAGTGAAACTGCAGATGAAGCTGGTATTTAACCGTTTCCGGCGTTTTTTGTAAAATAGTGCGGCCGGACGAAATTTAAAGGCTAACTCAAGGAGTACCAATGCTCGACCTGATGCGCAAGAAAGCCGGGACCTGGATGATCAAGTTTATTCTGGGCGTTATTATCATCGTATTTACTTTCTGGGGGGTGGGCAGCTGGACCGCCCAGAAGATTAACCGCGTGGCGACCGTTGACGGAGACCCCATTCCCGCAGAAACGTACCGACAGGCTTATGGCCGGCTGATGGATCAATTGCGCAGGCAGTTCGGCAATAACCTGTCAGAAGATCTTCTGAAGATGCTGAAAATCGAACAGCAGGCGCTGAACCAGGTCATTGACCAGAAGCTGCTGCAAAACGAGGCGCGTCGATTGAATTTCGATGTTTCCAAGCAGGAACTGGTTGCCGCCATCGCCGGCTATCCGGGATTTCAGGTTGACGGTGCGTTCAGCCGCCGCCGGTATGAGGCGGTCCTGGCCAATAATAAAATGACGCCGGAAGCCTTTGAAGCCTTTCAACAAAGCACGATGCTGATAGAAAAGGTCAGGCGCTTTGTCACCGGTAACGCGAAGGTTACGGACCTTGAGGCCAGAGAATGGTACAACTGGCGAAACAGCGAAGTGAATGTGGATTTTGCCCTGTTTGCGCCGGATAAATATGATGTCAACGGACCTGACGATACCCAGGCCCAGGCCTTCTTCGATGCAAGCCCGGAAACCTATAAGACGGCTCCCATGGTGAAAGTCCAGTACCTCTATTGCGACCCGGCGGTCCATGCGCGGGATGTGCAGGTTTCCATGGAGGACATCCTCGAGTATTACGACACGCATACGGATGAGTTCAGTGTCCCCAAGCAGGTACAGGCCCGGCATATTTTAATCAAAACCGAACAGACAGCGGTTGACACTGAAATTGAAAAGGCACGGGTGCAGGCTGTCGATGTGGCCCGCCGGGCCCGTTCCGGGGAGGACTTTGCCAAACTGGCCAGGCAGTATTCCCAGGGACCGAGCGGTGCCAACGGGGGTGATCTGGGGTTTTTTAAAAAGCAGGATATGGTGAAGCCGTTCGCAGACAAAGCCTTTTCCATGCAAATCGGTGGTATCAGCGATCCGGTTCGTACCCGTTTCGGCTGGCACGTAATTAAGGTTGAGCAGATTAAGGCACCGGAAGTCAAAACACCGGATCAGGTCAGTGAGCAGATCCGGAAGAGCCTGGTGGAGACTACCTCAAAAACCCTCGCGTATAACCAGGCGGATCGGGTTTTTGAAGCGTCTTATGAAGACAACGCTCTGTCCCAAAGTGCAATTTCCGAGGGGTTGGCCGTTACGACCACCGATTTTTTTGATCAGAGCAGGCCACCCGAGGGGATCGTAAACGGCCCTGCATTTGCGCAGGCCGCTTTTACGCTGGCCGAAGACGAGATCAGTGATATTGTCGATGCGGGCAACGGGTTTTATCTAATCAAGGTTCTCAAAAAGAAACCGGCGGCCATACCGGTCCTGGATTCTGTCCGCAAGCGGGTCAATCAGGACTGGCGCCGGCTGGAAAAGGAAAAACAGGCCCTGGAAGCCGCCGAGACTTTTCTTGCGGAAATGCAAAACAACGCAACTGACTGGGCCAGATCTGCCGCGAAGAACGCCGCGGAATCTGGGGAGACAGGGTATTTCAAGAAAAATGCAGCGATACCGTCTATCGGCCAATCAAGCCAGATTGCCGGAGCAGCGTTTGAATTGTCGGAAGAAAAACCGCTGCCGGGCAAGCCGTTGAAAGGTGACAAAGGGATTTACGTAATCAGATACCGGGACCGGAAACTGCCTGACAATGAGGGGTTCGAGAAAGAGAAGCAATCTATCCGGACCTCAATATTGGAGCAGAAAAAACGCGACATCTTTTCTGCGCTGGTTGCCGACCTGCGTACGCATAGTGAGATAGTAATAGAAGACAGGTATAAATAATAGAATCGGTCACAAACCCACAATAAGAATGAACTTTAAAAAGGAGAGAGGACGTTATGGAAAACCCGACTGCCTCATCTAAAACCAAAAGATGCCCTGAGTGCGGGGTGCATATCCCTATCGAGGCCACCCGTTGCCCTGACTGTAATAAACGCGTCGGCCCGGTAGACAAGCACGGTGTTGGCCGCAAGGCGGTTAACTACCGGGCTTATGCCGAGATGGTTCTTGCTTTTGCCGCATTCGGATTTTTCGTCTGGTGGTTCTTCCTGAAAGACAAATAGTCCGCTGACAGCGTTAGTAAATTTCGGTCCAATGGACAAAGGGCTATCGGCGATAAATTGCTGCCGGCCCTTACAGACTGCGGCTGGACGGCTGGTCCGGGCTATGCGATGGCAATCTTCTTCTCCGTTAGGGGTACCCCCAAGATTGCCCCGGGCGCCGTTGGTATGGGGCCCGGCGCGCAGGCCTTAAATATTATACCCTTTAAACCACCCACTCTTTTCTGATTACTCCGCTTTCCAAAAAGACGACTATTTATTTGTGTTTATTGAATAATTTATTTGACAAAGGTCTTATTCGATATATACTACTTCACATAAGAGCCCTTTTTTTCTACTGCAAAAAATGCTGTTGTTTATGAATTGTTACCCCAAAACACGGAGGAACAAAGATGTCAAAATTGAATGAGCAGGTTAACGCACTTGCAAAGGCCCTGAAAAAGCTTACCGGGCAGGCTGAGGCGATCAAGAAGAAAATTAAGGCCGAGGCCAAGAAAGCTGCGGCTGATGCCAAGAAGAAGGCTGCGGCTGCTAAGAAGAGGGCTGCGGCTGCCAAGAAGAAGGCTGCGGCGGCTGCTAAGAAAAAGGCTGCGGCTGTCAAGAAAAAAATTACCAAGAAGAAAGTGGTAAAGAAAAAAGCAGCTAAGAAAAAGGTAACCAAGAAAAAGGTAACCAAGAAAAAGGTGGCCAAGAAAAAGGTAGCCAAGAAAAAGGTGGCCAAGAAAAAAGCACCTGCCAAAAAGAAAACTGCCGGAGCCAAAGCGGGGACCGTTCTGGTGAAGGTCATGGCCGTCGTAAAAAAGAGCAAGGGCGGGGTTTCAATCGCAGATCTCAAGAAAAAGACCGGCCTGGATTCAAGGCAGTTGAGTAATGCGCTTTACAAGCTTGCCAAAAGAGGAGAGCTCAAATCCGTATCACGCGGTGTTTATAAAAAGGCGTGATCAGGATTTTTGCATGAGGGCAGTTACTTTCAGCATGCTGCCCTGTGGTAATTAATCCCAGAAGTCTTCGGCCGCCGGCGTTGAGAAGCGGTGGCCGGGGGCTTTTTTATTTTCTATCTGGAAGGTCCCCCATATGAGTCGAAACGATAAAATCCGACAATACGGACACTTTATCAAGAACGTCGCTATCGGAGCACTGATAGTTGTCATCTTTTTGCAGGCGGGCTGCCGCCGGGCACCGGATGTGCCCCCCCCGCCGGATAGCGACCGGGCAACAAACGTTTTTCAGTGGCCGCATGAAGAAAGCGACTTGAATCCTGACCCGGCCATCGTATTTGGAAGCCTGCCCGGCGGATTCCGGTACATCATTATGGAAAACCGGGAACCGGTTGGCCGGGTGAGCATGCATCTGAATGTCCAGGCCGGGTCACTGCAGGAACACGATGGAGAAGAAGGCACCGCTCATTTCTTGGAACATATGCTTTTTAACGGGTCACTCAATTTTAAACCCGGGGAATTGGTTAAGTATTTCCAAAGGATAGGGATGCAGTTCGGACCCGATGCCAATGCCCATACTGGTTTTCAGGAGACGGTTTACGATATTCTTCTGGCTGACAACGCTCCGTCCAGCATCGCCGAAGGTCTGACGGTCCTTAGTGATTATGCCCAGGGTGCTCTGCTGCTGGAAACAGAGGTAGACCGGGAGCGGCCCATCATCCTGGCGGAAAAACGGACCCGGGATTCGGTCGACTACCGGACCTGGGTTGCGACCGCAAAATTTGAGATGCCGGAGACACTGATCCCCTTGCGAATGCCCATCGGGACGGTTCAATCCATTAAGAACGCCGATAGTGCGAGCTTGCGGGGATTTTATGATGCCTGGTACCGCCCGGAAAAAATGATGGTGGTCATTGTCGGTGATATCCAGGCTGCCAACGTGGAAAAAATGATCGCGAAGACATTCGCCACTGCCCGGGCCCGGTCCGCGGCGCGCCCGGCACCTTCTTTCGGATCAATCAAACACCGGGGAGATAAAAGCTTCTACCATTTTGAAAAAGAAGCGTCTAAAACAAGTGTCAGTATTGAAACTCTGCGAGACAGTGAACCCTTTGTGGACAACCGGGCCTACCGGCAAAAAAGGCTGGTTGAGGAACTCGGCAGCCGCATACTGCGAAATCAGCTTGACGCAAGGCTGGGCAAACCGGGGACACCCTATACCGCGGGTTCGGCCGGAGCAGGTGTTTTTCTCAACAAGGTGCGGTATGCTGATATCTCCGCCGAGAGCAACCCAGAAAACTGGGAGAAGACCCTGGTCGCCCTGGAGGTCCTCCTGCGCCAGGCCCTGGTTTTCGGATTTACGGAAGCAGAGCTTGAGCGTGTCAGGAAAGACTACCGGGCCGAACTTGAACACGCGGTCAAAAATGCAGCCACCCGGCAAAGTCCTGTTCTGGCCAGACAGATCATCCGGAAAACCAATTCCCGGCGAGTGGTTCTATCACCCGGGCAGAAAGAGAAGCTGGTAGCGCCCCTGTTAGAGACAACCACCCTTGCCCAGGTAAACAAGGCCTTCCAGGATAACTGGTCGGCTGATCACCGGTTGATCCTGGTGACCGGCAATGCTGACCTTGCCCTGACCGGTAAAAAACCGGAGAGGGTGATTCTGGACGTCTACCAGCAGAGTCGTGCCCGGGCCGTCAAGAAGTTGCCAGCCCTTACCCGGGCCCGGTTTCCCTATTTCGAAATTCCGGTCAAGCCGGGCCGCCTCATCCGGACGACCCCGGTTAATGACCTCGGGATTGTCAAGCTTGATCTCGCCAACGGTGTGCGTGTCAATTTAAAGCAAACGAATTTTGAGGCGGATCAGATAGCTGTCCGGGTAGACTTTGGCCGCGGGCGGTCTTCGGAACCGGAGAATATGCCCGGGCTGGGGCCGCTGACTGAATCCGTTGTCAATGAAAGCGCCCTTGGCGGCCTTGACAAGGATGCCCTTGAGCGCGCGCTGGCCGGGAAAAATCTGGCGGTGAACTTCAAAGTATCGGAAGACAGCTTCTATTTCAAGGGCCGGTGTGTAAAGGCGGAAATAGAGACCCTGCTACAGCTGCTGTACGCCCATCTGACCGATCCGGGCTTCAGGCAGGATGCGTTTCAGCACAGCCTGGAAAAGTTCGACCAGCGTTATCTGGCTATGGAAAAATCGATCAAAGGGGCCCTGACCCTTGCCGGTCTGCGCTTTCTGGCAGGCGGCGACGGTCGTTTTGGTTTGCCTGCCAAGGAGCGTATTGCCGGCCTCACGCTGGCGGATGTTATTCATTGGATCCGGCCGGTCATCAGCCAGGCCCCCCTGGAAGTTTCGGTGGTGGGTGATTTTGACCGACAGGCCATCCGGGAACTGGTCGCCCGCTATTTTGGGAACCTGCCCAGCCGAACCGGGACCGCCGGCACCGTTCGCGGTGGGCGGCCCACTTTTCCGGCCGGTAAAACGTTGGCGGCCAGAGTGAACACACGTCTTTCTAAAGGACTCACCGTGGTGGCTTATCCCACGGCGGACATGTGGGATATCAAAAGGACCCGCCGTCTGGCGATGCTGGCCGAAGTGCTTTCCGAGCGTCTTCGAGTCGGCATACGGGAGAAACTGGGTGCGGCTTATTCGACGGCTGCTTTCAATCGTCCCGGGCGGGCGTACAAAGGCTATGGGGTGTTGATGATCTATGTACAGGTTGCGCCGGAAAAAGTAACCGTTATCCGCGACGCAATTCACCAGATTGTCCAGGCTGTCGTCACCGCGGGTATCTCGGAAGATGAACTCAAGAGAGCGCTGGATCCGACTGTAAGCGGCGTTAAAGATGCTCGTCGACGAAACAGCTACTGGCTCAATACTGTTTTGGCCGGATCTCGGGCGCATCCGGTCCAGTTGCAATGGAGCCGGGAAATCCTGACGGATTATACCAGTATAACGGTACCGGAAATCGAAGCCTTGGCCCGCCAGTATCTGGTTGACGACCGGGTGGCGGATATTCTTGTGACTTCCCTGGAGAACCCTTGAAAATTTGAGGCGAGTGCCTAAAATGAACTAAAGTTTAAAGTTATCTAAAGTGAATGAATTCTGCCATATTTGATTAAATCGGTGGAGCGTAGCGACGCACTAACTTTAGGCCCTTTAGATCAGATTAGTCACTTCACACTGACTGGTTTCGGGTTGCATGTCTAAAATAGTTCTGAATTCGCTATCGGGATTGGTATCGAAAAGTATGCGCTTTACTACGGCTGGCGGAATCGATCCCGATTGCGATTTTTGGCATGTTGGTATGAACGCCACAAATTTGATTTTTTATAAATAATAATTATCAATACCAGTACAGCTGTTGCCCAAAGACCGGCCTTTTGGTATGAATCACGGGCGCGGGTTGGTTTCAGATCGTTAATATACGGATAAGTAATAGAAATTATGAATAAAATTTGGAAATTCTTCTCGTCGGTACAATTGACCGTTGTCGTACTTCTGACCCTGGCAGGGACATCTGTTATTGGTACCCTCATTCCTCAGAATGAAAATCCGATGGATTATATTCAGGCTTATGGGGACTTCGGCTTCAAGCTGTTCAGTGTCCTGGGTCTGTTTGATATGTACCATGCCTGGTGGTTCCTGTTGCTGTTGGTGACCCTGACGGTGAATATCGTTGTTTGCTCGATTGAAAGGTTTCCGGCTGCCTGGAAAATCGTTAACAGCCGAAAAAAAGGCTTTAACACCGGACGGTTCCGAAAAATGGCCAACCGCCAGACGGTTACCGTTCCGCGTCTGCCGGGAGAGCTGCAGCCGGCGGTTGAGAAGACGATTTCGAGCCATTTTAGAAAGTTACAGATAGAATCCACTGACAGTGGGTTCCTGCTGTTTGCCGAGAAGAGGTGCTGGTCCCGGTTGGGGGTTTATGTGGTGCACACCAGTATTGTGCTGCTGCTGCTGGGCAGCATTATCGGTTCTATCTACGGGTTTGAAGGCTTCGTCAATATCCCGGAAGGGGAGGCGGTCGACACCATTCAATTACGTAACTCCAACCGGAGGCACAAACTGGATTTCAGTATTCGCTGCGATGATTTCGATGTGAGTTTTTATGAAAACGGCGCCCCCCGGGAATATCGTTCGGATCTGACGCTGCTGGAAGGCGGTAAACCCGTTCACACAAAGCGCATTGTTGTCAACGACCCGGTGCGTTACCGGGGGATCAACATTTTCCAATCCAGTTACGGTCAGGTTCCCTCGGAGACCATCACCCTGGGGTTTACGAGTAAAGAGACCGGCATGACCTACACGGAAAAGATGCGGCCCGGCCAGTCATTTGAAATACCCGAAAACCTCGGGACGTTGACGCTTCAGGGTTTAAACCGGGAGGCCGCTTTCAAGGGACACAGTATCGGGGCCGCCTATGTGGCAACGCTTACCGTAGCGGGCGGCCGCCCAGAGGAAATTCTTCTGCCGGTCAGGTTCCCAAGCTTTGACCGCATGCGCAAAGGGGACGTATTTGTTGCCGTTGCCGGACAGGAAGAAAAATATTACACGGGTCTGCAGGTAACCCGGGACCCCGGCGTGTGGGTGGTGTACTCTGGTTTCATGCTCATGCTGGCAGGGTGCTTCATTACTTTTTTCATGTCGCATCAGCAACTTATGGTTGAGGTTGAGCGTGTAAAAGGGGAAACCCGGATCGGCGTATCCGGAACCGCCAATAAAAACAAACTCGGTATGGACGGCGTGGTTGAGAAACTGGTGCAACTGCTGGCCGAAAAATCAGAAGCAGGGGATCGATCATGAATAACTCCCAGATATTATCCATAGTTACTTTTATTTACGGGGCCGCGGCCTTTTTATATCTGGCAGCCTGGGTGTTCAAAAAGGAACTGCCGGGAAAACTGGCCACCCTGACGACGCTGGTGGCGATCATCGGGAACCTAACCGGGCTGCTGGTAAGATGGCGGGAATCATACGTGCTGGGCATCGGGCACGCGCCCCTTTCAAATCTTTATGAATCCCTGACCTTTTTTGCATTGGTCATCGGCGTGATCTACCTGGTTATCGAGTGGCGTTACAAAAGCAGGATCATCGGCGTGTTCTGTGCGCCCCTGGCCTTTCTGGCCATTGCGTACGCCTCCATGTCCCCGGATATCAGTGACCGCATCCAGCCGCTCATTCCCGCGTTGAAAAGCAACTGGCTGATCGCCCATGTGGCGCTGTGCTTTTTCGGGTATGCGGCGTTTGCGATTGCCTTCGGGGTAAGCATCATGTACCTGTTGCGCAAAAGAGAGAGTGCGGAAAAGAGCCCGCTGATTTCCCGACTACCGTCCCTGCGAGTACTCGATGAAGTGAATTATCAGCTCATCATGTTCGGCTTTCTTTTTCTGTCTGCGGGGATCATCACCGGCGCGGTCTGGGCCAACTCCGCTTGGGGCCGCTACTGGGGGTGGGACCCCAAGGAAACCTGGTCGCTCATCACCTGGTTCATATACGCGACCCTTCTGCACGCGAAGCTGATGCGGGGCTGGCATGGCCGCCGGATCGCTTTTCTTTCCATTCTTGGTTTTTTTGCCGTTCTCTTCACCTATTTCGGTGTAAATCTTCTGCCGGGCCTGCACAGCTACGGGGCGGTGTAGAAGCGATTTAAAAAACCTTTCCTCCGGCCCCATTGCATCGGGGGGCCGTCGGGTTAAATCCCCAGTGCTACGCGAAAGGGCTATACTGAAAATATAGTGTATATTCCTGCGGTTGGCTCCCCCGCCGCCCCTGCGGCCATTCCCCGATTACAGGTTTTTAAACCACGCCTATTATAACGATTTCACTTGACAAAAACGGGTTCTCAATGTACACAAGCCCACATTATTTTTCCACCTGAAGTCGCTTTTTCAGTGCTTTCAGGGGAATGCGAGAACCCATCTGCCGGTTCGGGCGACCCGGTATTTAGGGACCTGTTTTGCGTTGTCAGGGTCAGCGCCTGCGGCCAAGCAGCACATGCCAGCCGGCGCCGGCAATCGAAACCACAAACCACAGCGTTACGGAGTTTCCATGAGTAAAATCGATGAAAAAGCTCAAGCAGTTTCAGAAGACTCAACCGATGGGGCGAATGATAGCGTAGGCGGACCGGTGATCCTGTTTTTCATTGCCGGTCTGGTGGTCAGCCTCATCATCGGATGGGTGATCTTTCCAAAGGTTCTTTATTCCCAGAAAAGGCAGCCAATTGATTTCAACCACGCCCTGCATGTCGGTGAGGTTGATGACGGGTGCCAGAGCTGTCACTATTTCAGGGAAGACGGGTCTTTTTCCGGTATCCCCAAACTCGCTTCCTGTGTGGAATGCCACGAGGACGTTCTGGGGGAGACCGAGGAGGAAGCCAAATTCGTCGCGGAATATGTGGCCAAAGAGCGCGAGGTGCCCTGGCTGGTTTATTCAAAACAACCACCCTGCGTCTATTTCTCCCATGCGGCCCACGTGGTGATGGCTAAGAATGACTGTGTTACCTGTCACGGGCATATTGGTGAGTCCGAGCACTCGGCGGTATACGAGGAGAACCGGATTACCGGATACAGCCGTAATATCTGGGGCTATAATATGTCCGGATTAAAAAAGAACAGCTGGGACAGAATGAAGATGGACGACTGCGCGGAGTGTCATGCCGAAACCAAATTCGACCCCGGCGTCGAAGGGGGGATGAGCAGCGAAATCTCACGCCATTTTGCGGAGATAGCGGCCACCGCATTTCCGGGCACCACCCATAAGGGCAAGGGTACAAGCGTCCAGACGGAGAGAGGCGCCTGTTTTGTCTGCCATAAATAGATTAGCGATTTGGCCCGGTGGTCAGAACGATCCGGGCCCACACGATATACGTAAGGGGTAGAATTTATGAAAATTGACAGAAGAAGTTTCTTGTCGTTTGTTGTCGGCGGTGCAGCCGGGACGGCCCTGACCCCCATCCCCTGGAAGCTGACGGATGACAGTGCAATCTGGACCCAGATGTGGCCCTGGACGCCGGTTCCGGCCAATGGTGAAGTGGCTTTTGCCGACACGGTTTGCGACCTTTGTCCGGGGGGGTGCGGCATTTCGGTTCGCAAGGTAGACGACCGGGCCATCAAAATTGAAGGTAAAGAGGGGCACCCGGTAAACGACGGCGGTATCTGTTCGCTGGGTCTTTCCGGACTGCAGCTGCTCTATGGCCCCACCAGAGTCAAGCAGCCCCTGAAGCGGATCGGCAACCGGGGCGCTGACCAATGGGAACCGATCACATGGGATGCGGCTATCGAAGAAGTTGCTAGAAACATGAATCAAATAGCCACCGCCGGCAGAGCCAGCGAGGTTGCCTGTATCGCCGATTCGGACCGCGGCAGTGTGCCCGGACTTTTGAAACGGTTCCTGCAGGCCTATGGATCTCCCAATTTTATCAAAATGCCGGCCAGTGAAGATGCGTATGAACTGGCTATCAAAAAGATGCACGGGGTTGCCGCCACCGCCGGTTTCGATGTTGAAAATGCGGATTTCGTTATCAGCTTCGGTTCCGGTGTCATTCAAGGGTGGGGCGCACCGGTACGGATGATAAAGGCCAACAGCGCCTGGAAGGCATCCGGGGCTAAGTTGACCCAGGTGGAACCGCGCAGATCCATTACCGCCGCCAAGGCCGACAACTGGCTGCCTATCAAGCCGGGCACTGAGGCCACCCTCGCGCTGGGGCTGGCCCGCCTGATCGTTAAGCAGTATCCCCACCAGGAATTCGGTTCAGAGGGTACCAGTGCGCTTGAAGCAGCTCTGGAAGCCTATTATCCGACTAAAGTCGCTGAGGAAACGGGGATTGATGAGGATGTGATAGTCGGCCTGGCCGGGGCCTTCGCCACGGCGCGAAAACCCCTGGCGCTTTACGGCAAGGGCCGGGGCACAACCCCGGGCAGTGTTGGAGAAGCGATGGCGGTTCACACGCTCAATACGCTGGTCGGCAACATCAATAGGAAAGGCGGCGTCTGGCTGGTTGACGGCAATGAGACGGTCGAATGGCCAGCCTTTACGCCGGCAGCGGGTGCTGCGGGTGCCCGGGTGGATGGGGCCGGCCGCGGTCGATTCATAGACAGCAAATACCTTCCCAATCGGATGGTACAAATATTACTGTCAGACAACTATCCGCTCCAGGCACTGTTTGTCTCCAAGGCCAACCCGCTTTATTCCCTGCCGGATAGCCAGAATGTAAAGAAAGCCTTTGCGAAGATCCCATACATCGTGAACTTTTCCTCATATATGGATGAAACGGCGGCCTATGCCGATCTTATTTTACCGAATCACCATTACCTGGAGCGCCTGGAAGATGTGCCCACGCCTCCGGGTTACCCGGAAAAGATGGTGCAACTGGCCAAACCGGCGGTTGAACCCCAGTTTGATACCCGGCATACCGGTGATGTCGTCATCCAACTGGCCAGCGCAGTCGGCGGATCGGTGGCCGAAGCTTTTGCCTGGGAAAATTATGAAGCCTGCCTGCAGGCGGTCCTGGGAGACTACTGGGATACCCTCCAGGAGCAGGGCTATGTGATCAACGAAGGGTCAACGCTGGCGATCGATCTGGCCGCGCTCAATTTTGAGGGACTCGCAACCGGTTCCGTAGCCATTGAAGGGGATGCGAACGAATACCCGCTGGTATTCACTCCGTATGACAGCCTCCGCCTCTCCAGCGGCTATATCGGCGATCCGCCTTTTATGATCAAGACCGTCGAGGATACGGTTCTGAAAGGCAAGGATTCCCTGGTGGAGATCAATTCAACCACCGCGAAAAAGGCTGGACTGCACGAAGGGGATGCTGCGGTTATCGAGACCCCCCGGGGCAGCGCCAGGGTGCGGGTACATCTGTATGACGGCATTCGGCCCGGTGTCATCGCCATGCCGCGGGGCCTCGGGCATACCGCGTACGACAAATACCTGGCCAACAAAGGTGTTAATGTTAATGAACTCATCGGACCGGTTGAGGATCCTGCATCCGGCCTGGACGCTGCCTGGGGAATCAGGGCAAAGCTGAGTAAAGCCTAATCAATATAGCAAGGGGTTCTTATGTCACAAGGACACAGCAATTCTAGTTCGAACGAGAAAGGGCAGAGTCACGCCAAGAAGTACGGTATGGTGATCGACCTGGACAAGTGTACCGGTTGCGGCAGCTGTATGGTGGCCTGCATGCAGGAGAACAACGTTCCGTTTAAAGAAGATGAAACCGACAAACTGGACAGTATCACCTGGATGCGGATCTACAAGCTGAGCAACAAGGCGTCATTTCCCGATGCCGATATCTGCTACCTGCCCAGGCCGTGCATGCATTGTGAAGGCCATGGCGGTCACTCTCCCTGTGTATCCGTCTGCCCGGCCACCGCGACAGACTACAGCATTGAAACCGGAATCGTCAGCCAGATCTACACCCGTTGTTTTGGCTGCCGGTACTGCATGGGGGCCTGCCCCTATCATGCCCGCTATTTCAACTGGTGGGATCCGGTCTGGCCCGAGGGTATGGAAGAATCTTTAAGCCCGAATGTGTCGGCCCGCATGCGCGGTATCGTGGAAAAATGCAGTTTCTGCTATCACCGCCGGCAGCTGGCCCTGGAAAAAGCGCATATGGAAGGCCGCCGCGAACTGGAAGAAGGCGAGTACCAGACATCCTGTACCCAGGCCTGCCCGGCTGGAGCCATTACGTTTGGCGACCTTTACGACCCCAAACACGCGGTGTCTAAAATAGCCCGGCCCGACCACCATCACGGCGGGCGTCCGCAGAACCCGGATGTTTTCCGCCTCCTGGAGGAACTGGGTACCAATCCCAAAGTTTATTACAAGAGCACCCGTAAGTGGGTTCGGGAAATGGGTGACCAATTTTTCGGGAAAAAGGCCGCCCAGGTAGCCGCCAAGCATTAAAAATCGCATGGGCAACCGGCGATCTTAATAACCGCAACAGTATTTTCGAGGAGCACAGAACTTATGGATTCTGCACTAATACCCAAGGGAGTTAAACGCTGCCCCACCTGGCAGTTTGCCCTGTGGATCGGCGCCGTCAGCGTTGTCCTGCTCTGGGGCGTTTACGCCATGCTACTTTGCTGGTTCAAGGGACTCAACCAGACCAACATGAATGATTCCTATGGGTTCGCATTATGGATCTGGGCCGATCTTGCCGTCATCGCGCTGGGTGGCGGGGCCTTTTTTACGGGCCTGTGCAAATACATTTTCGGCAAGGATGAACTCAAGCACATTATCAACTACGCCGTGCTGATCGGTTTTATCTGTTACAGCAGCGCGTTGCTGATTCTGGCCATCGATATCGGCCAGCCGCTGCGGGGCTGGTTCATTTTCTGGCATGCCAATGTACACTCGATGCTGACGGAAGTGGCGTTCTGCCTGAGCTGTTATTTCGGGGTTTTAACGATTGAGTACATTCCGCTGGTTCTGGAGAACCGGCAACTGGACAAGATCCCGTTTGTGCACAATCTGACCCACAACATGCACGAAGTGATGGCGGTATTTGCCGCCACGGGCGCTTTTCTCAGCTTTTTCCACCAGGGTTCTTTAGGGGGTGTGGCCGGTGTGCTCTTCGGCCGGCCCTTTGCCTTCCGGGAAGGCATTTTCATATGGCCCTGGACCTTTTTTCTCTTCACCTGGTCGGCAGCGGCCTATGGCCCCAGTTTTACCCTGCTTTTGACCAAGATTATCGAGAAAATAACCGGCAAGAAACTGGTTCGCCAGAGTACCGTTGAGCTTTTAGCGAAGATTTCCGGCTGGATGATGATCACCTACGTGATTGCCAAAACAGCTGATACGGTTTACTGGGCCAGCATGTACAACATCGCCGATTTCTACACCAACAATCCCGGGTCCAATTACGGGTACTGGCTTCTGTTTACGGAGATCGTGCTATGCGGGCTTGTGCCGGCTTTAATTCTGATAACACCGGCCGGCAGGAAGAATCCGATTACCCTGACGGTGGCCGTTATTTTGGGCTGTATCGGGGTTTCCCTGAATCGCTGGGTGATGGTGCTGCAGGTCATGGCGGTTCCGATTCTGCCTTTCGAATCCTTTGCGACCTATTTCCCCAGTTGGCAGGAGATCGCCACAACCATTTTACCGGTTGCCTACGGGGTGATTCTTATTTCACTGTCGTACCGGTATCTGCCGGTGTTTCCGGATGAGGCCGAACTCAATCCCATTAAAGAAGAAGAGGCGGCGCCGGAGATGGACGCGGCGGCCGATGATGAAGAACCGGGCAAAGAACAGGGCGCTGAGCCTGTTCCTGCTGAAGCATAAACCGCTACGGAGGAT
>CAZYGG010000032.1:25065-47292 GCA_964647585.1 uncultured Desulfobacterales bacterium
GGATCAGCGGTTCCAAGAATGCTGCCCTGCCGATTCTGGTTTCCTCGCTGCTGACAAAGAACAGGGCGCTGAGCCTGTTCCTGCTGAAGCATAAACCGCTACGGAGGATGATGTATGTTTCCTTTTAATTTTGAATGGATCTGGGACATGTCCCACCTGGTATTTATGGGCGGACTATGGTACGCGCTTACTATCCTGGGAGTCGGTATGACCTACTGCATTATCAAGGCCATCGTGGATACCATGGGTGGCCATGGTGGCGGGCATCATCACTAAACCAGCCGCTCTCTTACAAGCAACCAAACGCTCCTCTCATCTACCGTGGGAGGAGCGTTTTTATTTAGGGTGCCTACTCTTAATTCCCATACGATATGTCGAAAAGATTAAAGGCAAGCGTTAGAAGGTGACCATGGACAAAATTATCATCGAAGGCGGCCGAATGCTCAGCGGCAGCGCCCGGATCAGCGGTTCCAAGAATGCTGCCCTGCCGATTCTGGTTTCCTCGCTGCTGACGGATGGGATGAGCGCATACGAGAACGTACCGCAGTTGCGTGACATCCAGAGTACCATCGACCTGCTGATGCATCTGGGCGCCAGGGTCTCACGGCGGGAAGGGCGGGTGTGCATTGATGCCGGCGGTCTCGATTCACACGAAGCGCCTTACGACCTGGTCCGGAAAATGCGGGCCTCGATTCTGGTGCTGGGGCCGTTGCTGGCCCGCCTGAAGAGGGCCCGGGTCTCCCTGCCCGGTGGGTGCGCCATCGGGGCGCGGCCTATCAATTTGCACCTCAAAGGCCTTGAACAGCTCGGTGCAGACATCGAGCTGAAGCACGGGTATGTGGAAGCGCGGGCGGAACAATTGAGGGGGGCCGAGATCTATTTTGACGTGGCCACCGTCGGCGGGACCGAGAACCTGATGATGGCGGCCTGCCTGGCCGAAGGCCGGACCATCTTGCGCAATGCCGCCCGGGAACCGGAGATCACCGCGCTCGCGGATGTGCTTAACAGTATGGGGGCGGATGTGCGGGGAGCCGGGTCATCAAAGATAACGATCAATGGCGTGGCGGCCCTGACACCCGCCAAAGCCGACATCATCCCGGACAGGATCGAGGCAGGTACTTTTATGGTGGCGGCCGCCATTACCGGCGGCGACATCCAGGTGGAAAACTGTGAGCCGGAGCACCTGGGGGCGTCCGTCAACAAGCTGCGCCTGGCCGGAGCCCGGGTTGAGATCGGTGATCGGACCATCCGGGTAAGTGCCGGCGACAGCCTGACCGGGATCGATATAAAGACCCAGCCGTATCCGGGGTTCCCCACCGACATGCAGGCCCAGTTTATGGTTCTGATGGCGGTTGCCGAGGGGCAGAGCCTGATATCGGAAACCATTTTTGAAAACCGGTTCATACACGTCAGTGAATTGAAGCGGTTGGGAGCGGACATAAGCGTAAACGGCAATACCGCCATGGTCCGGGGGGTTGCGAAACTGTCCGGGGCGCCGGTGATGGCCACGGATTTGAGGGCCAGCGCGTCGCTGGTCCTGGCCGGACTGGTTGCCGAAGGAACCACCGAAATAAGCCGGATTTACCACCTGGACAGAGGCTATGAAGCCCTGGAAGAGAAGTTTCTCAGCCTGGGGGCGGCGATCAAACGTGTTAAAGCTTAACAAATCAACTTTCGGGTTCAATGAAAGTTGCGGTCCAAAATCGGGATCGGGATCGAAATCGCTATCGAAAATCGGTGTCAGACGAACGTTTGCAGAGCCGATTTCGGTTCCGATAGCGATTTCGAATTCGGCTGAAACCCGAAAGTTGTTTTAATAAAGTGTAAAAACCTGCCCAGGCCCTTCTTCCCGCCTACTCCAAGGCACACGGGCCGCCATCTGGCCGGTTGCGATGAATTGCGTACCGGTGGGCGCTTTCCAAAAGCGTTCCTATCCAATCCCTATTACCTTCAGGACGAGCAGCCTTGAACTCTATTGATAGGTCCATGCCTATGGAAAGGCCGGTGGCCTTCTTTTTCCTGGCACTGGCCGGCGGCCTGATAATCGGCGACCGGTTTCCCGGGCATTTATATTTTTTGCTGTTCGGAACCCTCGTGTCGGCTGCCATTCTCCGGATTTCCGTTTCCAGTGACCTGCGGATATTTCTGGCTGCTGCCGGAGTTTTCCTGGTGCTGGGCTATGTTTCCCTCCAGCCCTGGGTGGCGCCGGAACTGCCGCCGCGCCACATAAAGTTTTATGCGGATGGCCCCCGCGGTACCCTCACCGGCCGGGTTGCCGGTCTGCCTGAACCAAGGGGCCTGCGCACCCGGTTCATTCTAGAAGTGGAGACATTCAACCAGCGGAAACGTTGCGGAAATCTCCGGGTAACCGCAGTCGGCCAGGGCCCCGCCATCCGCATGGGGGACCGGCTGCAATTCCGGGCCAGGGTCAAAAGCATCCGTAACTTCAACAACCCCGGCGCGTTTGATTATCGCCGATACATGCTGTTTCAGAAAGTGTGGGCGTCAGCGTGGGTGCCGGCCAACAGGATTCAGATCCTGGAGAAAGCGCGGGGCTTCCGGTTCAAAACAGAACTGGGTCAGGTACGCGCGATGCTGTCCGGCTGGATTAACGATACGCTGAAAGAGCGTGAAGGCAGTATCATTGCCGCCCTGGTAACCGGTGACCGGTCCGGTATCACCCCGCAATTGCGCCAGCAGTTCAACCGCCTGGGAATCGGGCACCTTCTGGCGATTTCAGGACTGCATATCGGCATTATCGCCACGTTTTCTTTCGGTTGTTTCAACTGGCTGTGCCGGCGGGTCCCCTACCTGGTTAATACCGGCCGTTCGCGTCGCACTGCGGCTTTTTTAGCGATTTTTCCGGTGGCGGCCTACGGGTTGATCGCGGGTATGTCCCCGTCCACCCAGCGTGCTGTGATAATGGTCGCCGCGTTCCTGCTTGCGATTATTCTGGGCAGGCACGTGGATTCCCTGAATACGCTGGCGGCGGCGGCGCTCATGATTGTTGTCCTGCATCCCCCTGCGTTTTTTTCGGTCTCGTTCCAGTTGTCGTTCACGGCGGTCTTTACAATCGTCTACGGCCTGGCCTGTCTGCCGGAGAGATGGCGTAAACCGCTGGGACAATCGGGGAATAACCGGCTTTTCGCAAGGCTGACCGGAACCCTGACCATTTTTTTCTGGGTTTCATTTTTTGCGATCACCGGCACCCTGCCACTCGCCATGCACTATTTCAACCAGGTATCCGCTATTGGCCTGGTGACTAATTTTATCTATATCCCGCTGGTGGGGTTTATGACGGTGCCATTGGCCCTCGCGGCAACCCTGCTGTTTCCCGTGTCCAGCCTGCTGGCGGGGTGGCTTTTGAAAGCCGCCGGGCTTATCCTTTCCCGGGCCATGGAGTTGGCGGATTACCTGGCCAGGCCGGAATGGATTGCGGTCCACACCGTGACACTCAACTGGTTCGAAGTGCTTTGCATTTTCAGCCTGTTGATCCTCGTTCTGCAGTTGCTTAAACCACGCGGTGCGTCGTCGGAGGACAGTCAAAATTTCGGCTCTGCACTTACGGGGCGCCCCGGCCGGATGGTCTGGTTAGGCCTGGTGGTTGTTGGCCTGCTGCTGGTCGGGGACGGGGTATACTGGTTGAACCAGCGGATCTGGCATCGGGACCTGCGGGTGACCTGCCTCGACGTGCGCCAGGGCAGTGCCACCCTGCTGGAATTTCCGGGTGGGGAAACCATGCTCATTGACGGCGGGGGGTATACCGATAATGGCATCTTTGACATCGGCGCCCGGGTTGTGGCGCCATTTTTATGGAACCGCAAGATATTAACCGTGGATACCCTTGTTTTGACACACCCTAACAGTGACCATTTAAACGGACTGCTCTTTATTGCCCAGAAGTTTAAGGTCGGCGCCCTGTGGACCAATGGGGAAAACGCTGATACCGGCGGGTATCGCCGGTTGATGCAAATCGTCGACGAGCGGAACATCAGGCACCCGGTGTACGCGGGTCTGCCGGAGAAGTTGACGATCGGGGGGGTGACCGTATCACGACTATATCCGCCGGGCGATTTTCTAAGCCGCAAACGAACCGAATCCTGGCGGACTTCGAACAATAATTCCGTCACTCTGAAGGTTGCCCTGGATGGGGTTGCATTTCTTTTTGCAGGTGACCTCATGCAGCGGGCGGAAGGCGAACTGGTGCGTGTGGCCGGGGACCGGTTAAAAAGCTCGATCCTTTTTGTGCCGCACCATGGCAGCAACTCTTCGAGTTCCCCGGCCTTCTTAAAAGCGGTTAAACCTGCGCTGGCCATTATATCGGCCGGCAAGGGCAACCGGTATGGGTTTCCGTCAAAAGCGGTCCTCGGGCGGTATCAGGCCAACGGGTGTCGGGTTTACCGGACAGACAGGCAGGGTGCGATTACATTGCGTACCCGCAAGGGGCGGCTGGAAGTTGAGACGACAATTGGCAAGGGTGGTAAAACATATTTTCGGTAAATATGGACGAAGAAAGTCGTTGTTGGTTGTCACTCTGAGCGTAGCGAAGAGTCCCCCACATGCTATGGACATGGTCTTCTGTCAGGGATTCTTCGTCGCGATGCTCCTCAGAATGACAGGCAGCGGAGGGATAATCAATTTTTCGGTTTATCGATTTCTACTTTGAAGTCAATACCCACACCCCGTTCCAGTCCTGGTCCGGTGGGTGTGTTTTTAGCTGGTCGCAGCGGTCAATATATACCTGCGAGAGTTTGTCGGCGGGATTGCAGTCAAGCGCGCTCTTAAATGCAGTTGTGGCCTGGTCCCAATTCCCCTGACGATATTGGTCCCGACCGTGCTTGAAATAGCCCAGCAGGTCCATCATGCCCGGGAAGGTCTCTTCCGTGTGGTAGTCGAGAATTTCATAAATGCCGACCGGTTCGGTCTTGCCCTTGACCACGACCAGGTCGATTTCCCGGGCGTAGTAGGTACCGCGTAATTTTTTATAGGTGTTTTCACTGATCAGGATGCGGGCATAGTACTGCTTGCAGGCGCTTTCCAGCCGGGCGGCCAGATTGACGCCATCACCGATCATGGTGTAGTCCATTCTTTTGGGTGACCCGATGTTGCCCGAAACCACCGTGTCGGTATTGAGGCCGATACCGATGTCAACCGGTCTCTCGCCGCGCTTATGGCGTAACGTGTTCCAGGTGGACAGCTCGGTGATCATCGCAATGGCCGCTCGCAAGGCCCGGTCTTCATCATCCCCGTGGGATACCGGCATTCCGAACGCGGCCATGATGGCGTCGCCGATAAACTTGTCGAGTATGCCGTTTTCCTTTTGAATGCAGTCCACCATAATCGTGAAGTATTCGTTCAACAGGGAGACGGTGCCCTGGGCGCCCAACTCTTCGGTTAAAGTCGTAAAGCCGCGGATATCGGAGAAAAGCACGGTGGCCGTGGCGCTGATCCCCCCCAGAATATTCTCTTCACCATTCATCAGCTGGTCGCTCAGGCTGGGATCCATGTAACGCGACATAGTCGCTTTCATTCGCTTTTCATTGCTGATGTCTTCTATCATGATCATGGAACCGAGTTTGCCTTGATCAACACTGATCAGGGGGAGGACCGTCAGGTTGGCGGAAATGCTTTCACCATTAAGTTCAAGGGTGGCATCCATGGTGACGTCGGGGGCCTGGGATGTTTCCACCTTGTTTATCTTATCCAGCACCCAGGCGTTGGGCGCAGTGAAAAAAGCGTCTGCCGGCTGGTCGACGATCTCCTCAGGTTGGACCTGCAGGATGCCCAGCCCGGCCGCGTTGCAGGTGATGATCCGGCCCGCCTCATTCAGGGTGATGACGCCGTTGGACATACTTTCCAGCATGCTTTCATTGTAGTTCTTCATGTTCTGGACATCATCGAACAGCTTGGCATTTTCCAGGGCCATGGACACCTGGGCGGTGAATGCCTTGAGTCGGGATTCATCTTCATCCGTGAAAGGGCCGCCGCTTTTGTTCAGTACCTGGGTAACCCCGATGTTTTTGCCATGCTTGTTGATGACCGGAGTGCAGAGGATGGAACGGGTAAAGTAGCCGGTCTGCTTATCGAAAGACGGGTTGAAGCGCAGGTCCGCGTAGGCATAGGGGATTTTGATGGTCTTTCCGCTGGTAAACACGGCGCCGGCAATTCCCATGTGGTTGGGAAACCGGATTTCCGTAGCGCCCAGTCCTTCCCCGATTTTTGAAAACAGCTCATCGCTTTTTTCATCATTGAGGAAAAGGGTGCTGCGATCGGCGTTCAGCATCCGGGTTGCTTCGGCCATCACCTTCTGCAAAAGGGTGCCCAGGTTAATTTCCGAGGTAACCTCCGAGACAACATCGAAGAATTCCATCTCCTGCAGCCGGGATTGATCCATCTGTTCAACGATCTGGTTGTGTTGCAGGGACATGGCCGCCTGGGCCGTCATCTCTTCCAGTAGCTGCCGGTCGTCATCCGTGAATTGGCCTTCACGTTTGTTGAGCATCTGGGCCACGCCGATAATGTCGCCCTTGACGGTTTTTATCGGCACACACAAGATGGTCTTGGTGACGTAGCCGGTTTTATTGTCTATGGATTTATTGAAGTGTTCATTGGTGTAGGCGTCATCCACCAGCATGCTTTGCCCGGTCGTATAGACCTGTCCGGCCACCCCGCTGTCGTTCAATATCCGTATTTCGCGGTTGACGTTCCCCATGGCGATCCGGGAGTACAACTCGTTGGTTTCACTGTCGTTCAGGAAAATGGTGCCGCGATCGGCATCCAGTTCCCGGGTGGTGATCTCAACCAGCGTAAAGAGCATATCGTCAAGCACTTCAAAGGCCGCTACCTGCTTGGATATGTTCAGTAAAAGCTCCAGTTGATGAACTTTGGACACGGCATCCGGCGGGTCTCCGGCCATGTTCTGTCCGGTGGTCGGTTTGTTTTCAATGCGTCTATTCATTTTGCCCCTGAAGTTTATCTCTTAAAGCCACGATGGTTGCCTCCAACTGGTCAGCTTCATCCCTGGCCGTCTGTCGGGCCTTTTGCAGCCTGGTTTCATAGCGGTTGTTGCTCAGTTCAAGTTCATCGCGCAACGCGGCAATGGTTGCTCTTAACTGTGCCATTTCATCGGCTGCTCGGGCGACGGCCTGTTGAACGCTTTCAACTTTCTCGTACGCTTTGTTTTCAAGTTCGTCCCGCAGCGATCCGATGGTGTCTTTCAGTTGGCGGATTTCATCATTGGCCTCGGCCACCGCTTTCTGCACGGTTTCCGTACGGGTAAAAGCGGCATTTTCCAGTTCCTCCCGTAAGGCCCCAATGGTCTCTTTCAGCTGTCGGTTTTCAGTTTCCAGCCGGTATTGATCGGTCTCGACGGTTTCAGTTTCCATGGTGTTCAAGTTGATTGGGCTGAAGGTTGATGACTGTTGGGCCTTTAGAGGCTATCTCAAAAATGTCTTTTGGCCCAATCTCGGCGTTGGACTCAAATTTTAATCCTCGAAGTACTCAATGTATTCCTCCGGTTACGATCCACCAAAAGGAATCAATCAGGCGGGAAGTCCCGCCTATCGGGGAAATTTTCGCCCGCCTTGTACTGAAACAAAATTGGGCATTTTTCAAAGGTCTCGCAGCCGGCTAAACACTAGTGAGTTTTCCCTGGTGAGTCGCCCGATGCATTATTTATAATCAAAATTCAGCCGTCTGGCAATAGATGAAATGTGATCATGGCTAAACCGCTTGACACCTTGGCACATATGTTTTTAAATTCCATTTTTCAGCTAACGATCGCCCAAGAAACGGGTACAAATCATTATTGGTTCAAGGTCAGAGGTTTAAAGTCCTTAACCCGGAACCTTGAACGGGGAACCGTGAACTTAGAACCTGCGTCAGTTGATTAACTTTGCGCATCTCCCTGGAAAGCAGGGGAGTATAGACCAAAACAATGCGGAATTAGTCGTAAAGGAGAGGACCATGGCCGATTTTATTTACGAACCGATGTTTACATACGGAACCGATGAAACGGAATACCGCCTGCTGACGGATCAATACGTGTCGGAAACCACCGTCAACGGCAAAAAGGTGCTGGTAGTGGCGCCCGAGGCGCTCGAACTTCTGGCGGAGCAGGCGTTCAGGGACGTGTCTCACCTGTTGCGGCCGTCCCATCTGGCGCTGACGCAGCAGATCTTCAACGATCCGGAAGCCTCTGAAAACGACCGCCTGGTGGCCCTGGAGATGGTCAAAAACGCCGTGATCTCGGCGGAGATGGAGTTCCCCCTGTGCCAGGATACCGGCACGGCCATCATCATGGGGAAGAGGGGACAGCAGGTCTGGGCGGATTTTTGCAATGAAGAGATGCTGGCCAAAGGGGTCTACAATGCCTATACCAACAACAACCTGCGCTATTCCCAGAACGCGCCCCTGACCATGTTCGATGAAAAGAACACCGGCTGCAACCTACCGGCCCAGATTGAGCTGTATGCCACCGAAGGGGATGCCTACAAATTTTTGTTCATCGCCAAGGGGGGCGGCTCGGCCAACAAGAGCTACCTGTTCCAGGAAACCAAGGCGGTGCTCAACCCGGACAGCCTCTACGCCTTCATGGAAGCCAAGATGAAAACCCTGGGAACGGCGGCCTGCCCGCCCTACCACCTGGCCTTTGTCGTCGGCGGAACCTCGGCGGAGATGACCCTGAAGACCGTGAAGCTGGCCTCCGCCGGGTATCTGGACAACCTGCCGACCTCCGGCAGCGAGGGTGGCCGGGCATTCCGGGACCTCGAGCTGGAGGCTAAAATGCTCCAGATCTCGCGGGACCTGGACATCGGCGCCCAGTTCGGCGGCAAGTATTTCTGCCTGGAGACCCGGGTAATTCGCCTGCCACGCCACGGGGCCTCCTGCCCCATCGGCATCGGGGTGAGCTGCAGTGCCGACCGGAACATCAAGGCCAAAATTACAAGCCAGGGTGTTTTTCTGGAGCAGATGGAGACCGATCCGGCCCAGTACCTGCCAGAGGTGGATGTAGCCGGAAAGGAACCGGTTAAAATCGACCTGAACCAGTCCATGGAAGCAATCCGCAAAATCCTGACCCGGTACCCGGTGGCCACCCCGCTGGCCCTGACCGGGAAAATCATCGTGGGACGGGATATTGCCCATGCCAAG
Organism: uncultured Desulfobacterales bacterium; assembly: GCA_964647585.1. GTDB lineage: Bacteria > Desulfobacterota > Desulfobacteria > Desulfobacterales > CAJINA01 > CAJINA01. The sequence continues at coordinate 34,216 of CAZYGG010000032.1, forward strand.
TTGAAAGAGCGCCTGGACAATGGGGAAGGGCTGCCCGACTACATCAAAAACCACATCATCTATTATGCCGGACCGGCCAAGACACCGGAAGGATACGCGTCCGGATCATTCGGCCCCACCACGGCCGCTCGCATGGACCCCTACGTGCCGATTTTCCAGGCGCAGGGCGGCAGTATGGTCATGCTGGCCAAGGGCAACCGCTCCCAGCAGGTGACGGATGCCTGCAAAAAATACGGCGGCTTCTACCTGGGCTCCATCGGCGGCCCGGCGGCCCGGCTCGGCAAAGAGTGCATCACCAACGTGGAGGTCCTGGAGTATCCCGAACTGGGCATGGAAGCGATCTTTGAGATCACGGTCAAGGATTTCCCGGCGTTTATCCTGGTGGATGATAAGGGCAATGACTTTTTTGAAGGACTACTTTAACTAAAAGCAGAAAAAATACGAAATCCGGAATGTTTTCAAGGCGCACGCCGCAATATCGAAATTCGAAACAAAAAGAAGCAAATCACAATGACCAAAAGGAACAAACAAAACCTATAGCTGCCACCAGAGATTCTGTTTCTGTCATTTGGTCATTAGAATTTCGAATTTGTTTCGTATTTCGTGCTTCGTATTTCGGATTTAATTACCCTGCGCCTTGGTTTCAGAGGGCGCTCACTTCCTTGCAAAGTGGCAGAAGAATAGGCTACTGATGAATAGTGATCTTGAATGCCAACGTTGCGGGACTTGTTGCAAGGCGGGCGGCCCTGCGCTGCATCGGGAAGATATCGAACTGGTGCAAAGCGGCAAAATTCCCCTCAAGGATCTCTACACCATTCGGGCCGGGGAACTGGCCCGGGACAATGTGCAGGGTACCCTGCAGCCGGTAACCTCTGAACTGATTAAAATTAAAGGGGCAGGCCGTACCTGGACTTGCTGCTATTACGATGAGGATTCAAAAGGCTGCACGGTATACGCGAACCGGCCTATCGAGTGCCGGGTGCTCAACTGCCGGGACACGGCTGCTATCGAGGCGATTTACGACAAAGACCGTCTCAGCCGCAGAGATCTCCTGGGTGACGTTCCCGAACTATGGGACCTGGTTGAAGAACACGAGAAAAAATGCAGCTACTCTATCTTAGCTGAAGCGGCCGCCCGGCTGAAAGAGGGGCCGGACCAGGCCACTGCCGACAATCTGGTGGAGATGGTGGGTTACGACGTGCACCTGCGGGAGTTGATTGCGGAAAAGGGGTCGCCGGATCCGGCTTTGCTCGATTTTCTCTTCGGCAGATCACTGAGGGACACCCTGCCGGGATTCGGAATCCGGGCCTACAAACAAGGGGATAGGCTTATTGTCACACCCGATGGGTCCTAAATGGCAGTTTGAACGCTCTTAGTTACAACCATCAATAAAGACAACGGCGTGGACTATATCAGATAATCCACGCCTTTTTGTATTAAATGCAGCTGAAGACTAATGGTCGCAGTTATATAATAAAAACACCCAGGTAAAAATCTTTAAGGGTAGAATAGAACCTGGAATTAATCGCGTTCACAGTGGCTGGCCCGGTATTTTGATCCTAAGATAAATTGCTGAATGCTGGCCGTAAGAGATCTATAAAAATTATCCACCAATCTCTGCATTGACTGCCGGTGCCACGCATGTAGCTTTTCCGTACCCCGCCCAATGGCGGATATCTTCGATCAACAGATACAGGCACGGCACCAGGATCAGGGTAATAACGGTGGCGAAAAGAATGCCGAACCCCAGCGACAGGGCCATGGGAATCATGAACCGGGCCTGTCGGGAGGTCTCGAAAATCATCGGCGCCAGGCCGCCGAAGGTGGTCAGGGTGGTGAGGACGATGGGCCGGAAACGGCGCAGGCCGGAAACACGGATCGCCGCGTACGCATCAGCACCCGCGCGCCGCCGGCGGTTGGCATAGTCTATCAGGACCAGCGAGTCGTTGACTACCACACCGGAAAGGGCCACGATCCCCATCATGCTCATCAGGCTGAGGTTGTAGCCCATCAGCAGATGCCCGACGATGGCCCCTAAAACACCAAAGGGAATGGCGAGCATGACGATCAAAGGCTGGCTGTAGCTACGAAACGGAATTGCCAGCAGGAAGTAGATGGCCAGCATGGCGAGCACAAACCCGCTGATCAGACTCTGCAGGCTCTCTTGCATGTCAGCCTGCTTGCCCTGATAGCCGTAGGCGAGGCCGGGGTATTCACGGGCCAGCACCGGTAGGATGGCGTTGTTTAGGGCGGCCTGCACCTTGCTCGTTTCGCCGATGGGCTCGACATTGGCGCTCACCGTCACCGTGCGTCGGGCATCCCGGCGGCTGATGGTGGTGTACGCCCGGCCCCGTTCGACTTCGGCAATCTCGAGCAGCGGCACAAAGCTGCCGGTCGGGGTCCGGATCATCAGATTCTCCACATGATACTCGCTGGTCCGCTCGCTTAGCGGCAAGCGGACACGGACCGTCACCTCGTTACGGCCACGCTGCTGTTTTAGTGCCTCGGCACCGGAAAAGGCGCTGCGCACCTGGCGGGCCACTTCGGCGGACGTCAGTCCCAGGCTCTGCCCCTCGGGCTTGATGGAAAAATCGAGCTGCTGTTTGCCCGGGGTGTAGCCGTCGTCGATATCCTTGACATTGGGAAACTCGGCCAGGCGTGCGGCCAGGGCGGCACTGGCCTGGTCGAGAACCTGGATATCGGAATGGGAGAGCTCAACGGTCAACGCTGCCCCGGAGCCGGGTCCGCCGCTGTCAGACGCGAAGCGCAGGTATTGGAGGCCGGCAATCGGGCCGAGCTTTTCCCGCCACAAAAGGGTCACCTTGCTGGTGCTCAAAGGGCGTACATCCGGATCTGTAAGGTAGGCGCGCACCTCCACCTGGTTTTCATCGACCTTGGAAAAGACGCCTTTCAGCAGCCGGTCACCGCCGTTTTCAGCGGCCACTGCCTCGACGGCCGCAGACAATCCGGCCTGAACGGCCTTGACTTTATCCATGGGGCTGCCCACGGGCAGGACGGCGGTTACCACGGCCATGTCCGACTCGATCCGGGGCATCAGGATCATACCGATACGACCACTGAGGGCGTAACTGACCACTACGGCCAACGCTGCCAGGCCGAGGGCCACGGTCAGGACCCGCCGACGAAGGCACCGGTCCAGAAAGGGGCCGTAGATCCGCTCTGTGAAGCGGGCCACTTGCCGGGCAAATCCCTGGTGCCAGCGTTTCAGGCGGGTGGTAGACCGGCCGGCCGGCTGGCGCCGGACATGGGCCAGGTGGGCCGGGAGGATCAGCAGCGACTCAACCCAGGAGATGAGAAAAACCGTCACTACCACCAGTGGGATAACCTTCCAGACCTTTCCCATCACCCCGGGGATAGCGGCCAGGGGCAGAAAAGCCACCACATTGGTAAGAATGGAAAACGTGATGGGTACCGCCACATCCCGGGCCCCGCGGATCGCCGCCCGGGTGAAATTCATGCCCTGCTGCTGGTACTCGTAAATATTTTCGCCGGCCACAATGGCATCGTCGACCACGATTCCCAGGGCGACGATAAAGGCAAACATGGAGATCATGTTGATCGACGCCCCCATGCCCGGTAAAAAGAGCAGGCTACCGAGAAAAGCGGTGGGGATGCCCATGGTCACCCAGAAGGCCAGTTTGAACTCCAGGAACAACCCGAGCACCAGCAGGACCAGTGCTAAGCCCATGAAGGCATTCTTCAGCAGCAGTTCCAGGCGCTGCTGGTAGACTTCGGAGTTGTCGTTGCTGATGTGCCAATTGATGCCGGCGGGCAGGTCGCTCTCAATTTCGCCCATGGCCGCGCGCACCGTGCCGGCGACCCCGATGGGGGTCTGGTCCCCGACCCGGTAGACATCGATGCCGATGCAGCGGTGCCCGTTATAGGCGGCCGCCTGCTCGCTGTCCTCGAAATCTTCACGCACGTCTGCGATCTCTTCCAGGTAAACCACGCTGCCGTCGGAAGTTGTTACGATGGGGATCCGGGCGAATTCATCCGCCCAGTCCCGCCGGTCTTTTATGCGCAGCAGGACATCTCCGCCGCTCGTATCCACCGAACCGCCGGGGATCTCGGTCGAAGCACTGTCGATTGCCTGGGCGATCCCGGCCAGGGTCAGCCCGTAGGCCCGCAGACGCTCCTGGGGCACTTCAATGTGAATTTCGTAGTCCCGGGCCCCGGCCAGATCAACCTGGGTGATATTCGGATTCTGTAGCAGGCGGTCACGCACCTGGTCGGCCGCTTTGCGAAGGACCCTCTCCGGCACATCCCCGTACAGGTCGATAGCCATCACCTCCCGGAGGCGGGTGGCAAGGGAGACCGCGGGTTCATCGGCATCCTCGGGGAACGTGGTGATCCGATCGATCTCCTGCTGGATCTCCTGGTAGACCTTCTGCTGGTCGGCACCCTCCTCAAGTTCGGCGTTGACCACGGCACTGCCCTCAGCAGCGGTAGCGGTCAGCTCTTTGACACCGTCGATGGCACGGATGGCTTCTTCAACCGCCAGGATAATTCCCTGCTCGATCTCCTCGGGACTGGCCCCTGAATAGCTGACACTGACGGTCACCATGTCAAGGTCAAACTCGGGAAAAACTTCCTGTTTGATACGGGTGGTCATGAACAGTCCACCCAGCACCAGGAAAATCATCAACAGGTTCGGAGTCACCCGGTTATTTACCATCCAGGCAATGGGGCCACGGGCCTGTGTGTTGGAACGACTGCTCATGATGCTTCCTCCTGCAAGGCGCTGCGCCTGGTTTCGGTCTGACCGGCGGCATCTGCGGTTCGTAAAGCCATCCCTTCCACCGGCACGGCGAGGTCGGTTGTGACGAGTCGTTCTCCCGGCTCGATACCGCCGGTGATCAGCAGGCTTTCCTTACCCCGGAAAACGATTTCCACCGGCCGGATATCGAGAACCCCGGTGGCATTCATGACCCAAACGCTGCTTCCGTTGTGGATGAATTCCCGCTCGATGGCCGCAGCCAGAGGCACCTGTTCGCCCTGTATCTCTACCCGGACATAGGAACCGATCAACATGCGGGGCTGCCTTGCATTTTCCGGCCTAAGGCTCAGGGGATCTTCTACCCGGACCAAAAGCCGCGCCATGCGCCCCTGCTCTTCCAGATCCGCTTCCAGCCGCATTACCCGTCCCTCCCGGTAAATTCCGTCGCCCCAGGCGCCCGAGTCATAAATCCGGACCAGGGCGCCTTCATCTTTCCCGGCCTGCGGAATGCGAATCCAGCGCAGCTGGCTCACCGGCACCGACACTTCCACCCAGTAAGTATCCGTGCCCACCAGGGTAGCCAGCACTGTGGCTTGACTGGCACGGGTACCGATATTTACGTCACGCGACTGGACTACCGCATTGAACGGTGCCTTGATTTCGGTACGGGCAAGATCCACCCGGGCCTGTTCAAGCTTGGCCTGGGCCGCTTCAAGGGTGGCGCGCAGGTTGTCCAGCTGGGGCCGGCGCAGCATCAGGGCTTTCTCCACATCGCTCACCGTTTCTCCCAGCAGCTTGTACTCTTTTTGTGCGACAAGCTGATTCCCCTGTTCAAGTTGCAGATCGGACTCGGCTTTGGCCACATCGGTGGCCAACTGCCGCACGGCCAGCCGGTAGTCGGTAGGGTCGATCGTGAGCAGCGTCTCGCCCTGGCGGAAATGGCCGCCGGGTACCAGGTTGCGGTTCAATTCAATGATCTCACCGCTGACCTGTGGTATCAGTTCCACATCGCAGGCGGCCGCAACGGTTCCCATGCCGGAGACGACCGTCTGCCGGGGGCCGTAATCTACCGTTCTGACCGACACCAGGGTTGCATTGCGTGCCTGGGGGCGCGGTTTTGCCTGGGGACTGGTCTCCATCAGCCAGAGGGAGACCGCCGCGCCTGCGATCAGGATAACCACCGGCACCAGGACGCGGAAAATGGTCTTCCCCCGCCGGCGGTGAGGGCCGCTTTCGGTCGCAGCACTGGAAATTTCTGCGTCATTGGATATTGAGCGTTCTTGGTTCGTAAGCATCTGTTTTACCTTTATCCTTTCCTGTTCATCCCGGCCGTATCCTTTGAACCGGCGGACATGGGGGTCAATTTTTTTAAAGCGGCGGACTGCTTCTGTTCCGGTTGCTCCAGCGTCCAGCCGCCTCCAAGGGCCCGGCACAGATCGATACGGTCCTGCACCAGATCCCGGTTGGCGGTTAAAAGGCTGCGCTGGAGCGATTGCTGTGAGAGCAAGGCATCGAGTACCCGCTGGTAATCCACGGTTCCCTGCAGGTACCGGTCCCGCAAGCGTTGGATAACCTGCCCGGCCAGTGTCAGCTGGCGGTCCAGGCTGGCGATGAAATCACGCTGGCGCTGTTCCTGTACCAGGGCGTCTTCCACCTCGCCCAGGGCTTCGAGTATGGTCTGGCCGTAAGTGTGCAGCTTTTCTGCGGCAACCGCACGGGTCCGGTCGACCTCGGCTTTGCGCAAGCCCCCATCAATCACCGGAGCCACCAGGTTGGCAGCCAGGGTTGCCAGCCAATTGTCGAACAGGTCGCGGGTATGCTCAACTGAGGTATCCACCTCGGCGGTGAGACTCAACCGGGGGAATCGGTTGGCAATGGCCGCCGCCAGATCGCTGTCAGCCGACTGAACTTCGTAATAGGCACTGCGGATATCCGGGCGGCGCTGGATAAGTTCGGCCGGCAATCCCGTTTCCGGCATCGGGGGCAGTTCCAAAAGCTGCGCAACCCGGGGCGCCACCGTTTTTTGGGGGGGAGATCCGAGCAGGATCGCCAACTGGTGCTCAAGGACCTTTACCTGGGCGGCAACCTGGGCCTTTTCGCCCTGGTTGGACTCCACGAGCTGCTTTTGCTGCAGCATATCGGAAATACCGACCTTGCCGGTGCGGAATTGGACGGTCACCAGTTCGAGACCCTTTTCATTGGTGGTGATCTGTGCGTTGAGTACATCCAGCTGACCATACTGCTCAACCAGCTGGTACCAGGTGCCGGCCACCTGGGCCGAGAGCGTCAGAGCCGCGGCCTTCAGATCTTCCGCGCTGGCCCGGGCATCAAACGCGGCTGCATCGGCGCTGGATCGGATGCGCCCCCACAGGTCTATTTCGTAGCTGGCTGACAGATCCAGGGTATATCCGCTGCTGCTGCTCGTCCGGCCGTCTTCGCGAAGGCGGGTCCCTGATGTGCCGACACTGGCATCAAGCTCCGGGTAGAGCTCTGCCCCGGCACTGCGCGCTACGGCCTCGGCCTGGTTGAGCCGGTCCCAGGCGGTCTTCAGGCTAAAATTGTTAGCCAGGGCCTGATCGATGAGCCCGCTGAGCACCGTGTCCTCAAAGGACAACCACCACCGTTCAGACAGCGGCGCGGTGCCGGGTTCGGAGAAGCGTGCCGGCGCGGCCACCGGCGCCTTGACCGCTTGGAGCGCCGGGCTGCAGCCGGAGAGAAGGGCTGCCAATATCGCCAGCAGGAGCGCCCGCCTCCCCGGTCGTCCAGCCGGTGGCCGCAAACGCTTAAATAAATTTTTGTATTGAATTGCCATTTTGCTCCCTCATCAAGAAAGTTCCCATTTCTCTCTTCGTTAATTATGAACGAAGCGTAGCTCGGGATGCGTGAACAGGCCGTGAAGAGAATGTGAAAAAGATGTGAAATTTACAAATTCAGTGGAAGAAAAATCGGAGAGGATGGATTTTTAGCTTATGAAGCCCGGAACTTCGGGTTTATATCGGTTGTCATAAATACGTTCCGTTATTTTGTCACTCTGAACGTAGCGAGCGACTCCGCCATAGCGGCCGAAGGCTACGACGGCCGGGAGAGTCCCCCTCATGTCCAGGTGATCTTTCAGCGTAAGGGATTCTTCGTCGCCTGCCCGGCGTAGCCTTTGGCGAAGACTGGATTCACTCCTCAGAATGACCGGCCATATCAATCGGAACATATTCTTGAAAATTGCACTAATGGGTGGCGGATACCTGGTCTCGGTTTCCTGCTTTCAGGCATCCTGCCACAGGATCCGGGTCCGGGTCCCTTTTCCAGGCTCACTTTCAATGGTCAGCTGCCAGCCGAAGCGTTTACACAGGCGGGAGACAATACTCAGTCCCAGTCCAAACCCCTGGCTCTTTTCCCCTTTGATATGGGATTGGGTAACCGAATCCAGTTTGTCCGCTGCGATGCCCATGCCCGTATCCTGAATTCCGATATGGCTGTCATCAATGGTGATGGTTACCGATCCCTGGGATGTAAAATGAAAGGCATTGCGGATCAGGTTCGTGACAGTGATATAAAGGATTTCTTCTTTAACCCTGACAGACTTGTCCTGGCGGACATCCATATGAATCTGGATCTCTTTGTTTTCTATCAGGTATTGGTTATCGCTGATCGATTTTTCTGCCACCGGCGCCACCCGGCAGCTTTCTTCGGCCGGGCTCTCTTCCCTTGCCAGCCAGAGAAAGGTTTCAATGGTGGACTCCATGTCCCGGACTGATCGTGAAATTCGCTTTAAGGGATTTCTCAACAGGGGATTGGCCGCCAGTTCCGGCTGCGTCTCCATGATTTCCACCGCCCCTTTGACTACGGTTAACGGGGTCCTGAGTTCGTGGCTGGCATCCCGGGTGAACTCTTTTTCCCGCTGGATAAAGGCTTTGATTCGGTTCATAGTGGTCTCGATAGTTCGGGTGAGCAGGCCAAGTTCATTGTTGGCGTGTTTCTGGGAAAACCGGGCCGGTATATTGTCAGGGTTCAGATTCTTGATCTGTCCCATGAGGGTCACCACCGGTGCAAACAGCATGCGTGAGATGATATAACCGATAATGATGCCCGGGATGAGCAAAAGGGCCAGGGAGATTAGCGGGACCTGCCTGGGGTGGAGCCAGAAATTTTCCTCGAAAAACTCCTTGCCGTGGAAAAACATAAAATAGGGGGTTTCCTTATCCGGCAATTGGATGACCCCCACGTGGATCCGGTGGTTCTTGTCAGGGTCATCAATCGTGTGAACGCCGGTCGGCAGCGTTTTTACCGAATCCTTGAACTGTGCCGGCACGGTTTCAACCCCTGCGTACATATTGATATATTTGGAATGGGGCAGGGGCGTCGTCCGGTCCTTTTCGTATTTATAAATAAAGGTGTCCACTTCCGTATCGATAAGGTTGGCAATCATCCTGGACATGTTGTCGCGCGTGATAAATATGAAGATCCCGGCATTCAGGAGGATCAGCAGGGTCCCGAACACAAGGATACCGGCTACGATTCTGAACCGGATGCTCTGATATAATTTCATGAGGCGTCTCCTTTGAGCCTGAAGCCGATGCCGTGGACGGTTTCGATCAGGGCCTGGCCAAAGGGTTTGTCGATCTTTTTCCGCAGGGTGTACATGTGGCTGCGCAGCACATCGCTGCCCGGCGGCATGTCCCCCCAGAGGTGGTTTTCCAGATCCTTGCGAGATACCACATTGGGGGCGGATTCCATGAGAAGTTTCAAAATTGAGACGCAGGTATTGTTCAGTGTAATTTTATTCCCCTGGCGGGAGACCTCAAAGGTCCCGAGGTCCATACTCAGATCAGCGATCGACAACACCTTATTTTCGGCCACCCGCCTTTTTGCGAGGACCTTTATGCGGGCCTCCAACTCCTTCAAGGCAAAGGGCTTGACCAGGTAATCATCGGCACCGGATTCAAAGCCGAGAAGCTTGTCGTCCAGGGTGTCCCTGGCCGTGAGCATGATCACCGGGACCTGTTTTTCTGCCTCCCGGCGCAGTTTCTGGCACAGGGTGATGCCATCCATGCCCGGCAGCATGAGATCCAGTACAATGACATCATAATCCTGGGTCAGGGCCAGGTGGAGACCGCCAATGCCGTCCATGGCGAAATCCAGGATATAGCCTTTCGATTCCAGAAAATCGGTCATGTTTTCCACAATGGCCGGATTATCCTCGATGATAAGCAGCCGGATGTTAGGCGTCATGGGTCTCCCCCCGAGCGTGGTTGATATTCCTTTTACTATAATGGTCAAATGTTTCCAGGGCAAGGACAAGCGCGCCCCGGGCGATGGCCGGACCTCCCATGACGCCCATGGGAAGCCCGTGCAGAGGGACTTTTCCAGTTATCGGTTCAATTCTTTTGGTTAACATGCGTGAAAATTAGGCTAAGGGGTGTGAATCGGCCGTGAAGATAACGTGAAAAAAATGTGAAATCTCAAAAAGTACAAGGAAAAAGAATCTGGTAAGCAAGGTTTTAGACTTTTATAGAAGTCTCATTTAGTCTGGGTTGCAAGACTTGTATTATTACAGTTTCGGCCAAATTGCGTCATGATGAGAATATCTGGACTGAGGGATATTGCCAATATTCTTTGGTTGGAGTTGGTTTATCTGAACCATGGGAATGACTTTGGTATTGTGAGGTGCCTGCCAATATCACAAATTTATCTGGATTGAATAACTAGTACGGCTATCAACTGAATTGTTACCATTGTAAAAAGGTGGGCGCAGGTACGGAACTTGTATCAATATAACTCGGGCCTTCTGTTCGGTAGGAAATACCGCATCCGGTGCCCCCGGACATGCTCCAGGGCCTCAGCCTCAAGGTCTGCTATCAGCAGGCCCTCTTCGCCATCCAGTTTTGTATCCAGGATGTTCCCGGAAGGATCGACAATCATGGCATTGCCGGGAAAGTCCAGGCCGTTGCAGTTGTCGCCGCACAGGTTGCAGGCTGCAATGAACAGGGCGTTGTCGTAGGAACGCGCGGGCAGGTGGCGCAGCCAGGACTGGTGCTTGTCCGCCACGGTCATGCCGCGGCTGGGTGAGGCGTGGGGAATAAAGACGACGTCGGCACCGTCAACAGCCATTCGGGTGGTCAGTTCGGGGAAATGGGCGTCGTAGCAGAGCTGGATGCCGCAGGTCGTATCATCCACCGTGAAAAGCGGTATATCCGTACCAGGGGAATAGAGGGCCTGCTCGGGCGGCGCCAGGTGGAGCTTGCGGTAGACGGACAGGTCCCCGTCCGGGCCGGCCGCCAGATGCACGATGTAGAGTTTGCCGGCGGCATCCTTTTCAGCCATACCGGCCAGGATGGTTGCCCCGGTATCTCCGGCAAGTTCCAAGAGCCTTTCGCTCGCAGGTCCGGGAATCGTTTCGGCGAATCCGGCCATCTCCTTCTTGTTGCAGTACCCGGTGATGTTCATTTCCGGAAAGCAGATCACCCGGCAGCCCTTTTCTGCGGCAATCTTTGTCCAGTGGGCAGTCCGGGCGAGGTTCTCTTTTTTTTCGCCGATGGGTGCCCGGACGACTGCGGCTGCGATGCGGAGAGTGTTCATAAAAACCTTAAGGTTTGGGTGCCATGTTTCACAAAAAAGGCAAAAAATATTGGACGCTTTATCCCGGAGGCTTGACACCGCTAAATCTGAAATCCGAATATCGAAATTCGAAACAACAAGGCAAATTACAATGACCAAAATGAGCAAACAAAACTCAAAACACTAAACCGACGTTCAAAAGTCTTGTGTTTGTCATTCCGGACTTGATCCGGAATCCAACGTGTTTTCTGATAGATAGAAATCTGGATGCCGGATCAAGTCCGGCATGACGGCCCCCGTTTATTTGTTTACCCGGTTAAAAAAGTCTGTACGTATCTATATTCGGATTTCGGATTTTTCCTTTGACCCCTTGGCCCCTTGAACCCTGAACCTTCTATTTCAGATCAAAATGCGCCTTGATCTTGAACACCCGGGTAGCCGGCAGGTTCAGGATTTCCGCTACCCCCGTCTTATGCGCAATATCGGCCAGGTTCTTTTCGATTTCCTCCCGGGAAGGGGAGATGAAGGTGAACCAAACATTGAACTCATTTTCCCGCATGTAGTTGTGGGTGACGCCCGGATAGGCATTCACGGTCTCTGCGAAAAGATCGATCTTCTCCTCCGGGACTCTGGCGGCGCACAGGGTGCTGACAAAGCCGACCTTTTCGGGCACGAAGTTGCCGCCAATGCGCCGGATGACCCCCCGCTCCTTTAGGGCGGCCAGCCGCTGGAGAACGTCGTCTTCCGACAGATCGAGTTCATCGGCAATGGTTCCGTAGGGGTTGCGGGTAATGGGGAAATCAGACTGTATCCGGTTGAGAATTAATTTGTCAGTAGTATCCAGGTGTTCCATTATTTATTCTACCCTCGACAACCTGGTCTTCGGGGCCAGGTCAGAGATGATTGGCTATTCTGTGGTATCTTTGAGTAGGTTGTTTAGGCTGTAGGCTGAAGACTGTCAGGAAAACCAGGAAATCTACGATTTCCAAACCCTAAGGTCACAGTTTGTTGTTACCAGCCTGCGCCGCGTTAATAGGGTGTAAAAGGATTTTCCTTCAGCCTAAATGCCTACCGCCTATCAGCCTGAATCCGGCGGTGTACCCGGTTGGCCCCTTTCAGGACCAGGGTGCTTTACTCTTAACACCTAACACATAAAACTTAAAACTGATGAATTCGAGTTTTTACGAATTCATAAACTTAAGATGGACTTTACGGGTTCGCGGGCCGTCGAACTCACAGAAAAAAATCCCCTGCCAGGTCCCCAGCAGCAAGCGTCCATTTTCAACCATTACCAGTTCAGAGGCCCCGACGATCGTCGACTTTACGTGGGCCGGGGAATTGCCTTCCAGGTGGCGGTATTCCGCCTGCCAGGGAACGACCCGGTTGAGGATCATGAGGATGTCCTTTTTTACACTCGGGTCAGCGCTTTCATTGATCGTTACGGCGGCCGTGGTGTGGGGGACATAAACCATGCAAAGGCCGTTTTGAACGTCCGCGGCAGATAAGGCTTTTTGAATATCGGCCGTAATGTCTACAAATTCAGTCCGGGAGCCTGTTTTGACGGTTATAATCATGGGGCACCTGCCATGTTTCGGTATCTACCAATTAAAAAAGGCCCTGCCTTTAAGCAGGGCCTTTTTACTCACATTGAAGTGTAGCCGTTCACCGGTGTGGGTTTATACACAGCCAGTCGGTTTGGGAAGGCCGGCCATTTTACAGGCGCCTTTGCCCGGTCCTGACGGGAACAGCTCGTAGATGTGTTTCAGTTTGAACTTGGTAACCTTGGA
>CAZYGG010000033.1:0-47043 GCA_964647585.1 uncultured Desulfobacterales bacterium
TTTTCGACCAGCCCCTTCAATTTTCGCCGGGCGGTGCGGAACTTTTTACTCTGGATGGTGCTTATCAATTTAGCACTATCGCGCACACGTCCCTCACAGATGATATGGGGACCATCCCCAATCAAAACCTCCCACTCTCCGGCAACCGAGATATCGGAGGCTTCCAGTAAAGGATAGTATTCGTTAGCGACATAGTCTTTATAAGCGTCCCAGGATTGGGCGATGACATCCCACGTCTGGTTGAATTTAATGGTTTCATCATCGTAATCAGTCGAGTAGGCATCTTTTTTACCGGTGGAGACGAGGATTTTTGTTTTGTAAGACTTTACATAAGTGAGCAGCGTATCTTTTAATTTGTAAAATTTTCTATTCCGCAACGCCTTTTCGATGAGTTCCAGGTCACTGCTCATACCTTCAATAAAAATTTCACTGTAGCCGCCCACCAGTACGATCCAGCCGGCGACAATATGAATTCCCAGGGAATTCATACCCGGTATGAACTCCTTGATCATGTATTTCCCGTAGGCTTCCCGCTGTTCACTTATGATGGTGTAGTATTGATTGAATTTTACCGGCATTGGTTACCCCCCTTGGCGATAGTCACATGGTCCTTCAGTAGTCCTGAATCATAGCCGCATGTCAAAGTGGTTCCAGATCTTGCTGGCGCTTAACTGGTGTGCTGCCCATGTCGGTGACGATGAGAGTTCGGTTTGGAGGAGCAATTAGAGCTCAGCCGTGAAGCGGGTATCGGATCCAGGTGCAGTTCAAAAATGGGGACACCAAATAAACCGAACGATGACTTCAAATTATAGCAGGCGGGCATAATTGTCAAAGAGATTTTACTGGACAGCAATGTTGCCCGGCCCCGGGTAAGCGGTTTCGGGGCGGGTCTTTATCGGGTTTGCAACGAGTGATGAAAAAGTTGCCGCCTCGGGCTGAGAGGCCGGACCCGATGACACCGATCCGGCCTTCCTGACCTTGAGGGCTACGGCAACGTCTTGATCCAGGAACCGTCCTGGAACCAGCGGGCATGGATTTGCTTGAGCAGTCCCGTGCCTTTGAGCATGTCGATAAAATTTTCCAGCCAGTTGATCATCAGCGCATCTTCGGCCACTACAATGCCCAGGGGCTCGTAGGAAATAGGTGATTCACCGGCCACGATGCCTTTTTCCTTATAACGGTAAGCCGTGAAAGCGCAGAATGGAAAATCTGCAATGACAGCGTCGGCTTTGTCCACCAGCAGCATGCCGATGGCTGCGTCGTAGGATTTTGTTTTGACAATTTTAGCCTTGGCGGCGGTTTTTTCCGCAAAGCTTTGACTGGTAGAGTCCTTCAGCACCGCCACGGTTATATTGTTGTCGTTTATGGCTTCCGGATTTTGCAGTTTGGCCAGCGTTTTAGTTTTGGTCAGAAGGCCTTTACCGGACATGTAGTAAGGCCCCACAAAGGCCAGTTTGCGATTGCGCTGGGGTGTGATGGTCACGCTCGAGATGACCATATCGACCTTGCCGGCGGCAACCGCCGGGAGCAGGTCGTTAAAAGGCATCTTCTTGAAAACAAGGCGGACCTCCAGCGAATTGGCGATGAGCCGGGCGATATCAGCGTCCAGACCGATGATATCCCCTTTTTTATTCGTTGCATTCAAGGGCGGCTGCTCACCGGTGGTGCCGACCACCAGCTCGTCTTTTTTGAGGATTCGATCCATTACCTGACCGGCCGCAGCCGATTGAACGAAAACGAACGCCAACACGCTTGCCAGGAGTACGCCCACAATTGCCTTCCGCATGAAACTCCTCCATTTTTTGATCATTTTAATTTTAACCCCCCCTGTGGCTTACAGGGTGTTTACTATAGAAATGCTATTTACATAAAAGCGCACATTACCGTATAAGCGCTGCATTGTCACCGGAAAACCGGTTAGAGGGGCAAAAACGGATGCGCCGGTTCCCGCCACCCGGCTAACAGCAGCCCCCACCCGGGCCGCAGGCCGCGTTTTCTTTGCCTTTTATCCAGGACTGGATAATATACGCGGCACAGCCGACACCCGGGGTAACGGTAATGGCTTCCGTCGGGCAGTTCAGGGCGCAGGCCCCGCATTCCATGCAGCCGTCGCGGTCAACGAGCTGCACTTTGTCGGTGTTCATTTTAAAAACACCGTGGGGGCACACCATTTCACAGAGCCCGCACCCCACGCATTTGGTGCTGTCGAAGGCCAGAGTGGTTACATCCGGCAGATGTCTAAAATTCCTCATTGGTACACCTCTTATTAACCTGCTGTCAGGTTTGCGATTAGATTTTAGGAACAATTCCTAATCCGCCGTGCCTGTAAAACCGGCACTTAAAATGCAGATCCAATCCAGAATACCACGCCCAAAACGGCCATGCCGGCTTGAACGGGGATAAAACGGCGCATCTCCTTCTCCACCCCGGAAGGGGAGGTGAATGGGGTTGTACCGGTAAAGTTCATTGCCAGATAGGAACTTACCGACGCGGCCAGGAACAGCAGGGTCAGAAAGCCGGTAAACCCCTGGGACAACCCGGCCGCAATGGCGGCCGGCAGCACCAGGACCAGGCCGGTGAGAATTCCTTTTGTCGCAAAAGTGGTTCCGGGAACCCAGGGGAGCAGCAGCGGGGCGGCGCCCGCACCGGCCAGGATGCCCAGAAAAATGGCAAGGGCCGCCCACAGGCCCCGGCTCCAGACCCCTGAAAAAGAGAAGATGCCCGGTCCGATACCGGATAGAACGAACAGGGCCAGCAGAACCCATAGGGCTGGTTTTAAGACCAGGGAAATTTCAACCGGAACGAGCACAAGCCTTTCCACAAAAGTGAAGGTTACCAGCCGCATTTCCCGGTCGGCCTGCAGGTCGTTTTCAAGAAACTTTACAATATCGCTGGCCCGGACAGGGCCCCAGATGACCTTAAAGCCGCTGAGTTTCTTTACTTTTTTAGATGAGACCCCGGTCGCGCCCAGCTGCGGGACGATTATCCGGCGATGGGTGGCCACCTTTTCAAGGCCGGATTCAATGATTCTTTTCACAAGTTCCCCTGTGGCGAAGGTACCTTTTCCGGCCGCGCACCAGACATTGATGCCCCGGGTGTCCAGAATCAGCAGCCAGACGTTCTGGCCGTCAAGTTCCCGGCGAACATGGTCAAAGCTCAGTTTGTAATTGGCGGTGACAATGACCGGCGCGTCCTGATCCGGACTTCCGATGGCATAGAGGCCCGGTGCCACTTTATAGTCGTTGCGGCCGATCCCGGTGCGTGTCAGGGCGGTGCTGAGGATATCTTTCAGGCCCAGGCGAGTTTTTACAAGCGGCACTCTCCCCGCAGGGGTCTGCCTGAAACCGTCAACGAAACCGCGTATGGAATAGCCCGGTTTTTCATCGGGTCCCGCTGGAGGACCCGCCGGCGGCCCGCAACAGGGCTCGTCACTTTCAACTCCGCCCGCCGTGGGCATCTTGTCCATCAGGGTTACCGGGGAGTTCCCGCCCTGGGGCTGTTGGGTACAATCACAGGCTGGTGATTTTTCGGTATCCATGTTTTCTCCGTTGTTTGTTTGGGTTTGAACTTACAGGCCGGCAACCGCGTTTTTAAGGCGGTTGAGGACGTCATGGTCGACACAATAGCAGGTCCGGGGCCCTTCAATTTCACCCTTTACCAGGCCCACGGCCTTCAGGTGTTTCAGGTGCTGGCTTACGGTTGACTGCGAAAGGGGCAGGATTTCGACTATTTCGCCGCAGATACAGCAGTTTACTCTCTTCAAATGTTCAATGATTTTAAGGCGAACCGGGTGTGCCAGGGCCTTAAAAAGTCCGGCCAGTTCCTCGCGTTCCGTGCCATGGCTAAGAGTGTCGAACACGATGCCTCCTCTGAATCATTTATCGTTAATCTACGATAAGCGATAAAGGGATGCCTGTCAAGCAGCACTCAACTACTTTTCTTCAGATTTGGGTTCTGGCGTGATCTTCGTTGTGGAATATATCTGATAATAATCATCGCCCCGGCAGTTGCGCAAAATCCTGAAACTGTCAAGTACCATAAATCTTCCAGTTTTTGCTGGCAGTTAACCGATGATTATTATTCGGAGCCATGCTTGGCAGCTTCGTCTCTTATTTTATCCACGATTTCACTGTAGGGATTGTCCTCCGGAATAACGCCCTCCAGGAATTCAACATAGCCATGTATCTTTTCCAGGGATTCGGTCTGTATCCGAATAATGGTTTCATACTCCTTCTGCATGCCGAAAACACTGTCTATCCGTCCGCCGATAATCTTCAGGAGGTGTTCAACCTGGTCTTCCGGCAGGTCTGCGCTGTTTTTGAGCTGGTCGAGGAGTTGGTTGTGCAGGGTTCGATAGATCTGGAGGTTATTTTCCGAATTGATGAATGTTTTATAGTCCAGTATTCTTTCAATTTTGCTGCGCAGTTCATCCATCGGCACCGGTTTCATAATATAATCAAAAGCACCCATTTTCATCGCTTCAATGGCTGTTTCGATGGTGGCGAATCCGGTGATCATGATGACTTCCGCAGAAGGGGCGTGTGCCTTCACGTATTTGAGCACCAGCATACCGGCTTCCGCGTTGCCGTTACCGTCCGGCATATTTTTGTCGGTGAGGACAATATCGTATTCATCGGCCTCCAGGCAGGCAACCGCACTGTGGGCGGAATCGGCGGTTTCAATGTCATAGCCGTCACGTTCCAGAAAAGTTGTCAGAAGATCGCGAACCTGGGGATCATCATCAACGACAAGAATTCTTGCTTTCATTTTTCCTCGCGCAGCATTCATTTGCCGGCTCAAAGGGGCCGGTGGTATTTTACGGTTTTACCCATTCGACCGGACATCCGATGGCGTAATCTCGTAACGTTTGATTTTTTCTACCAGGGTCGTCCGGTTAAGATGCAGAAGCTTGGCGGCTCTGTTTTTTACCCATTTGGCCTTTTCAAGGGATTGCAGAATCAGGTCTTTTTCGAATTCGGTTACCGCAGTGGCCAGCGGAATACCCTCTTCTGAAATCTCTTTGGCCGGGGGGGGCGTGATCACTTTCCGGGGCCCCCTGATTTTGTCCGGAAGGTCGGCGGGCTGCAGCCAGCCCATCTGCTTAAGAACAACCAGCCTCTCAACCAGGTTTTTAAGTTCACGAATATTCCCGGGCCATGCATAGGCATGGAGCAGGTCAAGGGTATCTGCGGTAAAGCCTTCTATGGCCAGGTTGTTTTTTTGATTAAACTGTTCGTGGAAATGTTTGGCCAGCAGGGGGATATCCGATTTCCTTTCACGAAGGGGCGGCAGGTGCAGCGGAATTACAAAAAGGCGATAGAAAAGGTCCTCCCGGAACAGGCCCTGTTCCATCCGTTCTTCCAGGTCGCGATGCGTAGCGGCAATAACCCTGATATTCACGGAGATGGTACGGTTTCCGCCCACCTTTTCAAATTCATTTTCTTCAAGTACCCTGAGTATTTTGACCTGAAGATCCGGGCTCATGTCCCCGATTTCATCAAGGAAAATCGTACCGGAATTGGCTTGTTCGAATTTTCCATTTTTGGAAGTAAAGGCACCGGTGAAGGCGCCCTTGGTATGTCCGAACAGTTCACTCTCAAGCAGGTTTTCAGGCAGGGCCCCACAATTGATAGAGACAAATGGCCGATCTGCCCGGGTGGAGTTCTGGTGAATCGCGCGGGCAATAACACCTTTTCCGGTTCCGGTTTCGCCGGTGATCAAAATAGTGCTGTCGCTACCGGTCACTTTATCAATAACACTGAAAATGTTTTTGATTTCGTCGCTTTGCCCTATAATCCCATTTAATTCGAGATGGGCCATACCCGCTTCCTTTCACACCGGTAAGGAGTATCAACTGAGGCGTTACACCACCTGACACAAGGATAAGAGAATGTATCGATGGGTAAATCAGGACCGAATAATCGGTTTTAAGAAAAGATATATATCGCTCACCCTGTCTGCATGTCAATATACAAAGAAGGTAAAAATTTTAGGAAGGGTGGTTTGCTGTTTTGGTCCTTTTATTGTAGTATTTGAATCCAAACAACAGTTTTGGACAAAAAACTGCCCCTACCAGAAAAAACAAAATATAGATTGAGCCCCCGCTTGCTCTATCCGACCGGTTGCCCCAAACAGGAGGACGGGTTGATGATGAGACTTGTTGCTATACTAGAAGCTATTTCAAAAAACGGATTTTGGTTCCCCGCAAAAAACACGCGGGATCTACGACGAATCAAGGCGGTCGCGAGGATGCAACCGGAGGAATACGAGTGTATTTCGAGGATAGCGCCAGAGGCTTCACTCCGTGCCGAAACCGAGCGCCCAACGCCGAGATTGGGCCAATCTTTCTTCGCTCTTCTAGCTACGCCCGACAAGAAGACTTTTTGGGGATGGCTTTTAATTTGTGCGGTCATACTGACCGGTTGCGCGTCACCCAGCATAAAACTTATATCCGATGCGGCCGATCCGCTGCGCGAGTTCACGCTGGAGGGCACCACCGCTGAAAAAATCCTGATTGTTCCGATCCGGGGCGTGATCAGCGATAATCCCCGGAAGGGGTTTATCCGGGTCTTGCCGAGCATGGTCCAGAAAGTGGTTGCCCACCTGAGAAAGGCCGAAAAGGATGCCGACATAAAAGCCGTTATTTTGAAAATTAACAGCCCCGGCGGATCGGCCACGGCCAGCGATATCCTCTACCGGGAAATCAATGCCTATAAGCAGAAAAGCGGTGTGAAGATCGTGGCTGCCATGATGGGGCTGGCCGCTTCCGGCGGGTACTATGTGGCCATGCCCGCGGACACGATTGTGGCCCATCCCACCACGGTAACCGGTTCGGTCGGGGCCGTTTTTATAAAACCCGAGGTGTCCGGTCTGATGGAGAAAATCGGTGTGGATGTGACCGTTCACAAGTCCGGTCGCAACAAGGATATGGGGTCCCCTTTTCGAACCCCGTCCAAAGAGGAAGAAAGCATTATGCAGGCGCTTATAGACAGCCTGGGAAAGCGCTTTACCGGCCTTGTGGCCCAACATCGCAAGTTGTCCCCGCAAGCCTTGCAGGAGGTGGCCACCGCCCGGATCTATATTGCCGCCGATGCCCAGAAAGCAGGATTGGTGGATCGGATCGGGTATATTGACGATGCGCTGCAGGAGGCGCGTAAGTTGGCCGCTCTGCCGGACAGTGCCAAAGTGGTGATCTACCGAAGAACCAGTTTCCCCGATGACAACATATACAATCCACTCAGCACCGGTACCGAGGGCAAGCCGCCGGCGCTGGTGGACTTGGGGGTGCTGGAATGGGTTCCCCCACAGACAGCCGGCTTCTACTATCTCTGGCCTGCTTATGCGGGCGGGTTTTGAGAACACCCGGCCCTGCCGATTAAAATCGCTTGTAAGAGGGCTGACAACGTAGTAGAACCCATCTCAAAAAAGTCTTCTTGCCCAAACTCGCGTTGGGCGCTCATATCAAATCCTCGAAATACGGGAATCCGGGCGAATGAATACAATTACACTTGTGGTGACAGTTTTGACCCTGTGGCTTGTCATGGGGCTGGGGTTTCTGTCAAAGTATGCGGCCTTTAAAAAAGAGGGCAAGACTCCATACCAGGCCTGGACGACCGTCGAGGGTCTTCTTTTCGTGGCCAGTGTCATCCTGGCCCCGGTCCTGGCGGCAGTCTACCGCGGTCTGGGCGGGTAGCCCGCGCTGCAGGCGGACCAGCTGTTTTCCATCCCCTTTTCACCTATACCCCCGACTTCCGGGTTCCATCCTGAATCCGGCCATGTACCATCAGAGAGCGTTGGAAAGAAACTTCTTGAAGGGGCAATCTAAAGCATGGTCCTCCGGGCCAGGATTCTTTATGAAGCCAGGGAGTTGAACTACAGCATCGTAATTATCTTTTTGACCGTATATTCCCCCACATCCGCAAGAGCATCGGTGGTGAGGAACCGGTCGGCGTTGTGTGAGTACAGGCAAGTGACGGACGCCGGGAAATCCTCATCCGGCCGATAACAGATAAACTCGAGCCAGATTTTCGGAAGCGGCTGCAGGCGGAAACTGAAATCCCCACCGGACACAGGCGCGGCCGGGTCGGTGTTAAAGGCGGCGGTTAGCATGCCTATCCGGCTTTCAAGCTTTTCAACGTGGGGTACGAGAACTTGTTGGGTGTGGGTCACAAATGCGCCGGCGTAGGGCATGCTGTCAGGCATTTCCTTGAACGCCCGGTAAGGTTCGGTGATACAGAGTGCGGACGTTGCGTTGAGGGCATAGAGCGAGACCAGGATGCCGAGCACACTGTCTTGCCGCGTGTCGCCCACAAAGATGCTGTCCGGGCTGATGCGGCACGTTTCGCCAAACGCCCTGAATAGATAACTGTCACCTTGTTTTTGCGCCGGAAGGTTTGCGGCCAGATCGCCCGGGGCACCGGAGAATACTTTTTCCAGGTTTGCGGCCACCAGTCGGCTGTAATTGTCCTGCATATTGCCTCCCTTTTGCATGCCACTACCAATCAGCCTATTTGTCTGATATGGCAGGGAATCCTCCATTTCACGCTTGACTTAACCGTCATAGTATTGTTTCCTTTATATGGTTAGAAGAAATTTGTCCATCACAACCGGGATGTCGGCTGGCTGTTAGCCAGCGATATCCAATGGAGTCAACATGCGCTTACGCTGCCCCTGGGCTGGGAGCGACCCGCTCTACCTTGCCTATCACGATACCCAGTGGGGGGTTCCGCTGCATGATGACCGCGGGTTGTTTGAATTCCTGATTCTGGAAGGTGCCCAGGCGGGACTGAGCTGGATCACGATACTAAAAAAAAGAGAGAATTACCGGGCTGCCTTTGAAGGGTTCGACCCCGAAAAAGTGGCGCGCTATAATGCTGCCAGGATCCGGAAGCTATTGGTGAATGAAGGCATCATCCGGAACCGGTTAAAAATCACGGCAGCCGTGGACAACGCCCGGGCCTTTTTAAATGTGCAGCAAGCGTTCGGCAGCTTTGATGCCTATATCTGGCAGTTTGTCGACGGTACCCCTGTACGCAACCAGTGGAAAAGTATGAAACAGGTGCCGGCCCAGACAGACACATCAAAACGGATGAGCAAAGAATTGAAAAAGAGAGGATTCAAGTTTGTGGGGCCTGTCATCTGTTATGCTTTCATGCAGGCCGTCGGTATGGTGAACGATCATCTGGTCGATTGTTTCAGGCACAGTGAAATCTGAACGTGGTGAAAATCATCTTCTGGCACTTGTCAGGGTAACCGGGAGGGAAACATGAAGGCGTGCAAGTACTGTGGCAAAGTCCATCGTTTAGGCTTCATTTCAACCCGTATTGCGGGTACCGACGGGGTTTCGCTGGAAACCGAAAAATGGGCGGAAGTTTTTGAAAGCGAGGGCTTTGAGTGCTTTTATTTCGGGGGGGAACTGGACCGGCCGCTGGAAAAATCGATGTTGTATGCGAAAGCCCATTTCAAGCATCCGGAGATTAAAAAGCTGCACAGCCAATGCTACGGCGTTACGGTTCGCAGCCGTGCCACCACCCAGCAGATATATGCGCTTAAGACCGCGATGAAGGACGCGCTTTACGCCTTCATTGAAAAATTCGATCTGGAACTGCTGGTGCCGGAGAATGTTCTCACCATCCCCCTCAACATTCCTCTGGGCCTGGCGCTCACCGAAGTGATTTCTGAAACCGGGATTCCCACCATCGCCCACCATCACGATTTCTTTTGGGAACGTCAGAATTTCAAGACCAATGCGGTCTGGGAATATCTCAACATGGCGTTCCCACCCCACAATCACCACATCCATCATACTGTGATCAACACTTCAGCGGACAACCAGTTGAGTTTGCGGACCGGGATATCCGCAACGGTGATCCCCAATGTCATGGACTTTGACAACCCCCCGCCAACTGTGGCGACGGATGGCGACGGCCGGGTAACTGGCCTGCAGACGGAAATAAACACTGATGCTTATGCCTGCGACGTGAGAAAAGATCTGGGTGTTGCGGAGGATGAGTTATTGATCCTGCAGCCGACCCGGGTGGTAAAACGGAAAGGGATCGAGCATGCCATCGAACTGGTCAGCCGCCTGAACCTGAAAGCCAAACTGGTCATATCCCACGCATCCGGAGATGAAGGCTACGATTATGAGCACCGCGTCCGGGAGTATTCCCGGATGATGAACGTGGACACGATTTTTGTGTCCGACATCATTAATCACAGGCGCGGGACAACCGCCGCGGGTGAGAAAGTCTACACCCTTTACGACATCTATCCCCATGCCGACCTGGTGACCTATCCTTCCAATTTCGAAGGATTCGGGAATGCTTTTCTGGAGGCCATCTATTTTTGCGCCCCCATCCTGGTGAACACCTACTCCATTTACAGTATGGATATAAAGCCCAAAGGATTTGCCGTTATTGAGATGGATGGGTATGTTTCGGAAGAGACGGTGGCGACAACCAGAAAGGTCCTCAGCGATGCGGATTACCGGCGCAAAATGGTTGTCCAGAATTATAAAATCGCCACGACGTACTATTCCTATACCGTATTAAGGCGCAAACTGCACAATCTGCTGACGGATTGTATGGCCTGTGTCAAATCGAACAATAGTTGATCCTTCCAATTGTGAATTCCGACTGGCAGGGGCGCATTCAGGTAGCAACCCTGTCATCTGCCCGATATTTTCGGAAACCCGTGCGCCTTATAAAAATTAGGATGCGGGTGCCATCCGTTTGTGTTATAGCCCCCTTTACTACGCTAACTTCAACTTAACAGTATATTCCGGCGGGGAACCTGTTGGCCGGTAAGGATGGGATGCCTGGAACTGCCGGGTGTCGATACGCGTCATTATGAAAATATTAAAAGAAGTTATCCGCACCGGTGTCGGGAAAGGCTGGCACGGTTTTATCTGGATGCTCAAGATTATCGTGCCAGTGTCTTTTTTTGTGTTTCTGCTGCAATACAGCGGCTGGCTCAATTCCCTCGATTTTATCCTGCAGCCGGTCATGCAGCTAATGGGCCTGCCGCCGGTTGCCGCCCTGCCTCTGATTGTGGGGATGCTGACCGGCATCTACGGCGGTATTGCCGCCATGATCGTGCTGCCGCTTACCCAGGAACAGATGACCCTGATCGCTGTCTTTTTGCTGATATCCCACAGCCTGATCCAGGAAGGCATCATTCAGGGGAAATCCGGGATCAATCCGGTCAAGGCCACCCTGTTCCGTCTGCTGGCTTCGGTAGTTACAGTAACAGCGGTCTCCTTTTGCATGTCGACGGAGACCAGTGTGACAAATAACGCCCTGGTGAGTTCACCAACAGGGGTGACATTTACTGCCCTGCTGCAACAGTGGTGCCTGGCCACAGGCCAACTGGCCTTGCAGATCCTGGTGATTATTGTCGCTATCATGGTCCTGCTCGAGGCCATGCAGGCGTATAAGCTCAGCGACCGTCTCGTTCGGGTCCTGAGCCCGGTTCTGAAAGTTCTCGGCCTGGATCGCAATGTGGGGATGCTCTGGCTGGCTGCGGCTCTCTTCGGGATTGCCTACTGCGGGGCCGTGATCGTGGAAGAGACCCGCCAGGGGCATTATGACCGGGAAGAATTGCAGCGGCTGCATCTTTCCATCGGCATCAATCACGCCATGATTGAAGACCCGCTGCTGTTCCTGCCGCTGGGTATCGGCGCTTTCTGGCTGTGGATTCCCCGGCTGGTGGCTGCTGTGGCCGCGGTATATTTCCATAGATTTCTGGTGAAGGTAAAAAGCGCACGCGTAGCACCTGTGGAGAAGACCGGATAGGATGTTTATAGTAAAAAAAGTGATAACCCCATTTATCCTGCCGCCTGGATTGTTTGTACTTCTTTTGCTATCAGGCGGGGTTTTCCTCATCTGCATAAAGCGACGAAAATCCGGGGCTGTGGCTATAGCCGTCGGAATCATCATGTGGGTTATGAGCATCGCGCCGGTGGCGGATTTGCTCTTAACGGGTTTGACCCGGGACATAATAATAAAAGGTCCTCACCCGGGAGGGGATGTGATTGTTTTGCTTGGGGGCGGGGTCGATGATCGCCTGACAGACCTTTCAGGACTTCCCGGAATCCTCTCAGAATCCATGCTGGAACGAACCGTCACCGTTGTCAGGCTTTACGGGAGACTTAACGTGCCTGTTATCGTGTCTGGCGGTAAACCCCTTGGCCGCAAGGTCGCTGAGTCAGAAGTCGCCCGCAGATACCTGGAGGAACTCGGGGTGCCCGGCAGTGCAATAATTGAAGAAAACGCCAGTCGGGACACATTCGAAAATGCGCAGGAGGTCCTGCGGATCTGCAACAAGCGAGGGTTTGGGCGGCCCATACTGGTTACCTCCGATTACCATCTCAAAAGGGCTCAGTGGACTTTTCGCCGGATCGGTCTCAACTGTGAACCTTTCGCCAACGGGCTGGCTTCCAGGCCGGGACGCGACTATTCGTGGGAGCACTACCTGCCGGGGTCTTTCAGGGCGGTTTCACTATACCTGCACGAGTATATTGGTTTGTTTTATTATAAAATGGTCTATTGATTTGCGGTGATGTTCCGGCACGCTTCTTCCTGCCTTTCTTTGTCTACCAATACCATTTTTGATTCTACTTAAAAAAGAGTGGGCTCTATGAGCTCCCGGTAGATGTTGCTCTGTTCATCCAGGATTTCTTTAAGGATTTCAAGGGTCGTCATGGGATTCATGATGACGCACCTGAGGACCACCGTATCGTCGCCGGGCGCAGTGGACAGGTTGAGTGTGGTTCGGGAAACAAAACTCCGGCCAGCCTCTCTCTGCAGACGTTGCAGCAGCTTGTTAATTTTGTTCAGGCGGGGTGCGGTTGCGGCTTTTTCCCCGGCTGCCGGGCGCATCGCTTGGGGATAAAGGCGGTAAGTGAGAATGTTTAGCTGGGGGGGCGTAACCAGTTCGAAATCGGGACGCCGGTCTATTTCCCGGGCAAATTTTTCCGCAGTCTTGATACCGTGCTCAATGAGGAGGGCATAGCCCTGGGTGCCCATTATTTTCAGGGCGCTGTCGAGGATCAGGGAACTGGCCTCCCGTGAGCCGGGCAGGGATTTTATGCCCAGGTCCACCGACCCCGGCCGATTGATATACTTGGCGTGGTAGACCACGGCATCCATTGCATGCGGATCTTTGAAAAAGACCATGCCACAGGCCATGGGCATGTAGAACTGTTTGTGACCGTCGATGATGATGGAATCCGCACGGGTGATGCCGTCCAGCAGGTGGCGGTACCGGTCCGACATGAGGGTGGGGCCGCCCCAGGCGGCGTCTACGTGAAAGTGGATGTTGTTTTCCGAACAGATCGTTCCCAGTTCGGGCAGGGGGTCAATCGTGCCGGTTTCAGTGGTACCGGCAATGCCGACCACGGCCATAATTCCGGTTTTTTCAGACGGGCGGTGCAAAGTCTCAATGGCTTGCTTGAGTTTATGGGTATCGATCCGGTTGTCGGCATCCACATCGATGGCGATAATATTGTGATTGCCGATTCCCAGAATCCCGCCCGCCTTTTGCAGCGAATAGTGCGCTAGGCGCGATACGAGGACCACGCACCTTTTCAGACCGTGTGCCTGGAGGCCGGCCGCGACACCTTCTTCTTCTACCCCTGCGAATCCAGGGCGGGGTTTTAAAAGTCTGTTCCGGGCAACCCACAGGGCCGTGATATTGGCCAGGGTGCCGTCTTCCACGAAACCGCCCAGGGTGGTTTGCGAGTGCTGGACATGTTCCGCATAAAATTCTGCGGGGTGGTTGAAAAGCATCCGGTGAATTTTTGCCAGGACCTGCTTTTCAATAATGGAAACCACCTTGGAGGTTTCCAGCTTGACGACGTTCTGATTCAGAGCGGCAACGATCGTTTTTAGATGGACCATGAAAAAAGGGATGGCCGAGGTCATATGCCCGATAAAGTAGGGCGAGGCCACATTGACTGCGTGGGGGGCGATGTCTTCGACCAGATCAGTGATGACATCGGCAAGTTTTTTTTCCGGGGTGCGGCTTATGCGCGTGTCTTCAAACCGTCGGGCGAGTTCTTTCAGGCTGGCCTCTTCGGTGATGCCCACATGATCGCCCAGAAAGTCTTGCAGCCCGAAAAGGATCTGCTCCATGTATTTTAACAGGGTGGACCGGGTGGCTTCGTTCTCAGGACTGATGAAAGTCCGCATCAACGTCTGCCAGTCTGCGACCAGCCGAATGTTTTGCTTTTCTTCCTTTGGATTCATCGCCCGTGCCTCACACCCGTTTTCAAGACGTAATTAGTTGTAACCGGGGTCGATTTTGCTATTAAGGCGGGTTATTAGCATGCCTGCCGGGCAATGCCAAGGCCCGCGTTGCTTTTATGCACACCGGCCTTCTAAAAGGATTTGCTGCGTTAGGGCTAAAGTGATATGCAACGGGATATTGTAAACCACCTGGCCTAGAGGGCCAGGCTTTGGGTTGCCCCTGAAAGAGGCTTTCCAAAGGCATTGAGTGTGAAGTGACTAAAGTGATCTAAAGTGACTAAAGTTAAGGAGTCGCTACGCGCCACTGATTTTATCTGATTGGCAGAATACCTTAACCCTGGCCCAGACCGATTACCGATACTGTTGGCGATAAAGCCAGGCTTGGAATAATTTGCCTGCTATCCCTACAAATATTACATTCGCGCCAGGGCGGGCTTTAGATCACTTCAAACTTTAGCTCACTTTAGGCACTCGCCCCAAATCGTTTGCCCGGGAGCCGGACATGTTAAAAACCGCAACTGGTGGATTGCAGACAGCGTTATTTCTTTTCCAGATTCTGATCATTCTGCCGTGTGTTTCACTGGCCCAGACGCAGGTGTCACCGGGCGATCGGGTGGCGGCTGTAAACGGGGCGCCTATTTATACAATCGAGTTTGAGGCAGCCTTGCATCAGGCCCTGCAGCCGGGGGCTGCGGCAGAAGAGGCTATGAGCGACGATAGGCTGCGGGCGCTGCGTAAAGAGGTCCTGGAAAACCTCATCGGCCGCAGGCTGGCTTACCAGGAAAGCCGCCGGCTGGGTATCCAGGTTGATTCCGACATGGTCGACAGAGAAATGGAGCGGGTCGCCGCCCGATTTTCAGAGGCCGCTGATTTTACGGAGGCGCTCGATGGAACTGACCTTTCTAGAGACCGGCTTCGCCTGCAGTTCAGGCAGGACATTGCCATCCGGTTGCTGCTTGAAGAGCAGGTATTGCAGTATGTCGAAGTGAGTGACCGGGAACTCAGGGCTTTTTACGATAACAATCCGAATCTGTTCAAGACCCCGGCTCTGGTCAAGGCAAGTCACATTTTTATTGCGGCTGGTCCCGATAGCACCCGGGCAGAGAGACAGGCAGCCGTTGCGCTGCTGCGGGACATCCAGGAGAAGCTTGCCGAAGGGGTTGCTTTTACCGAATTGGCCATAGACTATTCGCAATGCTCCAGTAGTGAAAATGGCGGCGACCTCGGGTACTTTGAAAAAGAGAAGATGATCAAGGGCTTTGCCGAGGCGGCCTTTGCGCTGAATCCCGGAGAGGTAAGCGACATCGTGCGGACCGGTCAAGGCTACCATTTGATAATGGTTGAAGAACGCAAGCCCAAAATGAAGCTGACGTTTGAAGACGTCCGGGAAAAACTGCGGCAGAACCTTAAAATTGAAAAGGCCGCCCGGGATATCAAAGTGTATCTGCAAACCCTGCGGGATTCCGCGGAGGTTGAAATCTTCATACGCTTGTGACCCGCGCGTCACCGAGACTGTGCCACAATATCCCCTTTGGCCCCATCTCAGTGTCAGATGAAAATTTCAATCCTCAAAATACTCTATGTATTCCTCCGGTTGAAATTATCATCTTCCGCACCTCAAGCCAAATTGAATATTGTGACACCGCCTCATCGTCCCGGGATAAGGGCGGCGTTTTCGCCGATCCATACCTGCCTGGCAACCATACCCTGCCCACGCCTCCCTGCCGGCGATCCGGTACCCGAATACGCTATATTGTTAATTAATCAATAAGTTAGGATAAACTCCCGGATGCCTGAAATTTAAGAACCAACCTTGTCGTAAGCTTTTTTAAGTCCGGTTTTGAATCGATAATGGGGTTGACTAAATGGTGGCTGTGGACTATACGAAACCTTGTGCTGTAAACGAGATTCATAAAATAAGACCGTTTTGAGCAAATGATCAAAACTCGCCGGCTGGAATTTAAAAATAGTCGAACCCGGTTAGGTAGTTGGCTGGCAGCCGGAGCTGATATTGCCGCCCCGGAATACCCAAAAGGGGCAAGTATCTTTCATCGCGAGCGAATGGCCGAAAACGTTTTATGAGAACTTTGAACAATGCCCCCGTTTATCCGGTTTTACACCGGGCCCGAATTTTCTCCCTAAAAATACTCAACGTATTCAAATGGTTAAAATTTATGCCCACGTAGGGATAACGCCGGTTGGCGGTCGTTGGTAGACCGCACTCCCGGAAGTAGGTAAGCATTGTCAAATGGGTATCGGTAGTTTGTAAAGTGTATTTAACTATTTGATTATAGAAATTAAAAGTAGCTCTTTGCAGTTAAAATAAACCTTACTTTTCTGAAACACAGGAGTAATGGAATGGGAAAAAAGAGTGAGAAGCCGATAGGATCGGTTGTGGTCGCCGGGGGTGGAATTGCAGGGATGCAGGCATCGCTGGATCTTGCAAATTCCGGATATCTGGTTCATCTGGTGGAAAAATCAACCGCCATCGGCGGTGTGATGAGTGAACTGGATAAAACGTTTCCCACCAATGACTGTGCCATGTGAATTATTTCACCTAAACTGGTCGAGGTCGGCCGGCATCTGAATATCAACCTGATCACATGTGCAGAAATTGACAAGGTAGAAGGTCCCGAAGGCAACTTCAAGGTTACCATAAAAAAGGAACCCCGTTACGTTGATCTCGACAAGTGTACTTCCTGCGGGGAGTGCGTCGAGGCCTGCCCGGTTTCCCTGCCAAGCGAATATGACCAGGCCTTCAGTGATAGAACCGCGATTTATAAGAAGTATGCCCAGGCCATACCAGGGGCGTTCGCGGTCCAGAAAGCGGACACGGCGCCCTGCCGCATGGCCTGCCCGGCCGGTCAGAATGTGCAGGGCTACACCCAGATGGTGAAACAGGGCAAGTACGAGCAGGCCCTGAATATCATCATGGAGCAGCTGCCCCTGCCCGGTGTCCTCGGGCGCGTCTGCCCGCACGGCTGCGAGGATGGCTGCCGTCGCTGCGACGTGGAAGAACCGGTCGCAATCCGTGACCTGAAACGGCTGGCTTCTGACAAATTTGACCCCCGCCAGGTGAAAATTCCCTGTCTGCCCGACCGGGATGAAAAAGTGGCGATTATCGGTTCCGGCCCGGCCGGTCTCGCGGCCGCCTATCACCTGGCCAAAAAGGGTATCAAGGCTACCATTTTTGAGTCGCTTCCGGAAGCCGGGGGCATGCTGCGAGTGGGCATCCCTGCTCACAGGCTGCCGCGCGAGATTCTGGACCGGGATATCGAAGTGGTGACCAACCTGGGGGTGGAGATTAAAACCAACACACCCCTGGGGCCGGACCTGACGATCGATGATCTTTTTGACCAGGGGTATAAATCAATTTATCTGGCCATCGGCGCCCACCAGGGCATCACCCTGGGTATCCCGGGCGAAAAGAGCCAGGGCGTCCGCCAGGGAGTTGATTTTCTCAGGGAGGCCAACCTGACCGGTAAGACCGAAGTCGGCAAAAAGATGGCGATTATCGGCGGCGGCAATGTGGCCATAGACGTTGCCCGCAGCGCTGTCAGACTCGGCGCCGGCGAAGTTTCCATCATTTATCGCCGGACGCGTGCGGAAATGCCCGCATGGGAAGAGGAGATCCAGGCGGCGGAGGCCGAAGGCGTGAACATCGCTTACCTGGCCGCCCCCCAGGAGATACTGGTTAAAGACGGTAAAGTCATCGGGCTGCGCTGTATCCGGATGGAACTCAGTGATAAGGACTCATCCGGCCGGAGACGGCCCATCCCGGTTCCCGGCAGCGAATATGAGCTTGAAATCGATCAGCTGATTCCGGCTATCGGCCAGCGGCCGAACCTCTCCGCCCTGGAGCATATAGCCGGACTGGAATTTTCCAAATGGGGCACCACGGATGTAGATGAAATTACCTACGCCACGGGACGCGAAGGCGTCTTTGCCGGCGGTGATCTGCAGACCGGGCCCTGGGTGGCCATCGGGGCGATAGCCGCCGGTATGGAAGCGGCCGAGTCCATTGTAAGATATCTGGATGGACAGGATATGGCTGCCGGCCGGGAAGCGATCGTAAAAGACGAACCTGTCTACCGTCCGATTCCCAAGGATATTGAAGTTGCCGCCCGGGCAAAGATGCCGGAACTGCCGCCGGAAGAGCGCCAGGGGAATTTCAACGAGGTGGAACTGGGATACGGCGATGAGGACGGACAGGCCGAGGCGGCCCGCTGCCTCAACTGCGGTTACTGCTGTGAGTGTTATCAATGCGTGGACGTCTGTGGCCCCGAAGCGGTGACACTGGCGACCCATGCCCAGCAGCCGGAAACCCTGGAAATTGAAGCCGGATCCCTGATCCTGGCTCCCGGGTTCAAGCCCTTTGATCCCTCCCGGTTTGAACACTACAGCTATGCCCAACATCCCAATGTGATCACCTCCATAGAGATGGAGCGGATCCTGTCGGCCACCGGGCCGACCATGGGCCATCTGGTGCGGCGCTCGGATGACAAGGAACCCAAGAAGATCGCCTGGTTCCAGTGTGTGGGGTCCCGGGACCAGAACCGCTGTGACAATTCCTATTGCTCTTCGGTCTGCTGTATGTACGCCATCAAAGAGGCGGTCATCGCCAAAGAGCACTCCGACGAGGATCTGGATTGCGCCATTTTTTATATGGACATGCGGACCCACGGCAAGGATTTTGAAAAATTTTACAATACCGCCAAGGACAAACACGGGGTCCGGTTTATCAACAGCCGGGTTCACACGGTGGACCCGGTACCGGGATCTGATGATCTTCAAGTGCGGTACGTAACCGATGACGGTAATATAGAAACCGAGGTTTTCGAACAGATTGTACTGTCGGTGGGGATGGAAATCACCCCGGAAATTCTGGACCTGGCCAAACGGCTGGATCTGGATTTGACCGCGGGCAATTTCTGTAAAACCAGTGCCGTCGATCCGGTATCCACGTCACGCGAAGGGGTATACGTCTGCGGCTCTTTTCAGGGACCCAAGGATATTCCCGAATCCGTTATGGAAGCCAGTTCGGCGGCTTGCCAGGCCGGTATCAAGCTGGCGGCGGCCCGGGATACCCTGATTACCCAGCCGAAACTTACTGACGAGGTGGATGTGGCCGGCCAGGAGCCGCGGGTGGGTGTTTTCGTGTGCAACTGCGGGGTCAATATCGGCGGTATTGCCGATGTGCCCGCCATTGCTAAATACGCCCAAGATCTGCCCAACGTCGCCTACGTGGAAGAGAACCTGTTCACCTGTTCCCAGGACGCCCAGGATAAAATGGTAGAAGTCATCAAGGAACAGAACCTCAACCGGGTTGTCGTGGCGGCCTGTACCCCCAGGACCCACGAACCCCTGTTCCAGGAAACCATTAGGGATGCCGGTCTCAACGCGTACCTTTTCGAGATGGCCAACATCCGGAACCAGTGTACCTGGGTCCACGCCAGTGAAAAGCAGGTGGCCACGGACAAATCCAAGGACCTGGTCCGGATGGCGGTGGCCCGGGCAGCCCTGCTGGACCCGATCAGCGACCTGTCCGTGAATGTCAACAACGGAGCTCTGGTTATCGGTGGCGGGGCCGCGGGGATGACGGCGGCTTTATGCCTTGCGGACCAGGGCTTCCCGGCGACCCTAGTGGAGCGGTCCCCCGATCTGGGCGGTATGGCCCGCGATCTTTCCAAGACATGGAAAGGTGAGGATGTCCAGCCGGTACTCGATGACCTGATCGGCCGGGTGGAAAAACATCCCGGCGTGACCGTATTGACCAATTCAGAGGTCACCAGTGCCTCCGGGTTCGTGGGAAACTTCGAAACGGAAGTGACCACGGACGGGACGGCGCAGACAATCCAGCACGGCGGGGTGATTATCGCCACCGGCGGGCAGGCAACCGAAACCGACGAGTATCTTTACGGCAAGAGCGAACGGGTGACCCGCTGGCACGATCTCGAGCATGATCCCGATAAGCTGAAAGATGCCCAGAGTATCGTTTTTATTCAATGCGTGGGTTCCCGGGATGACCAACGGCCCTATTGCTCACGGATCTGCTGCACCTCTTCGATTCTGCAGGCCATAGAGATCAAGAAAAATTCCCCGGAAAAAGATGTGTTTGTCCTTTACCGGGATATCCGCACCTACGGTGAACGGGAACTGCTTTACCGGCAGGCCCGGGAACTGGGCGTTATTTTCGTGCGCTACTCGCTGGAACGGAAGCCGGAAGTTGTGGAAGCGGAGGCCGGTCTGGATGTGAAGGTGTTTGACCCGGTACTGCAAAGAGACCTGGTGATCAAAGCCGATCTGGTCAACCTGGCCACGGCCATTGAGCCGTCCAAAAATGACGAGTTGGCCGGATTCTACAAACTGCCCATGAATTCCGAAAACTTTTTCATGGAAGCCCATGCCAAGTTGCGACCGGTGGAGTTCGCTTCGGACGGGATTTTCCTGTGCGGTCTGGCACATTATCCAAAATCCATAGACGAGAGCATTGCCCAGGCCATGGCCGCGGCCAGCCGCGCCGCCACGGTGCTTTCCAAAGCGTCTATCATGATTTCCCCGCTGGTCTCGCAGGTGGATGCGGAAAAATGCATCGGGTGCGGCCTGTGCACCGAAGTGTGCTCTTTCAGTGCCATTGTGCTCGAAGAGGTTGAAGGCAAAGGGCAACGGGCCAAGAATATACCGGCTTCCTGCAAGGGCTGCGGCCTGTGCGCCTCATCCTGCCCGCAGCATGCCATTGACATGCTCCATTTTAAGGACGAGCAGATAACCGCTTCGGTTTGTGCGGTTGTATAAACTGATAACTTTTTACAGAGGATGACAACATGGGTGATTTTGAGCCTAAAATCGTATCGTTCCTGTGCAACTGGTGTGCCTATGCCGGTGCCGATCTGGCCGGTGTTTCCCGGTTGCAATATCCATCCAACCTGAGAACCGTGCGCGTCATGTGTTCCGGCCGGGTCGATCCCGATTTTATCATCAAAGCGTTTCGACAAGGATGTGACGGCGTCCTGGTTTCGGGGTGACATTTCGGTGACTGCCATTACCTGGAAGGTAATGTCCAAGCTGAAAAGAAAATAGTGTTGACCCAGAAACTGCTCGATATGGCCGGCATAGGGGCGCAGCGCCTGCACCTGGCCTGGGTCTCTTCGGCCGAAGCGCAGCGTTTTGTCGAGATCGCCACAGCCACCGTGGAATCGGTTAAAGAGCAGGGGCCGCTGGACGGCGAAGCCTTTGCGATGGCGCTTGAGGCGGCCGACATGACTGTCAATGGTGAAGCCATTCGTTGGCTGGTGGGCAAGGAAGTCAAGATCACCACCCAAGGGGATGTGTACGGCCGATCGTGGGATGTGGAAGACTATGAGACGGTTTTACACAAAGAGCTGGAAAGGGAATACCAGAAGAACCTGATTGTGCTGGCTATCCAGAAGGGCAGTACTTCGGTGAGGGCGATCAGTGCTGAAATTGGCGTTGATCTGCTGCGGGTTTCCTATCTTCTGGCTGATCTGGAAAAGACAAACCGGGTTGAATTCACGGGTATGGAGGACAGCAAACCCGTT
Source organism: uncultured Desulfobacterales bacterium (assembly GCA_964647585.1). Taxonomy (GTDB): domain Bacteria; phylum Desulfobacterota; class Desulfobacteria; order Desulfobacterales; family CAJINA01; genus CAJINA01. The sequence continues at coordinate 21,806 of CAZYGG010000033.1, forward strand.
TTTGCAGCACTCTAGTCATTGTCAGATGACTGAAAATAGAGGGAGGAAAAATGGCTAAGAAAAGCGGATCAGTAATGGTTGTGGGTGCCGGCATCGCGGGGATGCAGGCTTCCCTGGATCTTGCCAATTCGGATTACAACGTTTACCTGGTGGAACAGGGGCCGACCATCGGTGGTCTGATGGCCCGGCTGGACAAGACGTTTCCGACCAATGACTGTACCATGTGAGTGATCTCACCCAAACTGGTCGAGGTCGGCCGGCATCTGAACATCAATCTGGTAACCAACAGTGAAGTCAAAAGTATATCGGGAGAACCCGGGAACTTTGAAGTCACCCTGACGAACAACCCGCGCTTTATCGATCCCGATGTCTGTACAGGCTGCGGCGACTGCGCCCGGCATTGCCCGGCTTCGGCCGTGAACCTGATCAATAAGGGCATGAATGACCAGCGGGCCACTGCCATCGAATACGCCCAGGCGGTCCCCCTGGCCTTTTCCATTGACCTGGAAGCCTGCGTGGGCTGCGGTCTGTGCGAAAATGTCTGTATGGCCAAGGCGATCCGGTATGACGACCGGGTCAAGGAAACCAAGGTGACGGTGGGCTCGGTGATTCTGTCGCCCGGCACCAAAGGATTCGATCCTTCGGAGCTGGATTACCTGGGATATGGTAAATTCCCGAACGTGATAACGGCTGAAGGGTTTGAGCGGATCCTGTCTGCCGGGGGGCCCTATTTCGGCCATGTCATGCGGCCGCTGGATCGGGAAGAACCCAAGAGCATCGCCTGGCTGCAGTGCGTGGGCAGCCGGGACCTCAACCGGTGCGGCAACGGCTATTGTTCTTCGGTCTGCTGCATGTATGCCACCAAAGAGGCCATGATTGCCAAGGAGCACATCCACGGTGATCTGGACTGCGCGGTCTTTAATATGGACATGCGGACCTTCGGTAAAGATTACGAGAAGTACTTTTTACGGGCGCGGGACAAGGAGGGCATCCGTTTTGTCAAAGCCCGGGTGCACACGATTCTCGAAGTCCCGGAAACCGGTGACCTGCGGGTGCAGTATGTCAATGAAGCCGGCGAACGGGAAGAGCAGATATTCTCCATGGTGGTTCTTTCGGTCGGGTTGACCATACCGGAATCAGCCGTGGATCTCGCCAAGCGTCTGGACATTAAGCTGGATAAGTACAATTTTGCCGAAAGCGAACCCTTCGCGCCGGTGGAAACCTCCCGGCCGGGCGTTTATACTTGCGGCGTGTTCCAGGGGCCCAAAGATATCCCGGGGTCGGTGACCGAAGCCAGCGCGGCGGCCTGTCTGGCGGGCAGTGAACTGGCGGAAGCCCGGGGCAACGACATCAAGCCGGTGGAGATACCCGACGAGAAAGATGTCGAAGGCGAAGATCCCCGGATTGGCGTCTTCGTTTGCAATTGCGGCATCAACATCGGCGGCATTGTGGATGTGCCCGCCGTGCAGGAATATGCGGGGACTATGCCCAATGTGGTGTTTACCGATTCCAACCTGTTTACCTGCAGCCAGGATACCCAGGAAAAAATCAAGGAGATGATCCAGGAGCACGACCTCAATCGTGTGGTGGTGGCTTCCTGCAGTCCCAAGACCCATGAACCGATGTTCATGGAAACCCTGGAAGCGTGCGGCCTTAACAAGTACCTGTTTGAAATGGCCAACATCCGCAACCAGAACTCCTGGATCCATTCCAAGAGCCCGGAACTGGCCACTCGCAAAGCCAAAGACCTGGTGCGTATGGCTGTATCCCGGGCCGGGACCTTGCATTCTCTCAAAGAAAAAGTGATCAACGTGAACCCGCGCGCTCTGGTAATTGGTGGCGGCATTGCCGGTATGAACGCTGCTCTGAATCTGGGCAAACAGGATTTTGAAGTGGTTCTCGTTGAGAAGGCCGCCGAACTGGGCGGTTTTGCCCTGAAACTGCACCATACCATCGAGGGTGCGGATGTGCAGGCCTATGTGGAAAAACTGGTGGGGGAAGTGACCGCCCATGACAAAGTTGAAATTCTTACTGAAGCTGAGGTGACCGGCTTCGGTGGTTACAAAGGTAACTTCAAGACCGAGGTCGCGGTTGGCGGTATGGGTGATAGCCGCAGTATCGACCACGGCGTGATCGTGGTGGCCACCGGGGCGGTGGAATACAATCCCACCGAGTATCTGTATGGTGAAGATGATCGGGTGATTACCCAGGTGCAGTTGGCCGACCGCTTGGAGGATAAAGCGGCCCTGGCGGATGTCGACACGGTGGTGATGATTCAGTGTGTGGGATCGCGGTGCGAAGAGATGCAGGAGTGCTCCCGGATCTGCTGCCAGGCGGCGGTTAAAAACGCACTGCACATTAAAGAAATGAAGCCTGAAACCCAGGTGTTTGTCCTGTATCGGGATCTGCGGACATACGGATTGATGGAGGACTACTACACCGCAGCCCGGGAAAAAGGCGTGATTTTCATGCGTTTTAATGATGACAAACCGCCGGTGGTCAAGGCGTCTGATGGGGGAATGCTGGTGACAACCCAGGATCACATTCTCCAGCAGGAGGTCGAGATCAGTGCCGATATGCTGGCGCTGAGTGCCGGTATGCGGGCCACAGACACAACTGAATTAAGTCGTATCATGAAACTCAACGCCAACCTCGAAGGGTATTTCATGGAGGCCCACGTGAAACTCCGGCCGGTGGATATGCCGGGCGAGGGCATTTTTCTCTGCGGGACGGCCCATGGCCCCAAGCTTATAACCGAGACCATTTCCCAGGCCCAGGCCGCGGCTTCGCGGGCAGTTACGTTCCTGGCCCGTCCGGAGATCAAACTTTCGGCTATCAAGGCCTCGGTGGACACGGACTACTGTGTGAAGTGCCTGACCTGTGTCCGCACGTGCCCGTACGATGTGCCGGTTTTTAATACTGAGACCAAAGAGATTCAGATTGATGAAGCCCTGTGCCACGGGTGCGGCGCCTGTACCGGCGTCTGTCCGCGGCAGACTATTCAGCTCGGGTTTTACGAGGATGAACAGATCGCATGTAAAATTGACGCACTGCTGGCAGGAGGAATGTAATGGCTGACTTCGAACCGACGATCATCGCCTTTTGTTGCGAATTCTGAGGGTACTCCGCCGCGGACCTGGCAGGTTCCATGAGGCTTGAGTATCCTTCAAACATTAAAATTATCCGAGTGCCCTGCTCCGGCAAGGTAGATCTGATGTATCTACTCAGAGCTATCCAGAAAGGTGCCGATGGCGCGTATGTGGTCGGCTGTCTGGAAGGGACATGTCACTACAATGCCGGCAACTATCGGGCCAAAGAACGGGTAAATCATGCCAACCGACTGCTCGCCGAAGTGGGTATTGAGGGCGAGCGGGTGCGGATGTATAATCTTTCTTCCGGTGAAGGCCCCACCTTTGCTGCATATGCCAAAGAGATGACCGAGCATATTCGCGAACTGGGCCCCAACCCATTAAATAAATAAGTATCAATCTTAACGACGGAGTATATTATGGCTGACGAAGCAATCAAACTTGGAGGAAAAAAGAAGAGTATCCTCCTGGACAAGATCAAGGAGATCATTCCCGATGGCGGGAACCTGAACCTCTGCCTGACCTGCGGCGCCTGTTCTTCGGGCTGCCCGGCAACGGGTCTGGAAGGGATGGATCCACGTAAATTCCTGCGTATGGCCGCCCTGGGTATGGATGAGGAACTCATTAAATCGAATTGGCTGTGGATGTGTACCATGTGCCAGCGGTGCATCTATGTCTGCCCCATGAAAATCGATATCCCGCAGTTGGTGTTCAACGCTCGCGCCCAGGTGCCGCGTGAAGAGCGGCCCAAGGGGATTCTGGGGTCCTGCGACATGGCCCTGCGCAACGAGAGTGGCAGCGCCATGGGAACCTCCCCGGATGATTTTGTGTTCGTGGTGGAGGACGTCCTGGAAGAGTATCAGGAGTCCCAACCTGAATTCGCAGATATGCAGGCACCCATCGATAAGGAAGGCGCTGAGTTCTTCGTCAACCAGAATTCACGGGAGCCGGTAACAGAACCCGATGAAATGGTCCCGTTCTGGAAGATCCTGCACTTGGCCGGGGCTGACTGGACATACGGCTCCAAGGGGTGGGGCGGTGAAAACTACTGCCTGTTCCTGGCGGACAACGAAAACTGGGAACACCTGGTCAGACAAACCGCCGCCAGTGCGGATGCCCTGGGGTGCAAGACGTACCTCAACACCGAGTGAGGGCACATCACCTTCTCAATCCTGGCAGGATTGAAAAAGTTCAAGGTCGACCACAATTTCCAGGTCAAAAATATTTATGAATATTACGCAAAATGGATCCGGGAGGGCAAACTCAAGCCCAATTCCGATTGGAACAAGGACCTGAAGATCAAGTTTACAGTCCAGGATCCGTGCCAGATCGTGCGTAAGACTTTCGGCGATCCCATTGCGGACGATCTGCGTCTCGTGGTCAAAACCATTGTAGGCGAAGAAAACTTCGTGGACATGCAGCCCAACAAGTCAAACAACTATTGTTGCGGCGGCGGGGGTGGTTTTCTGCAGTCCGGTTTCAAGGAGCAGCGCCTGCAGTACGGCAAGCTGAAAGACGATCAGATCAAGGCCACCGGGGCGGATTACTGCATCGCGGGTTGCCATAACTGCCATGCCCAGATTCACGAACTGAGCGAACACTACGGCGGGGATTACCCCGTGGTTCATATCTGGACGCTGATGTGTCTGGCTCTGGGTATCCTGGGTCCCAATGAAAGGGAATACCTGGGCGACGACTTGAAAGAGGTCAATGTCTTTCATCCGGAATCCGCCATGTAATGCGGTATTTGCCCATGACTCGGAAATGTAACCGATCTGTATAACAGGAGGGGAAATGATAGTAGCCAAGAGGAAACCCTTTGAAGAGTTGAAAGCGATGCTCAAGGACTATAAAAAAGTCCTGAATGTGGGGTGCGGAACCTGCGTCGCTGTCTGTCTGGCCGGTGGTGAAAAGGAAGTTGATGTTTTGAACGCCGAACTGGACATGGCCCGGAAACTGGATGACAATCCCATCGAGTTGGGTGCCAAGACGGTGGAGAGGCAGTGCGACATGGAATACCTCGAGGCGCTGGATGACGTGGTGGGTGAGTACGACGCCATCTTGTCCATGGCCTGCGGCGTGGGAATCCAGTTTCTGGCCGAAAGGTTTCCGGACACACCGGTCTTCCCCGGGGTGGATACCTCCGGCATGTCTGCCAACCGGGCCGTGGGCTGGTACGAGGAACGCTGCCGCTCCTGCCAGAGTTGTGTGCTGGGATGGACCGGCGGCATCTGCCCGGTGACCATGTGTGCCAAGGGGCTTTACAACGGTCCCTGCGGCGGTACGAACGATGGCAACTGTGAAATTAGTGACGACCAACCCTGCGCCTGGTTCCGGATTTACGAGCGCCTGGCAGCTCAGGGGCGGCTGGACAGCATTATGGAGTTTCATCCCATAAAAGACTGGAATGACACCGTACCCAGGACCCTGATTCAACCCGGCTATGAAAAGCTGACGGAACCTGACGAGGAGTAGGGCGGCAGGTAACTTCAGGTCGATCATACGATAAAAATAACTGGATGCTGAATCGTTTAGGATAAGGTGAATGTTATGAGCACAGAGCAGAACGGTTTAAAGTCAGGAAGTAACCTTGAGAAGATTCTAACGGCAGGACACTTTGCGTTCACCGGTGAGCTCGGGCCACCCCGCGGAACCGATGCCAAAGAAGTCCGGGAAAAAGCGGCCTTTCTCAAAGGCAATGTCGATTCGGTCAACATTACGGATAACCAGACGGCCATGGTGCGCATGTCGAGCTGGGCGGCCAGCCTTATTGCGTTGCAAGAAGGTCTGGAACCCAACTACCAGATGGTCTGCCGGGATCGTAATCGCCTGGCCATGCAGGGCGATGTGCTGGGCGCATATGCCCACGGTGTGCGCAACATACTATGCCTGTCCGGTGACCACTGCAAGTTCGGTGACCATCCCATGGCCAAGGGCGTTTTCGATGTGGATTCGATGCAGTTGATCAACATGGTCAAGAACATGCGGGATGAAGGCAAGTTCCAGGGCGGGGCCGATATCGAAGACCCCCCGAAGATGTTTATCGGGGCGGCGGCCAATCCGTTTGCAGATCCCTTTGAATGGCGGGTGCACCGTCTGGCCAAGAAAATAAGTGCCGGGGTCGATTTTATCCAGACCCAGTGCATTTACAACATGGACAAATTTCGGGAGTGGGTCAAACAGGCCAACGATATGGGCCTGACGGAGAAAGTCTACATTCTGGCCGGGGTTACGCCCATGAAGAGTGTCGGTATGGCCCGCTATATGAAAAACAAGGTCCCCGGAATGGATGTGCCTGATGAGGTTATTAAAAGACTCCAGGGTGCGGAAAAGGGCAAAGTGGCGGCTGAAGGCATCAAGATGGCCTGCGAACAGATCGAGGAGTTCAAGGAGCTGAAAGGGGTGGCCGGTGTGCATCTCATGGCCATCGAGTGGGAACATAAGGTTCCCGAAATTGCCGAGCAGGCAAAAGTGCTGCCCAGGCCCCAGGTGGACTGAGGGCGGAAGTAAATCCGAATTTAGAAAACCAAGACCCGGTCCGCACTGGCTGACCGGGTCTTGGTTTTCAAAAGGCTGGAAATGATTAAAAATAGCACGCCCGTTATCAATATCGGCCTTATCGGCGGTGGCGACCACTGTGTCGAGCTTCTCCAAAAAACCACCTTCGATTACTCGAAAGGAGAGGTCAATGCGAAGATTGTGGCCGTTGCCGATCCGGATCGTCACAGCCCGGGGATGGTGCTGGCCAAAAAACTCGGATTGCTTGCCGTAACCGATTACAAGGAATTGTACACGCCCAGGATTGGTATTGGCCTGCTCATTACCCTCACACCGGATGATGCCCTGTTCAAGGATGTCCTCAACACGCGTCCGGACAACATCCGTATCCTTTCCCACAATGTGTTCGACCTGTTGTGGACGGCTATCATTGCCGAAGAGCGTAAACTGCGGGAACGCAACATAGAAGTGGAAACCATCCTCAATGGGATCGAGGATTTTATCATCGTCATCTCTCCTGAAAAGGACGTCCTCGATGTAAATAAAACCTTTTTAGAGAAGATGGGCTATACCCGCGATGAGGTGATCGGCAAAAAGTGTTTCGATATTTTTCAACGGGGTGAGCAGGCCTGCCTCGCCACCGGGATGGATTGCCCCCTGAGCGAAGTGGTCCACAATCGGGGTACCGTCCAGTCTGTGATCAAGCGCTCCCGGCATGCCGGAGAAGAAAAATATTTTGAAGTGACCGTTTATCCCATCTGGGAGAAAGATGGCAAGATATCCCGGTTTATCGAAATAAGCCGGGATATCACCCAACGAAAAAGGGAAGAAGAGGAGATTACCCGCCGCCTCGAACAGATGGTTGCCGAACGGACCCGCCAGTTGAAGGAAACCCATGAGCAGCTTTTACACCATGATAAAATGGCCTCGCTGGGGAAGCTTTCCGCATCGGTAGTGCATGAAATCAACAACCCCATCGCGGGTATCTTGAACCTGATTATGTTGATCAAGCGCATATCCTCTGAAGACGGGTTTTCCAAAGAGGCAATGGGCCAGTTCAACCATTTTTTAGAACTCATGGAAGGTGAAACCCGCCGGGTCAGCCGAATTGTCTCAAACTTGCTTTCCTTTTCAAGGCAGGCCAAAATTGAGTTTACGTCCCTTTCTTTGGAACGGCTGATCGAGAAAACATTGATATTGAATTCTAATTTGCTAAAGTTAAATGGTGTGCAGGTGTCCACGACCTGCAGCCCGGAACTGCCGGATATTCCCGGCGCGGAAGACCAGTTGCAGCAGGTTTTGATGAACCTGTTTTCCAACAGCATCGAAGCGATGGAACATGAAGATGAAGGCTTGCTGGAAATCAAGGTGGACCACCGGCCCGAAGAAGGCTTGGTGTCCCTGGTATTTAAAGACAACGGGGTGGGTATTTCTCCCCAAAACAAGGCCAAACTATTTGAACCGTTTTTTACCACCAAGAAAAAAAGCAAGGGCGTCGGCCTTGGGTTGTCGGTTGCCTACGGCATTATAGAAGAGCACAACGCCAAAATCCGGGTTGAATCGGAGCCCGGGCAGGGCGCCACTTTTACCATTGAGTTTCCGGTTGAACGTAAACATGGAGATCAAGATGGATGAAGTCAAAATACTGATTGTCGATGACGAGATGGTCATGCGCGAATCCCTGTCCGCGTGGCTCCAGCGGGACGGCCATAACGTGCAGACCGCGGAAAGCGGCGAGGCGGCCCTGGCCCGGATCGAAAAGACTCGCTATGACATTTTGATTATGGATATCAAGATGGAGGGGATGAGCGGGCTTGAAGTGCTGAGCCTTGTCCAGGAAAACGACCCGGATGTATCGGTTGTGATGATTACCGCCTACGGTTCTATCTCCACAGCCATCGAAGCGATGAAAAACGGGGCTTTCGATTACCTGCTCAAACCCTTTGATCCGGAAGAGCTCGGTATTCTGATTGAAAAGATTATTGCCCACCGGAACCAGGCCAAAGAAAATCTGTTTCTCAAGGAGGATTTCAAAGAGCGGACCCGGTTTGAAAGCATGATCGGCCAGTCGCCGCCCATGCAGGCGGTCTTCGAAACCGTTATGGACGTGGCTCCCATGGAATCGACGGTGTTGATTACCGGCGAAACCGGAACCGGCAAGGGGCTGGCGGCCAAAGCAATCCATACCAACAGTCCCCGCAGTGACGGCCCCTTCGTGGTGGTAAATTGCGGCGCTATTCCCGAACATCTCATGGAAAGTGAGCTGTTCGGACACCAGAAAGGGGCCTTTACGGACGCCCGGGAGACAAAGAAGGGGCGCCTGGAGCTGGCCCATTGCGGGACGCTGTTTCTCGATGAAATCGGTGAAATCAGCATGCGCATGCAGATTGACCTGCTGCGCGTTCTGGAAGATCGCGTGTTCTACCGGGTCGGCGGACTTCAGCCGATTGAAGCGGACTTCAGGATCGTTGCGGCTACCAACCGGGATGTCGAAGCCGAGATAAAAAAAGGAAGCTTTCGGGAGGATCTCTACTATCGCCTGAACGTGGTGGCCCTTAAAATGCCGCCTTTGCGGAAACGTAAAGAGGATATTCCCCTGCTGGCCGAACACTTCCTGCAACGTTTTACCCGGGAAACAAATAAGCGTATTGACCGGGTCGATCGGGGGGCCCTGGATGAGATGATGCTGCATGAATGGCCCGGCAACGTGCGTGAACTGGAAAACGCGATTGAACGTGCCGTAGTGGTTGGCAAGGGCCGCCATATCCAGGCCGGCGATTTGCCCTTCGTGATGTCCGATGTGTGTCGTGAGCCATCCGGCGAATCCCTACAGGCGATGGAAAAAGCACATATCGCCAACATCCTCGAAGCCAATCAATGGAACGTGGCCCGGAGTGCCAAAATCCTCAAAATAGACCGGTCAACGCTCTACAGTAAAATCAAACGGTATGGCCTCCGGGGGTAAACAACCACCCGTGAAGCGGGTGGCTTTTGGCCTCCCGTCGGGCGGGAAAACCAAAGGGCAAGCAAGTGCCTTTGTTTAAGTTTTGTGATCTCCCTGCGCAGCAGGGGTTTTAGGACCAAAACAAAAAATTGAATTCAAAAGCGCCCAGCGAGAGGATTGTGATTGCGCCCATCGAGGGATTCGCGGAGGAATTGCTTGAGCGCATCGGCCGTGAGGTAGAGCGGATATATGGATGGGCGACACAGGTGCAACCGTTGCTGCGTAATGTTGATTTCGCCTTTGATGCCCTCCGGGAGCAGTACCATTCCACCGCAATCCTGCAAAAACTTGCCGATCGGGCCCCGGATGATACCCACAAGATTCTGGCGATAACCGAGGTCGATCTGTTTATTCCCATTTTAACCTACGTGTATGGGGAGGCCCAACTGGGGGGGACAGCCTGTGTGATTTCAACCTGCCGGCTCAATAATGAAGAGTCCGCGGGCAATCCGGGTACAGGGAACCTTGAGGACCGAATTGTCAAAGAAGCGATTCATGAATTGGGGCACACGTTTAACCTGCGCCACTGCCCGGAGCACACCTGTATTATGCACTACTGCCGCAATGTTGACGATGTTGACCGGAAATCGGATCAGCTCTGCCGGCATTGCAAAATTCTGCTCGGAGATGAAGTGAAAAGGATCCGTGCGGCCACGCATGCGGGCAATATAGAGCGGTTGTCAGAATAGTGTTCCGATAGCTCTATTTGACGCACAACGGCAAAAAGCACCCCTCCCTTGACGGGAGGGGTTGGGGGAGGGTGACGGTTATCACAGTAAATTTTTTGACTACACCGAGGCAATCCCGACAGCACCCCCACCCAACCGCCCCCATCAAGGGGGAGGAGTTTACACCAGATAGCGCCAACAGCACTCCCACACCTCCGGGTAGCGAATGAAATCAACCTAAAAATGAGTGGCGTAGCAAGATAGCTTGATCAGGTCAGGAAGGTTTTAACGAGATTGTTCCAGTCCAGTTCCGGCAAATTACCGTAAATATCATTTCCCAGCTGCCCGCCATCGGTTGCCAGGGGGCTGGTTGCTTCAATTTCCTGGTAAAGGCGGTCCACGGAGGCTCCGAGAAACCGGGTGGTTTCGTCTCCGATCATGAGCGTGTCCAGGTCTCCTCTTAAGTCATCGGTATGAATTCGCATGATCCAGCCATCGGAGTAAGGCGCCTGGTTGGCGAGACCGCCGCTCTCCCGGATGGCCGGGTTGATATCGGTTACGACCCCGTTCACCGGGGAAAGGACCGGAGCACTTTGCTTCCCGCGGACAAGTTTCATTCCCGGAGTGCCCTGGCGGACGGTTTTACCGAAAAGCGGCGTTTCAACCTCATCGAGCGGCCCGAGCAGGCGCAGGGCAAAATCGTCGATGCCGACCCGCACCATGGATTTGTCTTCTATTTTTACCCAGGCATGACCGGCATGCAGGTAGTAGCCCTGGGGAATGCGAAAACCCTCCACATTGAGAACATCCACCGGTTTGACAACGGCGTGAACACTGTACTGATCAAAAAAGAACTGATCAAACTCACAATTGCCGCAGCGGTATTCATTCGTGCAGTGCCGGAAAGTGATGCGACCTTTCATGTGGTGGACACAGGGACGTTTTTTCAGGGGACGTTCGCGCAGCCGTTCGTTCCAGGTGACCAGCTGGGCACGTTTCCCGGAAAGGGGAACTCCCTGGCGGGCAAGCACCTGGTTTTGTATGGCTGCCTTGCGCAGGGCATGGTCGAAACGGCATTCGGGGCAAGCGTAGTTGAGCCGGCAGTGTTTCCGGCGAACAACGCCGGCCTGCATCCAGATGCATTCCCGGTCCGGGTTCCCGATTGGCTTTTCTTGAAGTTTGGCGCCCATTGTGCGTCCTCTTTGGTTTTTCCGTCAGGGGTACCGGCCGAAGGATTTCGTGCAGCCGATACCCGGTGACAGTTCCGGCCGATCGGCCCTTAACTCTTCAGAAAGGTTTTGGTAAGGTTGTTCCAGTCGAGTCCCGGCAGGTTCCCGTAAATGTCCGCAGCCAGATGACCACCGTCCGTAGCCAGGGGGCCGGCGACTTCCTCGATCATATTTTCCAGCACGCCGACTTCAGCGCCGATCCAGCCCAGGCTGTCGGAATCCACCATGAGGTCTTCCATGGCTTTCTTTACATCGGGGGTATGCACGGTGAAAAGCCAGCCATCGCTGTACGGTTCATCATTGGCGATTTCCGGGTTCCGCCTCACCCGGTCATTCACTTCCAGGATGACCCCGTTAATCGGGGAAAGTACACCGGCGTCATTGTCGCCTCGTTTTAAGCCCCAGCCGGCGACTCCCTGGTCAAGCTCCTTACCCATCAAGGGCAGATCCAGGGCATCAGCTTTTCCCAGAAGTTTGAGAGAAAAGTCATCGAGGCCGACGCGAATATGCCCGCCGCTTTCAATGCGGGCCCAGGTATGTCCGTTGTGGAAATAGTACCCCATGGGAACATCAAATCCCTTGACCTGCTGCATTTCAGCCGGGAAACCAGTTGTCTTGTGAGCCAGGGTATCCTCGAAGGTCTGGTCAAAATCGCAGGTAGCACACTGGTAGTCATAAGCGCACAGCCTTTTGGGAATTCGATTGGTAAGGCTGTGCCGGCAGGTCCGGTCGAGGCTGGGCCGCCTGCGCATGGCATTTTGCCAGCTGATTTGCTTACCCTTGGCAACCTGCCGGGTCATCCCGTGGTCATATTTGCAGGAGACGCAATCATAATAATTGGTACAGCCCTTGTTGGCCACCACACCCGCCTGCATCCAGAGACAGGGGTTTGCGACCCGGGCTTTTTTATCGGGTTTCACCATCCAGGTCTGTCCGCCAAAAACCGCGGCTATGGAGTTTGAGTCGTCCATCGCGCCGGTGGCGCCCTTCTGATAAGTGGCACCGTAACCCACTTTATTCCGTCCGCTGTCTTTTGTGCTCTTTGCCATTTGAAAGCTCCTTTTGCTGCGGTTGTTAATTAGCGTGTCGATTGTTATCACATATATGAGCAAACCACATGCCAGGTGTGGCCTGTCGGCCTATAAAATTTTAATATATTGTAATTATTAATCAAATTGTATTTCATTCGAGACTTTACGACTGAAGCAAGGTGTTTGCGTGTTGTCGTGATTTCCCGCAAAACCAGTCGGGATAGGGTTGTCTCAAGGGAAAATTTACTGAAAAACAAATGAATATTAGTTGGTTATGCATTGTGTTGGTTTTTCCAACACTCGAGTTGTAAAATCCTACAGGGAGGGCTGCCCTGGCCTTGGGCGTATATAATAGTGTCACTCTGAGCGAAGCGAAGCGTCCCCTACAAGTTAAGGCCATGCTTCAATGCGAGGGATTCTTAGTCGTTTCACTCCTCAGAATGACAGGATAGATCAAGAGGAGCATCTTCTTGGTAATCGATTTAATGTATTCATCGGTAAGAATGAATATTGCCTCATTTAGTTTCATATGGATAGAATTCTGTTTTTCTTAATGCCAAAACCACGCATGATACTATTATGACACTGAAAAAATGGGAAATAGTATGAAATTTGCCTTTTGGAAAAAAAACGATATTTGGGCTTGACACGGGTGGGAACCCTTTGATAAATGAATGAGCATTCATTCATAAATACTGTTGCATTGGAGGCCGTCATCAATAAGAAATCCAAAACAAACGGCAAGTATCACCTGATTCTCGAGGCTGCCATTAAAGTGTTTGCCGAACAGGGTTTTCACCAGGCAACCGTCAGCCAGATCGCCAGGGAAGCGGGCGTGGCCGACGGGACCATCTATCTTTATTTCAAAAATAAGGAAGATATCCTGGTGAACTTTTTCGGGTATAAAACCAAACAGGTGTTCGGGCGGTTCCGGGAAGAGGTTGACAAGGCGGATAATGCCCGGGACAAACTGCGCCTGCTGATCAAAAGGCATTTGGAAGAGTTTCAGCGTGACCGCAACATGGCGGTCCTTTACCAGACCGAGACGCGCAGATTCAGCCGCATGTGTGAAGAGCAGATCCGGGAGATGTCAAAACTGTATCTGGATCTTGTTTCCGAGATTGTGGAAAGTGGCCAGGATGAAGGGCTTATGCGCAAGGACCTCTACATGGGATTGGTAAAACGGTTTATTATCGGTGCCATTGATGAGGTCATCAATACCTGGCTGCATTCCGGCGGCAGTTACGACCTCGTTTCCATGGCCGACCCGCTGGTCGATTTATTTATAAGAGGTGTAGGGAACCCGGAAGTAGTTAGTGCCCATCCATAAACGGCATCTTTCGGCCCAGAGCTGTGTTTTTGCTCTTATGAAATCCTCGGAATAGCGCGCTATGCCTGCGGTTTCAAAAGCGCTCAAGCCTTGCTCTGAACCAAAATCTACCATTTCTGGACGGACACTAGTTAAAGGGTAGCGCCTTATTCAAAGGGTGATGTGGCAACACTAAACACGGTTTAACGCATAGGACGATTTGACGTTACGCAGCGTTAACCAAGAGGGGAAAAGAGATTATGGCACAGCAGATTGCAGACAGAAGAGATATCGATTTTGTTCTCCACGAACAACTTGAAGTCGCCCAATTCAGTGAAAATGAAGTATACGCTGAGTTTAACAAGAAGGTCATTGACATGATTGTCAAGGAGGCCCGGAACCTGGCAATCAAGGAGATCCTGCCGACTTCCAAGGAAGGTGATGAGCAGGGATGTCGCCTTGAAAATGGCGTAGTGACAACGCCCGAGTCTTTTCAAAAGGTGTTCGACCTTTTTGTTGAGGGAGAGTGGTTGGCCATGTCTGAAGACCCCGAATGGGGCGGGCAGGGCATGCCGAAAAGTGTCGCCATGGCAGCCAGTGATTATTTTGTGGGTGCGAATTTCGCATTCATGATGTATCCGGGGCTTACCCATGGCGCTGGAAAACTGGTCGAAGCTTTTGGCACCGACAAGCAGAAAGAATTGTTCCTGAAAAAAATGTTTACCGGTGAATGGTGCGGCACCATGCTGCTTACGGAGCCGGAAGCGGGTTCGGATGTGGGTGCGCTGACCACCACCGCCAAAAAAAATGATGACGGGACCTATACCATCACCGGCAATAAGATTTTCATTTCCGGTGGTGAACACGATCTTGTCGAAAATATTATCCATCCTGTTTTGGCCCGTATTGAAGGGGCTCCGGAAGGGACCAAGGGTATATCCCTGTTTCTGGTACCCAAGATCTGGGTCAACGATGACGGCAGCCTGGGGGAACCCAACGATGTGGTTTGCACCGGTATAGAAGAAAAAATGGGCATTCACGGGAACTCTACCTGCAGCCTGGCTCTGGGCGGGAAAGGCCAGTGCCGCGGGACCCTGCTGGGCGAGGAGAACAAAGGCATGCGGGCCATGTTCCTGATGATGAATGAAGCCCGGCTGCTGGTGGGGCTGCAGGGCTTCAGCTGCGCCTCCAGTTCTTATCTCAACGCGGTGAACTATGCCCGCGAGAGAATCCAGGGGAAAAACATTTTATCCTTCATGGACAAGGATGCGCCGGCGGTACCTATTATTCAACACCCGGACGTACGTCGGCAATTGCTGACAATGAAGTCTTATATCGAAGGCATGCGCAGCCTGCTGTATTATGTCGCCTATTGTGAAGATATGATCCACACCGCGGATGACCAGGATGCCAAGGATAAATTTCAGGGACTGGTTGAAGTGCTCACCCCGGTTGCCAAGGGCTATGTGACGGACAAGGCGTTTGAAGTCTGCAGCCACGGCATGCAGGTTTATGGCGGGTACGGCTACATCAAAGAATACCCCCAGGAGCAATTGCTCCGGGACTGCCGCATTACTCTGATCTATGAAGGTACCAACGGTATCCAGGCCATGGACCTTCTCGGCCGCAAACTCGGCATGAACAAGGGCAAGGCCGTGATGGATCTGATGGGAGAAATTCAGAAAACCATTGCCGCTGCCAGAGAAATAGAGACTCTCAAAGGGGCGGCTGACGCCGTTGAAAAAATGCTCAACAAACTCGGCGAGGTCGCCATGCATATGGGCGGTAAGGCCATGAGCCCGGAAGTCCTTAGTGCTTTTGCCCATGCCCATCCTTTCATGGAGGTTACCGGTGACGTGGTCATGGCGTGGATGCTGCTGTGGCGGGCGACGGTTGCCAGCCAGAAACTCGAAGGCGCCAAGAAAAAGGACAAGCCCTTTTACGAAGGCCAGCTGAAGTCCTGTGAATACTTTACTGAAACCGTGCTTCCGGTTACCTTCGGTAAAATGAAAGCCATCCTGGGGACCTGCGGCGCTGCCATTGATATTGACGAGAATTCATTCTGCAGCAAGTAACGGTTAATCCAACCGATAGAACTAAAAAAGGCGGGGAATTTCCCCGCCTTTTTTGTTTTAAGTTTCGGGTGATACGTTTTAAGATGATTTTAACTTTGAATTGGTTTTTTCCTGACACTTAAAACATAAAACCTAAGACTGATGAATTCAGCCTTCCTTTTTAGCCAACTCCTCCGCCCGCAGGTCTTTCTTCAGGACTTTCCCGACATTGGTCTTTGGCAGTTCATCCCGGAATTCGATCATGGTAGGCAGCTTGTAGGCCGCCAGCTTATCTTTGCAGTATTCGATCAGTTCTTCCTGGGTGGTGGTTTCGCCCTCATTTAGAACCACGAACACTTTTACCTGCTCGCCGCGTTTCGGGTGCGGAACACCGATGGCGGTGGCTTCCAGGACTTTCGGGTGTTCAAAGAAAACCTCTTCGATATCACGGGGATAAACATTGTACCCACCGGAAATGATCATGTCTTTCATGCGATCCACGATGTAGAAATAGCCATCTTCGTCCATCTTGGCGATATCCCCGGTGTGAAGCCAGCCGTCCGTGATTGTTTCTGCGGTGGCCTCCGGGCGGCCCCAGTAGCCTTTCATAACCTGCGGACCTTTCATCAGCAGTTCACCGGTTTCACCCACGGGCATATCCGTTTCACCGTCGTCTATGTTTACGATCCGGCAAAGTGTATCGCTGATGGGGACGCCGATGCTGCCCACTTTGCGTTTGCCGCCGGCAAAGGGATTGACATGGGTAACCGGAGTGGACTCCGTCATCCCGAACCCTTCCACGATGATGGCACCGGTTTTTTCTTCAAAGTCCTTGATAACTTCGATGGGCAACGGAGCACTGCCCGAGAAACAGCCTTTAATGGACGTCATGTCTACGTTATTGATGTTGGGGTCGCTGAGCATGCCGATGTACATGGTTGGAACCAACGGTGCAAAAGTCGGCTTAAATTTTCCTATAGTTTCAAGCAGCTGTTCTGGTTGCGGTTTGGGAACCAGAATATCCCCCCAGCCCATGAATACGGAAAAATTCATGGCCACCGAAAGGCCGAACACGTGGAAAAAGGGCAGGGCACTGAGCATGACCTCTTCGCCCCGGTTAAACGTCGGAAACCAGCCTTGAAGCTGCTGAACCTGTTTGCTCAGGTTGGCGTGGGTCAGCATGACTCCCTTGGAAACGCCGGTTGTGCCGCCGGTATACTGGTACATGGCTGTGTCATCAAAAGAAAGCTCCGCAGCGGGAACATCGGCGTTGGCGGCGGCCAGGACAGCCTTCCATTTGAATACATTTTTGGCCGCTTTAACGTCGGCTGCCAGCTGTTTCTTTTTCGCAACGAGTGGAAACAGGAAATTTTTGGGAAATGGCAGGTAGTCGCCGATAGAGGTATAGATGATTTCCCGGATGCTGGTCTTGGGCCGCAGGTCGATCATGCGATTGCCCAGCAGATCCAGGGTGATCAGGAGTTTGGCACCTGAGTCGTTGAACTGGTGTTCCAATTCGCGGTCGGAATACAGTGGATTGTTCATGACCACAATTCCGCCGATTTTTAAAATAGCGTAATAGCTCACCACGCAGGGAATAACGTTGGGCAGCAGGATGGCCACGCTGTCGCCTTTTTTAACACCGAATCCGGACAGGACGGCTGCAAACCGGTCTACCATTGTTTTTAATTCGCGGTAGGTGACCCGGTAACCTTGAAATAAAAGCGCCATATTATCCGGAAAATCCCGGGCCGATCTTTCCAGGAATTCCGGAAGACAAGTTTCATCGTAGTCAATATTTTCCTTAACACCGGCTTCATAATGCGCGGTCCAGGGTTTGTCGGCATACTTCAATTCCGTTGTCACGTGCGGCCTCCTTTGCAGATGATTCTACTGGTTTGATAAGGTTTTGAAATGCCCGGACATACCGGGTAAATACCCATAATCTGAAACCAGGCAATTGTCAAGAAATCCGATAGGTGATATAACCCTTTTAATAATCGGGGCTTTATGGCATAGTGCATTTTTTTTAAGCCCCTGCGGACTTTAGACTCCTGCCACCCCGGGTAATGTTGCTGCTATCCGGGCCGGTCTTAAAACCGAGGCCGTCCGAGGTTGTGAACCCTGCCCAACAAGCGTTTATTTCGGCTGGAACTATCTGTCTGATTAGGCTTGGACGATTGAGCCGGGCGGACAGGCTTTTGTCAGATAGAATGTGGCTCCCAGGTCGCGGCGGCCGCAAGTTTCCCCCATGGTGGGCCTGCCCGCTGCGTATTGCCCAGGTGGGGTGCAACCTGAAGATTTTTTATGCTATTTAAGTGCATTTTTGCTTGACACGCAAGAGGTCAGCCTATAAATGAATGAATGCTCATTCATTTATAGGCTGTGGTATCTTTACTGATAAACAGCCACCCCGTGTGGCAAATGTGTCCCGACAAAGGCAACCCCTTTTAAGGAACGACTAATGTAGGAACTATTTCAAAAATGGATTTTGGTTCATGGTACGGCGGCCGTGAATATCAAACCGGAGGAATACTACTGTATTTTGAGGATTTGATATTCGCGCCCAACGCGAAGATTGGGCCAAAAGACTTTTTTGAGATAGTTTCTAAGGCAAGACCTTATTAGAAGAGAGAGGATCAGTTACCCATGGAAACAGCGTTGATTGGCCCGGCCAAAGCATTCTTTCTGTTTATTCCTACATGGCTATTATCGTTGATTATCCCGATTGCCGGGATAGCGATATTTACCTACATCATGGCCACCCGACTGGCCCCGCTGGTAAAAGCGGCCCCGGATAAGCGTTTAAACCGCTACCCGGAGCGACTCTACTCGGTACTCAAGATCTGGCTGGCCCAGTGGCGGCAGCCCCGGTACAAGACCGCCGGCATCCTCCACATACTGATTTTTTTCGGATTTCTATCCCTGGGTATCAGGTCGACATCTCTGGTAATTATGGGCCTTTACGATGGTTTTGTCTTTCCGGGATTTGACGGTGTCATAGGACATATCTACAACGTTATCAAAGATATTATGGCGACCGTTGTTTTTGTGACGGTCATTATAGCCGCCTACCGACGCGGTATCCAGAAGCCGGCCCGGTATGCCGTGCCTGAGAAATACGGGCATGACCACACCGGTGAGGCGGTTTTTGTCCTGGCGATTATTGGTACTTTGATGGTATCCGAGAGCCTATTCGAAGCCACTCTTGTAGCGGCCCAGTCTCAAGCAGCCCTGCCGACGGAGTTCCTGTTTCCGCTGACACTCCCGTGGGCTTTCAAGCTTTTCCTGTGGAACACGCCGGTTGAGTATCTGCAAGGGCTGCACCTGATTGCCTATTACGTTCATGATATCACTTTTTTCTTTTTTCTCTGTTTTTTACCCCTGGGCAAACATTTTCATGTGATTACGTCCCTCTTCAACGTGTTTTTCATGCGTCTGGACCGGGGAACGGTCAAACCTGTCCGGCACGGGGTGTCGGATGAAGAGCTTGACGACCTCGAATCTTTCGGGGTCAAGAAACTGGAGGATTTTACCTGGAAACACCTGCTGGACTTTTATTCCTGCGCGGATTGTGGGCGTTGCTCCGACCAGTGTCCGGCGAATGCCGTGGGGAGGCCGCTGTCGCCGCGCTTTATTTCCATCAAGGGCCGGGATTTGATTTTCAAGAACTACCCCTGGTACCCGGTGGGCAGTAAGTTCAAGGAGAGTGAGCCCCTGATCGGTTCTATCTACGAAGAGGATGAAATCTGGTCCTGCACGACCTGCGGCGCCTGTGAACAGGAGTGTCCCCTTGGGATTGAGTACATTGATAAAATAGTCGACTTGCGGCGGGGTATGGTGGATGAAGGCATGGTGCCCCAGTCCCTGCAAAAACCACTCAGGGCGCTTGAGAAACGTGGCAACCCCTGGGGTAAGATGGAAAAGAAACGCAGCGACTGGGCTCTCAAGGACAAGGAGTTCAAGGCCGAATGTGAGGTCCGGGTGCTGGAAAAGGGAGCCCTGGCGGAGACTCTTTACTTCGTGGACAGCATTTCCTCCTATGATGACCGGATGCAGGATATTGCCCGGGCCACAGCCAAGGTCCTGACTGCTGCCGGTGTGGATTTCGGTATTCTCGGCAAAGCTGAAAAAGACAGCGGTCATGAAGCCAAACGGTTTGGCGAGGAGATGCTTTTTCAGGATCTGCGTGATCAGAACATAGATGCCATTGTCAATTCGGGGGTTAAAAAGATCGTTACTGCCGATCCCCACGCGCTGAATGCGCTTAAGAACGACTACCCGGACATGCCGCCGGTTGAGCACATCAGCCAGGTGGTGGCGCGTGCGGTGCGGTCGGGCCAATTGAGCCTGAAGCCGGTTGAAGACACTGGAAAAACCTATACCTACCATGACCCCTGCTACCTGGGTCGGCACAACCAGCTCTATGAAGATCCCCGTCAGGTTCTGGACGCCATACCCGGTATGCAGCGGGTTGAAATGCTGAAGAGCAGGGATCGCTCTTTCTGTTGCGGCGGTGGCGGCCTGATGCTGTTTTACGAGCCGGAGGAAGATACCAGAATGGGGGTTTTGCGGGTTGAGATGGCCGCTGAAGCCGGTGCCGATGTGATCGTCACTGCCTGCCCGTTCTGTCTGGTAAACATCGAGGATGCGATTAAAGTGGCCGGCATGGAAGGGAAGATGGAAGCCATCGAACTGGCTGAACTGGTCGCCATGCATATTCAATAATAAAACGTCCGGACCCAGTCCAAGGACATCTGGGCGGACAAACTACAAATACCTGGGAGGATAGAAATGGAGATTTTGGTATGCGTCAAAAGAGTTCCGGATGCCTCTGAAAATGAGATTGAACTCAACAGCGCCGGAAATGACATTGATCGGGATGACCTGGTCTACTCGGTCAATGAGTGGGACAACTACGCGGTCGAGGAAGCCATTCAGATCGTTGATAAGGAAGGCGGGAGTGTAACTGTCGTAACGGTTGGAGACGAGGAAGCCGAAGAAGTTCTGCGGCGGGAAATGGCCATGGGCGCCAATAACGGACTTTTGCTGGACGATGATGCGTTTGAAGATTCCGACGGCAAGGGTATCGCCACCGCGCTGGCAGCCGCCGTGCAGAAAGGCAATTACGACCTGATCCTCACCGGAGCCCAGGCGGATGACGGAGCCGGTCAGGTGGGTGGCATGCTGGCGGCTATGCTGGATATGCCTTATGCTTCCCTGGTCAACAAGGTCGAAACCGGGTCGGGCAAGCTCACCGTCGGCCGTGAAATCGAAGGCGGCAACCAGGAGATGAATGAAATCGATATGCCCTGCGTGCTTTCTATCCAGACTGGTATCAATGAGCCCCGGTATGTCGGTATCCGCGGTATTCGCAAAGTGGCCTCGGTAGATATCCCGACGATGGGTGCTTCCGATCTGGGCGTTGACGCCGGCAGTGTCGGTGCAGCGGGGGCCAAGGTAAAACGGCTGGATTATTTTGTTCCAGATCTGGGTGAAGGCGCTGAGATGCTGGAAGGCAGCACCGAAGAGATCATTGAGAAGCTGATTGAACTCTTAAAGGCTAAAGGAGGGCTCAAATAATGGGGCAGATTTTCGCATATATTACATATACAGAAGGTGTTGCCGATGATTCGGCACTTGAACTGGCTGCCGCTGCCAAAAAAATAGACGCCGGCGCAGCTGTTACCGCGATCGTTACCGGTTCCGGCGCGAATCTGGATACGGTCTGTAATGACATGACCGCATCTTTCAGTGAAGTCTGGAAAATCGACAACGAAGCCCTGGCCTATCCCAACGCCGAGGTTATCCGCGGCGCCATCGCAGGTATTGTACCGGCTGACGCGATTATCCTGCTGCCGCATGATACCTTTGGCATGGACCTGGGGCCCGGTTTGTCCATAAAACTGGATTCCGCTTTTACGGCCGACGTGGTGGATATAGAAGGGTTGGATGGCACCACTCTGAAACTTGTCCGCCAGGAATTCGGCGGGGTTGTCAGCACCCATGTTGATTGCGACAGTGCGGCCGGAGCAGTACTCAATGTGCGTCCCGGCGCCGTTGCGGCCGATGAGAGCAAGGCGGCCGGCGGCCAGGTGGTTGATAAGTCCGGCGATGCCGGCGACCTATCCGCGGGACGTAAATATCTGGAGATTGTCGCGGCTGAAGCCGGGGATGTAGACATCACCAAAGAAGATGTCCTGGTCTCCATCGGTCGTGGTATAGAAGATGAAGAAAATATTGAAATTGCCCAGGAACTGGCCGACGCCATGGGTGCGGTGGTTTCCTGCTCAAGACCGATCGTGGATGCCAAGTGGCTGGAAAAGTCGCGTCAGGTCGGGACATCCGGGCAGACCGTTAAACCCAAGGTCTATATTGCCGCCGGCATCAGTGGTTCTTTTCAGCACATGGGCGGCCTGAAGGGCAATCCTTTTATCGTGGCTATCAACAAGAATCCCAAAGCCCCTATTTTTCAGCTGGCCGATGTGGGTATCGAGGCCGACATCCTTGATTTTCTGCCGGAGTTGACCGAGGCCATAGAGGAGCTTTAGAAACAGATAGTACCTGATTGCTGAAATAGGCTTGATTCTAAAGGCCGGTATCTCTCTCAGAGGTATCGGCCTTTTTTATTCTGCCCGTAAAAACCTGGTCCTCACAGGCTGTGTCGTAATTGTCAAACTCACGCAGTTGGCAATATCGTCATGCCGGACTTGATCCGGGAT
Organism: uncultured Desulfobacterales bacterium; assembly: GCA_964647585.1. Classification (GTDB taxonomy): domain Bacteria; phylum Desulfobacterota; class Desulfobacteria; order Desulfobacterales; family CAJINA01; genus CAJINA01. Next base: position 44,410 of record CAZYGG010000033.1, read on the forward strand.
CCAGTGGCATTACCGTCAGATAGAAATCTGGATGCCGGATCGAGTCCGGCATGACGGAGAAAAATTGAACGATTTTCTGAATTACGGCACAGCCTCTCAGGGCCAGGTCAGAGATATTTGGCTGTACCGTTGAAAAGACATATCTTGCCGGAACGGGACATATTCAGGCCATCTGTTATCGGTACTGGACAAGACACTGGTTGCCGATGTATATAGTTGAGACTATTCCATATTTAAATGTTTAGTAGATAAAAGACAGATTAATACGGAGTCTTGAAGATGCAAAAGGGTGCTCTTTTCAAAACAGTACGGGTTCTTGTCGTGATCACCTGTGCTCTGGTGGTGGCTGTTGTCCTGGTGGCCCTGCGCCCGAAAGCACAACGCCAGCCACCCCCCCAGAACGGGCGGCTGGTTGAGGTGATTTCAATCCAACCCCGGACGGTAACCATGCCGGTAAAGGCTTTTGGTACCATTCGGCCCCGGGAAAAATTGCTGCTGGTTGCAGAAGTGACCGGTGAGATTTCCCATATGGATGTGCGTTTTGCAGAAGGTTATTGCGTCGACCGGGACACTGTTCTGGCTACCATCGATCCGGTTCCTTATACCCTGGCAGTGGAAAGAAGCCGGGGACAGGTTGAAAGCGTTGCCGCCCAGCTTGCAAAGCTTGCGCAGGACGTGCAGAATTTAAACGCAAACCTTGCCATTGCCAACGAGGATATGCAACTGGCGAAAAACGAATTTCAGCGCCTGAAAGATCTTTATAAGACCAAGGTCACTTCCCGCACAAACCGGGACCGTGCGGAGCAGGGATACCTGGCCAGCCGGGTGAAACGCCAGGCAATTGAAAACCAGCTGGCGCTCATCGGTCCGTTGCAGGCCGGCCTGCAGTCTGAAAGAAAAATTGCCCTGGCCGCCCTGCACCAGGCCGAGTATAACCTGGAACGAACCAGGATAACGGCCCCTTTTGGGGGCTGGGTCCTGGAGAAGAAGATAGAAACCGGGCAGCATGTCAACACCGGCCAATACCTGGGGAGCATCTATAGAGCCAATGCCCTGGATATCGAGGTTTCCGTGCCCCTGGCTGAACTCAGGTGGCTGAAAAACGGCAACAAGGGGCTTTCCGGATTCCGCGCCGACATTCAATTGCCCGGCAACAGCGGCGGATCAAAATGGTCCGGAAAGCTTGTACGCATTATGGCCGGTCTGGATGAAAAAACACGGATGCAGCGTTTTGTCATAGAAGTAGAAAACGATACGCCGGCCGCCGATCTTTGTTCCGGCCAGGTGGATCTGGATGCGCTGCGTCCGGGAATGTTTGTTGAAGTTGAGATCCAGGGCCGGCAGATCGAGCAGGTGTTTGAGTTGCCCCGGTATGTCGTCCAGGCGGATGACGCGGTATTCGTGGCAGTCGGTGACGAACTCCAGATCAGGCCTGTGCATGTGGTGCGTCGTCTGGGTGAGACGGTTTTTATAGACAGCGGCATAACCGCCAACGACCGGATCATAAAAACTCCCCTGGCAGGTATTTCCGGTGGGGAGAAGATTAGGATAAGAAGGTAACTTTCCACGCGCAACCGTTGTGTCCAGTCACCGGTATCTTTCGCTGGCTGCATATTTACAATTAGGGGTCAAGGGGCCAAGGGGTCAAGGGGTCGAGTGAAATGCAAAAAGCACTTAATCCGACCTTCAAGAACTTTTCCTTGAACCCTTGAACCCTCGGACCCTTGAATCCTGGTTTTACATGAAATCTCTTGCCCGCTGGTCGGTCAATAACAGCGTTACCGTAAACCTGATCATGATTTTTATCATCATGGCCGGGCTTTTCACCGTGCTGGGCATGCGCCGGGAGATGTTCCCCCAGTTTGCACTCGATATGATTAACGTTTCGGTTGTCTACCCGGGTGCCAGTCCCCAGGAAGTGGAAGAGGGGATCTGTATCAAGATCGAAGAGAAGATCAAAGGGGTGGAGGGGATCTCCAAAATCCGCTCGGGATCCTATGAAGGGCTGGGGTCGGTTACGGTTGAGCTGGATTCAAACGCGGACCTGCAAACCGTCCTGGATGATATGAAGACCCAGGTCGACCTGATCGATACGTTTCCGGAGGAGGCCGAAGATCCGGTTACCGTGGAGATCATCAACAAAGATCCGACCATAACCGTGGGCGTCTATGGGGACGTGTCTGAAAAGCTGCTCAGAAAGACGGCTGAAAAAATCCGGGATGACCTGATCAATACCGGACCTATTTCGCTGGTTGAACTGGTTGGGGTCAGGGATTACGAAATTTCCATCGAGGTATCGGAAGAGGACCTGCGGCGGTACAACCTCTCCTTCGATCAGGTCGTTGCGGCAGTACGGACAGGCAGTATCGATCTGCCCGGGGGCACCATTAAAACCAAACGGGGCGAGATCCTGGTCAAGTCCATGGGGCAGCTGTATACGGGCCGTGAGTTTGAAAAACTGCCCCTCATTACCCTGGCTGACGGCGCGGTTCTGTATTTAGGCGATGTCGCCCGTATCACGGACGGGTTCGAGGACGCCGATATTATCACCAAGTTCAATGGAAAGCCGGCCGTGATGGTGCGGGTGAACCGCACCAAGCATGAAGATGTCATTAAGATCTCCGATACGGTCAG